>NZ_JBDPMB010000016.1:0-211297 GCF_039871615.1 Nonomuraea sp. B10E15
AAGAGTGCTCCTCGCTCTGGAAGGTTGTTGATCTCGACAATCCGTAATCTTCCAGATCAGGAGCACTCTTTGCTGTTCAACCGATCATCCGGTCTGAACTCTCACCAGCAGCCGTGAATCGCCGAGGCCTACAAGACGAGCGGCGCCTTCTGGCCTGCCCGATGCCCCCGCGGGTGGGCGGCGTGCGCAGCCGCGTCGTCCATCTGGCGACGGGCAACGCCGTCCTCGACGCGCTGCCGGCTCCGGCCAGGGAGGCGGTGCTGGTGCGCTTCCTGTCGGTCACCTACGGCCAGGCTCCCGGACACGGGATTCCTGCTCCAGATGTTTGTACAGTTCGGCCAGCGTCGCACCGCACCGCACGTTGGAAAGCCCGCCGTCCTGGGGCACCAGGACAGTGCGGAAGGCGATATAGCCGCCGCCGGCCCCTTCCATGATCGTCCAACCCTGGAATCTCCTGTCCGTCACGTCTCAGGCACGGCACCGGCAGTCGCCAGATCGGCCCAGACGACGCGGTGACCACCCCTGATGACGTACGTGCCGCATCGGGCGCTGAGCCCCGCCACAATGCCCAGCCCGCGCCCCGCCTCCTCCATGGACGCCTGGAGGGGCACGAAGCACGGCGCCGACGCCAGGGTGCCCGGGTCCATCACCTCCAGGCGTACGAACTTGGCACCGACCCCCAGCCGCAGCCTCACCCAGTCGCGCCCCGGCCCTTCCCGCACGTGCTGGATGACGTTGGCCGCCAACTCGGCGACGATCTGGAGCGCATCGGCCCGCACGGCGGCGGGAGCGTCGGCGAGCCACAGCCCGACCGCCTGGCGCGCCTGCCACGAGGTACGGCCCCCGCGACGCAACGTCGCCCCCCTCCAGAGGGATATGTCCGGTCTCTCCGGTGTGTAGCTTTTTGATCCCTGCGAAATCCTGAGCATGAGCCTGAATGCCTTTCTTGCGTCCTTGGACTCCTTCCCAGGGTGACCTCCGATCGCTAGGTTGTAATCAGCACATGACTGTCCGTGCTGGAACAGACCTGTGCAGCCATTGTCTGTGCGCATGCTTCGCGAAGGAGCCCGGCATGACCTTGGACGAGCAACTCCAACCCCCGCCCCCTGAAACACCCTCCTACGGCGTTGTGCTGAAGAATGCACGCACCGCCGCCGGCCTCTCCCAAGTGGCCCTGGGAAACATTCTCTCGTGCAGCGAAAGCCTTATCGGGCTGGTCGAGCGCGGCCAACGAAAACCGACCAAAAGCTTCACCATCGCGGTCGAATCCGCCCTCGGGCTGAACGGCGACCTCTTCCGGCTCCTGCCCAACACCCGGGTCATGTCCGTGCCGAAGTGGTTCAGCGAGTGGCCGGCCGTGGAAGAGAACGCCCACACAATTCGCACGTGGCAACCGCTCGTGGTTCCCGGCCTTCTCCAGACTCCGCGCTACGCCCGAGCCATCCTCGCCGCCGAACCAGGAGCCACCGAACAGTGGGTTGAGGAGGCCGTGGAGACACGGCTACGACGGCAGTCAGTGTTCGAGCGCACCGATCCGCCCATGTATTGGGCCTTGCTCGACGAATGCGTTCTCCTCCGGCCCGTCGGCGGGAAAGAAGTCATGCGGGAGCAGTTGGAGCACCTGCTGGCGATGGCGGAACGCCCCAACATCTCGATCCAGGTCGTGCCACTGGACGTAGGGGCCACAGCGGGTCTGCTGGGAGGCTTTTCTCTCGCCCGAAGCGAAGGCATACCAGACCACATCTCACTCGAAGACGCCGCACTCGGCTCCGTAACCGCTCACGAGGAGGCCGTGCGGCGCGTTAGTGTCAGATATGACGCTATTCACAAATGGGCACATCCCATCCACATGAGTCAGCGACTGATACGCGAGGTGACGGCACGGTATGAAGATCAGTGACGAACTCGACGCCGAACTCGAAGTCGCTCAGTGGATCAAATCCACGCTGTCGGGCTCAAGCGGCGGCGACTGCCTCTATGCGGCCAGCTTGAGCGGCGACCGATACGCGATCCGCGACTCCGAGCAACCCGACGTTCCGCCCATGATCCTGCGCGGCGACGTCTTCCGCGCCTTCATCGGCGGCGCCAAACTCGGCGAATTCGACTTCTGACCCCAGCACCAGGCTCCAGCTCGTGGCACCGCGGTGGTCATCCAGTGAGAGCATCCGGATGCGGGCCCCGACGAAACGGCCCGCATCCATTTCTACGCCCGCAGCGAAGAGACGCACGACCTGCTCGACGTGGTCACCAACGCTCCCCTCTCCGGCCCCGGACAGGACGTCGGCCATTCCTTCAGGGGAGCGGAGACTGACGTGAAGCTTTCCTGCGGTGTACAGCCATCGCCGTCCCGAGGGCGAGGGCGGCATATCCGCAGGCCACGGTCAAACCTGCCCACGGCGGGAGCGGGTAATAGCCCCCGAGCAGTGACTGGTCCACGTCCACATGCGCGAACGTGGGAACGCTCTGCGTGATCGCGAACCCGGCGGCAGGGGTGATCGCCAGCAGCCATGGCACCAAACCCGCGGTCGCCACCAGGTAAGGCACGACGACCAGCGCGACGGCCAGCCCGACGGCGACCACGGCCCGCCTGACCAGCGCGGCGAGGCCCACAGCCAGCACCGCGGCGACCGCGGTCAGCACCGCGTAGCCGACCGCCACCCGCAGCCCGGTGGCCAGGGTGATCGGCTGGATCGGGTTCTGGTTGGCACGCAACATCGCCAGACCGACAGGAACCACCACCCCCGAGGTCACCAGCCCCGCCGCGAACGCGACCGCGCCGACCACCACGGCCTTGGCCGCCAGCACCCACTCCGGATGCGGCCCGCCCGGCGGACCGGCCCCGATCAGCCCGCGCCCGCGTTGCGCCGTGACGAACGTGACCGCCACCACGAGCACCGGGATCA
This sequence comes from Nonomuraea sp. B10E15, assembly GCF_039871615.1. Lineage (NCBI taxonomy): Bacteria > Bacillati > Actinomycetota > Actinomycetes > Streptosporangiales > Streptosporangiaceae > Nonomuraea > Nonomuraea sp. B10E15. The sequence goes on from NZ_JBDPMB010000016.1 coordinate 2,904, forward strand.
ACCCCACAACCCCGCCGGTCAGCATCAGATCAGCCCGCAGACCACCCTCCACCGGAGCGGGCCCGATGTCACCGACCCCCGTCACCATGAACTTGCCACCGGACTCGACAACCCCGCCCGGGTGATGCGGGGTCACGCCATCGGACTCCAGGGAAACGCCGACGTCGTCACGCCGCCACGAACCGTTCGCACCCTGCAACGCGACCTGGTCGAAGGTGGCGGTGACCTCGGCGAAGGCTTCCGCCCTCTCCCACAACACGCCTGGCGAGGCGGCGAACAACCCGATCTCCACCGTCTCCGCCAACCCCGTCAGCTTGACCGTGCCGACCTCGGCCCACGCCTTGCCGTCATCTGACTCATAGCCGGTGACGGTGTCGCCCGACCTGGTCAGCCGCAACCACTGCGGGCCATTGTGAGGACCACCGGCCACGTCATGGATGTAGTTGTGCTGCATCCGCACGCCGTGAGCTCCGGTGAGCATGACAGCCGCGTACGGCGAGCCCTGCCGAAGACTCTGCCTGAGCAGGAGCCCGGCCTTAGCCCACGGCACCACCCCCTCCTTGACGTTGCGCACCCCCGGTACGGCGTCCGGCATCCGCATCTGCCCGGTCATGTCCGACACACGGGCGACGATGCCGCCGTCCCCCTTGAGCGGCTGGTGCACGAAGTAGTACCTGTCGTTGACCGCCGTACCATCAGGTCCCACCAAAGGCGCAGGGCAGGGACCCTCCCCCTTCCCCGTCGCACACGTACTGCGCGCGCCCCCGGCGATCAGCAATCCGAGCGACACGGCAGCCAGCACAGAGGCCACCATGGTGCACAACCAGCCCCGCGAAGAGCGAAACGTGGCCCACTCCCCGCGCAGCAACGCGGAGAGATCGGCCCACCGGCGAGATCGGTTCGGTGTGAATGAACTCATGCCGACGGTTGTACGCGGCACCCGGTTCCAGCACGGTCGCAGCGGCTGCGACCCGGCTGGAACCTGGGATCTGGCATCGTCAGAGCATGGCACCTCGACCCGGCGGCAGGTTCGGCCGCACGATGACCGGCGGTGAGGGGCGGTGAGGGTCCTCGTCGTCGAGGACTTCGAGGTCCTCGCCCGCTCCATCGGAACCGGGCTGCGCCGCGAGGGCATGGCCGTCGACGTCGTCCTGGACGGGACCGCCGCCCTCGACCGCCTGGCCGCCACCCGCTACGACGTGGTAATCCTCGACCGCGACCTGCCCGGCGTCCACGGGGACGAAATCTGCCGGCGACTCGCCCACGGCCGCTGTGAGACCCGCGTCCTGATGCTCACCGCCTCCGGGACGATCGAGGACCGCGTCGACGGGCTCAGCCTCGGCGCCGACGACTACCTGCCCAAGCCCTTCGCGTTCGCCGAACTGGTCGCCCGCGTCCGTGCCCTGGCCCGCCGCGCCACCCCGCCGCTGCCACCCACCCTGGCATGCGGGGACATCACCCTCGATCCGGCTCGCCGTATCGCCTTCCGGGCCGGCCGGCGCCTTGAGCTGAGCCCCCGGGAGTTCGCCCTGCTCGAATGCCTGCTCGCCGTACCCGGCCTGGTCATCTCCGCCGAGGAACTGCTCGAACGCGTCTGGGACGAGGCCGCCGACCCCTTCAGCAGCGCCGTCAAGCACACCATGCACCGGCTACGGGCCAAGCTCGGCGACCCGCCCGTGATCGAGACCGTCCGCGAGGGCGGCTACCGCATCGGACCGTCATGACCACCCAGACGCTCACCAGAAGGCCCCTGCAGAAGCGGCTCGCGCTCGCCTACGCGGCGGGCATCTACGCCGCCGGGACCTTCGTGCTCATATTCGTCAACGTCCCGCTGGCCAGCGTCCAGGAGACCATGCCCGCAGGCCCCGCCTCATCCGGCACGGTCATCGAAACCGGGCCCGGACCCGGGATCAGCCTGCCCCAGCTCCTCACCGGATCCGCCGTCGCCCTGGTCGTACTGATTCCCGTCGCCCTGGCTCTCGGCTGGTACGTCGCCGGCCGCTTCCTGCACCCGCTGCGCGCCATCACCACCACCGCCCAGAGCATCTCCGCCGGAGACCTCCACCGGCGCCTCGACCTCGGCGAGCCCACGGACGAGCTGACCGAACTCGGCCACACCCTCGACGACCTGTTCGCCCGCTTGCAAGCCTCCTTCGACGCCCAACGCCACTTCGTCGCCAACGCCTCCCACGAACTGCGCACCCCACTCGCCGGCCTGCGCACCCTCCTCGAAGTCGCCCTCACCGACCCCGACGCCGACGCCGAGGCCCTGCGCTCGGTCTGCCGGGAGGCCCTCGCTCTGGGCGAACACCAGGAGCGACTCGTCCAAGCGCTGCTCGCCCTGGCCACCAGCGAGCGCGGCGTCACCCGCTGGGACACTCTCGACCTCGCCCATGTCGTCGAAGGAGTGCTCACCTCCCGCCGCGCCCAGGCCACGGAGCGAGACATCGACCTCGCCGAACACCTCGCGCCCGCGGTGACGGCCGGGGACCCGAGACTGATCGAAAGCCTCGTCGCCAACCTCATCGACAACGCCATCCGCCACAACCACCCGGACGGGCACGTAGAGATCACCACCCGGATCTCCGGCACGGAGGCGACCCTCACGGTCACCAACACCGGACCGGACATCACCGGCGACCAGATCCAGCGGCTCTTTCAGCCCTTCCAGAAACTGGCGCCCGATCGTCACGGCCGCAGCGACGGCTACGGCCTCGGCCTCGCCATCGTCAACGCCGTCGCGCAAGCCCACCACGCCACCCTCACCACCAGCGCCCGCCCCGAAGGCGGCCTGTCCATCACCGTGCGTCTGCGCTCCCCGGAAGCCGCCCGCCGCTCAACGTACGGCGCGACCTCCTGACCCCAGAAGCAACATACAAAACGGAGCCGGAGCCGGGACGGACATCGTCGTGACAGCCCTGGAGCCCGCGATCTTCGCCGCCGCCGACCTCATGCATGTCCCGATCGAGAAGAGGGCCGGCTGACACAGCCTGCACGACGAACAGCACGCCTGCAACCAACTCCTGCGCACAAGCCAAAGCGGCCCGCGGGCTTGCACTTTCCGCACCCGCCGCTCATCGCTCAGAGCTCAGGTCCTTCACCTTGGCGACCAGCTCCTGTTTGCCCGCTTCCACACCTGTGCCACCACGCGGTCCGGGGAGTCGAGCCAGAGGTGGTGTTCCTCGGGTGTGACCGTCATGCCGAACCGGTCGCGCCCCGGCTCGCCCCAGCTCACCCACCGGAAATAGGCGTCCACGACCTCGTCCCACAGAGCCCGCGCACCCACCTGGAACACCTTGTACCGCGCGGTGTCCGGACGCCAGTCCGCCGCCGCCCAGGAGTACGGCTCGGCGGGGTCGGACACCCACAACCGGTACAGATCGCCGTCCTCGTCCGGCGCGCCGCTGCCGTTGGAGGTCAGGCCGGTCAGTGCCGCGATGGCCAGATCGGCACCGGCGGGAGCATGAGCGATGGTGCGCGGGTCGATGCGCGTGGTCAGGTGGTGTTTGTCCTCAGGGCCGCGCGGCGGACGGTCATGGATGCCGCGTTGTGAGCGCATCAGCATGTACGAGGCGAACCCGGGGAAACGGCCGATCGCCGTACCGTCAGGCATGGTCACGAGCCGCAACGCGTGGCCTGTGCCGAACCCCGGGCAGTACGGCAGCACGAGCACCGCGCCCGGCCGTGACTGCTCCACCCAGGCGTACGGAACGGTCCGGACCCCGCACGTGACGTGGATCCGGTCGAACGGCGCCTGCTGCGGGCACCCGGCGGCGCCGTCACCGATGACCAGATGCGGCTGGGCACCGGCGGCGGCGAGGTTCTTGGCCGCCTGTCCGGCGACGGCGGAGTCCACCTCGACCGTGCTCACATCCCCGTGGGCACCGACCAGATGAGACAGCAGGGCAGCGGTCCATCCGGTGCCGGTGCCGATCTCGAGCACCCGGTGGCCGGGGCAGGGGTCCAGCAGGTTCAGCAGGTGGGCGACCGTGCTAGGAGCGGACGCCGAGGCCGTGTAGTCACCTTCCATTTCGCGCAGGTCTGTGCCGCCGTCGTCGAGCTGGGTGACGATGCTGGTGTCGGAGTAGACGATGTCCCACCAGGTTCTGGGATCGGCGTCGCGGTCGATCAGGACCGCGGTGCCGGTTCTGCGGGGTGAGATGAGACCGACGTCAGGGATGAACAGGTGACGGGGCACCGCGCGGACCGCTTGCTTGACAACATTTCTGATGTCCCCGAGTGGGTCGAGGTCGGCGATCAACGACTCCATCCGCGCGGTGAGGTCCACTACTTCTTGCCGCCTTCGCCCTCACCGTGCTGGCCGGAGCCTGTCCTGTTCTCGTCGTCGTTGCTGCCCTGACCTCCCCGCTTGGGGTCGAGCGGCGTGTCCTTGGGGCTGTCGGGGTCCTCGTGTCGGCCCACGGATGTTCTCCCTTTACTCGCGCCGAATGCTCCTTGTCATCGTATGGTCACGTAATGAATTGAGGGAGAGGCATTTCCGCTGGCCACCTGTCACTTCGCGGGGACCCCCAGGGTTACATGATGGATAGATGACGTCGCAGGTCATCGGGGTTCCGCTAGCGCTGACCGGGAGGTTCGCCCGGTTCGGTGAGCAGGCCAGGCTGGGGCTGGAGGTCTGGCGGGCGGCCGCAGACGGTGTGGAACTCGTCGTCGAGGACGATCGCAGCGATCCTGACGTGCTGGAGCGGGTGTTGCGAGGGCTGGCCGGCCGGTGCGATCTGCTGCTGGGGCCGTACTCCACGCATCTCATGCGCAGGGCGGGGCGGGTCGCGGCAGAGCTGGACCTGCTGGTGTGGAATCACGGCGGGGCGGGTGACGACGTGCAGGGCGCGCATCCCGGGCATGTCGTGTCGGTCCTGGCGCCCGCAAGCGCGTACGCGGAGCCGTTCGTGCGGCGACTGGCCGAGGAGGGCGAGCGCGACCGGTTGTGGGTCGTGCCGGGCAAGGGCAGTTTCGGACGGCAGGTGGCGGCGGGCGCCGAGCGGGCCGCGAACGAGCGCGGCATCCCGGTGATCGTGGCCGAACCCGGTGCCGCGTTGCCCGTTGGCGGGTCGTGGAACCTGCTGTGCTGCGGGTCCTTCGAGGAAGACGTCGAGGTGTTGCGGCGAGCCTCGAACCCGCGGATGGTCTGCGCCGTGGCGGCGGGCGTGCGGGCATTCGGGGAGGCGGTCGGCGATCCGTACGGGATCTACGGGATCGGGCAGTGGTTCCCGAGCGAGGGCGAAGCGGACAGCAGGGACAGGGCAACCGTCGAGAGCGAAGCGAGTTGCGAACGGGAAGCGGCCGTCGGGATGTCGGAGCGGGAGTTCGTGACCACCTACCGGGAGCGGGCCGGGGTGGTGCCCGACTATGTAGCCGTGCAGGCGGTGGCCGCCGCCGTCGTCGCGACCCACTGCGCCATGCTGGCCGGGAGCACCGGGCGTGCAGCGTTGTGGGGCGTTGCCACCGCTCTGGAGACCACGACGCTGTTGGGAGCCTTTCGCGTCGACCCGGGCAGCGGGGCACAGGTCGGGCATCGGGCCGCGCTCACCCGCTGGCCGTAGCGGGCCCAGCGATCGGCCGGCCGTAGCGGGTGACCGGTCGTGGGGCGAAAGGGGTTGTGGGGGGGCCGGCCCGCCGTGAAGGGCGGGCCGGCCCGCGTACGGCTCGTGCCCCCGCCAGAGTGGGCACGAACCGCACGGCTTTCAGCTCCGGCTGATCCGTACCGCGTCGGCGATGACGTAGCCGGTGCCCGAGGTCCACCGGCTCACGCCCACGACGTTGTAGGTGCCGGCGTTGAGCGAGAAGGATCCGATGCTGCGCCAGGATCCGCCGCCGGATCTCTGGTCGACGTAGACGGTCTGGTTGCCGCTCGATGTCGCCACGATGTACGGCGCCGAGCTGTTGTATCCGGCGTCGGACGGATACCAGACCTCCACGTGGTACGTGCCCGCGCTGGGGATGGTGGCCGAGTACCAGGCCGGGTCGCTGGAGGAGACCGGGTCGGCGAAGCGGTAGTCGGCGCCGTGGCGCTGGCTGGAGTAGGTGGAGGTGCCCCAGTTGGCGCTGGCGGAGAACTGGCCGGAGGTGGCGTTGTCGACGGTCGTCGTCCACGACGGCGGGTCGTCACCACCGGTCACGTAGTTCATGTACGTGGTCCAGTTCCAGTGCCTGCCCGGGTCGGTGTGGGTGGCGCCGGGCACCTCGTTGTGCCCGATGATGCCGGTCCGGGTCTTGGGGATGCCGTACTTGTCGCAGAGGTGGCGCGTCAAGGCGGCGGAGGCCCGGTACATGGCGTCGGTGAACCAGGAGGCGTCGTCGACCCAGCCTTCGTGCTCGATGCCGATCGAGCGGGTGTTGTAGGACCAGTTGCCCGCGTGCCAGGCGACGTCCTTGTCGCGCACCATCTGGGTGATGGCACCGTTGGACGACTTGACCACGTAGTGGGCGGAGACGTTGGCGCTGGGGTTCTGGAACCAGGAGATGGTGCCGGCGTACGAGCCCTGGGTGACGTGGATGACCACCCGGTCGATGTTGTAGCTCGATTCCCGGCTGGAGGCGGTGTAGTTGCCGGAGTTGGCCGCGACCCAGGCGGCCGGCGGGTAGTCGGTGCTGGCCACGGCGCGCGCGTTGAGGTCGCGGGCGTTGGCGAGGTCGCCGCGGTCGGCGGTGACCTCCTGCGGCTTGACCTGCACGCCACGGATGTCGATGCCGAGGCCCAGCCCTTCGTAGACGGCGTCGGCGTACAGGCGGGCGAGCTCGGGTGAGGTCGCGTTGCCGTACTTGGCCACGGCCTGGTACCAGCGGCCGATGTCCTTCCTGGCCGTCTCGTCGAGGCCGAGCTTGTCGGCGTGGGCTCGCAGGACGGCGGCGCCGCCGAGGATGTTGGCCTCGTCGTCGGCGCGCAGCTTGTCGACCGGGAGCTTGGTGAGCTCTGCGGCCTGTTCGAGCGAGTGGTTGGTGGGGTTGCTGACCAGGTGCATCACGCCGTAGCCATTGCTGGCGCTGGGCTCGCCGCCGTGCCCGTCGAGGTGGGTCTCGGCGTAGGCGAGGGCGACGAGGAGGTCGCGGGGCACGTCGTGTTCGGCGGCGGCGCGGTCGAACGCGGCGGCGAGCGGGTTCTCCTCGGCCGTGGCGACGGCGGGCTGACCTGCGACGATGAGCAGGACGGCGAGGAGGGAGGTGGCGAGGGCGGCTAATCGCGTGCGGGCGAGAGTCATGGGTGCTCCTCGTTGAGGGTAACGGGGGCACGGTACGACACCTTCCTGACTAATGTCGATAATTGACATTACTTCCCGGTTAAGTGAAACTTTTCGCCCCACCTTTCCGGGAGGCGAGGGGCTCGTGAGATTGGGCCCCTGAAAACTATTGCGCTTTCAACGAGTGGCGCTGAAACTTCCTTTCGTGACCGCGCTCCTGCGTACCGTCCTGGCGGCGCTCACCGCCGCACTCGTCAGCATCGTGGCCCCCGTCCCAGCGCCTGAAGCCATGGCAGCCACCGCGTCAGCCGACTGCGCGACCGACCCCGCGACCCCGAAGCGCCAGCTCAGGGCCATGTGGATCTCCTCGGTCGCGAACATCGACTGGCCGAGCCGCACCGGGCTGAGCGTGTCGGCGCAGCAGGCGGAGTTCCGGGCCTGGCTCGACCTGGCCGTACGCAAGCGCATGAACGCCGTGATCGTGCAGATCAGGCCGACGGCCGACGCCTTCTGGCCGTCGCCCCACGAGCCGTGGTCGCAGTGGCTGACCGGCACCCAGGGCCGCGACCCCGGCTACGACCCGCTGGCGTTCATGGTGAACGAGGCACACGCCCGCAACCTGGAGTTCCACGCCTGGTTCAACCCGTACCGGATCGCCAACCACGACGACCCGAACAGGCTGGTCTCCACGCACCCCGCGCGCACGAACCCCGGCTGGCGCTTCGCCTACGGCGGCAAGCTCTACTACAACCCGGGCATCCCGGAGGTCCGCGCCTTCATCGAGAACGCGATCATGGACGCCGTCTCCCGCTACGACGTGGACGGCGTGCACCTCGACGACTACTTCTACCCCTATCCGGTGAGCGGCCAGACCATCCCCGACGCCGCCACGTACGACAGGTACGGCGCCGGGTTCGCCACCATCGGCGACTGGCGGCGCAACAACGTCAACCTCCTCGTACGCGAGCTCGACCAGCGAATCCACGCCGCCAAGCCGCACGTCTCGTTCGGCATCAGCCCGTTCGGCATCTGGCGCAACGCCGGCACCGACCCGCTCGGCTCGCGCACCTCGGGCCTGCAGTCCTACGACGCGATCTACGCCGACAGCCGCGAATGGGTCAAGCAGGGCTGGGTCGACTACATCTCGCCGCAGATCTACTGGCACATCGGGTTCTCCACCGCCGCGTACGAGGTGCTCACCGCCTGGTGGTCGGACGTCGTACGCGGCACCGGCGTGCAGCTCGTCGTCGGCCAGGCCGCCTACCGGGCGGGCGCGTCCGGGGAGGCCGCCGCCTGGCAGGACCCGGCCGAGCTGAGCGACCACCTGCACGACAACAGGAAACACCCCGAAGTGGTCGGCGACGTGTTCTTCAGCGCCAAGGACGTCAGAGCCGACAGGATCGGCGCGTTCACCCGGGTCGTCGACGCCCACTACACCAGGCCCGCGCTCCTGCCCGCGCGCGGCTCGGGCAGCGCGCCGGGCGCGCCGTCGATCACCTCGGCCGCGCGCGCCTCGGACGGCGTCCGGCTGGCCTGGACGGGCTCGGGCACCGCGTACGCGGTGTACCGGGTGGACGGGGCGCGGTCCGCGGCCGACCCGTGCTTCTTCGCCGACGCCCGCAACCTCGTCACGACGACCCGGCAGACCACGTTCACGGACACGACCGCCGGCGGCTCGGCCTACACCTACTACGTGAGCGCGCTCAACCGCACCCACCAGGAAAGCACGCCGAGCGCGGGCCGGGTCGTGGAGGCGGGCGGCGGCACGTTCAGCGTCGTCGTCGACAACGCCGGCTCCGGCTTCACCGCCAGCACGAACTGGGGCACCTCCTCCTTCTCCGGGCAGCTGCACGGCACCGACTACCGCTTCGCCCAGCCGGTGTCGGCCAGCGACCCCGCCTGGTTCCGTGCGGCCATCCCCAGCGCGGGAACCTACCGGGTCGAGGTGTGGTATCCGTCCGATCCCGGCTACAACAGCGCGACCCCGTACATCGTGGCGGCCTCAGGCGGCAACCGAACGGTCTCCGTCGACCAGCGCTCGGGGGGCGGGCAATGGCGGGTGCTCGGGACGTACACGCTGGCGGCCGGCACCTACGACGTGGTCGGCGTGAGCCGCTGGACACCCGCCACGGGATACGTGATCGCCGACGCGGTCCGCATCACCAGGGCGTGACCGGTCGTGCGCTGAGGGGTGGGCACGCCAGTCCCGCGAACGTACGATGAGCCGGTGGACGGAGCCCGCCCGCGGCCGATCGACGCGATCGCGGTCATCGTCGCAGCAGTCCTGACCGCGGCGACCGGCTACCAGGGTCTGGTGCTGGCGCTTCTGATGGCGCCGGCGCTGTCGCTGCTCTGGATGCGCAGGGTCCCGCTCACGGTCGCGTGGATCAGCGCGGGCACGGCGCTCGCCCTGCCGGTGCTCCTCGTGTTCGCGGCGCCCGCCGCGGTCCCGCCCGCGGGCGCGCCGTTCTGGCCGCCCACGGCCGCGTTCGCCGCTTACGGCGCGATGGCGTTCGCCGGAAACCGGCCCAGTGATCGGCCCGGTGATCGGCCCGGCGACCGGCTTACTGATCGGCACCCCGGGGCCGCGCAGTGGTTGCCGGTGATCGTCCTGGCCCTCGCCGTGCTGGCGCTGCCCCACCAGATGCCCCTCGTCCTGCGTACCGAGACGGTGATCGCACTCGCGGTCATGTACGGGATGTACACCGCCGCCCGGGCCCGGATCCGGCGCGGGCAGGCCGAACGGGCCGAGCGGATCGAGCGCGAACGGCTGGCGGGCGAGATGCACGACGTGGTCACCTATCGCGTGAGCCGGATGGTGTTGCAGGCCGGGATGCTGGCCATGAGCGCGCCCGACGAGCGGGTGCGGACGGCGGCCGAGGAACTGCGGGCGACGGGCTGCGAGGCGCTGGACGAGCTGCGCCACATGGTGGCGCTGCTGCGGCGCACGTCGGGAGAGGGCTTCGACCTGGGGTTGCCGCTGCCCGACCTGCGACCGCTGATCACCGAGTCGGCCTGCGCGGGGGTGCCCGTCGAGCTGGCGGTGACCGGCACGCCCGCGCCGGTGCCAGGCGTGGTGGGGCGGGCGGCGTACCTGCTGGTGCAGGAGGCGCTGACGAACGTGCGCAAGCACGCGCCCGGCGCGGACGCGCGGGTGCAGGTGAGCTACCGGCCGGGAGCGGTACGGCTGAGCGTGCGCAACACTCCCGGCAGGCCGGACGCCTGGGTCGCCGTCAGCGACCCCGGCATGGGCCTGCTCGACCTGTGCCGGCACGTGGAGCTGGCCGGCGGCACCATGGAGATCGGCCAGGACGCCGACGGCGGCTTCCGCGTCGAGGCGTCCTTCCCCACGTCACGACCGTGACCGTCAGGCCCGGTCGTCCCGTGCGCCACCGGCCGTGACCCGTCAGTCCCAGCCGGCCAGGGCCTGTTCGAGCTCGGCCCGGACGGCCACGGGGTCGTAGCCGGGGATGGCCTCGCGCAGCACCTCGTCGGTCTGCCGCTCGGCGTCGGCGCACGCCGCACCGATCGCCGCGAGCACCTCGTCGGCCAGGTCTCTGCTGCCCAGCCGCATGGCGCGGGGGTCGAACGTGACGTCGAGGACGCGGCCCTCCTGGTCGACCGACGCCGTCACGTGTCGCGACGGCCCCTTTCCGGTGCCGACGATCTTGTCGAGGTCGTTCTGCGCGGCCTCCATCCTGGCCATGAGCTGGTCGCCCTGCCGCACGGGCGCGTCGACGTCCTCCTCGTCGCCGAAGGGCTGGTCGAAGCCGTACACGTTCCGCCTCCCGTTCACGAAAGAAGGTCGCGGGCCGCCTGCTCGACCCGGTCGCGGACGAACGTCTCGTCGAGCGGCTTGGGCAGCGCGTCGGCGCGTTCCGATGCCTCGTCCGCTATCTCCCGCGCCTGGCGCGCGGCCTCCTCCTGCGCGGCGCGCAGCACCGCCGTCACCTGGCCGCCGAGCGCCCGCTCGCCCTGCCGCAGCGCCCGCGGGTCGATGCGCAGGCGCGTCACCCTTCCGTGCCCGTCGGCGGCCGCATCGATCAGCCCGTCCCTGCTCTCCGCCCGGCCCTGTACCTGACCGATCGCGGCCTGAGCGGCTTTGATGCCGCGGATGACCTCCCGGCTCTTCTCGACGTACCGGGCCACGAACTCCGCGTCGTCCTCCGGTGCTGGTGGGCGCATGTCTCACTCCGATGGTCATGAGCGAACCAGCGGCCCAGTCTAGCGACAGATGGTTCGATCCTTACCAATGTGCCAAATGTCATGACAAGTCACGCAATATCGCTAATGAGTCACAGTACAATTACTGATATGACGGGAATGGAGATGGACTTGGGAGGAACGGGGCAAGATGCCTCCCTGGTCAGGACCCACGCGGAGGAACACCACGCCGCTCTCAACCCCCTCGCTCACCGCGGGGACGGCGTCTCCTCCTTCGGGGATGATGGCACGTTCGGCATGTTCATCGGCGCGTACGCCGAGAGCCGGCAGGTGTCGATGGCCGTGCACCAGGGGCTTTCCACGGTGATGCAGGACACTGGCGACGGCATGCACCTTGCGGTCAGGAACGCCGCGGACACCGAGGCCGCGAACGCCGAGGCGTTGAGAGACGCCGGTGCCGCATGGGCATAACCGTGCCTCCAGAGGTCAGCGGCATCATGCCGATGGTCAGCAACTGGTACACCATCGACGAGGACGACATGCGGACGGAGAGCGCCGCCGCCCGCGCCACGTCCACACAGGGGGTCTCCGCCGCCGCGCAGGGGGAGAGCGCGGTACGCGGCGCCGGGCAGCACTACGGCGGCGAGTCCGGCACCGCCTTGCAAGCTCACTGGGACAAGACGGGGCTCAGCGGCGGCCACCTCGACCAGGCCGCCAACGCGGCGAGGCTGGCGCCCGTGGGTCTCGAAGGCGCGGCCAACGTGGTGTCCGGGGTGAAGGTCGCGACCATCATGCAGGCGGCGCACGCCTCGGTCGACGTCGCGCGGCTGCTGGCTCTGGGCGCCGTGGCCGGCGGCACGGCGTTCGCCGTCAGGCGCATCCTCCTGGCCAGGGCCCGCAACCGGGTGATCAGGAAACAGGGCGTGCAGGGCACCGGCGACGTGCTCGGCCAGCTGCTGCGCCGCCGGGTCACCGAGCCGGGACGCCGCATCCTCGACGATCTCAACCGCCTCAACGGCCCCCGCGGAACGCCCGCGCTGGCGGGCACGGGCGGCCGCAGCCTCCCGATGCGCCCGGCATCTCTGCGCTCGCCGTCCGGCCCCCGCTCCGTCCAGGACGGCATGGCCCAGATGGGCCGCCGGAACCGGAGATCTGACAGCGGCGGCGGCGGAGGGCGCTTCACACGCCACGCCCGACAGCGCCAGGAACAGCGCGACGTCTCCGACGAGGACGTCCTCAATGCCATGTCGAAGGGAACCCAGAGGCCCAACGAGAAGAAGCCCGGCACGGTCCGGTACGAGGGGGAAAACGGGCTGGTGGTAATCAGTGATCCGAAGAACGGCGGGATCATCACCACCTTTTGGAGTAGAAAGAAGTAGCAGGCTTGCGGATCGAGTACAACGACGAGAACGACGTCGCCTACGTCTACCTCGTCGACACCATCAACGCCGGCGAGTCGGCGACCCAGATCCCGGTGGAGGCCGACGAGATACCGGGATACGTCATCCTCGATCTGGACAAGGAGGGCGCTCTGCTGGGGATCGAGATCGTCGGCGCCTCCCGCATCCTGCGTCCCGCGACCCTCTCGGCCGCACAGAACGACGAAGCGGACCAGGACCTGACCTGAGGTCACGCGGCACCTGCCGCGCCTTCCCGGGGTTCGTCACTCTCCGGCCGGAGCCCGCTTAGTTCGGGCCCGGGCGGCCACGGGCTCGTATTCGGGGATCGCCTCGCGTGCCAGCTCGTCGGTATGCCGCTCGGCGTCGGCGAGCGCCGCACCGATGGCCCGCGAGCACTTCGTCCTCGTCTCGTGACACGTTTTGCGTTCTTCCCCAAAAGACGTATGTCACGAAAAGTCCCGCGAGGACCATTTCCCTGCCGTCAATAGGCATGACTGGAGTCAGACGGCTTCAGAGCGAGACGAGCTACGGACCAGCCGCTCGGCCTATGCACAGGATGTTCGGTTTTTTCCTCTGAGTCGCACGTGCAGTGCAGTGCCCGGAGTCTGCGTCGGCTGCGTCGGCATCGTTGTGGCCATGACGGAACTCGAAATTTCTCTGGGCTCAACGGGAGAGAAGGCGTCCCTGGTCGGGACCCACGCGGAGGAGCACCACGCCGCTCTCAACCCCCTCGTGCAGCGTGGGGACGGCGTCTCCTCCTTCGGGGATGACGGCACGTTCGGCATGTTCACCGCCCTGTACGCCGAGTGCCGCGAGATGTCGATGGCCGTGCACCGGGCGCTGTCCATGGTGATGCAGGACACCGGCGACGGCATGCACCTGGCGGTCAGGAACACGGCCGAAACCGAGGTCGCGAACGCCGAGGGCTTCGAGAAGCCCGATACCGCATGGGCGTAGTCGTCCCCCCTGCGGTTGAGGGCATGCTGTCGATGATCAGCCCGGGCTACACCGTCAACGAAGACGACATGCGCAGCGAGAGCACCGCCGCTCGCACCGTGGCCGCCCAGGCGCTCCCCGCCACGATGCGGGCGGAGACCGCGGTACGCGGCGCCCAGGAGCACTACGGCGGCGGGTCGGGCACCGCCCTCCAGGCCCACTGGGACAGGACAGGGCTCAGCGGCGGCCACCTCGACCAGGCCGCCACCGCGGCGAGGCTGGCGCCCGTGGGGCTCGAGGGCGCGGCCAACGTCGTGTCCGGGATGAAGCTCGCGACGGCCGTGCAGGCCGCGGCCGCCGCGGCCGACGTCGCCAAACTGCTGGCTTTCGGCGGGGCGGCCGGAGCGACGTACGCCACCGCGCGCGTGCTCGCGGCCCGCGCCGCGGCCGCCAAGATCCGGCGCGAAGGTGTCCAGGGCACGGGCAACGTCCTCGGCCAGTTGTTGCGGCGCAGGGTCACGGAGCCGATGCGCCGCATCCTGGACAACCTCCGCCGCCCCGGTGGGCCCGGCGGGACGCCCGCCCTGGCCGGCACGGGCGGCCGCAACGTCCCTATGCGCCCCACTTCTGTCAGCGGCAGCGGCACAGGCGACAACCGCACCGCCTCCATGCTTGGCCGTAGACGCAGTAGCGACAGCAACGACAACAACAGCAATAATAATAATAGCAATAACAACAACAATAATAATAATAATAAACCTCCACTCAATCAGCAGAACAGAAACGAACATAAAAAGGGTGCGAGCAAGTCAAAGAGGGACAAGCACCAGAACGCCGCCCGCCACGGAGGACGCCGCAGGATTCCGGAGAATCCCAACAAGAAGAAAAAGAAAAAGTAGGCGGCCTATCAGTGTCTAAAATAGACCATAGCCGTGACGACGAACGCCGCTGGGCAGGCAGGGAAAATGGACATGAATGGCAACGACCTGCTCGCCAGGGCCGAGCAGCTGGCCGAGGCGGAGGACTACCAGGGGGCAGCTGCCGTGTATGCCGAGGCGGCCAGACAAGGCGTGCCCGGAGCAGCAATCGCATACAGCGAGATTCTGATTCATCTGGAGGACTACGCCACGGCCGAGCCCGTGTTGCGCGAGGCGCTGGCCGCGGGAGAGGCGGAGGCCCGCGACTGGCTGGCCGATCTCCTGGTGCAAACCGGCCGCGCCGTGGAAGCCGCTCAGCTGATGGAGCAGGCCGTCGGCCACGAGGTAGCCGCACTGCGCGCGGCTACCATCTGGGCCGACGCCGTGGGCGACCGTGAGCGCGCCGAGGAGTGGTACAGGAAAGCAGTCGAGCGCGGAGAGCCTGGCGCCCTCAACGACTTCGGCACCTTCCTCAGCGAGGACGACTCTCGCCAGGATGAGGCCGAGCACCTGTTCCGCCAGGCCGCCGAACAGGGAGACGCGCTGGCGTTCGGCAACCTGGGCAGCCTGGAACTCGACCGGGGCGCTCCCGAGGCGGCCGTCGCCTGGTTGCGCAGAAGTCTGGAGGCGGAGGACCAAACCGGATCGACGGCGCTGCTCAAGCTGGCCACCGCCGAAGCGCAGCTGGGCAACGATGACGCAGCGCGCGAGCTCTACGACCGCGCCGTGACCGAACGGCTGGCGGGGGCACATGTCGAACGCGCCACGTTCCTGGTGGAAAGGGGGGAGGACGAGGCCGCGGAGGCCGACTTCCGCGCGGCGGTCGAAAACGATGACGAAGGCGCCCGCTATTACTACGGCGAGTTTCTCGTGAACAACGACCGTGTGGGAGAGGCGGTCGACCATCTCGACCGGGCGGTGGCCGACGGCTCGGATGCCGCCCACGAAACTCTCGCCAAGATCTACCTGGAGCGCGGCGCGATCAAGGCTGCCGAGGACCATTTCAAGAAGAGCATCGCCGCAGGCTGGTTGAGCGCTGTCTTCGCATACGCCGGAATGCTTCGCAGCGAGGGTCGCGGCGACGAGGTGGCGGCGCTGGCCTCTGAGGCCGAACGGCTCGGCGCCACCCCGGACCAGATCGCCGAACTGACCGGCTAGGAATTCGCGAGATACGCCGGGCGGCTCACTTCGTGCGTTCCGGGGTTCGTCGCTCTCCTGAGCGGAAAGGGCTCCTGTGTGAGCCACGAGATTCTCAGGGCCGAGGGGCTGCGGAAGACGTTCCCGGGCGTGGTCGCGCTCGACGGCGTCGACCTGAGCCTGCGCACCGGTGAGGTGCACGTCCTGCTGGGCGAGAACGGCGCGGGCAAGAGCACGCTGATCAAGATCCTGTCCGGGGCGTACCATCCGGACGGCGGCCGGGTGCTCATGGACGGCAGGCAGGTGCACATCCGCTCGGCGGGCGAGGCGCAGCGGCTCGGCATCGCGACCATCTACCAGGAGTTCAACCTCGTCCCACAGCTCACGGTGGCGGAGAACCTGGCGCTCGGCCGCCCGCCCCGCAGGTTCGGGTTCGTCGACATCAAGCGTATGGAGCAGCAGGCCCGCAAGCTGCTCGAACGGGTCGGCGTGGACGTGGACCCGCGCACGCCGACCGCCAGGCTGGGCATCGCGCGCATGCAGATGGTGGAGATCGCCAAGGCGCTGGCGCTGGACGCGCGCGTCCTGATCATGGACGAGCCGACCGCGGTGCTCACCACGAGCGAGGTGGCCAGGCTGTTCGCGATCGTCAGGCAGCTGCGCGACGAGGGCGTGGCCGTCGTGTTCATCACCCACCATCTGGAGGAGATCGCCGACATCGGCGACCGGGTGACCGTGCTGCGTGACGGCAGGTCCGTGGCCGAGGTGCCGGCGAACACCCGGCGGGACGAGCTGGTCGGCCTGATGGTCGGTCGGCCCATCGACCAGCAGTACCCGCGCGCTGCTCCGGATCGGCCGGCCGAGCGGGGGGAGCCGCTGCTGGAGGTGCGCGGGCTGACCCGGCGGGGCGTGTTCGACGACGTGTCGTTCGAGGTGCGGGCCGGCGAGGTGGTCGGCATGGCGGGGCTCGTGGGGGCGGGCCGCACGGAGGTGGCGCGGGCGGTGTTCGGCGCCGACCGTTACGACTCGGGCCAGGTGTTCGTACGCGGCAGGCGGCTGCCGCCCGGCGACGTGCACGCCGCCATGGAGGCCGGGCTCGGCCTGGTCCCCGAGGACCGCAAGGCCCAGGGCCTGGTGCTTGGCGCGGACGTCGCCGAGAACCTGGGCCTGGTCACCATGCGCGACGCCACGCGGGCCGGGTTCGTGGACCGGCCGGGCCTGCGCAGGATCGCCGCCAGGGTGGCCGAGCAGCTCGGCATCCGGATGACCGGGCTGAGCCAGGAGGTGCGCACGCTCTCCGGCGGCAACCAGCAGAAGGTGGTCATCGGCAAGTGGCTGGCGGCGAACGCGAAGGTGCTCATCCTCGACGAGCCGACGCGCGGCGTCGACGTCGGGGCCAAGGTCGAGATCTACCAGCTGGTCAACGCGCTCACCGCCGCCGGCGACGCGGTGCTCATGATCTCCAGTGACCTGCCGGAGGTGCTCGGGATGAGCGACCGGATCCTCGTCATGGCGCGTGGGCGGCTCGTGGGCGAGCTGCGCGCCACCGAGGCGACGCAGGACGACGTGATGGCGCTCGCGACCATGGAGGCCTCCCATGTCCGCTGACGTGCTCCCCCGCCGCTCGCCGGCCGCCGCGTGGCTGGCCGAGAACGGTGCCGTGGTCGCGCTCGTGGTGCTGGTCGTGGCGCTGTCGCTGCTGTCGGCCGACTTCCTGAGCCTGACGAACCTGCTCAACGTCGGCGTCCAGGCCGCCGTCACGGCGATCCTGGCGTTCGGGTCGACGTTCGTGATCGTGACGGGCGGCATCGACCTGTCCGTCGGGTCCGTCGCGGCGCTGTCGGCGATCTCCCTCGCCTGGACCGCCACGTCGGCCGGGCTGCCGTGGCCGCTGGCCACTCTGCTGTCGCTCGCGGTCGGCGTCGCGTGCGGGCTGGTCAGCGCGGCTCTCATCGCGTACGGCAAGCTGCCGCCGTTCATCGCCACGCTGGCCATGCTCGGCATCGCCCGCGGCCTGGCCCTGGTCGTCTCGGAGGGCAGCCCGATCGCGATGCCCGACGCCGTGTCGGAGCTGGGCGGCACGATCGGGACCTACCTGCCGATCCCCCTGATCGTGATGGTGGTCATGGGCGTGATCGCGGCGGTGATCCTCAACAGGACCTATTCGGGCCGCGCCATGTACGCCATCGGCGGCAACGAGGAGGCCGCGCGGCTGTCGGGGATCAAGGTGGGCCGGCAGCTGCTCATCACGTACGCGCTGTCCGGGGGTTTCGCCGCGGTGGCCGGGATCGTGCTGGCCAGCCGCCTGGCCTCGGCGCAGCCGCAGGCGGCGGCGGGTTACGAGCTCGACGCGATCGCGGCCGTGGTGATCGGCGGCGCGAGCCTGTCCGGCGGGAAGGGCAGGGCGCTCGGCACGCTTGTCGGGGCGCTCATTCTGGCCGTGTTGCGCAACGGGCTGAACCTGCTGTCGGTTTCGGCGTTCTGGCAGCAGGTCGTGATCGGCGTGGTGATCGCGCTCGCGGTCCTCGTCGACACCCTGCGGCGCAGGGGAACCAACTAGGAGGGGATACATCATGCGCAGTCCCGCGATCATCATGGCCGCGGCCGTGCTCGGGCTGGCCGCGTGCGGCTCGGCCGGCGGTGGCGGGGGCGGCGGCGCTCAGGAGGGCGAGCTGAAGCTCGGCATGTCGGTGTCGACGCTGAACAACCCGTACTTCGTCCAGCTGCGCGACGGCGCGCAGGCCGAGGCGAAGAGGCTCGGGGCCACGCTCACCGTCACCGACGCCCAGAACGACGCGTCGCAGCAGGTGAACCAGGTCCAGAACTTCACCAGCCAGAACATGAAGGCGATCATCATCAACCCGGTCGACTCCGACGCGGCCGCCCCGGCGGTGAAGGCGGCGGAGCGGGTGAACATCCCGGTCGTCGCGGCCGACCGCGGCGTCAACGGCGCCGAGGTCGCGCAGACGGTGGCCTCCGACAACGTGTCGGGCGGCAAGATGGCCGCGCAGGAGCTGGCCAAGCAGCTCGGCGAGAAGGGCGAGGTGGCCGTGCTCCAGGGCACGCCGGGCACGTCCGCCTCGCGCGATCGCGGGCAGGGGTTCACGCAGGGCATCGCGGCGTACCCGAACATCAAGGTCGTCGCCAAGCAGCCGGCCGACTTCGACAGGACCAAAGGGCTGGACGTCATGACCAACCTGATCCAGTCGCATCCCGGCGTCACCGGCGTGTTCGCGGAGAACGACGAGATGGCGCTGGGCGCGATCAAGGCGCTGGGGGCCAGGGCCGGGCAGCAGGTCAAGGTGGTCGGCTTCGACGGCACGCCGGACGCGCTGAAGGCCGTGCAGGCCGGCACCATGGCCGCCACCGTCGCGCAGCAGCCCCAGCTGCTCGGCCGGCAGGCGGTGGAGGCCGCCGTGCAGGTCGCCAAGGGCGAGACGGTGCAGAAGACGGTGGCGGTGCCGGTGAAGGTGGTGACGAAGGAGAACGTCGCGGACTTCCAGGCCTCCTGAGCAGGTCAGGCGGTGGCGCCGCCGTCGATCACGTGGTCGTGGCCCACGACGAACGACGACTCGGGCGACGACAACCACAGCGCCGCGGCGGCGATCTCCTCGGGGGCCGCGACCCGGCCGATCGGCAGCGCGTCCTTCATGCGGATGTCCCGCTCCTCGGGGGTCTCGCCGGGCCGCGCGGACATGGGCGAGTCGATCGGGCCGGGGCTGAGGGCGTTGATGCGTACGCCCTCCGCGATGTATTCGAGTGCCGCCGTGCGGGTCAGGTGGCTCACGGCCGCCTTCGACGCGACATAAGCGCCGGCCCCGGGCAGCCGCCAGTGGGCGCCGAGGTTGGAGGCGACGTTGACGATGACGCCGCCGCCGTGCGCGCGCATGTGAGCGATCTCGTGCTTCATCGACAGGAACACGCCCTTGAGATTGACCGCCAGCACGTCGTCCCAGACGTCCTCGTCATAGCCGGCCACCGGCGCCAGCGTGCCGAAGATCCCGGCCGCGTTGAACGCCACGTCGAGCCGCCCGAACCGCGTGGCGGCCGCCTCCACCATGGCGGCGACCTCGGCGGACCTGGTGATGTCGAGCGTGAACGCCCCGGCCCGCCCCCCATCCGCCTCGATCTGCCGCACGACCTCGGCCAGCCGCCCGGGGTCGCGGCCCGCGAGCAGCACGGCCGCGCCCTCCCTCGCGTACGCCAGCGCGGCCGCACGGCCGACGACCCCGCCGGCGCCCGTGACGAGCGCGACCTTGCCTGCGAAACGTTCTGCCATTATTCCATACCAATCGTTCTTAAATGTTGATGACGTTCATCGCCTGATCGACCGCGTCACGCAGCCGCCGGTGCGGATCGGGGTCGGCCCTGCCGAGCACCCTGACGCCCTGCAGCAGCACGAGCAGGAACCTGGCCAGCGCGTGCGGGTCCTTCTCCGCGGGGATCTCGCCCTGGGCCCGCGCCCTGACGAGGGCGGCGGCGATCGCGGTCTCCAGCTCCGCCCAGCTCGCGACGACCTTCGCCGACATGGCCGCGTCGCGCGCGGCGAACTCCACGGCGGTGTTCACCACCATGCAGCCTCTTCGCAGCTCGTCGGCCAGGCATTCGGCGACGTAGGCGTCGAGGAACGCCCGGATCGCGGGCAGCGCGGGCCCCGGCTGGGCCAGCGGCCCGACGACGTCGCGCTGCGCCAGGTAGCGCTCCAGCGCCCGCAGGTAGAGCTCCCGCTTGCCGCCGAACGTGGCATAGACGCTCGCCCGCGCGACGCCCAGGTGCTCGACGAGGTCGGCCATCGACGTCGCCTCGTAGCCGCGTTCCCAGAAAAGGTCCAGCGCCTTCTGCAACGCGATGTCCGGGTCGAACTCCTTGTTCCTCGCCATGCCGCCAAGCTAACACATTCAAGAACGATCGGTTCAGATAGAGGCACGAGGCCACCGGCCGCAGAACGGACGGGAAACCGGTCGTGAGACCCCGCCGCCGGGGCAGGTGCCTGGGACCGGGCCACGGGTCCCGGGGACCCACCGGGGGATGCTTGATGAATGAACGGTAGGAGAAGCTCGCCATGGCAATCACTGACGGCCTCCTCCCGCCGGCCGGGCACGGCGAGGCAGGGGCGGACGCCGACGACCTCACGGCGACGGCGCTGCTCAACTGCCTCCTGCGCGAGGTTGCCGGGCCGTACGGCCCCGAACCCGGGGCGTACCTGCTGCCCGCGACCGGCCGCGTCCTGCGGGTCAGGAACGCGCGCCACCCGGGCAGGCCCGCCCTCCGCACGCCTGGCGGCTGGCGCGAGCTGACGCTGGCCGAGCTGGTCACGCTGGCCTCCGCCGAGCTGCGCGCCGGCACGGGGGTCGGCAACGACGCGCTGCCCGCCGAGATCCTGCACAGCCGGGACGTCACGGCGGCGCTGCTGGCCGCCAGGCGGACCGCCGCGCCGCCCGCGGACCCGTACCTGCGCTCGGAGCAGGCTCTGGTGGCGGGCCACCGCTACCATCCCGCGCCCAAGGCGCGCGGCGGGTCGGGGCCGGAGGTGTGGCTGCGGTACTCGCCGGAGGCGCACGCGAGCTTTCCCCTGCCGCTGCTCGGCGTCCCCGCCGAGGATCTGGTGGAGGAGGGTGACACCACCGGCCTCGACCTTCTCGGACGCGCGGCAGGACCCGACCTGCCCGGCACGTTCGCGGCCGGGCCCGACGGGCACGGAGGGTTCGCGGCGGCGCGGGACCGGCCCGGCGGGTTCGACGCCGGCGGCCTGGTGGCGCTGCCCGCTCACCCCTGGCAGGTGGAGTTGCTGGGCGGCCTGCGCGGCGGGCGGCTGCGCCACCTCGGGGTCACGGCGGCCGTGGCCGTGCCGACCGCGTCGATCCGCACGGTGTACCTGCCGGAGGCGGACCTGTTCTGCAAGTTCAGCCTGGACGTGCGGATCACGAACGACGTCCGCCGGCTGTGGCTGCGCGATCTGCGCCGCCTGCCCGTGGTCGCCGACGCGCTGGACCTGGCCTTCGACGACCTGCCCTGTCACCTGCCGCGCCCGGCCGTGCTGCGCGACCGCGGCTACCGCAGCGCCCGGCTGGGCTCGGACGGCGGCGAGGGGCTCGCCGCGATCGTCCGCGACGGGCTGCGCGAGCACGTTCGTCCCGGGCTGACGCCGCTGCTGTCGGCGGCGATCGCCGAGGGGTTCGCCGGCAACCCGCTCGACGGGCTGGGCGAGGAGCAGGCGCTGGCCTGGTGGGGCGCCTATCTCGACCACGTGGTGCCCCCGCTCCTGCACGCCTACCTGCGCCACGGCGTGGTGCTCGAATGCCACCTGCAGAACGTGCTGATCGCGGTGGACGGGCAGGGCATGCCCGCGCAGGCCGTCTTCCGCGACCACGAGGGCGTCAAGCTGGTCGCGGACCGGCATCCCGCACTCGGGGACGCGCCGCTGGTAAGCCGTTCCTACGCCTGGGAGCGACTGGTGTACTGCCTGGTGACCAACCACCTGCGAGAGATCGCCGGCTCGGTCGCGGCCCGCCATCCGGGGCTGCGCGCGGAGTTGTGGGCGCGGGCCAGGGGCGTGTTCGCCGCCGCGGGCAAGGACCACGACGATCCCGTGGAGCTGCGCGACCTGCTGTCGGCTTCGCACGTGCCGGCCAAGGCCAATCTCACGCTGCGCTGGCTGGGCGCCGACGGCGGCGACATGCGGTGCGTGCCCGTGCCCAACCCGTTGAGACTCTTTACGCCATAAGCTATTCTCGCCGGGACAATACTTTACGGCGTATCGAATCAGCGAGGAGCCCGCCATGGCCAAGGCGACGTTGCACGACGGAAGCACCATCGACGTGGAGGTGCACGGCTCGGGCCCGGCCCTGCTGCTGCCCGTCGACCCGCGCCCCGTCGAGGGCGAGCAGGCCGACGAGATGCGGAAATGGGGCGCCGACCCGGCGCTCGGGCGCTCGCTCATCGACGGCCTCGGCGACGCCTTCCAGGTCATCGCCTTCGACTACCAGGGCCACGTCATGGCCACGCCCAAACCCGCCACACTCACGCCCGCCGCCATCGCGGCCGACCTGGTGGCCGTGGCCGACGCGGCGGGAGCCGAGCGGTTCGCGTACTACGGCTACTCGTGGCTGGCGGTGAGCGGGTTGCAGCTGGCGATCAGGACCGACCGGCTCTCGGCGCTCGTCATGGGCGGCTTCCCGGCGTACGGGGCGCCGTACGCGGAGATGTTGCGGGTGACGAACGCGACGTACGAGATGGCCACCGGGCAGGCGCCCCAGCCCGAGAAGACCGACAAGACCGAAACGGGCGACGCGTACGACTGGTCGTCGGCCGAGGTGGCCACCACCGAGGAGCAGACCCGGCAGTTCGTCACCCTCTACGAGGAGTTGCAAGGGTTCGACGACCGGGCCGTCCGGCTCTCCTGCCCCCGGCTCTGCTTCGCCGGCTCGGCCGACGAGATCCACTACGACGAGCGGTGGGGCGGCACGCACGTCAGCATCGGCGGCACCCTGGCCCGCCACCGGGCCGAGCTCGAAGCCCTCGGCTGGGACGTCCAGGTGCTCGACGGGCTCGACCACATGTCCGCCATGCACTCGGCGACCGTGCTGCCGATCCTGCGCCCGTGGCTGGCCGGGGCGCTCTCGGCTCACCTCTGAGGCGTGTCCTGGTACGGCCACGGCGAGGCGCCCACCACCGTCCCGTACAACAGGTGGTCGGCCAGCAGCGCGATCCGCTCCACGGCGGTGCCCTTCCTGCGCGGCAGGCCGAGGGCGGGCGCGATGGCCGTCTCGAACGCGGCCCAGACCAGCAGCCCGTAGACGGGGCCCGCCCACTTCCGGCGGCGCACGGCGCCCGGCAACAGCCCGAAGACCGCCCCGCCGACCGCCCCGTACGTCCAGTGCACCGCCTCCACCAGGGCCGGCCGGCGCCCGACCGGGATCTTGTGGAACATCCGGGGAGCGGTCCGCTCGATCACCGACTCCGGCGGCGTCCTCTCGACCAGCCCGAGCGCGGTGGTGAACTGTCTGCTGCCCGACATCGCCATGGACGCGATCGCGCCGCGGGCGGCGGCCCGCCTGACCGGCCTGCGCCGTGGCTCCGGCTTCCGCCGGGGCTCGGCTTCCGCAGGCAGGTGAGGGCGGGCCGGAAGGGTCTGTGTCATGAGCAGCCGTCTACCGAACGGCGGGGCCGCCAAACCTCAGGGCATCGCCCGCATGCGGCCGATGATGGCGGTGGACGACCGGTCGCGGACGTAACCGAGCACGCGCACCTCGCCGCCCAGCGAGCGCACCAGCGGGGCCTCCGCGAGCATCTCGGGGGTGTAGTCGCCGCCCTTGACGTAGATCTCGGGCCGGATCATCCTGAGCAGCCGCTCCGGCGTGTCCTCGTCGAACTCGGTCACGTAGTCGACGTCGTTCAGCGCCGCCAGCACCGACATGCGGTCCTCGCACGGGTTGACCGGGCGTCCCGGGCCCTTCAGCCGGGCCACGCCCGCGTCGCTGTTGACGGCCACCACGAGCACGTCGCCGAGCCGCCCCGCCTCCTCCAGGTAGCTCACGTGCCCCCGGTGCAGCACGTCGAAGCAGCCGTTGGTGAACACCACCCGCTCGCCCCTGCGCCGGTGCTCGTCCAGCAGCTGGGCGAGGCTCTCCGCCGTCTGGACCGTCCCCTCGTGGCGGCGCAGCGCGCGCATCAGCTCGTGGCGGGTGCAGACGGCCGTCCCCTGGCGCCGTACGACGACGCCGGCCGCCGCCTGGCCCGCCTCCGCGGCCTCCTCGGGCGAGGCCCCGCCCGCCAGCCAGAGAGCGAACGCGGCGGTGTAGGTGTCGCCCGCGCCCGTCGCCATGTGCTGCGGCGCGGGCCTGGCGTAGGTCCGGTACGGCGGCAGGCCGCGCCTGTGCAGCAGCGTGCCCTCCCCGTCCAGCGTGGTGACCACGACCCCGGCCCTGGTCAGCTCCAGCAGCCGTTCCGACCGGGCCGCCAGGTACGCCGGCCGGTCGCCGGGCTCCACACCGTCGTCGAGCAGGCGTACGACCTCGGCGAAGTTCGGGAGCACCGCGGCCGGCGCGCACTCCCGCCACGCCGCGACCGCGTGCGCGTCCACCACCAGCAGGGGCGCCCCGGCGAGCGCCCGGCGCACGGCCGGGGTGAACACGCCGCCTCCGTAGTCGCACGCGACGACCACGTCGGCCCCCGCCATGGCGCCGGCCAGCCGACCGAGCAGCCGCCGCTCCGCGTGGCCGGGGATGCCGTCGAGGTCCTCCTCGTCGTAGCGCGCGGTGAGCTGGCCGCTGGTGACCAGCCGCCGCTTGTGCGCGGTACGCCGTCCCGGCACCGTCTGCAGGTCCGTCCCGACGCCGCGCAGCTGGAGCGAGCGCACCAGGGTCTCGCCGCACTCGTCGTCGCCCACGACGCCGACGAGCCGGACGCGGGCGCCCAGCGCCACCAGGTTGGCGGCGGTGTTGGCGGCGCCGCCCGGCGCGACCACGGTGGTCTCCAGGCTCATCACGGGCACCGGCGCCTCCTGCGCCAGGCGCTTGGCCGAGCCGTACAGCCACGAGTCGAGCATGACGTCGCCGACCACCGCGGCGCTGATGACCCGCTCTGTGCCCATGAGAGGCGCATACCAGCAAAAGGCCAGGTCAAACCCGCGATGGAGTATTTAGGCGGGTGTTACGGGCATGACGTCTCGGGGTAGCCAGGCGGCTATGCACCACCCTTCACACCAAGCGCCCGGCAGCCCCCGTACGGGAGGCGCCATGACGGCGCTGGTCGGCGGGGTGGAACGGATCGCGGTGCTGCGGGCCAACGCCCTCGGCGACTTCCTGCTGGCCGTCCCGGCGCTGGAGGCGCTCAAGCGGGCCTACCCCGGCGCGCACCTGACGCTGCTGGGCATGCCGTGGCACGCCGCGTTCCTGGCGGGACGGCCGGGGCCCGTGGACGACGTGGTGGCGCTGCCGCCGATCTCGGGCGTGTCCACGGTCGAGCCCGGGCACGCCGCGCCCGACAAGCTGTGCGAGCGGCTGCGCAGGCGCCGGTTCGACCTGGCGGTGCAGATCCACGGCGGTGGCCGCTACTCCAACCCGTTCGTCCGCCGGCTGGACGCCAGGGTGAGCGCGGGGATGCGCGCCCCCGGCGCCGAGCGGCTGGACCGCTGGGTGCCGTACACCGACTACCACCACGAGACGCTGCGCTTCCTGCAGGTCGCCGCGCTGGTCGGCGGGGTCGCGGACGGGCTGGAGCCGCGGCTGGCGCTCACCGCGGCCGACCGCGCCGAGGCGACGGAACTGCTGGGCGAGCCGCCGCCCGGGCTGGTGGCCGTGCATCCGGGCGCGCGCGACCCGCGACGGCGCTGGCCTGTGGAACGGTTCGCCGAGGTCGCCGACCGGCTGGGCAGGCCGGTCGTGGTGACGGGCACCCGCGAGGAGGAGGACCTGGTGCTGGGCGTGGTCGAGGCGATCCGGCGGCCCGCCGTCGCCGTCGTCGGCGCGCTCGGCATCGGCGGGCTGGCCGCGCTGTACGAGCGCTGCGACCTGCTGGTGTCCAACGACACGGGCCCGCGCCACCTGGCCGCCGCCGTCGGCACGCCCACCGTCGGCGTCTACTGGTGCGGCAACCTCATCAACGCCGGGCCGCTGAGCAGGACCCGGCACCGCCCGCTGATCTCCTGGACCACGGCCTGCCCGCAGTGCGGCGCGAGCGGCGTGGACCCGGCCGCGGAGCGCTGCCCGCACGACCGGTCGTGGGTGCGCGACGTCTCGGTCGAGATGGTGATGGAACAGGCGGAGGATCTGCTCGCCGGACCTACAGGAGATGACACCGATGACTGACCACGCCGTGCGCGACGAACTGCAGCAGGCCATCGACGAGGCGTTCCGCGGCCGGGACCGGGTGGCGATGCGGGAGGTGTACTCGGCGGTGTCCCAGCACGTGAATCTGCCCGCCGACCTGCTCACCCACCTCAACGAGCTGCCCGAGGGCGACTACAGCAGGCAGCGGCTCGCCCGGGCCATCAACGAGGTCATCACGCGCAGGGGCGAGCAGGAGAGCCTCGGGCTCCTCGACGTGCCCACGGGGGCGGAACCTGGCGCGTGAACGGAACCCTCCGGGTAGCCAGGAGGACATGACGCGAAACGCGCGGGCGGCGGAGGCCGCGTTCGAGGCGGAGCTGGCCGTCGTGCGTCCGGAGCTCTCCGCGGGCTACGCCGCCGCCCTGCCGGGCGCCCGAGCCGCCGTGCTGGGCCGCCTGTGGCGCAGCCTGCTGTACGAACCCCTGCCCGGCCTCGCACGGCCGGCGGGCTTCGCGGACGGGCGCCAGGGCGGGCAGGTGTGCGTGGCGCTGGCGGACGGGCGGCGGTTGCGGGGGCGGGCGCGGCTGCCGTACGACCTCGGAGGCGAGCCGGCTCTCTGGCTGGACGGCCGGCCGTACACGCACCCCGCCGAGCTTTTGGCCGCGCTCGCCCTGCCCGGCACCACCCGGCTGGTCCACGACCTGGACAACAGCGTCGCCTCGCTGGCCCTGTCCCGCGCCGCCGCCACCGCCCGGGCCGGCCCCGACGGCCCGAACACGCCGGAGGACTACGAGCAGAGCGTGGTCGACGGGCATCCCTACCATCCGGGTTGCCGCAACCGCCCCGGCGTCTCCGTGGCCGAGCAGCTCGCGTACATGCCGGAGCACCGCACCACCGTCGCCCTCGACCTGGTCGCGCTGCCCGCCGCCGCGTGCCTGGTGACGGGGTCGTGGCCGGCCGCGCTCGTGGACGGCGACCGGCTCCTGCTCCCCCTGCACCCCTGGCAGACCCGCCATGTCCTGCCCGGCCTGGGCCTGCGCCCGTACGCCACGGGGGCGATCCCGGCCCGGCCGCTGACGTCCGTACGCACCCTCGCCCCCGTGGACGGCGGCCCGCACGTGAAGACGGCGTTCAGCACCCGGATGACCTCCAGCGTCAGGGACATCTCCCCCGGTTCCGTCCGGGACTGCGTCCCGCTGTCGCGCCTGCTCGCCGCCCTGTCGGGGCGGCGGGGCGGGCGTCCCGCCGTCGCCGGCTACCTGGCGGGGGCCGCCGCGAGGGTCGACGGCGAGCACAGCGCCGACGTGTCGGCCATGCTGCGGGAGCCCACACCGCGCGCCGGCGCGGAGACGGTGCTGCCCGTGGCGGCGATCACCCGCGAGATGGTCCGCGACCCCGTCGCGTGGCTGGCGGCGTTCGCCCGCCTGGCGTCGGAGGACCTGCTCGGCATGCTCGCCCTGGGCGTGGCGCTGGAGGCGCACGGCCAGAACCTGCTGGTCGCGCTCGACCGTGACGGCCTGCCGTACCGGCTGATCTACCGGGACCTGGCCGACGTCAGGATCAGCCCCGCCCGGCTCGCCCGCAACGGGGTCGAGACCCCGCCCGTCAGCCCCAGGCTGCTCACCGACGACCCGGACGTGCTGCACGGCAAGCTGCTCGGCTCGCTCGTCGGCACCACGTTCGGCAGCCTGGTCGCGCTGCTCGGGCGGCGCGACCGCGCCACGGAGGCGACGTTGTGGGACGTCGTGGCCGCGGCCGCGCGCAGGGCGTTCGACGAGCTGCCCGGCACGCCCGACGCGCACGCCGACCGCGACGCCGTGTTCGGCGCGCACCTCACGGTGAAGGCCCACCTGCTCGCCCAGCTCGACGACGCGCCGCCCGGCGACCGGTGGGCCATCCTGCCCAACCCGCTGGCAGGGGGCCCGTCATAGAACGTCGTAGGTCAGGTGGTCGCCCGGCCGAGCCGCGCCTACGCGGTTCCGACCTCAGCACGCGAAGGCGAATGCGGGCCAGGACAACCGGTGCGCCGCCGGGAAACCGGCTCCCCTGCGGCACACCGGCGACGCCCGTCAGCGGGCGAACACGATCACGTTGTCCCGGTAGCTGCGGCGGGCGCGGTCGAACGTACCGCCGCACGTGATCAGGCGCAGCTCGGCGCCCGCACCTCCGTGATAGACCTCCTTGTCCGGTACCCGGCTCTTCGGATAGCGGGTCACGCGGCCGACCACGAACGTGACCGTGCTGCCGTCTGCCCGGTCCACGTGCACCCGGTCGCCCTTGCGCAGGTGGCGCAGGCGGTAGAACACGGCGGGACCGGTGGTGGAGTCGACGTGCCCGGCGACGACGGCCACGCCCCGCTCGCCCGGCTCCGGCCCTGCCTCGTTCCAGCCCACCCTGTCGAAGGCCTTGGGGGCGACCAGGCGGCGCTCGGCGTCCAGGCGCAACGGGATCATCTTGGTGGAGAGCTTGATGGCGGGGACGCGCAACCGTACGGGCGCGGCCGACTCAGCGGTCCTGCCGGCGTCCGCGCCCGCCGCGGTCCCGCCCATCCCGGTGTCGACCCCGCCACGCGGAGCCGCACCGTCATCATCATCGTCGTCGTCACGGGCCAGCCCGCCAAGACCCGTGTCCACGCCCCCACGGGGTGCGCCGTCGTCATCGTCATCGTCGTCGGCCGAGGACAGCGTGAGGGTGGTGGGGACGGCCGCCTGGGCGGGGGCGGTCACGAAGATCGTGCCGGCGCCCAGCCCGAGCGTGAGCGAGATCGCGAGCAGGGCCCGCCGTAACTCCTGAGCCATGGGAAAGCCTCCTGACGTGCTCCCGCGGTTCCTCCGCGGCTGCCTTCAGGCTCTCGGCCGGCGGTTGGACCACCATGAGTGCCAGATGAAAGGCCTCTCACCCCGGCGACGGGCCGGGAGGTTCCCGGTAATAGGCGCACGGACGTGAAAGAGTTTCCCCACGTCCGAATCGAGTGCTTGGGAGGCAAGGTGGCTGACGAGTTCGACGTCGTCGTGATCGGCGCCGGTCCCGCCGGTGAGAACGTCGTGGACCGGGCCGTGCGCGGCGGCCTCACGGCCGCGATCGTCGAGGAGCGGCTGGCGGGCGGGGAGTGCTCCTACTGGGCGTGCGTGCCGAGCAAGGCGCTGCTGCGGCCGGTCGATCTGGCGGGCGAGGTGGCGCGGGTGCCCGGCATGGAGCTCGGGCCCATCGACGCGGCGGCGGTGCTGGCCCGTCGTGACGAGACCGTCGGCCATTTCGACGACTCCGGCCAGGTGGGGTGGATCGAGGGCGTGCCGGCCGAGTTCGTCCGCGGGCGCGGCAGGCTCGACGGTCCGAGGCGGGTGCGCGTCGCCCTGGCGGACGGCGGCGAGCGGCTGCTGACGGCCCACCAGGCCGTCGTGGTGGCGACGGGCAGTACGCCCGCCGTGCCTCCCGTGCCCGGGCTGGCCGAGGCGAATGCGTGGACCAGCCACGAGGTGACCGCGACCAGCGTGATCCCCGAGCGGCTCGTGGTGCTCGGCGGCGGGGTCGTGGCCTGCGAGATGGCGCAGGCGATGCACGGCCTGGGCGCCCGGCAGACCACCCTGCTGGTACGCGGCGACGGGCTGCTGGGCAGGATGGAGCCGTTCGCCGGTGAGCTGCTCGCCCGGTCGTTCGCGGACGCGGGAATCACCGTGCGCACCGGCACCCAGGTCAGCCGGGTCGAGCGGCCGGAGCCGGGCGGGAAGGTGACGGTGCACCTGCCCGAGGGGCCCGTGCTGGAGGCGGACGAGCTGCTGGTGGCCACGGGACGCCGACCCGCCGTCCGCGACGTGGGGCTCGGCACGGTGGGCCTGCCCGACAACGTCCCGATCGAGGTCGACGACAGCATGCGCGCGACCGGGGTCTCCGATGGCTGGCTGTACGCCGTGGGCGACGTCAACGGGCGCGCGCTGCTCACGCACATGGGCAAGTACCAGGCCAGGGTCTGCGGTGACGTGATCGCCGCGCGGGCCCGCGGTGAGGAGTTGCCCGCGATGCGCGACCTGGCGGGCGGTTACGGCGCGCCGCAGGTGGTGTTCACCGATCCGCAGATCTGCGCGGTCGGCCGTACCGAGGCCGTGGCCCGCGCGGACGGCTTCCGGGTGCGCGTCGTCGACTACGACATGGGCTCGGTCACCGGTGCCTATCTCCTGGGCGACGGCTACCGCGGCCAGGCCAGGGCCGTCGTCGACGAGGACAGGAAGGTGCTGCTCGGCGTCACGTTCGCCGGGCCGGGGGCGGCCGAGTTGCTGCATGCCGCCACGATCGCCGTCACCGCCGAGGTGCCGCTCGACCGCCTCTGGCACGCGGTGCCGTCCTTCCCGACGGTCAGCGAGGTGTGGCTGCGGCTCCTGGAGGCGTACGGGCTCTGAACGTGACGCACGTGGCGGGCTCCGCCGTCCGCGCGGAGCCGCTCAGCGGCGATCGTCTCGCCCGGCGTCCCTGGTGATCACGTGTGGTGAGGCCCGCCCTGGCGACCCGTCCTGCGCCTGCACCATCAGCTCCGCCACGACCTGATCGACGCTGTCGGCCAGTTCCACGTGCGACAGCAGGTCCGTCAGCCGCAGCACCGACAGCAGGTGCTGGTCCGGCTGGACGAGGATGATCCGGCCGCCGCTGCGCTCCTCCTCCATCCGCTGCATGGCCATCGCGAGCACCCCGATGACCGACGAGTCGTAGAAGTCCAGGTCGTGCAGGTCGAGCACGAGCACGGGCCCCTGCGACCAGTCCCACACGGACGTGATGCAGGCGCTGAACCTGACCCTGCCCTCGTGGTCGAGCTCACCGCCGGCGCGTATGACCGTGCAGTGCACGTATCGTGTGGCTTCGATTCGCAATCCACGCTCGGTCATCCATACAGACTGCCCTCAGCACGGCGTTTTCACGGAAGATCTGGCATTTTCCATTGATCCGGTCAGTGCGAGATGCCTGACTCCAGGGTCGTCAGCACGCCGCGTCCGGAGGCGACGAAGACCAGCAGCGGCGAGGTCGTCGGGCTGGCCAGCTCCAGCTCCGTCACGTTGCCGCAGGGCCGCTGCTCGAACTCGACCGCCTCGCCGTCCCTGACGCTGAGCACCCGATCCACCCTGGGCGCCGCCGAGCCGAGCAGCTTCTTGGTGGCGTGCCGCAGCCAGCGCAGCTCGCTGTTCACCCGCCGCCACGACGCGGGGATGAGGCTGGCCGGCTCGGCCTTGGTGCCGAGCCTCAGGGTGATGCGGCCGGTCGCGCCGAAGGTGTCCTTCAGCACGGGGTTGACGACGAACATGCCCGACCGCAGCACGCGTACGCCCTGCCGGTTGAGGTTGGCCAGCCCGCCGGCGCTGATCAGCGTCGACAGCTCGCAGCGGGAGCCGTCGAGCGTGTCCGGGTCGAAGTCCACCTCCGGCGGCTCGTCCAGCACGACCTTGTCGAGGCGCACGCCGGCCACCCCGTCGGGGGCGACGCGCCCGGACACGATGCGGCGCACCTCCTCGCCGACGCCGTCGCCCTCCATGATGTCGAGCGCCTCGATGCAGACGAGGCCGTCGTCGGGGATCTCCTCGGCCGCGAGGTCGAAGGCCACCTTGGCGTGCGACCGCCGGCCTTTCAGCAGGAGGCACTGGCGCAGCCGCCCCTGGGAGCGGATCTGCACGAGCCGCGTGAGCGGGCCGCCTGGCACGGGTTTTCCTGTGTGCCAGCCGCTCACCGACCGGTCGTCGGCCGACAGCGTCAGCAGTACCCGCAGCGGGCGTCCCTGCGCGGCCACCTTGAAACCGGCCAGCCCCGAGGTCTCGAATCTGCCGACGATGTGGCTGCCCCTGTGCAGCCGGTCGGTCACCTGAAGCGAGGGAACTTGCCCGCTGAGCAGGTGCACGGGTGGTATCGCGGGCAGGATCACCTGGTCGAGGTCGGTGTCGGTGTCGGATCCTGTGCTGCTGGTCATCGGATGCTCCTCTCGGGGGTGATGGTGGTGGCCAGCGCTGCCGGGTCGTGGAAGTCGAATCGGGTGAGCACGGGCTCGCGCCGATCCCACATGCGGGCGACGGCACGGTAGAGGGGGTCGCCGTCGCGCTCGACGTACCGGAGGTTGACGGCGAGGGCTCGGGCGTAGTCCTCAGTGCCGTGCTCCCAGTGCGGCAGGAGCTGGGTGGGGACGTCGGAGCCGCAGCGGCGCAGCCAGAGCCACAGGCGGGCGCGCTCGCGCTGCTCGGGGCCGAGGAACGACTCGCCCTTGGCGTGCCTGCCGATGGCCTCCTCCAGCAGGCCGCGGTGGTCCGCGGGCGAGCGGGCCAGATAGGTGGCGCCGCAGGCGCTGCCCTCCGACCAGCCTGCCTGGATGACGGGGATGCCGAAGGCGGGCAGGTCGCTGTCCCTGAAGGTGACGCCCACGTCCGTCACGCTCCACAGCATGTTGGTGGACAGGGCGCCGGTCACACATTTCATCCGGGAATGGCCGTTCGCGACGGGGTCGAGGAACAGCCAGTTCGCGGACTCGTCGGACGCGGCGAACTCCGCCGTCGCGTCGTACAGCTCGGTGTCCTGTCCCGGGGTGTGGCCGAACACGGCGATCGTCGGCCGGTCGGCGTCGATGCCCAGGCGGGAGCAGCCGTAGTAGCGGAGCTGGCGGCGCTCGGTGTCCGTACGGAGCTGGTATCCGCTCTTCGCCCGCCACGCGACCCGCTCGGCCCCGGGCCTGATCGTCTTCCTGTGCGGCCACACGTGCCGCTCGAAGAACGCGCCGACCCTGGCGGGCAGCTCGTCGAAGAAGGAGCACGGGCCCTGGTCGGGGAACATCGTGTACGCCTTCAGCGAGCCGGTGCCGTGGACGTGCACGACCGGGATCTCCCTGGTCACCGAGCGGTCGGCGCGGCTGGTGACGAGCGCGAGGGGTGGCAGCTCCGGCTGGACGTCGCCGGCGGCGCCGAACGCCTCCGCGAGGCGCCGCCACTCGGGGCCGGTCAGCACGACCAGCCGCGCCGGGATCAGGTCGCACACGGCCCTCGCGACCAGCAGCGTGCGCGTCACGACCCGGATGTCGTCGTCGTACGCCTCCGCCACGACGCAGCCGTCGCCGCCGGGAGTGTCGCCCCAATATGACCTGGCGGCCGAGAGCAGACGGTCGAAGTCCGCGCTATGTCCGACACCACGCATAAGACTCCTCCACCAAGGCCAGCAGGAAACGCCCTGGCCGACGTTGCCAGACGGGTGGCAGGGGACCCGCCAGACAACACGCTTCTTTGCCCTCGGCTGGGGGAAATCGGCCGATCGCGAGGAGAAAGATCGCCACAGCCCGCACAGGGGCCCCATGCAGCACGAACGTCAGATATACCTACAGACACGGGAAAACCGGCCGCGCCGCCCGAACAAACTCCCGTCTCACAGGGTCCAAGGTTTTACATAGAACACGTCATGGCTGGGTTTAGGATGCACCCGAATGCCAAGAGGGGGAGGTATTACCAGCATGTCCCGTATGTCGAGTATCGCGCGCCTGACCGGTGCGGCGGTGGCTGCAGGTGTGGTGACCGCGGCCATCGCGCTGCCGGCGGTCGGAGGCACGGGAGCGATGTTCGTCTCGGCATCGGAGGAGCTCGGCATCAAGCCCGAGGAGCTCAAGGAGCCCCCGCTCGCGGAGAAGACGACGGTGCTCGACGCCAAGGGCAACCAGATCGCGCAGTTCTACGAGGAATATCGCGAGAACGTCAAGCTCGCCGACGTGGCCGAAATCATGAAGACGGCCATCATCTCGATCGAGGACTTCCGCTTCTACGAGCACGGCGCGATCGACATCGAGGGCACCCTGCGCGCCCTGGCCAAGAACCTCAGCTCCGGCGGCATCGCCCAGGGCGGCTCGTCCATCACCCAGCAGTACGTCAAGCAGGTGCTGCTCAACTCGGCGACCACCGAGAAGGAGAAGAACGCGGCGCTCGAGGCCAGCTACGCGCGCAAGCTCAGGGAGCTGCGCTACGCGATGGCGGTCGAGGAGAAGTACACCAAGGACCAGATCCTCGAGAAATATCTCAACATCGCCTACTTCGGGGCCGGCGCCTACGGCGTCGAGGCGGCGGCCAAGCGCTTCTTCGGCGTCGACGCGACCAGCCTGAACCTGGTGCAGTCCGCCACCCTGGCCGGCGCGGTGCAGGACCCCAACGCGACCGACCCCAACCTCGGCAGGGAACAGCGCGAGCGGCTGCTGCACCGGCGCAACGTGGTGCTCGACAGGATGGCCGAGCTGGGCAAGATCACGCCCGCGCAGGCCAAGGAGGCCAAGGCCGAGAAGCTCGGCTTCGACAAGGGCCAGCCGCTGCCTGGCGGCTGCGGGGCCAGCGCCTACCCCTACTTCTGCATGTACGTGCGCAACGAGATCCTCAGCAACAAGATCTTCGGTGCGACGAAGAAGGCCAGGACCCAGTTCCTCAACCGGGGCGGCCTGACGATCCAGACGACGCTCGACCCGAAGATGCAGAAGGCCGCCGACCGGGCCATCAGGAAGCACGTGCACGCGTCGGACAAGGCGGTCGCCTCCGAAGCCCTGGTGGAGCCGGGCACGGGCGCGATCAAGGCGATGGCCGCAAGCCGCAAGTACGGCGACAACAAGCGCAAGAACGAGATGTCGTACAACGTGGTCGCCGACGCGGTGCACGGCGGTGGCACCGGCTTCCAGGCGGGCTCGACGTTCAAGGTCTTCACGCTGCTCACCGCCCTCAAGGAGGGCATGAAGATCCACGACGGGGTCTCCACCGGCAGCGGTTACCGCGCGCCCTACTACTCCTCGTTCAAGAACTGCAAGGGCGAGAACATCGGCGACCCCTCCCACACCGTCACCAACGCCGAGGGGGGCGGCGGCGGCTTCAAGTCGCTGGCCACCGGCACCTGGGGCTCGGTGAACACCTTCTTCGTGGCGCTGGAGCAGAAGGTCGGGCTGTGCGACACGGTCAAGACGGCCAAGTCGCTGGGCATCAAGCGCTCCGACGGGCTGCCGCTGACGGAGTTCGAGACGTTCACGCTCGGCACCAACGAGATGGACCCGGTGACCGTGGCCACCGCCTACGCGGCGATCGGCGCCCGGGGCAAATACTGCAAGCCCATGGCCATCAGCAAGATCACCGACCGGTACGGCAAGACGAAGACGTACCAGCCCGAGTGTAAGCAGGCGTTGGATCCAGAAGTCGCGGACGCCGCGTCGTACATCCTGGAGGGGGTCTTCACCAAGGGCACGATGCGCGGCGTCGGCGGCATCGGCCGCCCGGCGGGCGGTAAGACCGGCACCACGGACGACCAGGCCGCCGCCTGGTTCGCCGGGTTCACCCCCGACCTGGCGGGGGCGGTCAGCATCGGTGACACGCGGGGCGCGCAGAAGCACAAGCTCAACGGCGTCACCATCGGCGGCCGCTACTACAGCTCGGTCTTCGGGGCCTCGATCCCCGGGCCGATCTGGAAGGACACCATGCTCCTGGCGCTGAAGGGCGTGCCGGAGACCGAGTTCCACCCGATGAACACCTCGCGTTTCGGCGGTTGCGGCTCGAGCTGCCAGCCCTCGCGGTCCGACCGGTCGGAGCCGGACTCCGGCGACGATGTCACCGATCCGGAGCTGGACGACGCGGACGTCGGCCTCGGGTGACCCCATAGGGAGGGGCCGTAAATGCCTGAACGGGCCGTCGGAAATCCGGCGGCCCGGGAGGCTTCCACGGCTACCGGCATGCCTGGCCGATCGATCCGGAGCGCGTCCGTACAGCAGGACGCACTCCTTGCAAAGGCCCTATTAACAGCGGCGAAACATTGGTAACGTGGGAGCGCTCCCAGGATCTTTCCGCGAGGTGCTCCATGACCGAGCAGCCCACACTGGCACAGGTGGCGGCCGCTGCAGGGGTTTCCCCCGCGACCGCATCACGAGTCCTCACCGGCTCGGTGCGGGTCAGCACTTCGACCCGCCGCCAAGTCTACGACGCCGTCTCCCGAATGGGCTACGTACGGCAACGCGCACCACGGGGAACGGCCGCCAAAACCATGGCCGACGGTGTCACAGCGGTGATCTGTGACCACCTTCCCCGGCTTTTCTCCGAACCCTACTACGCCAGGCTCCTGTCCGCGGCCGGCAGCGTGATCGCCGAACACGGCACCCATCTCATGGTGACCACCGTCACCCCCACGTCGTCCACGCTGCCCGCCCTGTCCGGCGCGGTGCTCATCGTGGGCGCGAGAGAGCGCCACCCCCTGGCGATCAAGTTGTCCACCGCGGGCATCCCGGTGCGCAACATCGGCCGCCCGCCCCACGACCTCAAACTCCCCTACGTCGACGTCGACAACATCGACGGCGGCCGACAGGCGGCGGAGCACTTCCTGCTGACCGGCCGCCGCAACGTCGCCGCCATCGGCGGGCCGCCCTCATTACCTGCCGCGCGCGACCGATTAGACGGCCTGGTGCGCACCCTGCAGGCGGCGGGCGCACCCGACGTGCCCGTGGCCTACGGTGACTTCACCGCCGCCTCCGGCACCCACGCCATGCAGTGGTTGTTACGCCACGCCCCG
This sequence comes from Nonomuraea sp. B10E15, assembly GCF_039871615.1. Taxonomy (NCBI): domain Bacteria; kingdom Bacillati; phylum Actinomycetota; class Actinomycetes; order Streptosporangiales; family Streptosporangiaceae; genus Nonomuraea; species Nonomuraea sp. B10E15. Next base: position 39,953 of record NZ_JBDPMB010000016.1, read on the forward strand.
GGCCTCGACGCCGTCTTCGTGGCCTCCGACCTGATGGCGGCGGGCGCGATCCAGGCGCTGCGCAGGGCCGGGCGCAAGGTGCCGACCGACGTGGCGGTGATCGGATTCGACGACGCCCCTGTCGCCAGGCACACCGTCCCCACGCTGACCACCGTCCGCCAGCCCGTCGAGGAGCTCGCCACGGTCGCCACCCGGCTGCTCCTGACGGGCGCCGCAGGCATCGACCCCGTTCTCCCCACGGAACTGGTCGTCCGTGAGTCGGCTTGAGCCTGGGGATGTGCTGGCCCGCCGGTATCTGCTGCTGGATCCGCTGGCCCGCGGGGGCATGTCGGTCATCTGGCGCGCCTTCGACCAGTCCCTGCACCGGATGGTCGCGGTCAAGGTGCTCACCTCGTCGCTCCACGCCGACCACGGCGAGCGCGTCAGCGTACGGAGCGAGGCACGCGCCGCGGCCAGGTTCATCCACCCCGACTCCATCGAGATCTACGACTACGGCGAGACCGTCACCACGGGCGGGGGCGTCGCGGCGTTCGTGGTGATGCCGCTGCTCGACGGCACGCCGCTGGCCGAGCGCGTCGAGCAGGGCCCGCTGCCGTGGACCGAGGCCGCCGCGATCGCGCTGCGGCTGGCCAGGGTGCTGATGGCCGGGCACGCCCGCGGCCTGGTCCACAGGGACGTCACGGCCGAGAACGTGCTGCTCACCGCCGACGGCCCGAAGCTGCTCGACTTCGGCATCGCGGCCTGGGCGGGCGACCCCGACGACGCCCGCGGGACCCCTCCCTACGTCGCCCCCGAGCGGCTGCACGGCGCGCCCACCCATCCCGCGGTCGACGTGTACGCCCTGGGCGTGCTGCTGCACACCATGCTCACCGGGCGCACCCCGTACCCGGAGACGACGTGGGAGGAGATCGAGGCGGCCAGGAGGACGGCGCCGCCTCCCCGGGTGCCCGGCGTGCCCTACGCCGTCGCCACGCTGTGCCAGCGCTGCCTCGCGCACCGGCCGGAGGAGCGGCCGGGCGCGGCGGAGATCGTCTCCGCGCTGACCGGCGTGCTGGGCGCGGCCACCCTGGGCCGGCACGTCAGGCGCGCGCTCACGGTCGCGGGCTCCGCGACGATCGCGCTGTCGATCCTGCTCTGGTTCCAGCAGTCGGAGCTCCACATGCCGGAACAGGCCGCGCAGCCGCGGCCGTCCCCCGCGTCGCCGCTGGTCGAGAGCTCGCCGTCCGCGGCGATCACCGTCGAGCAGGCGGTGGCCGGCTTCAGGACCACGCTCGAGGACAGGACGCCGTGCGGCGCGACGGACGCCGACGTCGTGCTCGACCTCAACCAGGTGCTGAACGGCCTCGTCGCGCCGCACGGCCCCGCGGCGTCGAGCGGGACCGAGCGCCTGCGCGGCAAGCTCTCCGACCGCCTGCGGGAGGGCCGGCTGGCGCCGGCCTGCCTGAGCGAGCTGGAGGCCAGGCTCGACGACATCGAGGCCGCACTCGGCCCGAACTGACGGCGTTGATGAGGGGTACGGCAGCACCAGCCGTACCCCTCCAACGCGCGGCCGCACCCCTCGCAAAGCACGGCCGCGCGAGCTCGTTGGCATGTGCCCCCGTCCTGTCTGGTGACGAAGTGTACTGGGAGCGCTCCCAATATGGCAGCCTCCCGGCGGCACCGATGTGCGGCAAGCACCCGGGCGGCGGCGACCAGCGGAACCATGACCAAGATCGGTTGAAAGTTTCACGGCGCGTTGTCGGATCGGCCGGACCCGTGATTCAATGCGCTGGCCGGGCGGGCTGGTCATGGGCAGGTCTTCCTCTGTCGTCAGCGCAAGGGAATTCCCCCATGAAGTTCTTCAAGTCGGCGGCGATCACCGCCGTCATGGTCCTGATCACGAGTGTCCTGATGGTGCCCTCACCGGCACAGGCCCACGGCGTGACGATGTTCCCCGGCAGCCGCACGTTCCTGTGCTGGCAGGACGGCCTCCGGGACAACGGCCAGATTCAGCCCTACAACCCCGCCTGCGCCGACGCGGTCGCGCAGAGCGGCACGACCCCTCTGTACAACTGGTTCGCCGTGCTGCGCTCCGACGGCGCGGGCCGGACCTCCGGATTCATCCCCGACGGGCAGATCTGCAGCGGAGGCACCGGCGGGCCCTACGACTTCTCGGCCTACAACGCGGTCCGCGACGACTGGCCGCTCACCCACTTGACCGCGGGCGCCAACATCCAGATGCGGCACAGCAACTGGGCCGAGCACCCGGGCGACTTCGACTACTACATCACCAAGAACGGCTGGAACCCCAACGGCCCGCTCAAGTGGTCCGACCTCGAGCCGTTCGGCACCGTCACCGACCCGCCCAAGAACGGCGGCCCCGGCGGACTCGGCTACTACTACTGGAACGCCCAGCTCCCGTCCGGCAAGAGCGGGCGGCACATCATCTTCACCCACTGGATCCGCTCGGACAGCAACGAGAACTTCTACAGCTGCTCCGACGTCGTCTTCGACGGCGGCAACGGCGAAGTGACCGGAGTCGGCCCCGGCGGCGGCACGGACCCCGACCCCGACCCCACGGTCACGCCGACCGACCCGCCGCCCGGCGACAGCGGCTGCACCGCGACGTGGAAGGCCACCGACAACGGCTGGGCCGGCCACTTCCAGGGTGAGGTGACCGTGCGCAACACGGGCGACAGCGCGCTGAACGGCTGGACGGTCTCCTGGACCTACAGCGGCGGCCAGGCCTTCGACGGCTCGCCGTGGAACGGCGTCCTGTCCGGGCAACCGCCCAACGTGACCGTCAAGAACGCCTCCTACAACGGCCAGCTCGCGCCGAACGCGACCACCTCGTTCGGCTTCAACGCGACCGGCTCCATCCCCAACCCAGCACCCACCCTGAGCTGCACCAGCTCGTGATCAGAACGCGTCGCGGGCTTGTCGCGGCGAGCGTCACCCTGGCCGGCCTGACCCTGGCCGGGGTGATGTTCTTCGCGGGCAGGCAGCCCTCCGCCCAGCTGAACGAGGAGCTCGCCGCCCAGGTGACCATGATCCTGGAACGGGCGTCGACCGGCGAGCACCATGCACACGGCCACACCTTCGAGTCGGACGTCGTGTGCGCCGTGGAGCCGTTCGGGACCGAACCGGCCGGCGCGTCCTCCCTCGTCGAGGTGAAGTGGGTCTACGCCCGTCACCTGTGTGCCATCACCGGCGAGAGCAGCGAATGGCCGGTCTCCGTGCGCGCCTCGGGGCCCATCGCCGTACGCCTCGGCATCCCGCCCCTCGTCAAGGTGCCCGAGGCGGGCGCGGGTTATCCGGAGCGGGTCAGGCGGCTCATCCCCCCGCGCTACCACGAGGAGGCGTTCGCGGACTTCTCGGACGACTCCGCCATCGAGGCGGCCAAGCAGCGCTTCGCGCAGGCCACCACAGCCAGATGAACCGGTGAAGGACACGAACGGACGCGGCGCCGACTGGAGGTATCGGGCCGCGTCCGTCCCATCCGGGCGGGATGTGTCACAAGGCAGGAGTGTTGCTTCGCCTCACCTCCTCATACGCAGCCGGGGGCCGACGGGTTCGACCCGGGGTCAGGTGGCGGTGCAGGTGATCGGGTCGGGTGTGGCCGGCGTGCCGTTCGCGATGAAGCCGAACGTGGTGGTGGCGCCGGGGGCGAGCGAGCCGTTCCACGCCTCGTTCGCGACCGTGACGGCGGAGCCGGAGACCGTGTGCCTGCCGCCCCAGAGCTGCGTGATCGAGCTCTGCGACGTCCAGGCGACCGTCCAGCCGCCGATCGCCTCCGTGCCGCCGTTGCGCACCGTCACCTCTGCCTGGTACGCGCCGCCCCACGCGTTCGTCACCTCGAACTCCGCCGCGCACCCGTCAGCGGGCGCGGGCGTGTCGGAGGTGGTGAACGTCGTGGCGTCCGACGGCGGCGAGGTGTTGCCCGCCGCGTCCCTGGCCACCACGTGGGCGGTGTATGCGGTGGAAGGGGTGAGCCCGGTCAGGTCGTAGGACGTGGTCGTGGCCGTGCCTACCTTGGTGGACCCCAGGTAGACGTCATAGCCGGCCACTCCCACGTTGTCCGTGGAGGACGTCCAGCCGAGCCTGGCGCTAGAACCCGTGATCGCGGAGACCGCGGGCGTGCCGGGCTTGCTGGGCGCAGTGTCGTCCTCCACGTCCGGACCCGGGGGCTCACCCCAGATCTTGGAGTCGCCGCTGTAGAGGGCGATGCGTTCGGTTCTCTCCGGCGTCGTGCCGGGCGTGGTGGGGATGCCCTGGTACGACCAGTCGTTGGCCGGGTCCCACGTGCCCGCGCTGGAGATCCTGAACTGCACCTCCCTGCGGTGCTGCGACTGTCCTGCCGGGGCGATGTCCTCGCCCGAGCAGTCGATGCGCACGTAGTACGTGGTGCCGCCCGTGGGGTGAAGCGTGGGCGCCGCGCACTGCGTGTAGGCCGACGACACGCTGATCTGCGAGGCCGTCGTCGAGCCGTCGAGGGTGAAGTAGTAGCGGAACGAGCCGTCGGACAGCACCCTGGCGGGCCAGGCCGACTGGTTACGGACGATGGCCTTGATCTCCGTGAAGGTCGAGCCCGACGCGTTCACGCCGGCCTCGACGAAGATCTCGGGCCCGTCCGGGGTCTCCTCCTGCGGGAAGTTCGCCGCGGGAGCGCCCCCGTACTCCCGGTAGAGCCGGGCCAGCGCGCTGGTGAAACCGGCGTTGTAGTCGGTGGCGACCTCGTTCATGACGTAGTCGTCCCGCTCGTCGGTGTAGGCGTCGTTCGGGTCGGGCGGGCCGCCGACGAGCGCCCCGTACAGCGTGTGGCGGGTCTGCTCGGGGTTGGTGATCTGGTCGGTCCACGAGCCGTGCGCCGTGCGGTGGTGCGGGTTCCGCGGGGGGTTGTCTCCGAAGCCGATCACGTACGAGGAGTCCCGCGGGTTGTCGCCGAGGGCGTAGTCGATCTGGCTGACCGCGAAGTCGTGGTAGCGGGCCTTGCGGGTCGCGTCCGTGATCGAGTCGCTGTGCACGAGCGCCGCGAACGCCGTGTTGGCCGCGTACCTCAGCGAGCCCCACCGGTCGAGCACGGCCTGGCCGCCGGGCGAGTAGGCCACCTTCGACCCGTTGACGCCGACCGTCCACCAGTCGAGCCAGCGGTTGGCGTCGTCGAGGTAGCGCTGCTTGCCGGTGAGCTTGTGCAGCAGCACGTACGCGCCGTAGGACTTGTCGTCCCAGGCGATCGTCCACTTGTACGACTTGGTGCTGGTCTGCGGCTCGTTGCCGAGGTTGTCGTAGCCGGCCTCGGCCTTGGCCAGGTAGGAGGCGTCGTCCGTGGCCCGGTAGAGCCAGATCGCGCCCCACACCAGCTCGTCGTTGTAGCCGCTCCAGGAGTTGTAGTAGCTGGAGGCGTCGGTGATGCACTCGGTGTACTTCTTCCTGATCGTGTCGGCGAAGGAGTACAGCTGTTCGGCGTGCGTCACCAGCGTGTCGGCATATTCCGGATTTGTCGGGCGGAAGACGATCGAGGAGGCCGCCATCGCCGCCGCCGTCTCCCCCGCCAGATCCGACCCGCCACACGAAGCATCGATCTTGTACGCCGGCCGCTCCATCCCCATCGCCTCGGCCGGACCCCACCACGCGTGGTCCGTGCCGCCGTTGCCGACCTGCCCGTAGAGCACGTTCGGCGACGGGTGGGCCTTGATGAAGTAGTCGTTGACGAACTTGAGGTTGTTCAGCAGGTGGGAGAGCTGGCCGGAGTCCGCGTAGGCGTCGCGGTACTCGACCGCGCCCCAGGCCAGCATGGTGGCGGAGAACGCCATCGGGAAGCCGAACTTGACGTGGTCACCCGCGTCGTACCAGCCGCCCGTGAGATCCGTCCCCACGTCGTCGCCGTCGTCCACGGCCGAGTCACCGCGCCAGGACACGCGGTTCCAGTCGGGCAGGTCGCCCGACTGCTGGGCCTCGTAGAACCACAAGGACTTCTGCAGCGCCTCGCCGTAGGCGAAGGCGGGCTCGGCGGCACGGGCCGCCGGCCCCACCCCTGTGACCAGGGGCAGGACCAGCGACACCGCCGCTATCAGAGTCGTCCTCCTCACGGGAAGAGCCGCCCGTACTCGGCGAGCGCGACGGCGACGTCCACCTGCGCCCAGAACCGGTGGTAGTTGAAGACCGGCGCCTCCCCGCCGTTCAGGAAGGCCTCGACCTTCGGCCAGTCGGGGTCGTCCTCGTAGAAGGACCTGATCGACAGGAACGTGGAGTCCTCGTTGATCGGGTCGCCGTTGGGCATCTCGCCGCTCCAGCCCGGCGGCACGTACACCGGGTCGGTGACGCGGCGGTAGTCGGCCTTGGTCTCCGGCACGGACACGCCCGCCTCGTCGCGGTTCGCCCAGACGCCGTCGAGCAGCGCCTTGGCCGTGTCACGCGCCTCGGCGTGGTTCGCCCTGGCCGCGTAGTACATCAGCACCTTGGCGTACGAACCGGCGACGCCCACGTCCTGCGTGTGGTCCAGGACGGTCACGTGCAGGTCCGGGTTGGCCTGCGGCATGCCGGACGTGGCGGAGAAGTCACCCGCGGGCGCGCCGCTCCACCGCAGCGTCGACGGGATCTCGTAGCTGCCGTCGGCGCTGACCGTGGTGTTGTCGAGCGCCCACTCCACCCACTTGTCGAGCAGCGCCTTGGCGTCGGCGTTGCCGGTGACGTTGTAGAGCTCGGCCACCCGCTCCATCGTCCACGCCTGGAAGCCGAACCACTGGTTCGACGGCGGGTCGTGGTAGACCGGCTGCCAGTCGTAGGTCATGCCGTGGAACTTCGGCAGGTCGCTCGGCCGGGTGCCGTAGTGGCCCTCCCAGCTGTTGGTCGCGCCGCCGGCGATCGCGCCCTCGTCCGACTGCAGCCAGGTGTAGAACTGCAGCTGGCGGGTCAGGCTGGTGCTCCAGTCGGAGGAGCCGGTCGCGCTCTTCGGCTTGAGCTCGGCCACGTTGGCCAGCGCCCAGGCCGCGAACGGGTTCTGGTAGCCGGCGTGGTTGTGGCTGGAGCCGATGCGCCAGGCCCATCCCGCGCTGGAGTCGGTCGCGCCGCCCCAGGCGTAATACCAGTTCAGCAGGTACGCGGCGGAGTTCTTGCCGGAGCCCGCCGGGCACGAGGGACTGCCGCAGCCGGGCTGCTTGAAGTACTTGTCGTACATCGCGTAGCGCAGGTAGTCGCCCATCTTGGCGGCCTTGGCCACCGTCGCGGAGATCTCCGACTCCTTGTCCTGCTCCTTGGCCCAGGTCAGCGCCCAGTACGCCGCCTGCACGGCCCGCGCGTCGGCGTCGGGGGCGTTGGTGTACTTCCACTGCTTGGCGTAGGCACTGTCCTCGATGAACAGGTCCAGGTAGCCGTTCGGCCCGCCGTGCTCGAACGTGTCGCAGGACGGCTGCGGGATCGTCTCGAAGACCGACTCCTCCGGGCCGCGCTGGTAGGTGTTGATGTAGGCGGGCCTGGTCGTGCCGTCGCCGCAGCGGCCGAAGCCGTAGGTGTTGTCGACGTCGAGCAGCCAGTGCATGCCGTAGATGTCGCGGGTGCCGTACGCGCTCTGCAGCTCGTTGGCCAGCGGGTCGGTGCCCACGGTGACGCCGGTCTCCATCGCGGTCGGGTAGTTGCTGATCTCCAGGTGCTCGGCCGCGTACGTGGCCGGCTTGGACGGGTCGTAGAAGGAGTTCGTCGGCTGGTCCTCCGTGGACGGGATGATGTACGTCTCCAGCGAGGTCCACGCGTCGTTGAACTTCGACCAGTCGCCGGTGACCTGCCCGTAGACCGCCTCGAGCCACAGGTAGTAGCTGTAGGCCTCGGACGTGGTCTCGTGCCCGTGGTCCGGCGCCTCGACCATGAACGTCTCGATCGAGTGGTACGGCACCCCTTCAGGAGAGAAGTAGCCGTTGTCCGGGTCGTGGAGCTCGTTGTAGAGCTCGACGAAGCGCTGGACGTACTCGTTGCCGCCGCCGACGTCGTCGTCCGCCTCGTTGGCGGTGACGTCGACGGGGTCGTAGCCGGTGGCGCTGACCCGGAAGACCGCTGAGCCGCTCGTCGTGTCGGAGTCGTCGGCCGCGGCCAGCGTGACGTTCTGCTCGGTGTTCCAGTTCGACGGCGTGAACGTCCTGGTGGCGCCGCTGGAGACGGTGAGGTCGGCGTCGCCGCTCGCGCGGGCGACGGAGACGCTCACGTTGGACGAGGGCGCCTGCGACAGTTTCACGCCGAAGCTCGCGGTGCCGCCCTCGGGCACGGACAGGCTGGTGGGGCTGACGACGAGGGCGGGCCCGGTGTTCTGCGAGACCGTGATCCCGACGGGCGACGAGGTCGTGGTCGCGCCGCCGTTGTCGGTGGCCCTGGCGGTGATCGAATAGCTGCCGGCCGCCACGCCGGTCCAGTTGTAGGCGTACGGCGCCGAGGTGTCGGTGCCGAGCAGGGTGGAGCCCTGGTAGAAGTCGACCTTCGAGATCGTGCCGTCGGAGTCGGCCGCGTTGGCCGCGATGGCCACGCTCGCCGGGGCGGTGTAGGTCTGGCCGGCCGAGGGGGAGGTCAGCGACACGGTGGGCGCCGCGTTGGAGCCCTCGCCGCCGCAGGTGGTGCCGTTGACGGTGAACGACGTCGGGTCGGGGTTGCTGCCCGTCCAGGTGCCGTTGAAGCCGACGGAGACGGAGGCGCCGCCGGCCACGCTGCCGTTCCACGGCATGTTGGTGCCGGTGACGCGGGTGCCGGACTGGCTCCAGTTAGCACCCCACCCGCTCGGGGTGTACTTCTGGCCCGTGGTCGGATAGTCGAACGCCAGCGTCCACGAGCTGAGCGCGTCGCCGGTGTTCTTCAACGTGATGTTCGCGGTGAAACCGCCCTGGCCAGGGCTGCTCGTCCACTGGTTGGCCGTGTAGGTGACGTCACAGGCCACGGCCGCCTGGGCGGGTGCGGCGGCCACGGCCGCGGTCGCGCTCGCCACGAGGACGAGGGTCGTGGCCACGGCCAGTCGCCTCGATAAGCGCGTCAGGATGAGAGGGGGTCTGTACTTCACGGGGTCTCCATGGGAGTAGGGGGTGTGGGAGCGCTCCCACGATGGATTGTGGATGCACCCCCGCGTATGTCAACGGAATGGCTTCCGGGTAACCCCCGTGTTTCCTCTCACCAGGCTGCCCGGGATGAAAGTTTCATCCTCATTCCATGGTATTCGGCGAGCATGCGGGGCGGCAATGAGGCCGGCGGAAGCGGCCCTCTGTACACGGCTGCGAGTCCGGCTCACCATGGGAGCGCTCCCAGCCACCTAGCACTGGAGATGATCGCTCGTGAGACTCCAACGCGGCCTCCGCAAATGGGCCGTGACCATGACCGCCGTGAGCGTCGCGGCCTTAGGTCTCGTCGTCGGCCAGAGCACGGCCGCGAGCGCCGCGGTCGCCTGCGACGTGACCTACTCCGCCAATTCGTGGACGAGCAGCCCAGGTCAGGGCGGTTTCACCGCGAACATCACGTTGAAGAACACCGGCGACGCGCTCAGCTCGTGGACGCTGGCGTTCGACTATCCGACCACGGGCCAGAAGTACACCCCGAGCGGGTGGGGCGCCCAATGGAGCCAGTCCGGCACCCGCGTCACCGGCACCAACATGTCCTACAACGGCAACCTGGCCGGCGGCGCCTCCGTCTCCGTCGGCTTCAACGGCACCTGGACGGGCAGCAACCCCGACCCGACGTCGTTCACCGTCAACGGCACCACCTGCGGCGGCACGACCCCGACCAACCCGTCGGTGGTCACCTCGTCCAGCGCGGTCGCCGTGAACGAGGGCGGCACGGCCACGTTCACGGCCCGGCTCTCCGCGGCCCCCAGCTCCAACGTGACCGTCACCACCACCCGCACCAACGGTGACGCCGACCTGAGCGTGAGCTCGGGCGGCTCGCTGACCTTCACCCCGTCCAACTGGAACACGCCGCAGACCGTGACCCTGGCCGCGGCCCAGGACAGCGACACCACGGCGGGCACGGCCTCCTTCAGCGTCACCGGCACCGGCGTCACCGGCGCCACGGTCACCGCGACCGAGGTCGACGACGACGCCACCACGGAGCAGTCGATCATCGTCTCGCCGACGTCGGTGACCGTACCCGAGGGCTCCACCGGCACGTACACGGTGCGCCTGGCCGAGCAGCCCTCGTCGAGCGTGACCGTCACCTCGACCGCGGGCAGCGGCGACGCCGACCTGACCGTCTCCTCCGGCGCCAGCCGCACGTTCACCACCTCGAACTGGAACACCCCGCAGACCGTGACCCTGGCCGCGGCCCAGGACTCCGACACCGCCAACGGCACCCGCACCTTCACCGTCGCCTCCACCGGCCTGACCTCGAGGACGGTCACCGCCACCGAGGCCGACGACGACGGCGGCAACGAGCCCGGCCCGCACGTCGAGAACCCGTACTCCGGGGCCACCGGCTACGTGAACCCCAACTGGTCAGCCAAGGCCGCGGCCGAGCCCGGCGGATCCGCGGTGGCCGACATCTCGACCGCCGTGTGGATGGACAGGATCGCCGCGATCGGCGGCTCCAACAGCGCCATGAGCCTGCGCGAGCACCTCGACGAGGCCGTCAGCCAGGACGCCGCCAACGGCTCCGCGCCGCTGACCATCCAGGTCGTCATCTACAACCTGCCCAACCGCGACTGCTCGGCGCTGGCCTCCAACGGCGAGCTGCGCATCTCGGAGGACGGGTTCAACCGCTACAAGAACGAGTACATCAACCCGATCGCCGACATCCTCGACGACCCGCAGTACGCCAACCTGCGCATCGTCACGATCATCGAGCCCGACTCGCTGCCGAACCTGGTCACCAACATCGACAGCTTCGAGGACTGCCGCGAGGCGAACGGAGCCGGCGGCTACCGCGACGGCGTCCGCTACGCGCTCGACCAGCTGCACGCCATCTCGAACGTCTACACCTACGTCGACGCCGCCCACCACGCCTGGCTGGGCTGGGACTCGAACTTCCAGCCCGCGGTCGACCTGTTCCACGAGACCGTCGCGGGCACCGAGGCCGGCGTGGACAGCGTGGACGGCTTCATCGTCAACACCGCCAACTACTCGATCACCACGGAACCCCACTTCACCATCAACACGAACGTGAACGGCACCTCCGTCCGCCAGTCGGACTGGGTGGACTGGAACTACTACATCGACGAGCTCACCTTCGCCCGTGCCCTGCGCGACGCGCTGATCGCCAAGGGCTTCAGGAGCGGGCTCGGCATGCTGATCGACACCTCGCGCAACGGCTGGGGCGGCTCCGACCGCCCGAGCGGCCCGAGCTCCTCGACCGACGTCAACCAGTTCGTCGAGGAGTCGCGGGTCGACCGGCGCATCCACGCCGGCAACTGGTGCAACCAGAGCGGCGCCGGCATGGGCGAGCGGCCGACCGCCAGCCCGGCGAGCGGCCTGGACGCCTACGTCTGGGTCAAGCCTCCTGGCGAGTCCGACGGCTCCAGCGAGGAGATCGACAACGACGAGGGCAAGCGGTTCGACCGGATGTGCGACCCGACCTACCGCGGCAACGACCTCAACGGCAACAACCTGACGGGCGCGCTGGCGGACGCGCCGATCTCGGGTCAGTGGTTCTCGGCGCAGTTCCGCGAACTGCTGGCCAACGCCTACCCGCCGATCAACTGATGCCTGGCAGGCCGGTGGGACCCGCCTGACCCGGATCCCTCCGCCCGCCTGACGGGGCCCGGGCGCACGCGAGTGCGCCCGGGCCCTTGATCGTCACCCGTTCAGGTCACACCCCGTGCCCTGCGCCACTCGGACACGATCTCGTCGACGTCGTAGGGCATCAGGTTGAGCGGCGGGCCCGACAGCCCCGTCCTGATCGCCTCGCGGATGCGGCCGTTGACGTCCTCGACGATGCTCCTGGCCTCGGCCTCGGTGCGCGCTCCTCGTGCCTCGGCCAGCGCCTGCTCGGCGTCCTTGCGCAGCGCCAGCGTGGGCGGCAGGGGCATCGACAGGCCCTCGCTCTCCACCTTCTGCTTGATCCACCACATGTCGCCGGGATCCCGGTCGAGGCCGGGCAGCGGCTTGCCCTTGCCGGGCAGGTCGTCGAACTCGCCGCGCGCCTCCGCCTCACGGATCTGCCGGTCGATCCAGCTCTCGTAAGGCATCCCCGGCGGCTTGCGCTCGGTCACGTACGAGTCTCCTCACGTCAGGTTGTGGGCGGGGGCGATCGGGCCGCGCCAGCCGAGCACGGCCTCGGTCATGCGTACGGACGCGACCGTCGCGGCCACGTCGTGCACGCGCAGGATGCGGGCTCCCTTGAGGATCGCGACGACGTTGGCCGCGATCGTGCCCTCGGTGCGCTCGCCCTGCGGGCGGTCGAGGGTCTCACCGATGAAGTCCTTGTTGGACAGCGCCACCAGCGTGGGGTAGCCCATCGAGGTGATCTCGCCGAGCCTGCGCGTGAGCTCCAGCGAGTGGTAGGTGTTCTTGTTCAGGTCGTGACCGGGATCGATGATGATCCGGTCGGCCGGGATGCCCGCTTTCAGCGCGAACTCGACCCGCTCGCGCAGGAAATCGGCCACCTCCGTGACGACGTCGGCGTAGCTGGGCCGGACGATCCGCCGGCCGGGCCCGCCGAGGCTGTGGGTGACCACCACGCTGGCGCCGGTCGCCGCCGCGGTCTCCGCGATGCCCGGCTCGCGCAGGCCGTTGGTGTCGTTGATGACGTCGGCGCCGGCCTTGATGGCCGCCCGCGCCACCTGCGCCCTGTGCGTGTCGACGGAGATCACGGCGTCGGTGACGGCCCTGACCTGGGCGATCACGGGGACGACCCGCTCGATCTCCTCCTCGGCCGGGATCTGCTCCTGGTCGGCGCTGAAGGCGAACCCGCCGACGTCGACCCAGTCGGCCCCGTCCGCGACGGCCTTGCGCGCCGCCGCGACGGCGCGGTCGAGCGCGTAGGTGCGGCCCCGGTCGTGAAAGGAGTTGGGTGTCCTGTTGACGATGGCCATGATGGCGACCTGGCGCTCGAAGTCGAACTCCCGCCGCCCGATGCGCCGGACCGGGGAGACGATCCCGAGCTTGGGTGTGTCGGCGCTCACGTGGTGGTCCCTTTCCGTCTCCCCGAGCCTACCCGGCCCTCCGCCAGGTCAGACGGCCCGGGATCACCACGTGGTCAGGCGGTGGAGCGGCCGGACCACGACCGGTCGGAGACCGTGATCCGGATCCGCTCCATGGCTCCGCGAACCCGCGGCCTTAACCGCATCGTGAGCAGGACGGTGGTGCCGCGCGGGCCGGTACGGAAGTCGGCCGCGTCGCACAGCTCGCGGATCAGGAAGATCCCCCTGCCCGTGGCGGAGAAGTCCGCCGGCAGGCGGTGGCCGTCGACGTAGCGGTCGGGGATGCCCGTACCCCTGTCGGTGGTTTCCGCGCGGATGAACCCGTCGACCGTCCACAGCCTGAGGTGCCCGTGCCCGCCCGCGTGCTCGACGGCGTTGACCACGCTCTCATGAACGGCCAGCACGAAGTCCGCCAGCCGGGAGCCGCTCAGCCCCGAGTGCTCCGCGCAGCGGGCCACGGACCGGCGCAGCTCGGGCACGTCGTCGAGCGTGAAGGGCTGGGTCAACAGGGTGCGCATGGCAGGCCTCCCACCTCGCCTGGTCGCCGACGCGCAAAGTGACGGGGGGCACGACGTTTCGCTGACGGTCTGTTGTGACGTGATCCGTACGGGTCATCGTTTCAGCTGCGTCCTCCTACGCCGGTGGCGAGCTCGCGCATCCGGCGAGCCGGCCCGCGATCGGGGGCGAGCGGTCCTGTGTCCATGCCGGCGCCCTCACGCAGCCCGCGGAACAGCTCCCGCATGGCCTCCTGCGATGAGTACTCCGGCGTCCAGCCCAGCACTTCCCTGGCGCGCCGCACGTTCATGACCGGGATGCGGAGGGCGAGCTCCAGCAGCCCCGGGGCCGCGGGCACGAGCCGCAGCCGCCAGCCGGCCGCGACGACCGCCCTCGCCACCTGGGGCGCCACCCGCACGGTGCGGGTGCCGAGCATCCCGGCGAGGTCGTGCGGGTCGAGCACGGGCTCGGCGGCGAGGTTGAACGGGCCGCGCACCTCCTTGGTGACGGCCAGCCGGTAGGCCTCCGCCGCGTCGCGCGCGTGCAGCACCTGCAGCCGCAGCCCGGGGATGTCCGGCACGAACGGGATGAGCCCCGGCCTGATCAGCCGCCGGGGCACGAACGGCCCGCCGAACAACCTGCGCTGCTCGGTCGCGGCGGCCCGCTGGAAGATGAAGCCGGGCCGCATCCGCACCACGCGGATGCCGGGATGGTCGTGCTCGAAGACGTCGAGCACCCGCTCGACGTAGGCCTTCTCCCGCCCGTACGCCGCGTCCGGCCAGCCGTGCGTGGGCCAGCTCTCGTCCACCGGCCGGTCCTTCGGCCCCGGTGAGTACGCCCCCACGGAGGAGGCGTGGACCAGCGCGGGCACCCCCGCCTCCGCCACCGCCCTGAACACCCGCATGCTGCCCAGCACGTTGGCCCGCCAGGTCGTCGCCGGGTCCCTGGTCGGCTGGAACAACCAGGCGAGGTGCACCACCGCGTCGGCGCCGTCGAAGATCCGCACCAGGTCGTCGCTCGCCACGTCGGCCTGCCGCCAGTCGGTGCGGTCGATCCGCCATCCGGGCAGCCGGCGGGCGACCCCGACGATCGAGGTCACGCCGCTGTCCGCGACGAGCGCGCGAACCACGCTGGTGCCGACGTTTCCTGTGGCTCCCACCACCACGACTCTCATGCGACCTCGCTGCCCCACGCCGGGAGCGCGAAACCCGCCCGAACCACCACCCGCCGGAGGACCGGCCCCGCCGGGCGGGCCGCTCACCTGGGGCCCCTGCGGGGTGGGCTGCGCCTCAGCGACCGGTAGGGACAAGGTCGATCGCAACGCCAGTACCAAAAGACACTTTACACTCTCTGTATTGGGTGACTAACTATTGGTAGCGACTCGGTCGGAGCGATAAGGAGCCGTTCGCATGCCGGTGAGCTTCACCCAGCACCACCTCGCGACACGCATTGATCAGAGGTTGGCCGCCTTCCTCGACGACTGGCGGGCTCCCGTCTCCGACCCGGGGGTGGAGGCGGCCTACGGGCTGCTGACCGACTTCATCCTGAGCGGCGGCAAGCGCATCAGGCCGCAGCTGTGTTACTGGGGCTGGCGCGGCGCGGGCGGCGACGACTGCGACGAGATCATCAGCGCCGGCGCCGCCCTGGAGTTGTGCCACGCGGGCCTGCTCATCCACGACGACATCATGGACGGCAGCCAGTTGCGCCGGGGCCGGGCGACCGTGCACAGAAACCTGGCGGAGCTGCACAGAGGTCCGGGCGCGGAGGCGTTCGGGCAGGCGGGCGGCATCCTGCTGGGCACGCTCAGCCTGGCGTGGTCCGACGCGCTGCTGTCGTCGTGCGGGGCCGAGCCGCCGCGGTTGCGCGCCGCGCACCACCTGTTCGACGCCATGCGCACCGAGGTGATCAGCGGCCAATATCTCGACATCCTCGGCCAGCTCCGCTCGGGGGCGAGCGTGGACGAGGCGCTCACCATGATCCGCTACAAGACCGCCAAATACACCGTCGAGCGGCCGCTGCAGATCGGCGGCGCCCTGGCCGGCGCCTCGCTGGAGCTGCTCGACTCCTACTCCGCCTTCGGGCTGCCGCTGGGCGAGGCGTTCCAGCTGCGCGACGACATGCTGGGCACGTTCGGCACGTCGTCGGAGACGGGCAAGTCGGCGCTCGACGACCTGCGCGAGGGCAAGCACACGGTGATGTACGCGCACGCCGTGCAGCACGCCTCACCGGCGCAGCTCGCCCATCTCAGACGCTGGCACGGCGACCCGGAGCTGTCCGAGGAGCGCGCTGCGGAGCTACGCCAGATCCTGGCCGACACGGGGGCGCCGGCCAAGGTCGAGTCGATGATCGAGGAACGCGTGGGCCTGGCCATGGCGGCGCTGACGGCGGCGCAGATCAAGCCGGAGGCGGCGCAGGCGCTGACCGTCCTGGCGGACCAGCTCGCGCACCGTACCAAGTGACGATTTGAAGGGGCATCCCGATGGGACGGGTACTTCTTGCCGCCCCGCGCGGCTTCTGCGCGGGCGTCGAACGCGCGATCACCACCGTCGAAGAGGCGCTTGATCGTTTCGGACCACCTGTTTACGTGCGCAAGCAGATCGTGCACAACACGTCCGTGATCCGCGACCTGACCGGGCGCGGCGCGGTCTTCGTCGACGAGCTCGACGAGGTCCCCGACGGCGCGCTCGTCGTCTTCTCCGCCCACGGCGTCGCGCCCGCGGTCAAGCAGGAGGCGCGGCTGCGCGGGCTCGCGACGATCGACGCGACGTGCCCCCTGGTCACGAAGGTGCACAAGGAGGCCGTACGCATGGCCGAGGCGGGCTACGAGATCGTGCTCATCGGCCACGCCGAGCACGAGGAGGTCGAGGGCACGGTCGGCGAGGCGCCCGGCCGCATCCACGTCGTCGACCCGGCCCGCACCGACGACGTGACAGCCGACGGCTCGGCGCCGGTGGGCTGGCTGTCGCAGACCACGCTGGCCGTCGACGAGACCCTGCGGGCCGTCGCCGAGCTGCGCGAGCGTTTCCCGGGCCTGGCCGACCCGCCCAGCGACGACATCTGCTACGCCAGCCAGAACCGCCAGGAGGCCGTCACCAGCATCGCCTCCAGGTGCGACCTGGTCATCGTCGTCGGCTCGGCCAACTCCTCCAACTCCCGCCGGCTGGTGGAGGTCGCACTCAACGCGGGCGCCGGCGCGGCCCACCTGGTCGACCGGGCCTGCGACGCCGACGAGCGGTGGCTGGCGGGCGTGCGGACCGTCGGGGTCAGCTCCGGCGCGTCCGTGCCGGAAGGGCTGGTCGAGGAGTTACTCGGCTGGCTCGCCGCCCGCGGATACGCCGACGTCGAGCAGGTGACCTTGACGGAGGAGACCCTCACGTTCTCGCTTCCGCCCGAGCTCAGATCCGCCCGCGAACCCTAACGAGATTGGTGGTGCACGATGACAGAAACGACCCAGTCCCACGCCCCGGAGGACGGCGCCGGGCAGCTCAGCCTCAGCACCGACGCCGCACGGCAGCTCTCCACCACGACCAAGACGCCTCCGCAGATGCAGGAGATCACCTCGCGGTGGCTGCTGCGGCTGCTGCCATGGGTGCAGTGCTCCGGGGGCGTGTTCCGGGTCAACCGGCGGCTGACCTACACCCTCGGAGACGGCCGCATCACCTTCAGCACGACCGGATCCAACGTCCGGGTCATCCCGGCCGAGCTCACCGAATTGCCCGTGCTACGCGGTTTCGACGACATGGAGGTGCTCCAAGCGCTGGCCGATCGCTTCGCGCAACAGGAGGTCGAGGCCGGCGAGAAGATCGTGACCGAGGGCGCCCAGATCGACCGGCTCGTGCTGATCGCCCACGGCCGGGTGGGCAAGGTCAGCCGCGGCGCCTACGGCGACGAGCAGAACCTCGGCGTCCTGGCCGACGGCGACCACCTCGGCGAGCAGGCCCTGACGGGCGGCGGCGAGTTCGGGTTCACCGCCAGGGCCAAGACCGCCACCACCGTGCTGACGCTTTCCCTCCAGGACTTCGAGCAGGTCCTCGAACGCTCGCCCGAGCTGCGTGCCCACGTGGAGAGCCGGCGCACCAGCGTCGACCGGGCCCAGAACGACTACGGCGAGGCCGCGATCGACATGTCGGCCGGCCACACCGGTGAGGCCGTCCTGCCCGGCACCTTCGTCGACTACGAGCAGAGCCCGCGCGAATACGAGCTGAGCGTGGCGCAGACCGTCCTGCGGGTGCACAGCCGGGTCTCCGACCTGTACAACCAGCCGATGAGCCAGCTCGACCAGCAGCTCCGCCTGACGATCGAGGCGCTGCGCGAGCGCCAGGAGCACGAGCTGGTCAACAACCGCGACTTCGGCCTGCTCCACAACGCCGACTTCGGCCAGCGCATCCGCACCCGCTCGGGCCCGCCCACCCCCGACGACCTCGACGACCTGCTGTCCGTCGTGTGGAAGGAGCCCGCGTTCTTCCTGGCCCACCCGCAGGCCATCGCCGCCTTCGGCAGGGAGTGCAGCAAGCGCGGCGTCTACCCGCAGGCGAGCGAGGTCAACGGGCACCGGGTGCCGGCCTGGCGAGGCGTGCCGATCTTCCCGTGCAACAAGATCCCCGTCACCGGCGCCCGCACCACGTCGATCATGCTCATGCGCACCGGCCAGGAGAACCAGGGCGTCGTCGGCCTGCACCAGACCGGCATCCCCGACGAATACCAGCCCAGCCTGTCGGTGCGCTTCATGAACATCAACGAGAAGGCCGTCATCTCCTACCTGGTCAGCGTCTACTACTCGGCCGCCGTGCTGGTGCCGGACGCGCTCGGGCTCCTGGAGGACGTCGAGCTCGGCAGGAACGGCTGACCCGCTCCGGGTCCCAGTGATTGGTGGTGATCGTGTTGACGGAGACCGACCAGCGGCTGAGCCTCGACACGGCGGCGGCCCGCACGCTCGCGACGACGACCAAGACGCCTCCGCAGACGCGGGAGATCTCTCCTCGCTGGCTGCTGCGGGTGCTCCCGTGGGTGGACGTCGCGGCCGGCGTCTATCGGGTGAACCGGCGGCTGACGTACGCGGTCGGCGGCGGCCGGGTCGGCTTCGTCACCACGGGCACCCGCTTCCGCGTCGTCCCGCCGAGCCTGGCCGAGCTGCCGCTCCTGCGCGGGCTCGCCGGCGACCCCGCGCTCGACGAGCTCGCGGGCCGCTTCGAGCAGCGGGAATACGCGCAGGGCGAGACGATCGTACGCGCCGGGCGACCGGCCGACGAGCTGCTGCTGATCGCGTACGGAAAGGCGGCGAAGGTCGGCACGGGCCCGTACGGCGACCCGGTCGCGCTCGGCACGCTGGCGGGTGGCGAGCACACCGGGAGCGAAGGCGGGCCGTGGGGGTTCACGCTGGAGGCGGCGACGGCGTGCACGGTGCTCGCCCTGCCCTGGAGCGAGCTGCGCGCGCTGGCCGACCGGTCGCCGGCGGTGAGCGCGCAACTCGCCCGCCACCGGATCAGCCAGGCCAGACCGCAGAACAAGTGGGGCGAGGACGAGATCGCCGTCGCCGCCGGCCACCGGGGCGAGGCCGCGCTGCCCGGCACGTTCGCCGACTACGACCCTGGCCCGCGCGAATACGAGCTCAGCGTGTCGCAGACCGTGCTGCGCGTGCACACCCGGGTCGCCGACCTGTTCAACCAGCCGATGGACCAGACCGAGGAACAACTGCGGCTGACGGTCGAGGCCGTACGCGAGTCGCAGGAGCACCAGCTGGTCAACAACCGCGACTTCGGCCTGCTCCACAACGCCGATCCGGGCCAGCGCATCCACACCCGCACCGGCCCTCCGGGGCCCGACGACCTGGATGAGCTGCTCTGCCGCAGGAAGAAGTCCCGCTATTTCCTCGCCCACCCGAGGGCCATCGCCGCCTTCCACCGCGAATGCACCGCCGCAGGCCTCTACCCCGGCAGCACCGAGCTGGAGGGCGTCCGGCTGACCGTGTGGCGCGGCGTGCCCATCCTGCCGTGCGACAAGATCCCGATCAGCCCGGCGGGCACCACCTCGATCCTCGTCATGCGCACGGGCGAGGAGGACCAGGGAGTCGTCGGCCTGCGCCCGAGCAGCGTCCCCGACGAGCGCGAGCCGGGCCTCAGCGTGCGGTGCACCGGCATCGACGCGCGGGCCGTCGCCTCCTACCTGGTCAGCGCCTACTACTCGGCGGCGGTCCTGGTGCCCGACGCGCTCGGGGTGCTGGAGAACGTCGAGGTGGCCCGCTGATGAAGGAGTGACCATGAGCCAGCCGTTCGAACTGCCGGACTTCTACATGCCGTATCCCGCCCGGCTCAACCAGCATCTTGAGCAGGCGCGCGACCACTCCACTCGGTGGGCGCGCGACATGGGCATGCTCGAAGGCTCGGGCGTCTGGGAGGAGGCCGACCTCGACGCCCACGACTATCCGCTGATGTGCGCCTATACCCACCCTGACTGCGACGGCGCCGAGCTCTGCCTGATCACCGACTGGTACGTGTGGGTCTTCTTCTTCGACGACCACTTCCTCGAGGTGTTCAAACGCAGCGGCGACCTGGCGGGCGGACGGGCCTATCTCGACCGGCTGCCGCTCTTCATGCCGATGGGCGCCGACCTGTCCATGCCCGAGCCGGCCAACCCGGTCGAGGCAGGGCTGGCCGACCTGTGGGTCCGTACGGTGCCCGGCATGTCCGCCGACTGGCGGTCCCGTTTCGCCGAGAGCACGCGCAACCTGCTCAACGAGTCGCTGTGGGAGCTGGCCAACATCAACAAGGGCCGGGTGGCCAACCCGGTCGAGTACATCGAGATGCGGCGCAAGGTCGGCGGCGCGCCCTGGTCGGCGGGGCTGGTCGAGCACGCGGTCGGGGCCGAGGTGCCGGCGCGGATCGCCGCGTCACGGCCGATGCAGGTGCTGCGCGACGCCTTCTCCGACGCCGTCCACCTGCGCAACGACCTGTTCTCGTACGAGCGGGAGGTCAGGGACGAAGGCGAGCTGAGCAACGGGGTACTGGTGCTGGAGAAGTTCCTCGGCTGCACCACGCAGGAGGCCGCCGACGCGGTCAACGACCTGCTGACCTCGCGGCTGCACCAGTTCGAGCACACCACGTGCACCGAGCTCGGGCCGCTGTTCGTGGAGAACGCCATCGACCCGCTGAGCGCGGCCGGCGTGCTGGCGTACGTCAAAGGGCTCCAGGACTGGCAGTCGGGCGGGCACGAGTGGCACATGCGCTCCAGCAGGTACATGAACAAGCGGGCGACGGCGAGCCGGCCGCTGGGCATGTCGTCGCTCGTCGACCTGCTGGGCGCCAAGCGGCTGCGGAACTTCGCGCACGTGCCGCACCAGAGGGTGGGGCCGTCGATCGTGCCCGAGCTCTACGTGCCGTTCGAGCTCCGGTTGTCGCCGCACCTCGACGCCTCCCGGCGCAACATCGTGACGTGGTGCGCGGAGATGGGCATCCTGGAGGCCCAGCCTGGCGTGGTGGGCTCGGCGGTGTGGGACGAGAAGAAGCTGGTCGACTACGACCTGCCGCTCTGCGCGGCGGGCCTGCATCCCGACGCCACACCCAAGGAGCTGGACCTGGCCTCGTTCTGGCTGGCCTGGGGCACGTACGGCGACGACTACTTCCCCGCCGTCTTCGGCAGGTCGCGCAATCTCGCGGCAGCCAGGGTGGCGGTGGCCAGGTTCGGGGCGTTCATGCCGCTCGACGGCGCGCCGGCGACGCCGCCCGCGAGCGCGCTGGAGCGCTCGCTGGCCGACCTGTGGGCCCGTACGGCGGCGCCGATGCCGCTCGGTGACCGGCGCAAGCTGCGTACGGCGATCGAACTCATGTGCGACGGCTGGTTGTGGGAGCTGGCCAACGAGCTGGCCCACCACATCCCCGACCCGGTCGACTACATCGAGATGCGCAGGCTGACCTTCGGCTCCGACCTGACGATGAGCCTGTGCCGGCTGCGGCACACCAAGGGCATCCCGGAGGAGGTCTGTGGCAGCGGCCCGATGGTGGCGCTGGAGAACGCCATGATGGACGCGGGGTGCCTGGTCAACGACATCTTCTCCTACCAGAAGGAGATCGAGTTCGAGGGCGAGGTGCACAACTGCGTCCTGGTGGTCCAGAACTTCTTCGGCTGCGACTACCCGGCGGCGGTGGCCATCGTCAGCGACCTGATGGCGTCGCGGGTGCGGCAGTTCGAGCACATCGTGGAGCACGAGCTGCCGATCGTCTGCGATGACTTCGGCCTGGACGCGGAGGCCAGGCGGGATCTCGACGGGTTCGTGGCCGAGCTGCGCGACTGGCTGGCCGCCATTCTCAACTGGCATCGCGGGTGTTTCCGCTATGACGAGAAGTCGCTGCGCCGGCACAAGGCGCCGCCGCGGTGGCGGCTCGGCGGTCCCACGGGCCTGGGCACCTCGGCGGCCGTCGTCACCGCCGCCCGGGGCTAGGTGGGGGCGTGGATGCGGGGCTGGTAGTACCAGCCCATCATGCGCATCAGCCGCTGCTGGTACGGCGTGACGTTGTGCAGGCGGATCCACCGTTGCGAGGGCGGCACGGTGGGCATGAGGAGCACGCGCAGGCCTGAGACGTCGATGAAGGTGAGCTCGCCGGTGTCGACGACGACGTAGGGGCCGCGGCGGCACCGGGTCAGGGCGCTGGCCAGGGCGGCACTGTTGGTGGCGTCGATCTCGCCGACCAGCGAGACGTCCGGCGCTCCTGGCGCCGCACGCACCACGATGCTCAGCTGCTCGTCCTGATAGAGCAGCAGCTCTTCGACGCCGCTCACGCTCCCCGCACCCCCCAACACGAACTCCGGGGGTTGTATGCCGAAATGCTCCCTGCGAGGTATGACCGCCAGGGCGTCTGGCGGTTAACCAGATCCAAGGTTACACGAGGTTTGTGGGGCTATGTAAATTTCGCTGTAAAAATACCGAATCACGGGGAAATTATGACGGCTAACGCTTTCCGGACAGGACGGGCGTGCCCGCGCCGGCTGCGGACATGACGGACCGGCCTGTCCGGAGGCGCTGAGGCGGGTGGGGCCCTCTCTCGCGCCGCGGCCGACCAGGGGCCTGCCCGGTAAGGTGCCGCCACGGCTTCGTGGCTACCGGCCTGGCCTCATGTCAGGCGTGCGCGTGGGGAGCCGGCACCGCCTCGGACGGCTCAGTTGTCGTCGCCGACGCGCTCCTGGTTGCTGAGGATGGTGAGGTCGATGTCCTGCAGGTTACCCGCGGAGCCGACGTTGATGTACTTCACGGAGTCGTTGCCGACGTCGTTGAGCGCGGTGAGGTCGTCGGCGACGCTCAGCTGGCTCAGGATCTGCTTGCCCTTGTTGTAGGGGTTGGGGACGTCGGCCGAGGCGCTCGTGGCCGAGAAGCCCAGCATGAAGCCCGCGATGGCTGCACCGGCAAGAATGCGACGCATCATTTCTCTACTTCTCCTTGGTCGAAATCGGCGCGGAATGCGCGTCTTCGGATTCGCTCGCACAGGGTCGCGAGATTTTCGTGGATAACAATCTCGCGCCCACCGGTACGCCGCAACCGGGCTTAGCTAAGTCGAAGTCAAATGCGCGCCCCATTTCCTTGGCCGCCCTTCACGGCCGGTTCGGACAGAGACCGACTTGTCCCGATTTATACGGAGTAAGACGCGCGCGATTTTTCATCTTATCGCCATACGCGCGCCCCGCATGTCCCAAAGGTGTTTCATCCCCACAGGAGTGGCGGAATGCTCCCGACGGAACATCCTGCTGTGCCACCGACGAGTCACGGGAGCGCTGAATATGCCATGAAAAGAACACAGCCGCCGCTGGCGACCGCACTGGCCCTGACCATTCTGGGCGCCATGAATTCCACGCCCGCGCTGGCCGCCCAAAGATGCGGCGCGCACTCGCCGGGCCATTGCAGGATGGCGGCAGAAAAGGCCCTCGACGCGACGCGTTCACCGGCCGGCGCCATCGCCGTTCGGGCGGCGATCGAAATGATCGGCATCCCGTACTCGTGGGGCGGCGGCGGTGTGAACGGGCCGGGCTACGGAGTCGGGAGAGGGGCCAGGATCAGGGGATTCGACTGCTCGGGCCTCACCGAGTACGCGTGGGCGCGGGCCGGCGTGCTGATCGGCACGACGACGCACGAGCAGTGGCGGTCGGGCGTGCGGATCGCCAGGGAAGACGTGCAACCCGGCGACCTGGTCTTCTACGACAGCGACAGGAGCAACTCCGGGCCCGAGCACGTGGCCGTGGCGGTGGACGCGACGCGGATGGTGCACGCTCCGTACACCGGCGCTCTCGTACGGATCGATCCGCTCGACCGGCGCACCTTCCTCGGGATCGTGCGGCCGAGTGGGAGCACGGCCGACGTCGCCGGCGGCGAACGCGCGTAGGCGCTGGCGCGCGGCCCCGGTCGTCCTGCAGTGATCGACCAGGGTCGCGCGGCGCTGAAAGCCCGGCGGCCACCAAGCCCGTGCCGTGGACTCGCGAATATCCACGACCCGTTCTCCGGTTCACCTCAAGGCACGAGGAAGACGACCTTGGCCAGGGCGGGCTCCCCTTATGCGGAACGGGAGTCGCCGATCGGCTTCCTGCCTGCGCACGTGAGGAGCCGTCAGTTGTCGTCGCCGACGTTCTTCTGGTTGCTCAGAACGCTGGCGTCGATGTCGTTGAGGTTGAGTGCGGACAGGATGTTGTTGTACTTGACCGAGTCGTTGAGCACGTCGTTCAGCGCGGTCAGGTCGTCGACGGCGCTCAGCTGGCTGAGAATGTTCTGCCCCTCATTGTGCGGGTTGGGGACGTCGGCGGAAGCTCCGGCGGCGGAGAAGCCGAGCGCGGCGGCCGCGATTGCTGCCCCTGCCAGAATGCGACGGATCATGTTTTGTTTCCTCCATGGACAGGCGCGGAAATTCCGGCGCCATAGTCGTTTTCGCAGGGCTGTGAGGTGCCGCCCATAACAATCGTGGCAGGCAGCGGAAACCGCAACTCGGAATGCCCTCCCGGAGGTCAAGGGGAAACCTCGGTTTCTTGGCGTCGGATTTTCCCGCTCTTCGCCGACGCGCCACATATATGCGCCGCCGGCAGACCGGGAATGGATATTCGTTTTGGTTGCCCGCGTGGCCGATGGCCCTCCCGTTCACTTCCTTTTAGGTAACGATCACCCGAAACTTGGGAATCGCGGTACGCCGCTCGGCGTACCGCGATCGCCCTCTCCTGACGGACGTGCGGCGCGCGCGGAGGCGGCGACGATGGTCATCGAGTTACCGAATCCCCGAGGCAGGTGAGATCGATGCGGCCACCTATCCGCAAGACGGTCCTGGTCATCCACATCATCGTGTCGGTCGCGCTGCTCGGTGAGGTGTGGGGCCTGGTGGTGCTGAACACCGCGGCGACGCTGACAAACGATCCGGGGCTCGCGCACGCCGCCTACCTGTTGATGCCGAACCTGGTGTTCGCGGGCGGCATACCGCTCAGCCTCACCGCCTTGGTCACCGGCATCACGCTGGGCCTGACCAGCCATTGGGGGCTGTTTCGTTATTACTGGGTGGCGGTCAAGCTCGGGCTGCTGGTGGCCGTGATCTGCGTGGGCATGTTCCTCTTCGATCCGGAGGGAATGGCGGCCGCCACCGAAGGGGGCACGGCGGCCGTCGTCTCGGACCAGTGGAGCCAGACGGCCGCGCTGGGCGCGCAGATCGTCATGCTCATCGCGTCGACGGCGTTGTCGGTGTTCAAACCGCGCTGGAAGCTGCGGGTGACGCCGGCTCCGGCGGCGTGACGGGGGCGACAGCCCTCCGCCCGAACGACCCGTCGCGGCCGCTCTTCGGGCCGGTGAGCCGACCCGCGGGGCCGCACGCCGCGTCAGGGGTGTTCGTTGAGGTGGTGGAGGGCGGAGGAGAGCCGGCGCACGGCCGCCAGGCATTCGTGGGCGGTTTCCACGCCCAGTTCGGCCACGAGGCGGTCGGCGAACTCCTGGTGCGCGGGGGTGATCCTGGCGATGGACTCGCGGCCCGCCGCCGTCGGCTGGAGCAGCTTCGCCCGGCGATGCGCGGGGTTGGGCCGGTATTCGGCCAGCCCCCGCTCCACCAGCAGGTCGGCGACGCGCTGCACGCCCTGCCTGCTCATCCCCATGACCCGGGCGATCCCGGCGACGGGCAGCGGCTCGCGCAGCACGGCTCCCAGCACCTGCCACCACGCCGCCGTCATCCCCGCCGGCCGGGCGAGCCCTTCGGCCACCTGGAGGAACTGGCCGTTGAGCCGGAACGCCTCCAGCGCCAGGCCCGAAAGCAGGTCGGACGACTCGGTCATGCCGCCATCAGCACCTCGAAGGCCGAAGCGTCACTCCTGGCGAACAACCGGAACCACGCGTCGAGCACCTCGGGCCGGTAGATGTCGAGCCGCCGGAAGATCTCCCTGGCGAACGCCACCGGCTCCGTCGGGCCGGCTGTGACGAGGTCGCCGTCGAGCACCGCGTCACGGTCGAGGTAGTGGTCGGCGCCCGCGTAGCCCTGCTGGGCCTGCAAATAGTGCACGGCGGCGCTGGTGTGGTCGCGGTCGTCCAGCAGCCCTTCGCGGGCGAGCCCGGCCGTGGCGCCGCAGATGGCGGCGACCGGCACGCCCGCGTCGAGGAACTCCCTGGCCTTGCGCGCGAACGGCGCCAGCACGTCGCCGGAGTCCCACAGATCCGCGCCGGGCAGGATGAGCAGCGCGCTGTCCTCGGGGACCAGCCGGTCGAGCGCGAGGTCGGGCGTGACGCGCAGCCCGCCCATGCTGACCACGGGGTCGGCGGACGGGCCCACCGTGACGATCTCGTAACCGCCTGGCTCGCGGTGGAACCGCCCGCTGCGCAGGTGGGCGGTGGCGTGCCCGGTCTCCCAGTCGGCGAAGGTGTCGTACACGGCGTGGTGGATCAGCTTCATGACAACATACTGTCATTAGGGCAACATGCTGTCAATAAGTTCCCATGGGAGTATGGTCCGCATGGCAGAGATCGTCGGCGGGGGACGTCCAGTCAACGACGCCGAACGGCGGGTGATCACCTACCTGCGAGATCACGCGCCCGCCGACTGGTTGCTGCTGCACAACGTCGAGCTTCCGCGCGGCCACGACGTCTTCGAGGTCGACCTGATCGTGCTGACCGGCCACTCGCTCGTGGTCGTCGACGTCAAGGGCACCCGGGGACGCATCGAGGTGTCCGGCACCCGCTGGTTCCCGCCGCGCAGGGAGGCGTTCGGCTCCCCCGTGGCCAAGCTGCGCGGCACCGCGAAGGCGCTGAAAGGGCTGCTGGTGGCGCAGGCCACGCAGCTTGAGCGGGTCTACGTCGACTCCCTGGTCGTGCTCACCTCTCCCGACGCCGAGCTGGTCGATCCCGCGGGGCGCGACGCGGTCAACGTCACCGACCTGCCGGGACTGCTGGCCACGTTGAGCGACGTCTCACGGGTCAGGCGCGGATGCAGCCCCGACGTGAGGCCGTACATGACGGCGATCCTCGACGCGCTCAACCAGACCGTGCGCCGCAGCACCGCACCGCCCAGGTTCGGCAACTGGGAGGTCGAGGAGCAACTCGGCGGCGACGCCAAGGTCACCGAATATCGGGCGTTCAACGTGACACTGCCCGGCAGCGAGACCGTGCTGCTCCGGGTCTACCAGGCCGATCCGCTGGCCGACCACGAGGCGCGGGCGGCCGAGCGGCAGCGCATCGCCAACGCCTACCAGACCCTGGCCCGCATCCCGCCCCACCCGTGCGTGGTCCGCCCGCGCGACTTCTTCGCCATCGACGACGAGAGCCGGTTCGTCCTGGTGCTCGACGACGTGCACGGCGAGGCCCTGCACCTGGCGCTGGGCCGGGGCGCCCGGCTGAGTGTGATCAAGGATCTGCTGAGCGGGCTGGCGCACGCGCACGCCAACGGCGTCGTCCACCGGGCGCTGACGCCCGCGTCCGTGCTGGTCACCGACGACGGGCACGCGGTGCTGACCGGGTTCGACTACGCCAAGCCCGGGCCGCGCGACTACACCGTGGCCCACGAGCTGGGCAACGTGCTCGACGCCCACTACGCGGCGCCGGAGTGCCAGGAGCGCCCCGACCGGATGACGACCGCCTCCGACGTCTACGCCGCGGGAGCCATCGCCTACCAGCTCCTCACCGGCCAGCTCCCGACGAGCGCCGACGCCCACGGGCCCGACGTGCCCGAGGTGGTGCGCAGGATGCTCGACCACTCCCCCGCCAAGCGGCCGTCCGCCGCCGAGGCGCTCGGCGCCCTGACGGCGTCTCCGCTCCAGGAGTCGCGGCTCAGACGTCTCGTACGTCGCCTGGTGTCCCGTTCATGACCACCGGCCTGCGTCCCGTCGAAGAGCATGACCTGCCTTTCCTGCGTCGCCTCATGAGCGACCCCGACAACACGGGCGAATTCCAGTGGTACGGCTTCCAGAACCCCCACCACCTGCGCCGGCGCTGGGAGGAACACGGGATGCTCGGCGACGACGGCGGCATCCTGATCATCGCGGACGGCGACGACCGGGCCGGGTTCGTGTCGTGGAACAAGAAGGTGGCCGACCGTGCGAGCTTCTACTGGTCGATGGGGCTGATCGTGGCGCCGGAGTTCCGGGGCAGGGGGTACGGCACGCAGGCGCAGCGGCTGATCACCCGCTACCTGTTCGACCACTCGACGGTCAACCGGATCGAGGCGACCACCGAGATCACCAACGTTGCGGAGCAGCGGGCGCTGGAGAAGGCGGGGTTCACGCGCGAGGGCGTCCTGCGGGGCGTCGGCTTCCGCGCGGGGCGGTGGCATGACGGCGTGCTCTACAGCATGCTCCGCGCCGACCTCGAGTCCTGACCCGCGCGGGCGCGCAGGCTCGCAACAGGCGGCTGCGGCGGGAGCGATCCGGCTCGTGCAGGCTGCCGGCAGGAGCGACTCGGCTCAGGTGGGGAGGTCGCGGCTGAGCGACCCGGCTCAGGCGGGCAGGTCGCGGCGGAGCGCCCTGGCGTGCCGGAGGTAGTCGAGCGCCAGCCCGGTACGCCCGGCCGAACGGTGCAGCTCCCCGAGCAGCTCGGTGGTCGAGGCCTCCCCGCTGCGGTCGCCGAGCTCCTGGAAGATCTCCAGCGAGCGTTCGAGCCCGGTGGAGGCCCGCGCCAGGTCCCCGCGTTCGGCCTGGAGCCCGGCCAGGCTCTGCAGCGCGTACGCCCCGCAGTGCCGGTCCCCCAGCGACTCGAAGATCTCCAGCGCGTGCCGGTGGAACGACATCGCGTGGTGCAGGTGCCCCATCTGGACGCACACGCAGCCTTCCCGGTGGGCGTCCCCGAGTTCCTGGGCCAGCCGCATGGCCTGAACCAGGGATTGCGACGCCTGCGCCAGGTCCCCGGACTTGAGGCAGACCCGGCCGATGGCCTGGCGGGCGTACGCTTCGCCCTGTTTGTCGCCGGTGGCCAGGAAGATGGCCAGGGCGTGCCGGAAGTGTCCGAGGGAGCGGGCGTACCTGCCGCGGAACTGGCTCACCGCGCCGAGGCCACAGATGGAGGTGGCTTCCGCCCGACTGTCGCCTAAGTCATGAAATATGTGGAGAGATCGGGTGAAGCCCTCCGCGGATTCCTCGTACCGGTCCTGGTAGAGGCTGACCTGGGCCAGCCCTCTCAGCATGGCGGCCTCACCGTACGTGTCGCCGGCGGCGCGGGCGGCGGCCAGCGCCGAGGCGTGGGTACGCCGCCAGGTGCCGAGGTCGCAGCGCAGGTCGAGGCAGGGCACCATGGCCGCGGCCAGCCCCCACGCCGACTCGGCCAGCCCCAGCCCGGCCGCCACGTCCACCGCGCCCGCCAGCGCCTCGTGCTCGGCCTCGAACCAGGTGACCGGGTCGGCGGTCAGCCGTTCGAGCGTGCGCTCGGGCAGCCGCCAGCGCGGCGCCCTGGCAGCGGTGAGGCTGAACACGGTGGTCGGCAGCCGCGCCATGGCGTGCTCGGTGGTCGCCGTCCACGCGGCCAGCACCCTGGCCACGGCGTCGAGCCCGTCCCGTTCTCCCGCCCCGCCGGACAGCGCGGGGCCGCGTTCGAGCGCGTGCCGGCCGATGAGGTCGGGCACCCGGTAGCGCGGCTGGCCGACCGGATCGGTGCCGACCAGGTCGAGCAGGTTGACGTCCACCAGCAGGTCGGTGACGTCGTGCGCGCCGTGCCTGCCCAGCGCGGCGTCGATCACCCACCCCGGCTGGGCGGACGCGCCGAGCCTGCCGAGCGTGCCGAGGATGCGGGCGGCCTCGTCGGGCAGGCGCGCGTATCCGTGGTCCAGGGTGGCCCGCACGTCTCCCAGCTCGCCGAGGCAGTCGTCCTCCAGTCGCTGCCTGAGCACCGCCAGCGACCATCCGGGCCGGCCGGCCAGCCGCGCGCCGGCGTTCCTGACCGCCAGTGGCAGCCGCCCGCACGCGGCCACGATCGCCTGCGCGGCCTCCCGCTCGCGGGCCACGCGGTCCTCCCCCACGATGCTGCCGAGCAGGGACAGCGCCTCCCGCGGGCCGAGCCGGCCGAGCTGGATCCGTAACGCGCCCGGCAGCTCGGTGATCCGGCGCCTGCTGGTGACGATGACCGCGCTGCCGTTGCCGGGCAGCAGCGGCCGCACCTGGCCGGCGTCGCGGGCGTCGTCCAGCACCACCAGCATCGGCCGCTCGGCCAGCAGCGACCTGAACAGCGCCGAGCGCTCGCGCACCGTGGGCGGCGCCGCCTCCATTCCGAGCGCTCTGAGCGCCTCGGCCAGCAGGTCGCCGGGCTCCCTGCCGTCCAGTTCCAGGTAGAGCTGCCCGTCGGGGAAGGACGCGCACAGCGCGTGCGCGGCGTGCACGGCCAGCGCCGACTTGCCCGCGCCGGGCGGCCCCGAGATCACCGCGACGGAGAACGGCTCCGCGAGCTCGGCCAGGGCGCCGGCCCTGCCGGTGAAGTCGGGCAGATCAGGCGGAAGCTGCCGGGGGACGGCGGGCAGCGCGTCGTCCGCCAGGATCAGTTCGTACGCCCCGCGCAGCTCCGCACCCGGCTCGACGCCGAGCTCGTCCACGAGCCTGCCCCTGACCGTGGCGTAGGCGCGCAGGGCCTCAGCCTTCCTGCCGCCCCTGTGGAGGGTCAGCACCAGGCGCCCCCACAGGTCCTCCCGGTAGGGGTGCTCGGCCAGCAGCCCGCGCAGCCCGGAGATCGCGCCGTCGTGGTCGCCCTGCTCGACCCGCCGGTCGATCAGGGCTTCCGCGGCGTGCAGGCGTCCCTGATGGAGGAGTTCGAGACGGCGGTCCCAGACCGGGCTGCCCGGCAGGTCGCACAGCGGCGCGCCGCGCCAGAGCGCGAGAGCCTCCGCGTACTCGCCCCGGTCCACCAGGTCCTCGAAGAGCAGCAGGTCGAGCGCGCCGTCGGCCACGTCGATCGCGTAGCCGGAGCCGTCGGCGCGCAAGTGCCCCTGGCCCAGCTCCGACCTGAGAACGCTCACATACGTGCGCACGTTGGCCTGCGCGGAACGCGGCGGGCGATGCGGCCAGAGCACCTCGACGAGCTGGTCGGCGCCGACCATCTGGCCCGCGTCCAGTAGCAGCGTGGCCAGCAGCAGCCGGGGTTTCCTGCCGGAGATCCGTACGGGACGTCCGGCGGACCGGACTTCGAGCGGCCCGAGCACGTGGAAAGTGATCGACATCCGCATCAGCTCCTCTACAGAGGCCTGACAGCTTTTGTATTTGTTTTGGACGTTTTATGTGCGGCTTATGCAGACCCTTGTCTCAGAGATCCCACGGGAAAGGATCACCCCATGAAGCTCAGCGGAGCAATGGTCGCGGGCGTCGCACTCTTATTCAGCCTCGGCACGACGACGACCGCCGCGGCCGACCCGGCGCCGGAGTCGGAGCAGGCGCAGATCCTCGCGACCAACTTCCAGCTGCCGTTCCCCTGCGGCCAGTCCTGGACGGGCAACTCCAGCGCCAGCAGCGCGCACAGGTCGTACGAGATCGACTTCAACCGCGGCAGCACCGCGAACGCCGACCTCGGCGACACCGTGGTGGCCGCCGCGGCCGGCACCGTGGTGATCTCGGCACACCAGGGCTCGACAAACGGCTTCGGCAACCTGGTCAAGATCGACCACGGGTCGGGCTGGTCCACGTACTACGCCCACCTGAACGTGCGCTCGGTCAGCCAGGGACAGTCCGTCTCGCAGGGCCAGAAGATCGGCACGGTGGGCAACACCAGCAAGCCGGGCAACAACATCAGCCCTCACCTCCACTACGAGGTACGTCAGGGAAGCAGCTATCCGTCCAACATCCAGCGGGCCGTTTTCAACGGGACGACCTTCGGCTACCCCCAGCAGACGCTGACCTCCAGGAACTGCGGCGGCTCCAGCAACCCGTACAGCCCGCAGGAGGTCTGCGGCACGGGCTTCAACGTGATCGACTCGGCCGCGCTCGGGAGCAACGGCACCGTCTACCTGCTCTACAACAGCGGCAACCGCAGCAACTGCGTCGTCACGCTGAAGGCGAAGTCGCTCGGCACCGCCACCGCGACCAGCGCCTACCTGGAGGTGCAGGGCAGCGCGAGGAAGACCGACTCGGGCAACTTCTCCTACTACGCGGGACCGGTGACCGCGTCCGCGCCCAGCACCTGCGTCAAGTGGGGCGGCTCGGCCGGCGGCACCTCGTACGACAGCCCCTGGGAGCACTGCGACTAGAGCGGCGACCAGGACCGGGCCGGGTGGTGGCGCGCCGCCCGGCCTACGCCTGCGCGATCGTGTCGAGGACGTCGACGACGTAGAGCATGGGCGCGGGCCCCGGGGAGGGCACGGCCACCCGGCTGCCGACGCGCAGGCCGTCCAGGGCGGCCGTCCAGCCCGCGGGCACGGAGCCCTCCCTCAGCGTGAACGCGCTGGGCCCGCCCCTCCGGTAGGACGAGTCCACGACCGTGCGTGACGGCCAGGCGGCGGCCACGTACTGGACCACGATCTTCGAGCCGGGCACGACCTGCGGCCCCGAGCCGTCGATGAGGACGCGCGGCTGCGCGGCCGGCGTCAGGTCGGCGGGAACGACCGGCAGGGGACGCCCGACGAGCCGGGCGTCGGGCGGGTAGCCGCCCAGGATGTCGAAGACCAGCACCAGCGTGTCCGCCGGGGCCAGGCCGGTCAGCGGCACCTGAGGGCCGAGAGCGTCCGCCGCCGGGCTGATCAGCATGACCCTGCTGCCCGCCGGACGGCCGATGAGCGACTGCCGCCACGTCTCCGACACCTGCCTGCCGTCGAAGACCACCGTCGTGGGCTGGTGCCCGTCATGGGTGCTGAGGTAGGGCTGGTTGCCGGACCAGCGCCGGATGTCGACGTCGGCGAGCACCACGTCACCGGGGACCGTACGACGGCCGCTGCCCACGGACAGCACCGCGATGCGCGGCGTGTGGCCCGGGTTTCCCTTGGGGATGGCGACGACCGGTTTGCTGCCGAACGCGCCCGAGACGACGGGCTGCGTGCCCTCCTCAGCCGCGCCGCACGAGGCGGCCAGCATGAACAGGGCGGGCCAGATCAGACGCACGATTCTCCTCCAGGGCCAGGTCCGAAGGAGTTACTTGCCGCTATGGCGAAAAGGAATGCCGCTGCTCTCGCCATCTCACGACAAAGGGCGCGGGACACTGGGGTGCGTGAGTCGAACCGATGGGACGAGCAGGCCGAAGCTGGCGCGCAGGGTCGCCGACGCGGCCGAGATCGCGCTGACCGCCAGGAAATACGTGACGTTCATCGACGTGGTGACGGGCCTGCGCTGGTTGCACACCAGGCACGTCGACGTCTGGCGGCAGGGCAGGGCGGCCACGCTGGCCGAGCTGTCCGACGTCGGCGAGGACCGCCTGCTCAGCGCAGCCGCCCTGCTGCGGGAGTGGGCCCTGGCCAAGGGGTTGCGGCCGGTCGACACGCCCTACGTGGCCGGCACCCGCGACCGCCGCGAGCTGCGCTTCACGTCGGGGGGCGGGCAGGAGGCGTTCCGCGTGCACTGGCTCTCGCCCGATCTCAGCGAGGCCCGGGTGCGGCGGCTCACCGAGGCGCAGAGCAAGCCGCCCGACCTGGTGGCGGTGGCCCCGCTCGACGCCTGGACGTGCGCGGCCTGCGGCGACACCGGCCCCTACCTGATCATGGAGGACGACCGGCCGCACTGCCTGACCTGCGCGGACCTCGACCACCTGACATTCCTGCCGGCGGGCGACGCGGCGCTCAGCCGGCGGGCCAAGAAGGAGAGCGGCTTGTCCGCGGTGGTCGTCCGGTACAACCGGCGGCGCAAGGTCTACCAGCGCATGGGCCTGCTGGTGGAGGAGGCCGCGCTGGCCGCCGCCGAGGAGCGCTGCCTGGCCGACGAGGAGGTGCGGCTGCGCCGCAGGGAGCGCGACCGCGTACGCAGGGCGGAGCAGGACGTCGAGTTCCAGACCAGAATGGCGGCCGAGATCGCCCGGTTGTTCCCCGGCTGCCCCGGGCCGCGGGCGCGGGAGATCGCCGAGCACGCGGGCCAGCGCGGCAGCGGCCGGGTGGGCAGGTCGGCGGCGGCCAGGGCGCTCGACGAGAACGCCATCACGCTCGCCGTGATCGCCTCCGTCCGGCATCTCGACACCGACTACGACAGCCTGCTGATGTCGGGCGTGCCGCGGATGGAGGCCCGCGATCTGATCCGCGAGCGAATCGAACACAAGCTCGACGAGTTCCGGGGTAACGTGCGGGCATGAGCGACTGGCACGACGTACGCGAGGAGTTGCGCGCGTTCGCCCTCGGGCTGCCCGAGAGCCACGAAGCCCACCCGTGGGGCGAGACGGTGGTCAAGGTGAACAAGAAGGTGTTCCTCTTCCTCGGTCTGGAGGAGCAGACCGAGAAGTGGGACCCGACGTTCGGCGTGAAGCTGCTGTCGGAGGCGCACGGCCACGCGCTGACCGTCGAGGGGGCGCGGCCCAGCGGCTACGGGCTCGGCAAGGCGGGGTGGGTGACCGTGCCGTTCCTGTCGGAGCTGCCCGAGACCGAGGTGCTGCTCGACTGGGTGGAGGAGAGCTACCGCGCGATCGCCCCCAAACGCGCGGTCAAGCTGCTGGACGAGACTAGGTGACGGCCAGCCGCCTGGCATGCCTCTCGTCCCGCCACAGCTCCTTGTCCAGCACCTCCAGCAGGGTGGCGGCGGCGTCGTGGACGTCGGCGTAGCCGACGTAGAGCGGCGCGAAGCCGAACCTGAGGATGTCGGGCGCGCGGAAGTCGCCGTGCACGCCGCGGTCGATCAGCGCCCGCATCACCGGATAGCCGTCGGGGTGGCGGAAGCTCACCTGGCTGCCGCGCGCGGCGGCGTCCGCCGGCGAGGCGAGCTCCAGCGCGTCGCCGACGAGGTCGACGAAGAGCGAGGTCAGCGCCATGCTCTTGGCCCGCACCTGCGCCATCGGCACCTCCTCCCACATGTCGAGCGCGGCGTCGAGCGCGGCGAACGACAACACGTGCGGGGTGCCCACCGCGAACCGCCTGACGCCCTCGGCCGGCCGGTAGCCGGGCTCGAACGCGAACGGCTCGGCGTGGCCGTTCCAGCCGGACAACACGTTCTCGGCGGCGGCGTGGTGGCGCGGGTTGACGTAGAGGAAGGCGGGCGCGCCGGGCCCGGCGTTCAGATACTTGTACGTGCACCCGAGCGCGAAGTCGGCCGCCGAGACGTCCACCTCCATCGCGCCCACGCTGTGGCACACGTCCCAGACCATGAGCGCTCCCGCCGCCTGCACCTCGGCGGTGATCGCGGGCACGTCGTGGCGGGCGCCGGTGGCGTAGTCGACCTCCGCCATCAGCACCACGGCCGCGTCGTCGAAGCGCCCCTCCGCGACGTCGCGCACCTCGTAGCCGCCGAGCAGGCCGGCCAGCCCCTGCACCATGTAGTGGTCGGTGGGGAAGTTCCGTACGTCGGAGACGATCACCCGGCGGCCGGGGCGCAACCGCAGCGCCGCCGCCACCGCCTGGAAGACCGCGATGGAGGTGGTGTTGCCCACCACGACCTGCCCGGGGCCGGCGCCGATCAGCGGGGCGAGCCGGTCGCCGGCCGCCAGCGGCTGCCCGAACCACCCGGCGTGGTTCCAGCCGCCGACGAGTTGCCCGCCCCACTCGTCCTCGACCGCCCGGCGCACCCGCTCGACGGCACGCCGGGGCAGCGCGCCCAGCGAGTTGCCGACGAGGTAGACGACGCCCTCCGGCAGCACGAACTCGTCCTTGAAGCGCCGCAGCGGGTCGTCCGCGTCGAGGGCGAGGCACCGCTCGCGGGTGACGGCGAGGCCGCGCGCGCTCACGCCGGGAACACCGCGCGTACGGAGCCGAGCCCGTCGATGCGGGCCTCGAACTCGTCGCCCGCCTCGACGGGCACCACGGGGCCGAGCGCGCCGGTCAGCACGACGTCGCCGGCGCGCAGCGCGTGTTCGGTGCGGCCCAGCCGGGTGGCCAGCCAGACGGCGGCGTTGAGCGGGTGGCCCAGGCACTCGGCGCCGGAGCCGGTCGAGACCTCCTCGCCGCCCCGGGTCATCGTCATCGCGGCCGAGCGCAGGTCGAGCCCTGTCAGCGGCACGGGCGTGCCGCCCAGCACGTACGCCCCCGCGGAGGCGTTGTCGGCGACCGTGTCGGCCAGCGTGATGTCCCAGTCGGCGATGCGCGAGTCGGCGATCTCGATCGCGGGCAGCACGAAATCCACCGCCCTGATCACGTCGGCCACCGTGAACGGCCCGCCGCTCAGGTCACGGCCGAGCACCAGCGCGACCTCGGCCTCGGCACGCGGCTGCAGGAACCTGTCCACGGGGATGGGCTGCCCGTCGCCGTAGGACGTGTCCGCGAAGAGCGTGCCGAAGTCGGGCTGGTCGATGCCGAGGCGCTGCTGCAGCGCCCTGTTGGTGACGCCGACCTTCCTGCCGGTCGGCCGCCGCCCCTCGCCGATCGCCCGCCGGGTGTTGATCTCCTGTACGGCGTAGCCGTCCGCGGGTGTGCTGACCAGGTCCCTGACGGGCGGGCACGGCTTGCCCGTACGCGCGGCTTCCAGCAGGCGGTCGGCGGCCTGGGTTCGCGCGTCCACGGCCTGGGACCATTCGTCATGCATCGGGTTGCTCCAGTTTGATGGTGACAGTGGTGGGTTCAGAGTAGAAGTCCAGCGACTGTAGGCCGCCCTCCCTGCCGATGCCCGACAGCTTCATGCCGCCGAACGGGGTCCGCAGGTCGCGCAGATACCAGGTGTTGACCCAGACGAGCCCGGCCTCCAGGCGCTGCGCCACCCGGTGGGCCCGGTCGAGCCCGGTGGTCCAGAGCGTGGCCGCCAGGCCGTAGTCGCTGTTGTTGGCCAGGTCGATCGCCTCTGTCTCGCTGTCGAAGGGCGCGACGTGGCAGACCGGCCCGAAGATCTCTTCCCTATTGAACCTCGACCATTCCGATAAGCCTGTCACCACCGTTGGTTCCACGAAATATCCGGAATCGCGGTGGTCGTTGAAGGCGGGGACGCCGCCCCCGGTGAGCACCTTGGCCCCCTCCGAGCGGGCCAGGGCGTAGTAGGAGAGCACCTTCTCGCGGTGCTCCAGCGAGATCATCGGCTGCGGCTCGACCTCCTGGGCCCGGCTCGCCAGCCGGGCACAGAACTCCTCGAAGATCGAGCGCTGCACGTAGAGTCGCTCGGTGCACAGGCAGACCTGGCCGCCGTTGGTGAAGACCGACTGCACGGCGCCGTCGACCGCCCGGTCGAGATCGCAGTCGTCGAAGACGAGCCCGGCGTTCTTGCCCCCCAGCTCGAACGAGATCGGCTTGACCCGGTCGGCCACCATTCTCATGATCGTGCTGGCCGTCCTCGTCGAGCCGGTGAACGTCACGCCGTCGACGTCGGGGTGCTCGACCAGGAGCTGGCCCGAGGCGCCGTACCCGAAGATGATGTTGACCACCCCCGGGGGCAGCCCGGCTTCCGCGCAGATCTCGGCGAACACCGCGGCCGAGCCCGGCGTGCTCTCCGAGGGCTTGACCACCACCGTGTTGCCCGCGACGAGCGCCGGGGCCAGCTTCCAGGTCATCAGCAGGAACGGCAGGTTCCACGGGACGATCACCGCGACGACCCCGAGCGGCCTGCGCACGGTGTAGCTGAGCACGCCGGGCAGGTGGTAGGCGTCGTCGGGGCGCTGGGCGGCGATCTCGGCGAAGGCGCGGAAGTGCGCGATGCCGCGCGGGATGTCGAGCGTGCCGGTCTGGTCGAACGGCTTGCCCGTGTCGGCGATCTCGGCCGCCACCAGGTCGTCGAAGCGTGACTCGATGCCCTCGGCCAGGCGGCGCATCCACCCGGCGCGCTCGCCGACGGGCATCGCCGCCCAGTCGCGCGCCGCCTCCCTGGCCGCCCGGACCGCCCGGTCGACCACCTCGGGGTCGGCCTCGTGCGCCTGCCGCACCACGGCGCCCGTCACCGGATCATGGACGGGGAACGGATGGCCCGCGGCCACCGGCAGGCCACCGATGAAATGGGTCAGCACAACACTCTCCTCTATCTCCCTGTATAGATCGCGGTCTGGTGGCTGACCCTGTCCGGATGGACATCTTCCGGTAACCCTTGATCACTCGCCATCATGGTCGGATGGCGCGGACGTGGGAATTGTGGGGACCAGTCATTATTGCTGGTACGTTTGCGCTCCCCCTGGCCTTGCTAGCAATCTTGCTCCTGTCCCGGCACCGCACCCGCGCCGGGCGTCCCGCGGCCCTGCGCACCTCGATCGCCGACGTCGGCATCGTGGTCGGGACCACGCCGTGGATCTGGATGATCCTCACCCCGTCCACCGGCCGGACAGGTGTCGGTCTCGTTCCGTTCACCGACCTCGCCGACCTGGCCGCAGCGCCGTGGGAGGCGGTGTCGGTCCAGGTCGGGGGCAACCTCCTGGTGTTCGCGGCGCTCGGCGCGCTGCTGCCGGTGCGCAGCCGGGCGATGTCCTCGACCGTCCGCGTTGCGGCCGTCGCGGCGGCCTTTTCGGTCCTGGTCGAGGTGCTCCAGTACGCCCTGCGGCTGGGCCGTTTCTCCTCTGTGGACGACGTGATTCTCAACACGGCGGGCGCTGTGATCTTCGCTTTGGTTACTCGCCGCTGGTGGGCCGATCGGATACCGGGCGTGACCGTACCGCGGTAACGGTCCGCTAAAACAGCGCGGAATTCACCACACAGGCACGATCCGCTCAAAAGAAGCCCGCGACCAACCTTTGCATCTGTGCGATCGTGGACAAGACGGGGCAAGTTCTCTGGAGACGCCACTACCTGGTTGGTGACAGAGGGTGATCATACGTGTCTGAATCCCCGGTACCCCACGAGCCCCCTATCTATCGCCGCATCGCCGACGGCATCCGCGCCCGGATCCTGTCCGGCGAACTGCGCGACGGGGACCGCCTACCGGGCGAGAACGCGCTGATGGCCGAACACGCAATCGCACGGGCAACCGCCAGGCAAGCGCTTGCCGTACTGATCAATGAAGGGTTGGCAGTGCCCAAACGAGGTTCGGGGGTTTACGTGCGGCTGTTCAAACCGATCCGCAGGCACGGCTCACGCCGCCTGTCACGCGAGCAGTGGGGTCAGGGACGGGCCATCTGGGACGCCGACGCGCGCGGCCGTCCCTTCGAGGTCGACCGGGTGGAGGTGGTGCTGGAACGGGCGTCCGACGAGGTTGCGGGGGTTCTCGACAGCCGGGAGGTCTGGGTGCGCAGGCGGCGCTACTCCGTCGACGCCAGACCCGTGCAGCTGTCCACCTCCTTCTTCCCCGCCCACCTGGTGGAGGGCAGCGCGATCACCCTCCCCGACACCGGTCCCGGCG
Source organism: Nonomuraea sp. B10E15 (assembly GCF_039871615.1). Lineage (NCBI taxonomy): Bacteria > Bacillati > Actinomycetota > Actinomycetes > Streptosporangiales > Streptosporangiaceae > Nonomuraea > Nonomuraea sp. B10E15. Next base: position 79,278 of record NZ_JBDPMB010000016.1, read on the forward strand.
GGGCCTACGCCAGGCTGGGCGACCTCGGCGTGCCACCGGCCCACTTCACCGAGGAGGTGCGCGCCCGCATGCCGGCACCGCGCGAGAGCGCCCTGCTGGAGCTGCCCGGAGGCACGCCCGTGATCGTGATCGCGCGGACCGCGTACACGTCGGGAGGGCTGCCCGTCGAGGTCAACGAGATGGTGCTGGACTCCGCCGCGTATGTACTCCAGTACGACTTCGACGCCTAGGTCAAGGCGATCTGTCAAGCGGGAAGGTTGACCTGACCGTCGCGATCATTGAATTCTCTAGAGAGGTGGCGCATCTTCTAAGGAGATGGAACCTCGCCTGGGGGCCCGGGAAGGTGGACGGAGATGTCCTTTGATCGGCATCTTGCGGAAATAGCCCGGGAGTTCCCTCACTGGACCATCTGGCGGAGCGATGCGGGCCGCTGGTGGGCCACGAGACACCATCCGATCAGCGCGGCGCAGCGCGAGGCCGGATGCGCGATGACCATCGACGCGGACGACCCGGACGGCCTGCGCGACCAGCTCCGGGACCAGGAGAGAAGGGCCGGCGAGCGGCACTCGTGGCGGGCCGGCCCCGCACCTCCCTGACGCCGGCCGGCAGCGGCCGGCGGCACACGAGCAGCCCGGTGCCGGGTCCAGCGTCTCGGCGGCCCCGGCACCGGGCCACCACGCATGGAGGGGCCACGAGCGCGGAAGCCTCCGACCCTATCGGGGGCGGGGGCTTCCGCTCCGCACCGTCGTCCTCCCGTCCCGGCAGGGGAAGGACCTACTTGTTCGCCTCGGAGAGGCGGATGACGTTGACCTCGGTGTCGTCGGAGACCTTGACCTTCCGGGTCTTGTCCGAGTCGTCCTCGTCGACGATGACCCGCACGTCCTCCTGCGGCGCGGCAGGCGCGGGCGCGGGCGTCTCGCCCTGCGACGGCGCGGTGGCCTCGCCCTGCGGCGGCGCGGGTGTCTCAGCCTGCGGCGGCGCCGACGGCGCGGGCTGCATGGCGGCGTCGGGGATCAGCGGCCCGGCGCCCGACTCGCTGCGCATGAGGTCGCCGAGCACGGTGCTGACCTCGGTCAGCCGCCGCACGACCTCGGTGTGCGTGTTGGTCAGATATTCGACCCGGCGGCCCGCCTGCTCGTCCAGCGTGGCGGTGCGCTGCCTGGCCGACTCCAGCATCGACTCGGCCTCGTCGCGCGCGCTCGTCACCAGCTGCTCGGCCTTCGCGTTGGCCTTCTGCAGCTTCTGCTCCGACTGCGCCTGGGCCGCCGCGAGCACCCGCTCCGACTCGGCCTTGGCCTCCTTGAGCGCCTCTTCCGCCTCGGTGCGGGCCGCCGTGAGTTGTTCCTCCGCGTCGGCGCCCGCCTGGGCCAGCATCCGCTCCGCCGACTGCGTGGCCTCGTTCACCCGGCGCTCGGCCTCCGCCTGGGCTGAGGAGAGGATCTTGTCCGCCGTCTCGCGGGACGTCGTCACCAGGCGCTCGGCCTCCGTCTTGGCCGTGTCTCGCACGCTGGCGGCCTCGGCCTCGGCGTCTTCACGCTTCGCCGCGGCCTCCTCCTCGCCGAGCCGCAGGATCTGCGCAAGGCGAGGGCTGAGGTCCTCATAACTCTGCGGCGTCTCGACCATGCGCCGCCTGGCCTCCGCCAGCTCGATACGGCCCTGCTCGGCCTGATCGATCGCTCGCGCCAGCCGCTCTTCAAGATCACGTATCTGGTTGCGGACGCGGATCATGTAGTCGTGGACCTGACGGCGGTTGTAACCGCGCATCACGACTTCGAAGGTGTCCTCTTGCATCAGATCGGGGAGGCTCTCGTGCTGATTTGTCATGGGGGTTACCTAAGGGTGGTTTGCGTGAGGCGGGGGAAAACTGCGGGTTGTGAGGGTCTGACGACGAGACGTCAGGAAACGACTTTCCTGCCATCTGCCCACGTCCGCAACCGGAACGCCATACCCGGAGCAGGAATTACGATGTGACGGATGTACATAGCAGCGTTGGACAACGGGGCAGCTCCGGACATTCATCCCGAGGCGTACATCGCGCCTGGCGCCGTGGTGGTCGGCAGCGTGCGGGTGGGCCGGGCGTCCAGCATCTGGTACGGCTCCGTTCTCCGAGGGGACGACGAGCGGATCGAGATCGGCGAAAAGTGCAACGTACAGGATCTGTGCTGCCTGCACGCCGACCCGGGTGAGCCGGCGATCCTCGAAGACCGGGTCAGCCTGGGCCACAAGGCCATGGTCCACGGCGCCCACATCGAGTCGGGCGCGCTGATCGGCATCGGCGCGATCGTGCTGGGCGGCGCCCGCGTCGGGGCGGGCACCCTGGTGGCCGCGGGAGCGCTCGTCGGGCCCGGCAAGAAGATCCCGTCGGGCGTGCTGGTCGCCGGCGTGCCCGGGAACATCGTGCGCGAGCTCACCGACGGCGACCGCGACTCCTTCGCCCGCACGCCGGACAACTACGCGGCCAAGGCACTCAGGCACCGGCGGGCGTCATCGCTTTGATCAGCACCTCGTCCGTCACCGACGCGTTGTTGAGCGGGTCGGCGTAGTCGGGCAGCTCCGGCCGCAGGAAACGCACATAGTCGACGGTCAGCTTGAGGTCGGGCTGGCCCGCGATCTGCTTGGCGTTGCCCTTGTCGGCGTCCTTCTTCAGCGTGCTGTAGCTGTCCCAGTCGGTGTAGCCGGTGATGCCCCACTGCAGCACGTCGGGGAGGGTGGACGGCCAGCGCTGCCCCACCTTCCACGTGCCCTTCTCCTCCTTGTAGAGAGCGACGAAGACGCGGCCCACCCGGGCCAGCACGAGCTCCACCCAGCCGTCCTTGACAGCCAGCTCCTGCGGCTTGGAGCTGCCGTCCTTGGTGTACTTCACCTCGACCTGGCCGGGCTTCTCGATGGTCCCGGTGGTGATCGAGACCCAGTTGGGCTTGGCGTACGAGCCGGGCTGGCGGGCCATCAGGCCGCCGAGCGAGAACTTCCGCTTCGGCTGGTCGTCGTCCTTGCCCTCGACCTTGACCCGGGCGTGCATGACGATGTCGCCGGCCAGCTCCTGATAGACGAAGGGGCCGCGGAAGCCGTCGAACCAGGCCGAGGTCTTGGGCTCCATGTAGAGTGCGCCCTTGGCGGTCTTGTCGACGTCGAGCTTGGCGATCCGGTCGATGTCCTTCTCGGTCTCGCTCAGCTTGGTCCACATCGACAGGTCGGCGGCGTCGCCGAACTCCGTCGTGGCCTCGCCCACCTCGCCGCCCTTCGCCGGCGGCGTGGCGTTCTCCAGTGTGAGCACGCCGGGCCCGGTCGGCGACGGTGGCGCCGCCGTGCCCGTGCCGCAGCCGGAGAGCACGCTTACGACCACCAGCACGCCTGCTACCTTCGCCCTCATAGTGGAACATTCTGCCGTGAAAAGCCGATGGATGATCCGGGTACGGCAAGTACGATGACGGCCGTGCGACCTTGGGATGTGTTCACCTCCGCGGAGGCGGAGATCCGGGCCATGGTCGCAGACCCGCGCTGGCAGGCCCTTTCTCCACCCGACCGCGCCCACGTCCTGGCCACCAGGATCCTCGTGACCCCCGACGGCGACAGGTGGCTCTTCGGCGCCCACGCCCGCTGGCACCTGCACGACCCCGCCGACGGCCGCTGGCTCCTGGCGCCGCCGCCGCGGGGCACGCGGGCGCGCCAGGTGCACCATCCCGCGGCGGTGCTGCCCGACGAGGTGATCCCCAGGGGCTCCGACTTCCACGCCGAGCCGGGCTCGACCCAGGCGTTCATCGGCCCCGACGTGGCCGAGAGCCTCACGGAACGGGTGAGGGTGCTGCTGCGGGCGAGCGGGCTCAGGTCGGAGCTCGACTACCCGCTGACGGCCTTCGACGACATCTTCGCCTCCGACGTGCCGAGCACCGTCGCCGCCGTCTGGGGCACCATCATGTGGTGCGCGTACGCGCCGGCGTTCGACGGCAACGAGCGGCTGATCACGGTGTTCGGCGAATATCTGCGCCGTCCGCTGCCCGGTGACGAGTGGGTGCGCTGGCTGCCCGCGCCGCCGCTGCTCGACCTCGCCACGCTCGTGGCCGAGCGGCTGCGGGCGGGAAAGCCGAGGGCGGCGCTCAGGCTGGCGGCCGTGATGGCGGACACGGCCCAGATCCTGCTCTCCGACACCCGGTTCAGGCCCAGGGCGCTCGCCCTGCTCACGATGGTCGAGCCCATGCTACGCCATTCGGGGATCGACGACGCCCACGTGGACGAGGAGACCCTGCGCCAGGCATGGCTGCGGCGCTGCCCGGCGCGGCTGTGCCGGGCGACGTTCGCGGAGAGCGACCCGGCGGCGCACTTCTCGCACGCGGTCTACGACCTCGTGGACGCGCTGCGCTTCGCGCCCGAGCCGCCGGCGGCCGCGGCCGTGCTCCTCGCCGATCTGTCCGACTCCAGGGGCGTGCTGCCCGCGCTGCTGGACCACCGGCTCAGAAGGGCGTACGAGGCGCTGCGGCAGGCCGGGCTCACCGGCACCTCGGCCAGGGAGCGGACCGAGCCCGACGGCTTCCCCGTGCAGGGGCGGCCCGGCGGGGTGTCGACCGCGCCCGCGCCGGTGCTGGAGATCGCGCCACCCGACCGCGGGAGCACGGCGGCGGTGCTCGGGGCCGCGTACGCCGTGGGGCTGGCGTGGGGCGGGTTGACGGGGGCCAGGGTGCCGGAGCGAGGGCTGGCGGGGCAGGCGGCACTCGTGCGTAAGATCATTCACGAACGCGACGATCGCCACACAGGCCACACCTAAAGCACTAATACCGATATTTCACCCTAACTCCGCCTATATCGTTCTGACACTTGAGCGAACAGGAAATTCGCTGAATTGTGATCTCTGCTTGGGGAAATGATCCTCCTGGGGGCCCGCGACACGGAAAGGAATGACCCCGATGGGCCATGTCGCCTCAAGGGTCTTCGCCGTAACCTCGAAGAGGGTGTGGGCTGCGGAAGGAAAGGACGACGCGGTGGGGCACAACGACCTGGACTCTCGGGTCCACGACCGTGTCGCGTTGGACGAGATTGCGCTCTACGCCGAGGTGCTCACCGCCGTGGCAGTCAGTGAACGGCGGCTGACCTTGGACGAACTCGACGACGCGCTCGGATTGCGGACTTCAGCGAGTCACTAGTAAAGATCAGTAAATTTCTGGCCCCGGGAACCGGGCTCCTGACTCCCAAGAGTCGGGGACGAAGGTTTCCGGGGTTTCACATAACTAGTCATCCCGCCACCCCGGCTCCTACGTACGGACGATGTCCCATTACGTACGGACTAGCCTCTGTCCGTCCCCTACGAACGGACCAGGCGGGCGATCGCCGCCGAGGCCTCCTTCACCTTCGCCTCGGCCTCGGGGCCGCCGTTGTTGATCGCGTCGGCCACGCAGTGCGAGATGTGCTCCTCCAGCAGCCCCAGCGCCACCGCCTGCAGCGCCCGCGTGGCCGCGGAGACCTGCGTGAGCACGTCGATGCAGTAGGCATCGTCGTCCACCATGCGCTGCAGGCCCCGGATCTGCCCCTCGATCCGCCTGAGTCGCGTCAGATAGGCCTGCTTGTCTCCGCTGTACCCATGCATGCTTCTACGGTACCCGTAACCCGTATCGGCGGGCCCGTACAGAAGGCTTCACCGGAGGCCGGCGATCAGTTTCTCCCACTGGTCGGCGACCTCGTCGGCCGCATGGCGCAGCGCGGTGTCGAGCGCGCCCGCGGCGAGGGAGCGCCGCCTGCGCTCGTCGTCGATGAGCGCCAGCAGCGCCACCGCGAACGGCTGCGGGTCGGCCTCGACGTCGGGCACCAGCACCCCGTTGTAGCCCGTCGCGACGAACTCCTTCGCCCCCCTGGCCCCTTCGAGCGCCACCACGGGCACCCCGCAGCCCATGGCCTCCAGCACCGTCATGCCGAGGTCGTCGCCCCGCGAGGCGCTGGCCACGATCGACGCCTTGGCGAACTCGCCGGCCAGATCGGGCGTCGTGCCCATGAAGTAGACGTGGTTGTGCAGGCCGAGCTCGCTGACGAGCGAGCGCAGCCGCCGCTCCTCGGGGCCGCCGCCGTAGAGCCGCAGCGCCCAGTCGGGCCGCTTGTCCACGATGACGGCGAAGGCCCTGATCAGGCGGTCGTACGCCTTGACCGCCACCAGGCGCCCGCCGGCCGCGACGATCCTGTTGTCCATCCGCGAGCGCGGCCACGGCCCCGCGGGCAGCGCGTCCAGCAGGGCGTGCACGGGAGGCCCGCCGGGCAGGAGCTTGGCCCATTCCTCCTGGGCGGAGTCCGTGGCCGTCACGACGGCGTTCAGGCGCGGGTAGAAGCGTTTGACGGGACCCGGCACGGCCGGACGGCCCCACTCTCTGGCGATCTTGAGGATCTCGCGCGGCGCGTGCCTGGCCGCCTGAACGCTGAGCCCCGGCCTGGTGGTGATCAGGACGTCGGTCTTGAGGTTGCGCAGCGCCCGCCAGAGCGCCACCTCGGTGCGCACCTGCCCGCGCGGCAGCAGGTGCCTGACCCCCGGCCTGGCGTCGATCACGCTGCGCATGGAGACGCCGGGACCGACAGGGAAGAACGGTTTCTCCTTGTGCCTCCTGACACTGATCACCTCGACGTCGTGGCGCTCGGCGAGGGCGGTGGCGAGGCTGAGCGTGGCGCGCACGTCGCCGCGCATGCCGTAGGCGGACGTGAGGACCAGGCTGACCTTCATCCCCCCACCTCGATGCGCAACTCGTCGTCGGAGGTGTAGCAGGGTCTGATCGGCACGCCGTCGACCGTGGCCGACGGATAGTGCAGCCGGCGTCGTTTGCCGTCGACGTCGTCGAGCCGCGCGCCCAGCTTCATCGGTGTGGCCACGCCCTCCACCTGGAGCGCCGGCTCCCAGGTGCCGGTCGCGTGGCTCGCACCGTCGTCGTGGTCGGCCGCCAGGACGTCGACGAGCGAGACGGCCGCGTGGAAGCGCACGCCCTGCACGGTGGCCGTGGCCGACACCCGGGCGCTCGTATGCCGGCGATCGAGGGTCAGCGTGGCCTCGTGGCGGCAGTCGTCGTCCTCCAGCCCGGTGTAGGCCAGCAGGCCCATCACCTCGAAGCGGCCCTCCCTGAACCAGATGGCCCGCACCTCGGCCACGGGCTCCGCTTCGGAGATCTTCAGCGCCAGGTAGCCGTTGCGGGTGCGGTAGGAACGGTAGGCGAGGGAACGCCTGCACAGCGCGTACGCGTCGAGATGGTCGAGCGAGAAGCCGGGATCGACGCTGCGGAGCCTGACCCGCTTGCCGTCACGGCGCAGATAGGCGTCCCAGCGTCCGGCGCTGAGCTCCAGCGGCGCGAGGGAGACCGCGAGCGTGGCCTCGCGTGCCCGCGCGCCTGGCGTGCCGAGCAGCACGTCGCGTTCGACCCCCGTGGTGCGGTGCCTCAACACCAGCTCGGTGCCGTCTTCCAGTGGTTCGTCGATGGCGAGCCGGAGGGAGAGAACGTCAGCCAGAGTGACTTCGGCGTCCGTCACCACGACGCCCATCGCGAGCCCCCTCCCCGTCGAATAGAGCCATGCGACGTTGAGGTTACCGTGATTTTCCCGTTATGTGGATGCCGGATTTGCTGTCCTCACCCCTATTGACGTGCGGAACTCCTCCACAAGGCCTGTGGAGGAGTCCGACTTGGGGTGGTCAGGAAGCGCCTTTGACCGATTTGATCAACAGCTGTGCCACGTCCACGACTTCGAGCGACTCCTTGGCTTCACCACTGTTCTTCTTCTCGCTGATGGCGTCGCCGAGCATCACCATGCAGAACGGGCAGGCCGTCGAGACGGTGTCGGGATCGGTGGTCAGAGCCTCGTCGACGCGCTCGGTGTTGATGCGCTTGCCGATGCGCTCCTCCATCCACATGCGGGCCCCGCCCGCGCCGCAGCAGAACCCGCGGTCCTTGTGGCGGTGCATCTCCTGGGTCTTGACGCCCGGCACCTTCGCCATGATGTCGCGGGGCTGGGAATAGACCTTGTTGTGGCGGCCGAGGAAGCAGGGATCGTGATAGGTGATCTTCTCCTCGATCGGCGTGACCGGGGTGAGCAGGCCCTCGTCCACCAGCTTCGCCAGCAGCTGCGTGTGGTGCACGACTTCGTACGTGCCGCCCAGTTGCGGATATTCGTTGGCCAGGGTGTTGAAGCAGTGGGGACAGGTCGCCACGATCTTCTTCACGCCCGCGTCGTTGAGCGTCTCGATGTTCTGCTGGGCGAGCATGTTGAACAGATATTCCATGCCGAGGCGCCGGGCGGGGTCGCCGGTGCACGCCTCCATGGGACCGAGCACCGCGAACTTCACGCCCGCGATGTGCAGCAGCTCCGCCACGGCCCTGGTGGTCTTCTTGGCCCGGTCTTCGAGCGCGCCCGCGCAGCCCACCCAGAACAGATATTCGGCGTCGGCGGGCATCGTGTCCTCGACCACCTCGACCTCGAAGTCGAGCTCTTCGATCCAGTCGGCCCGCTTCATCTCGGACATGCCCCACGGGTTGCCCTTGTTCTCCAGGTTTTTCACCATCACCCCCGCCTCGGACGGGAATGACGACTCCACCATCACCTGGTAGCGGCGCATGTCGAGGATGTGGTCGATGTGCTCGATGTCCACGGGGCACTGCTCGACGCAGGCGCCGCAGTTGGTGCACGACCAGAGCACGTCGGGGTGGATCACGCCCTCCTCGCCCACCAGCGGCTTTTCCAGCAGCGCGAGCACGTCGGTGTCCTTGTGCTGCTCGGCCTCCGCCGCCATGAGGTAGGGGGCCACCGCGAAGGCGTGGTCGCGCTGGTCGAGGATGAGCATCTTCGGCGACAGCGGCTTGTCGGTGTTCCAGGCCGGGCACTGCGACTGGCAGCGGCCGCACTCCGTACAGGAGTAGAAGTCGAGGAAACCCTTCCACGTGGTGTCGGCGATCTTGCCGCGGCCGAGCCGCTCGGGATCGAGGTCCTCGTCCTCGAAGTCGACCGGCTTGCCGTCGACGCGCATCTCGACCGCCGCCCCCATGCCGTCGGGGCGGCGGGAGAAGAGCACGTTGAGCGGCGCGGTGAAGATGTGCAGGTGCTTGGAGTTCACCACGATGACCAGGAACACCAGCATGAAGCCGATGTGCAGGAGCAGCGCGATCTCCTCGAGCAGGGTGCTCGCCGGCAGCACGTCGCCGAGCGCGAGCGAGACGAACGCCCCCGAGGAGTAGGGGAAGTTTCCGTTGGCGGCGGCCGCGCCGCGGGCCAGGAAGAGCGTCCAGATGATGTTGAAGATCATGAACAGGACGAGCCACGCACCGCCGAGGTGGGAGCCGGAGAAGCGGGAGTCGCGGCCGAGTGCCTTGGGAGAGTTCCTGACCCTGATGACCGCGAAGGCGACCAGGCCGAGCAGGCAGGCCACCGCGATGAAGTCCTGTACGAAGCCGAGCACGCCCCAGGTGCCGATGAGCGGGATGTGGAAGTCGGGCGTTCCGGTGATCGCCCCCTGGATGATCGCGCCGTACGCCTCGACGTAGACGGTCAGCAGGATGAAGAACGCCCACATGACGAAGAAGTGCGCGACGCCCGACGCGGTCCACTTGAGCAGTTTCTTCTGCCCGAACACCTCGACGAGCTGCGCCTTGACCTCGTCGGCCACGTGTGTCCTGGCGTACTCGACACGCTCGGGCGCAGGCGGCCCCACGGTCGCGAGCTTGTACAGGAACAGCACCCGGCGGCCGGCGACGGCCACCGCCAGGACGGTCATGACAAGCCCGATGATGGCTACCCAGAGCACGGGGTCCTCCCACAGACGACGTTGGCTGTCAGCGTACGGTCACCCGCTGCGCAACCCTCCACTGCGATCTTACCCGCGGGTAACTTTGCCGGGGTACGCGACATACCCTATGGTCACCGCCACTGACAGAACAATGCTCTATTCTGTGAAGTACCTCTGGATCGTCGGCGCGAGCAGCTCGACGAGCTCGTCATGGCTCGCGCTCGCCAGCGGCTCCAGCCCGATCACGTAGCGCCCCATGATCACGCCGAACATCTGGGCGAACGCCGCCTCGATCCGCAGATGCGGCACCCGCAGCCGGTCGGCCACCTGGTAGAGCAGCGCGTTCGAGATGAACTCACGGAACATCACGACCGCACGCTCGTTGGTCATGGCCGAGCGCATGAGCGCCACCATCGGCTCGCGCGTCTCCGGCTCGGCGGTCACCTCCAGGAGCATCCTGACGAGCCGCTCGCCGAGCTCCTCGCGCGGGCCGGCGAGCAGCAGGGGGACGACCACCTCCGGCGTGATCGGCAACTGCATGGCCGCCGCGAACATGCCCTCCTTGGTGTCGAAATAGTGGTGCACCAGAGCGGGGTCGACGTTCGCCTCCCTGGCGATGCCGCGCACGGTCGCCTTGTCGAACCCCTTCTCCGCGAACACCTTCCGCGCCGCCGCCAGGATCTCGCCCCGCGTGTCGGCCGAGCCCGGCCTGCGTCCGGGACGGCGCCTGGCCGTCGACTCCTCCGAGGCCTTCCCTCGCGTCACCGGCCCACCGCCAGGTAGACCCGCATCGGCACCGACAGCACACCCTCGGGGGACACCTCGCGCAACTCGGCCCGCTGCCTTTCGACCAGCTCGTCGGCCCGCCGCGGCGACAGCGCCGCCATGTAAGAGTGGGAGCGCAGGCCGAGCAGGAAATCCTCCACGCCGACCAGCCTCGTCCACGGGATCCACCGCTCCTCGATCACCTCGAAGGCCGAGGCGATGGGCGGTGCCGACCACCGCTCGACCGCCGGCCCCCAATAGGCGGGCACCTCCTCCGCCAGCCGGGCTTCGTACGCGGCCAGCCACTCGGCCTGCGCGGCGTGGGCGAAGTTCCAGCAGCCCGCGATCGTGCCCCCGGGCCGCAGCACCCGCCTCGCCTCGGCGATCGACGCCACCGGGTCGAGCCAGTGCCACGACTGGGCGAACGTGACCAGGTCGGCCACGCCGTCGGCCAGCGGCAGGCGGTTGCCGTCGGCCAGCAGGGCCGTGACGGGAGCGCCCTCCTCGCCGCTCGTCCGCGACAGCAGCCTGGCCAGCATCGCGGCGCCCGGGTCGACCGCGATGACCTGCGCGCCGCGCGCCCTGAGCGCACGCGTCATGATGCCGGTGCCCGCGCCCACGTCGACCGTGGTGGCGCCGTCGAGCTCGACGCCGGACACCTCGGTGAGCGCGCGGTAGAGCTCGTCGGGATAGCACGGCCTGCCCGCGTCGTACGCGTCGGCCACCCGGTCGAACACCCTGCCCAGGGATTTGATCGGCCCGGTGTTCACGTGGAAGCCGCCAGGTGCAGCCGGGCGAAGGCCAGCGCCTCCGCGAGATCGTCGATGCGCTCGGTGCGGCTGGCCGCCTTGCGCGTGTTGATCTCGAGCACGACCAGCCCCGAGTAGCCGTTGCCCGCCAGGCGCTCGAGGACCTGCGCGCACGGCTGGTTGCCCCTGCCCGGCACCAGGTGCTCGTCCTTGTTGGTCATCCCGACGCCGTCGGCCAGGTGCAGGTGGGCGAGCCGGTCGCCGAGCTTGACGGCCATCTCCATGGCGTCGGAACCCGACACGGCCGTGTGCGACAGGTCGAGCGTGACCTGAGGGAAGGCGTAGTCGATCGGGTTCCAGTCGGGAGAGTAGGGGACCACGTCGTTGCCCCTGGCGCGCAACGGGAACATGTTCTCCACCGCGAAGGTGACGTCGGTCTCCTCGCGCATCCTGGCCAGGCCGTTCTCGAAGTCGCGCGCGTATTCGCGCTGCCATCGGAACGGCGGATGGACCACCACCGTCGAGGCGCCCAGGCGTTCGGCCGCCTTCTGTGCCTTGACCAGCTTGGCCCAGGGGTCGCGCCCCCACACCCGCTGCGTGACCAGCAGGCAGGGGGCGTGGATGGCGAGGACGGGCACCTCGTAGTGCTCGGAGAGCCGCTCGATCACGTCGATGTCCTGGCTCACGGGATCGGCGCCGACCATGACCTCTACGCCGTCGTAACCCAGGCGCGCGGCCAGCTCGAACGCGTCTGGAGTGCGTTCCGGATATACCGAAGCAGTGGACAATGCGATCTTCGCATTGGGCACGCGGATGACATCAGCCACGTTGCCAGCCTAAGCCGGTCACGCCGATCTGGCGCGCGCACCGACGGGACGAGCCCGTGTCGAGCCGCGTCCAGCGGTCGCGAAGCCCTCTCCGGCGAGCCGGACCAGCGGGTCGCGAACCCCTTCGTGGCGGGCGGGTCCGGCGGTTCGAAGGCCCCACCGGGGGGCCGCGTCCGGCGGCACGCGTCGCAGGTTGCGCGTGCGCCTAGCGTTGGACCATGCCACGGATAGCGAAAGGCGCGATCCCGAGCCCGAACATCTGGAACGCGCCGCAGGTCTACGAGCTGGAGAACCGCGCGGTCGACCCCGAGGGCGCGGCCGACGCGGCGATGCGCGAGCTGCGCCCCTGGGACGGCGCGACCGTGCTCGACATCGGTTGCGGCACCGGCTACCACCTGCCGGTCCTGGCCGCGTCGGCGTCCGGCGTCATCGGCGTCGAGCCGCACGGAGACCTGGCCGCGCTGGCCCGCCGCCGCTGCGCCGGCCTCCCCAACGTGACCGTGCACGCCGCCGCGGCCCAGGACCTGCCGCTGCCCGACGCGAGCGTGGACGTGGCGATGGCGCGCTGGGCGTACTTCTTCGGTCCCGGCTGCGAGCCTGGGCTGCGCGAGCTGTCCAGGGTGGTACGCCGCGGCGGTGCGGCCTTCGTGCTCGACCTCGACGCGACGCGGGGGTCGTTCGGCCGCTGGTTCTCGCACACCGTACCCACCTACTCGCCCCGCGACGTCGAGGCGTTCTGGGTCCGGCACGGCTGGCAACGGCGGCCGCTCGACCTCAGGATGGCCTTCGAGCGTCGGGCGGACCTGGAGGCGGTGCTGCGCATCGAGTTCGCGCCCGGCGTGGCCGAGCAGGCCATCGCCGAGACCCCCGGCCTGGAGATCCCCTATCCGAACGTGCTGCGCTGGCGCCACTTCTAGAACCGACCGGGTTCTCCCTGCCCCGACCTCGCGAGCGGGACGACGAGCTGGCGAGCCGGTCCGATCCGGGTGGAAACAACCAGGAAACCGGTCAAGGCGTACTCATGATCGGCGTAGGCCCTGGCTCAGCACGTCAATGTAGAGAGGACTTCCCCATGAATCGTGCGAGAAAGGCCGGCCTGGCCGGCCTGGCATGCGTGATGCTGGCCCTCGGCACGCCGGCACACGCCACCGCGGCCGACGCGGCCAAGCCCGAGCTGGGTGACGTGCAGAAGGCCCTCTCGGAACTGGCCAGAAGCCCCGAGGTTCTGGGCACGATCGGAGCACTCTACGTCGACGGCGAGAAGGTCGGCTCGGGAACGGCCGGCACCCGCCTGCTCGGCGGCAAAGGCGGCAGGATTCCTGCCGATGCCCGCTTCCGGGCCGGATCCCAGACCAAGCCCATGATCCAGATTGTCATCATGCAACTGGTCGGAGAGGGCAAGCTGGCCCTGGACGACAAGCTCAGCGACCTGCTGCCCGTCGTGGTCGAAAAGGACCTGGTGGACCGGGCCGACGAGATCACCGTGGGGCAGATGATCCATCACACCTCCGGCATCCCCAACTATTTCGATCCGGAGGTGCTCGACCCCTTCGACTTCACCACGAACTACTCTCCGCTCGAGATCATCGCGTTGACCCGGACGATGCCCCGCACCGGAGAGCCGGGTCAGAGCTACTCCTACTCCAACACCAACTACTTCCTCCTCGGACTCATCGTCGAGGAGCTCACGGATCGCAGCCTGGCCGCCGAACTCGAGCGGCGCATATTCGACCCCGCCGGCATGGATCGCACCTACTTGCCGGTCACGTTTCCCGGGCGCGTCAAAGGCCCGCACGGGCATGGCTACCACCCCGGCAAGCGGGGCAAGCTGGTCGACGTCGACCGTCTCAACTCGAGTTACCTCTGGGCCGCCGGCGGCGTCATCTCCACCACGGACGACCTGAGCTCCTTCGCCCGGGCGCGTGCGGGCGAGAAGCTTCTGTCGAAAGAACTGAAAGAGGCGATGAACGCCGGCCGGCCGCCCCGCGACCCCGACCAGCCGGCTCCCGAGCCGCCCGTCTGCGAGCGCGAGGACGGATACGGTGTCATGACGGGCGGCTCGTTCGGCTTCAGAGCCATGACCTACAGCTCGCGCGACAGCCGCGTGCAGCTCGTCCTGTCGAACACGTTGAGCGCCGACCACAGCGATCCCGCGATCGACCCGCTGATCAAGAAGGCCGCCGAAGCCGTCCTGTGCCCCGCCAGGTGACTCCCCGGTGAGCCGGACCTGCGCCTCCAGGGCTTGACCTTGACGTCAGTGTCAATGTTTACCGTGGTCGTATGCGCATCGGAGAGCTGGCGGAACGCACAGGGGTGAGCCCGCGCTCGCTCCGCTACTACGAGCAGCACGGCCTGCTCAGCGCCCGTCGCGCGGCCAACGGCTACCGCGACTACGGCGAGGAGGACGTCAGGCTGGTCGCCGAGATCAGGGCGCTGCTCAGCGTGGGCTTCACGCTGGAGGACACCCGGCCGTTCCTCGACTGCCTGCGTCAGGGGCACACCTCGGGCGGCTCGTGCGCCGAGTCGGTCGAGGTCTACGAGCGCAAGCTCAAGGAGATCGACGAGGAGATCCGCGCCCTGCTCGCCCGCCGCGCCGAGGTGGCCGCCCAGCTCGCGCAGTCATGTCCGGGTTGCTTCGTGAAGGGTTGAACATGATCACATTGACCACCGACAACTACGAGGAGCAGGTGCTCAAGAACGACAAGCCGGTCCTGGTGGAGTTCTGGGCCGAATGGTGCGGGCCGTGCCGGATGGTGGGCCCCGTACTGGAGCAGATCGAGGCCGAACACGGGCTGACGATCGGCAAGCTCGACACCGACGCGCACCCCGAGATCATGGCCCGTTACGGCGTGATGGCGGTGCCGACGATGCTGTTGTTCGAGAACGGCGAGCCGGTCAAGCAGATCGTGGGCGCCAAGCCGAAGCGCATGCTGGTCGCGGAGCTCGGCCTGGCGTGAACCGTCCGGCGTCCTGACCTCTTCATGGTGGGCGCGTGGCAGGACGACGCCGCCTGGGCTCGAAGATTGTCGGCCCCTGCCGCTAGCCTGCTCCGCATGGCCAAGACTGCCTCAAAACCCGGATATCGCTGTGCCGAGTGCGGCTGGCGCACCACGAAGTGGGTCGGCCGGTGCGGCGAGTGCCAGGCGTGGGGCACGGTCGACGAAGAGGGCGCCCGCGGCGTCAGCGTCGTCCAGGCCGGCGCCACCACCGCGCCCGCCCTGCCGATCGGCCAGGTGAAGGCGGAGGTGGCGGCGGCCCGCACGACCGGCGTCGCCGAGCTCGACCGGGTGCTCGGCGGCGGCCTGGTGCCGGGCGCGGTCGTGCTGCTGGCCGGCGAGCCGGGCATCGGCAAGTCCACGCTCTTGCTGGAGGCCGCGGCCCGCATCGCCGAGCGCGAGACGGTCCTCTACGTGACGGGCGAGGAGTCGGCCGCCCAGGTGCGCCTGCGTGCCGACCGCATCGGCGCCATCCAGGACCGCCTCTACCTCGCGGCGGAGACGGAGCTGTCGGCCCTGGTCGCCCACGTGGAGAAGGTCCAGCCCACCATGCTGGTGGTCGACTCCGTGCAGACCGTCGGCTCCGCGCAGGCCACGGGCGTGCCCGGCGGGGTCACGCAGGTCCGCGAGGTGGCGGCCAACCTCGTGCGCCTGGCAAAGGAGCGCAACATGGCCACGGTGCTCGTCGGCCACGTCACCAAGGAGGGCTCGATCGCCGGCCCGCGCACGCTGGAGCACCTGGTCGACGTCGTGCTCAGCTTCGAGGGCGACCGACACTCCAGGCTCCGCATGGTTCGCGCGATCAAAAACCGGTTCGGTCCCACCGACGAGGTCGGCTGCTTCGACCTGCACGAGCGGGGCATCGAGGGCATCACCGACCCGAGCGGCCTATTCGTCTCCAGGCGCAGCGAGCCGGTGCCCGGCACCTGCGTCACCGTCACGGTCGAGGGCACCCGCCCGCTCCCCGCCGAGGTCCAGGCCCTGGTCGCCCGCACCGACGCCCAGCAGCCCAGGCGCACGTCGTCGGGGCTCGACACCTACCGCGTGCAGATGATCCTCGCCGTGCTGGAGCGCCGGCTCAACGCCCGGCTGGGCGGGTGCGACGTGTTCACCGCCACCGTGGGCGGCATCAAGCTGGCCGATCCCGCCATCGACCTGTCGGTCATGCTGGCCGTCGCCAGCGCCGCGGGAGACAAGCCGCTGCCCGCCGGTCTGGTGGCGCTCGGCGAGGTGGGCCTCGCGGGCGAGCTGCGTCCGGTCAAGGACGTCCGCAGGCGGCTGTCCGAGGCCGCCAGGATGGGCTTCAAGCGCGCCCTCGTGCCCGCCGGCTCCCTCGAAGAGGGCGGCCGCCGGCGTAACGGGCAGCGTGCTCTGGTGCCCGTGGGGCCGGTGGCGTTCGCACCCGGTTTCGAGGTCGTCCAGGCGGAGAACGTCTGGGACGCACTCACACACGTCACATAGCGCGGCTAAGCTGGGCGTGACCGATCGACACGGGGGTCAGGTGGATAGGAGTCTTGACGACCGTCGTCGCGAAGCCCTGGCAGCTGTGGCCCCAGGCACTCCGCTGCGCGACGGCCTGGAGCGGATCCTGCGCGGGCAGACCGGCGGGCTGATCGTGCTCGGCTACAACCGGGTCGTCGAGGAGGTCTGCAGCGGCGGGTTCGAGCTCGACGTCGACTTCTCGGCCACCAGGCTGCGCGAGCTGGCCAAGATGGACGGCGCCATCGTCGTGAGCGACCACAAGATCGTGCGTGCCGCGGTCCACCTCGTGCCCGACCCCGCCATCCCCACCGACGAGTCCGGCACCCGCCACCGCACCGCCCAGCGCGTCGCCCGGCAGACCGGCCTGCCCATCATCGCCATCAGCAAGTCGATGCGCATCATCGCCCTCTACCTCGACGGCATCCGCTACGTCCTGGAGGAGTCGGCGGCCATCCTGTCCAAGGCCAACCAGGCCCTGGCCACCCTCGAACGTTACAAACACCGCCTCGACGAGGTCTCCGGCACCCTGTCGGCCCTGGAGATCGAAGATCTGGTCACGGTCCGCGACGTCGCCGCCGTCGCCCAGCGGCTCGAGATGGTCCGGCGCATCTCCGACGAGATCAAGGGCTACGTCGTCGAGCTGGGCACCGACGGCCGGCTGCTGTCCCTGCAGCTCGACGAGCTCGTGGCCGGTGTCGACTCCGAGCGGGAGCTGGTCATCCGCGACTATCTCCCGGCACCCGCCGGCCGCCGCCAGCGCCGCCTGATCGAGGCCCTCCACGACCTCGACAAGCTGTCGGGCAACGAACTGCTCGACCTCGCGGTGGTCGCCCAGGTGCTCGGCCACAACGGCACCGACATGCTCGAAACCCCGGTGAGCCCCAGAGGTTTCCGCCTGCTCGCCAAGGTGCCCCGCCTGCCGGCCACCGTGGTCGACCGCCTGGTCAACCACTTCGGCGGGTTGCAGAAGCTCCTCGCCGCCAGCATCGACGACCTGCAGGCGGTGGGCGGTGTCGGGGAGTCGAGGGCGCGCAGCGTACGCGAGGGCCTGTCCCGCCTCGCCGAGTCCTCCATCCTCGAACGCTACGTCTGACGGCAGGCCAGGCGGGCGCGGGCCGGAAAGGCCCGGCGACGCATGCTCCTAGCGGAGGTGGAAGACCCCCTTGCCGCTGCGGAGCCCGCCCATGCGCACGGTGGCCACGTACGTGCCCGGCAGCGCGGCCGCCGGTGTGGCCGGGCAGTCGGCGTTGGAGCGGCGGCGGTCCCACTCCAGCGACCGCACGTAAGGCACCCCCCGCTGCAGCTGCTCGACGTCCGTGCCCTGCCCGTTGACGCAGTCGGCGTTCGACCAGATCCGGTCCGCCCCCGAGGTGATGCGGATCTCCATGGCCCGCGGCCCCACGTCGGCCGTGCACATCACGGGCCCGGTGTTGACCAGCGTGACCAGGAACGTGGGCCGGGCGTCGCCCGCGTAGATCTGCTCCTTGCCGCTCTGGAGGCTCAGCACCAGATCTTCCTCGACGCAGGGCTGGCCGGGCCTCCTCTCCCCGGCGGTGGGGGTCGGCGTGGGCGTGGCCGTCGGGGTCGGCGACGGGCTGGCCGTGCCCAGCGCCAGCGTACGCAGCCCGGCGAGCAGCGGATCCACGCTGGGCGTGGGGCTCGGTGACGACTGCGCGCTGGACTTGTGTCCCGGTCCGCTGCCACCGCTCGAGCACGCCCACGCCACCACGGCCACCACGACGAGAACCGCCACCAGCACGCTCATCCGACGCCGCCAGTAGACGTCACCGCCGTCGCCGCGCATCGAATCCGGGTCCATCGGGTTCGCGCGGTGCTCCCCACCTGCTTCACCAGGTGGAGGACCCCGCGCTCCCTCCCTTCCGATCTGGTCGGTTCCTGTGGTCGTTGCCTTGCTGGTCGTGAGAGTCCGGAGACGGGTGTGCGCAGGTCGGTCGCTCACTTCCCCGTTGCGCCCCACCGGCGAGCGGGCCGCGCGCTCGAGCGGTGTGTGAGGGCCCTTCGCCAGGCCGCGCAAGCGGCCTCTCCCTTCAGGGAGCAGAGGAGCCACAACGCTCAGCATGGTAATTGTCCAGCCACGAAGAGTGACGACACGCCGAAGGCTGCGAACTCGGCATACGCTTGACCGCGTGGTTGAGCCGAACCTCCTGCACGCCCCCGTTCTCGACTGGTACGCCGACAACGCCCGAGACCTCCCCTGGCGCGCGGTCGACGCGACGCCGTGGGGCGTGCTCGTCAGCGAGATCATGCTCCAGCAGACCCCGGTCGCCCGCGTCCTGCCCGTCTGGCGCGAGTGGATGGCCCGCTGGCCCACGCCGAAGGCACTGGCCGCCGAGCTGCCCGGCGAAGCCGTACGCCATTGGGGCCGGCTCGGCTATCCGCGCAGGGCGCTGCGGCTCCACGAGTGCGCCAGAGCCGTCTCCGAGGAACACGGCGGCGAGGTGCCGTCCGACCACGCGACCCTGCTGTCCCTGCCCGGCATCGGCGAATACACCGCCGCCGCGGTCGCCAGCTTCGCGTACGGCGGCCGCCACGCCGTCCTCGACACCAACGTGCGCAGGGTGTTCGCGCGTGCGGTGCGCGCCGAGGAATACCCGCCCACGGCCACCTCCGCGGCGGAGCGGCGCCTTGCGGAGGCACTCCTGCCCGAGCTGGACGCGCCCCGCTGGGGCGTGGCGGTGATGGAGCTCGGCGCGCTGGTCTGCACGGCCCGCGCCCCACGCTGCGCCGACTGCCCGATCACCCACCTGTGCGCCTGGCGGCTGGCCGGCAAGCCGCCGCACGCAGGCCCCGCCCGTAAGGGCCAGACGTACGCGGGCACCGACCGCCAGTGCCGCGGCCGCCTCCTCGACGTGCTCAGGTCCGCCCACGGGCCGGTGCCCAAGGCGGCCCTCGACGCCGTGTGGGACGACGCGGTGCAGCGCGAACGTGCCCTGGACGGCCTGGTCGCCGACGGCCTCGCCGAACCCCTCGACGACGGCACCTACCGCCTCCCCCACTCCTGACCGCCCCGCCCGGCACACCCTCGTACCGGACGGCGGCGGCGCTGACGGCACCGCGGACCATGCGACGGCACACCGGCCGTGTGGTGGCGGCGGATCGGACGGGCGCGGCGCGGTCGCTGGACGTAGCGCCGCCGGGAGTCGCTGTTACCGGACCCAGGGTGGGACGGTGCGCTCCGTGCCCTTGGGGGCCAGGTCGCAGGCGTCCGGCGCCGACATGCCGTCGGGGTTGTAGACGTGGGCGCAGGAAGGAGCGGCGACGATCGAGACGAATCCGCGCTCGGCGTCGGCGAACATCTGCCTGCTCACGTCGGCGGGCAGCACCATGGTGTCCCCCACGCCGACCTCGAACCGCTCGTCTCCGAGCTGGACGACGGCCGCGCCGTCGAGCCACGTCCACACCAGTTCGGCGTCGAACGCGTGCACCGGCCCCACCATGCCGGGCCGGGCGTCCACCCGCCACACGGCCTGCTCGGCCCCTCCCTGGGAGGGCGAGGCGAGTGTGGTCATGACGCCGTTGGGCGTCTCGATCCTGCGGGATTCAGCGGACAGGACCAGGGCCATGGGAACCACCCTCCTCAGACGATCCACGGCGGGACGCCGTAGTCGGCGCCGTTCTCGGCAAGTGCCCTGGCTCCGGCCGGGGCCGTCACGACGGCGGTGTAGCCGCTGCCGGGGTCGGCGAGCACGCGTCTCACCGTGTGCGCGGGGATGACGACGGTGTCGCCCGCCGCGACCTCGAACCGGTCACCGCCCAGTTCGACGACGGCCGCTCCGGCGGTCCAGCTCCACACCTGCTCGCGGTCGAAGTCATGCACGGGCCCGCGCGCGCCGGGTTCGGCGTCCACCCGCCACAGGGCTCGCGAGGCCCCTCCCTGCGTCGGCGAGGCGAACGTCGTCATGACCCCGCCAGGGGTCTCCGACCGCCGCGCTTCGGCGTCACGAATGACAGTCACGTCCTGAAGCTCCTAATATAGGCAACTACGTTGTCCATATAGTCAATCAGGTTGTCTATCATGTCAAGCGACGCCCCCGGCTTCGAACTACCGCTCCGCCTGCTGCTCGCCTTCAGGATGCTGATCGACGAGCTGCACACCGAGCTGGCCCGCCAAGGTCACCCGGACCTGCGGCCCATGCACGGGTTCGTCATGCAGGCGGTCGGCCCGCGCGGCACCACCGCCGTCGAGCTGGGCCGCATGCTCGGCGTCTCCAAACAGGCCGCGGGCAAGACCATCGACACCCTCGAACGCCTCGGCTACGTCGAACGCACCACGGATTCCCACGACACCCGGCGCAAGATCACCCGGCTCACGCCGTACGGGATGGACGCGCTGAACCGCTCGGCCCGCATCTTCGACGACCTGCGCGCCCGCTGGGCGCACGAACTCGGCGAGGACCGGCTGCACGCCCTCGAAGCCGACCTGCGGAAGGTCACCCCGGACGGCCTCTGGCGCCTGGACACCCCCGGCTGGTTCGGCTCACTCTGACCGACCGCCCCGCCAGACGATACGAGCACGCCCGGACCGCGACGGCCCGGGCGCTCGCAGCTCCCTAGGCGGCCAGTTGCAGGCCCAGGCTGGTGAGGTTCGTACGGGCCCAGGCCAGCTCGTCGGCGAGCAGCGACACCAGCGCCCCAGGCCCCTTGGCCCGCCCAGGCACCATCAGGTTGTGCGTCTCCACCTCGATGTGCGCGCTCCCGCTGACCGCCCCCGACAACATCGCCGTCAGCGTGTCGTGCAGCACGGCACCCGTGCTGCTCGGCGTCTCCCCCGTGTGGCTGTGCACGTGCCCCAGCTTGACCACAGGCGCACCGGCCTCGGCCAGCCCCTTGAGCGCCACGCCTGCCTCCTCGGCCCCGCCGGCCAGGTGGCAGGCGTCCAGGCACACGCCCAGGTGTTCGGAGTCGATGCCGCACACCCGCGCCAGCGCCTGCTCGGTCGTCTCCAGCACGCACCCGGGCCACGGCTCGAACCCGACCCTGATCGTCTTGCCGGTCACGCTGTAGATGCCGCGGAGCTCGCGCGCCAGCCGTTCGAGCCGGCGGGTGGCGATGGAGTGCAGGTCGGCGGGCCAGTCGCGGCGCCACCCGATCGGTATCGTCGAGATGCTGCCGAACCGTACGTCGTCGGGGAGCAGGAACGCCAGGATCTTGGCCAGCGCCATCGTGTAGCGGTAACGCTCGGGTTTGGCCCAGTCGGGCCCGGGCACCTCCTGGTTGCGGCCGCCGGTGCCGTTGAGGCTCACGACCTCCAGGCCGCGCTCCTCCAGGGAGCGGCGCAGGCGTACGAGCTCGATGCGGTCGGCCGTGAGGTGGTCGGCGACGGCCGGCGACAACCACAACCCGATGCCCATCCGCTCGACCCCCAGCCGCTTGCGCACGGGCACGGCGTAACGGGTCAGATGGGCGATCAGGTTCTCCAGATCCTCAGCGGGGTGGACGCCTGCGTTGTAGGCGAGGTGAACGAGCGTTCCGTCATCGTGACGCAGGCGCATCGGTTTCCTCCAGGCTTGCGTTGTGTCTTCCGTCGCCCGCCTTGGACGTGCGAACCCTGTGAGCATGCCTGCCGACGGGTGGCGAGCGCGTCCGCCCTGAGTTGACTTCGTCCTACTCCCGGGGGAGCAGTCACCATCAAGGCGAAGCTCTACACAGTGTAGTACTACTTCGCGTGGCGAAACACCCGAACACATGAACGATCGGGGCAACGGCCGCATCCGGCCGAGCTCACGGAGCCTCACGGGGGTACGTCATGCTAGATCCGCGGTCTGTCACGCCGGGCCGGATTGACGATCTCGAGACCATTCGCAGGGCAGGCCAGGCCACCCCGGACGGTTCATCATGCCGCTGAGCGGCGACCTCGCGGACCACGGAGGCAATGGCCGGGACCACCCCGGCAGGCCCTCAGGCAGCGCCTCAGCGCCGAGGGCGAGCGCGCACGCGAAAGCCCCCGCGTGGATGACGCTCCACGCGGGGGCTTTCGGAGAACCGGACGTCAGCGCTGGATCGGCGCTGCGATCGCGGCGGCCGAGTCGGGCACCTTGGCGGCGGACTCGCCCTTGAAGACGAACTTGGCGTCGTCGCCCTCGCCTTCGATGGTCACCTTGACGACCTGCCCCGGGCGGAGCTCGCCGTAAAGGATCTTCTCCGACAGGGAGTCCTCCAGCTCGCGCTGGATCGTACGCCGCAGCGGACGGGCGCCCATGACCGGGTCGTAGCCGCGGTCGGCCAGCAGCTGCTTGGCCTCGGGCGAGACGTCGAGCCCCATGTCGCGGTCCTTCAGCCTGGCGTCGACCTGGTTGAGCATCAGATCCACGATCTTGATGATCTCGTTGGGCGTCAGCTGGTGGAAGACCACGATGTCGTCGACGCGGTTGAGGAACTCGGGCCGGAAGTGCTGCTTGAGCTCTTCCTGGACCTTGGACTTCATCCGGTCGTAGTTGGAGTCGGCGTCGTTGGACTTCGCGAACCCGACCCCGATGCCCTTGGAGATGTCACGGGTGCCGAGGTTGGTGGTCATGATGATGACCGTGTTCTTGAAGTCGACCACGCGGCCCTGGGCGTCGGTCAGACGACCGTCTTCCAGGATCTGCAGCAGCGAGTTGAAGATGTCGGGGTGGGCCTTTTCGATCTCGTCGAAGAGGACCACGGAGAACGGCTTGCGCCGCACCTTCTCGGTGAGCTGGCCGCCCTCTTCGTAGCCGACGTAGCCGGGAGGCGAGCCGAAGAGCCTGGAGACGGTGTGCTTCTCCATGAACTCGGACATGTCCAGGCTGATGAGAGCGTCTTCGTCGCCGAAGAGGAACTCCGCCAGAGCCTTGGACAGCTCGGTCTTACCGACGCCCGAGGGGCCGGCGAAGATGAACGAGCCGCCGGGGCGCCGCGGGTCCTTCAGGCCGGCGCGGGTGCGCCGGATGGAGCGCGACAGGCCCTTGATGGCGTCGTCCTGGCCGATGATCCGCTTGTGGAGCTCGTCCTCCATGCGGAGCAGGCGCTGGGACTCCTCCTCGGTCAGCTTGAAGACCGGGATGCCGGTGGCGGTCGCCAGGACCTCGGCGATGAGCTCCTGGGTGACCTCGGCCACGACATCCATGTCGCCGGCCTTCCACTCCTTCTCCCGCCGCTCGCGCTTGAGCTGGAGCTGCTTCTCCTGGTCGCGGAGGGCAGCGGCCTTCTCGAAGTCCTGCGCGTCGATCGCGGACTCCTTGTCGCGACGGACGTTGGCGATCTTCTCGTCGTATTCGCGGAGGTCCGGCGGCGCGGTCATCCTGCGGATGCGCATCCTGGAGCCGGCCTCGTCGATGAGGTCGATCGCCTTGTCGGGAAGGTAGCGGTCGCTGATGTAGCGGTCGGCCAGCTGCGCGGCGGCCACCAGCGCGTCGTCGGTGATGGACACGCGGTGGTGCGCCTCGTAGCGGTCGCGCAGACCCTTCAGGATCTCGATCGTGTGGCTGAGCGAGGGCTCGGCCACCTGGATCGGCTGGAACCGGCGCTCCAGCGCTGCATCCTTCTCGAGGTATTTGCGGTATTCGTCGAGCGTCGTCGCGCCGATCGTCTGCAGCTCGCCGCGGGCCAGCATCGGCTTGAGGATGCTGGCGGCGTCGATCGCGCCCTCGGCGGCGCCCGCACCCACGAGCGTGTGCAGCTCGTCGATGAACAGGATGATGTCGCCGCGGGTGCGGATCTCCTTGAGCACCTTCTTCAGGCGCTCTTCGAAGTCACCGCGGTAGCGGGAGCCGGCGACCAGGGCGCCGAGGTCAAGCGTGTAGAGCTGCTTGTCCTTCAGCGTCTCGGGCACCTCGCCCCTGACGATCTTCTGCGACAGGCCTTCGACGACGGCGGTCTTGCCGACGCCGGGCTCGCCGATGAGAACGGGGTTGTTCTTGGTCCTCCTGGAGAGGACCTGCATGACCCGCTCGATCTCCTTCTCGCGGCCGATGACCGGATCCAGCTTGCCCTCGCGGGCCGCCTGGGTCAGGTTGCGGCCGAACTGGTCGAGCACCAGGGACGTCGACGGGGCCGACTCCTGCGGGCCACCCGCGGCAGCCGGCTCCTTGCCCTGGTAGCCGTGGAGCAACTGGATGACCTGCTGCCTGACACGGTTGAGATCAGCTCCAAGCTTGACCAGCACCTGGGCGGCCACACCCTCACCCTCGCGGATGAGCCCGAGCAGGATGTGCTCGGTGCCGATGTAGTTGTGACCCAGTTGCAAAGCCTCACGGAGCGACAGCTCGAGGACCTTCTTGGCCCGCGGGGTGAACGGAATGTGCCCCGACGGAGCCGACTGGCCCTGGCCGATGATCTCCTCGACCTGCTGGCGCACACCCTCAAGGCTGATGCCGAGGCTCTCCAGAGCCTTGGCGGCTACGCCCTCACCTTCATGGATCAAACCAAGAAGAATGTGCTCAGTGCCGATGTAGTTGTGGTTGAGCATCCTGGCCTCTTCTTGGGCCAGGACGACAACACGCCTCGCTCGGTCGGTGAACCTCTCGAACATCTCGTCGCTCCTCACAGAGCGGTCAGTCAGGCCGGTAAATCCGGTCCCGTCATCCCGCATGCTAGCCCTGGCTCGGCGAACCGTGCCCACTGCCGCTGACGCGCTCTATAGCAGACACGTTCCCCGGGAGCAGGGCGTTCACCCTCCATCCAACTACCGTTCGGGGGTGACGTGTTCCCGATACGCCGCAAGCGAACGATGTTTGGGACGCCTCGCGGAAGCGGCTGGAATTTGCCGCCGCACCGTATCCGGATCACCACGATCGGCCATCGAACGTCAGGGGCGAAGCCGACCGGGGCGCCACTTCACCTGCGCATCTCAGATGCCGCGCACGTATCTGTTACGCAATCATCCTATGTCCCGACGCAATCCTTGGCCAACCGCCCGCGCTACGCCCTGAGCACAACGGGGCACGCGCCCGCGCCGCACACAGAGTAATACGCCATCCGGTCAGCTCGGTTACCGATCTCATCTCGCATCATGAGACACTGCACCGCGGCGCGCATGCCATTCGCGCTCATCCTCCCCGTCGCGGACCGGCGGCATTCCGCGCGCCCACCACACTTCGTGATGGCCCGGCATTGTGCGCACATGCTCGCGGAAGCGGATTGTGCGAGGCGCGCTCATGTCACGGGTTATCCCGCCGTGCATGAGCACTCCGTACATCTCCAGGAAGCGGCATATGGCCGGCGGCCACGCAACGTGCCCGGCGGCGTTTTGCGCGGATGCCCACACCTCCGTGCCATACGGGGTTTCCGGCGCCGAGCGCGAGTCGAGATCGCGGTTAAGGCTACAGCGCGTGAAGATCGCCGCCGGCCTTTAGGCGCCCGGATTTCCGTCATGGCGCGTTCCATGAGCGCGACGCTTGTCCGTGACGGTGGGCGAATGACGGGGCCCCGCGGGCAATCCGGGCGCCTCGCGGCGAGAAGCGTACGTTCAATGAGGTATGGCCACGCGGCGCATTCGGACACGCCGGGCGCGGCGCCATCTCATATGCGGGCGTCTCATCGCGGAAACGGGGCCGGGAGCCGGACCGAACCCGCGACCAAAACGCCCGCATATGGACGCGTCGGCCGATCATCATCCGGGCCGTCCCGCCATTCGAAACGGCCCGGACACGATCATGCGCTTATGGCGGTCGCCGGGGTCCTAGGCGAACGGCATAAGCGCATGGTCGAGCAGCGGGCTCTCCTAGTGAGCCTGCTCGTACTTCTCGACGACGGTGGAGGCGATGCGGCCTCGCTCGCTGACGGGCAGGCCGTGGGCCTTGGCCCACTGCCGGATCTCCGAGCTCTTCTCGCGACTCATCGCGCGGTTGCCGCCGCGGCCACGCCGACGCGTGGTGACGGCACCGGCCCTGCGCGCGTGCTGCACGAAAGGCGTGAGCGCGTCCCTCAGCTTCTTCGCGTTAAGGTCGCTGAGGTCAATCTCATAGGAGGAGCCGTCAATAGCGAAGCTGACCGTCTCATTGGCCTCGCCCCCATCGAGGTCATCGATGAGAATCTCCTGGATCTGCTTGGCCATCTACGCAATCCTTTCGCGGAGCATTGTTTCATTCGCCAGCCCAAACATATACCCGGAAAGGCGTGGAGACAATTCAGCGCTACGGGGATTCGGCTGACTAGCCGATCAGTTCTGGCCCTCGGCCTGATCCTCACGGTTTCGCCGGTCGCCAAGGGCCTCCGACCGGACCAACTTCACGACGCCAAAGATGAAGGCGCCGCCCACCACCACCGGGGGGATGAGCGCTGACAATACGTCTGTAAGGGCTTCCATTCGTCCTCGCCTCCACGGCTGACGGGGTTTCGGGGCGCTTTAAGGGCGCGGAGCGCCTCCAGGGAGCGCTGCGGGCCCCTCATGGTGCGCAAGGCGACAACCGCCCGCACCCGACCATAGCGGCACACAGATGCCCTACGTGTCGCAGGGACACCAACATCCGGCAACCCGGACGCCCCATAGCCTAATGCCAGTCTCTCCAGGCTCCTTACCGGATCATGGGAAAATTTTGCGAAAAGACATCCGTGCAGGTGCGGATGGCTCAGCGAAGATCTTTAACCACGCGCGTTCCGGCCAGTCTGTCATGCGGCCCGCGCTCAAGCGGCTTGTCGATCAGGATGAGCATACCGACACCGAACAGCAGCATTCCGGCCACCAGATTGGCCACCGGAATGCCCATGAGCATGACAGGTCCCGGATAGACCAGGGAGCGTTTGAGCAGAGCACGGGCCGGAACATCCCGCGGCGCCAGGCGGATCCGCATGATCGCCTGGCCGAACGTGCGCCCGTGCCGCCAATGCGCCCACCAGTCGTAGCCCGTATAACCCAGCCCCGCGACCGCCCACGCGAGCACTCCGGGCAGCCGGCCGTCGAACACCTCCATCATGCCGACAGTCCGGAAGACAGCCCATAGCGCAATGAACAGAATGTAATAGGCGACGCCGAAGACGAGCGCTTCAATGAGCCGGGCAGCCAGCCGTTCCCACCATTCCGCGGGCACCGCGTCCGCCCACGGCGACGTCCCGGCCATAACCCTCACCTCGCGACATCGACGGCGGAGAGCCCTACATTCCGCACCTACCCTCACATACAAAACAGAGGCCGACGGGAAGCCGGCCCCTGTTTCGCGGTTCTGCCGATTACTTGATCTTGACCACCACGGTGTTCGCGAACTTGTCCGCGAACGTCTGCTGCAGCGGCTTGTCCCAGAGCATCGAAGCGCCGTTCAGGGCGCAGACGAGGCCCGCCAGCATGGTGCCGAACGGCAGGAAGTAGAGGATGTAGGCACCCCAGGTCACGCCGGCCCGCTTGATGGCGGCGTCGCCGGGCAGGCCGCCGGGGGGCATCATCTGACCCACCGGCACGACCTTGATCCCCATGATCATCTTGCCGACCGTCTGACCCTTCATCTTGTGCATGAGGAAGTCGTAGCCGACGTAGACGGCGGTGAGGACGATGGCCAGCACGATGTTGAGCGCGAACGAGCTGAACATCCCCGACGTGGCGCCGCTGGTCGAGTCGTAGCTGACCAGGAACAGCGTCGTGAGCAGGAGCGACACAACGAACATCACGACGCCGAACAGGACGCCGTCGACGAGTCGCGCCACCAGACGCTGCCACCACTCCGCCAGCGGGGCGGGAGCCCCCGGCGGCTGCACGCCGACCGGGCCGTAACCCGGCTGGCCGTAGGGAGCCTGGCCGTAGCCGGCCTGCTGCGGCTGGCCGTAGCCCTGCTGGCCGTACTGCTGGTCGCCGTACTGCTGGCCGTAACCGGGCTGGGCGTAACCGGGCTGGGACTGCTGCGGCTGCCCGTAGCCCTGCTGGCCGTACTGCTGCTGGCCGTAGCCGGGCTGGGACTGCGGCTGCTGACCGTACTGCTGGTCATACTGCTGACCCGACTGGGCCTGCTGACCGTACTGCTGGTCGTACTGCTGACCCGACTGGGGCTGCTGGCCGTAGCCCTGCTGCTGGCCGTACTGCTGGTCGTAGCCGGGCTGTTGCTGCTGCCCGTAACCCTGCTGCTGGCCGTAACCGGGCTGGGACTGCGGCTGCTGGCCGTAGCCCTGCTGCTGGCCGTACTGCTGGTCGTAGCCGGGCTGTTGCTGCTGCCCGTAACCCTGCTGCTGGCCGTAGCCGGGCTGGGACTGCGGCTGCTGACCGTACTGCTGGTCGTACTGCTGGCCCTGCTGGGGTTGCTGGCCGTAGCCCTGCTGCTGGCCGTACTGCTGCTGGCCGTAGTCGGGCTGGGACTGGGGCTGCTGGCCGTACTGAGGTTGCTGACCGTAGCCCTGCTGCTGGCCGTACTGCTGCTGGCCGTAGCCCTGCTGCTGACCGTACTGGGGTTGCTGGCCATAGCCCTGCTGCTGACCATAGGGGGGCTGTTGCCCGTAGGCGTCGTCCGCCCGGTAGCCGACCACAGTGACGTCGGGGTCGGGCTCGCCGGGGTGGCGGCCCGGAGCCTGCTGGCCGTAGTGGGGAGGCGCAGCGTTCTCGCCGGATTCGTCTTGTGGGTACGGCGGCTGTCCGGTGCTCACCGTGTCACCTCGCTTCGAGTGCGCGCGTGGCACGTGTCAGGACACATGCCTGTGCTGCCCAACGTATCGACATAGGTATCAACAATCACCTTTCCATGTGGTCAAGGTCCGCGTCACCCGACGACAGATGGAGCAGCATGCGGGTGTTGCCCAGGGTGTTCGGCTTGACGTGTTCCAGGTCGAGGAACTCCGCTACACCCTCGTCATACGAGGCCAGCAGCTCGGCGTAGACCTCGGGGGAGACCGGCGTGCCCTGGATGCGGCGAAAACCATGCCTCGCGAAGAAGTCGACCTCAAAAGTAAGACAGAATACACGTTGCAGACCAAGATCTTTGGCCTGCTGGATGAGCGCTGAGACGATCCGGTGACCGACGCCCGCGCCGCGGCATTCGGGATCGACGGCCACCGTGCGGACCTCTGCGAGGTCCTCCCAGAGCACGTGGAGCGCGCCACAGCCGACGATCTGCCCGCCACGCTCGGCCACCCAGAACTCCTGCACGTCTTCGTACAGCGTCACCGTGGCCTTCTTCAGGAGCCGCGAGCCCGCGCCCGCATAGGTGTCGACCAGGCGCCTGACCCCCCGCACGTCAGGCGTGCGCGCACGCCGGACCACCACCGCGGTCTCGGGCACAGTCAGTTCGGCCACCTGCTCCATGGCTCTCCAGAGTACAGATGTCATTACGGCTCGGACCTAACTCACATCTCTCCGCCCATCCTGTTACATCTCGTGGCCGAGCGAGCACGGCGTCGCGCCGGGCGATCGTTCGGGAGTAAGCGCCACATACGGTCACTCCTGCCCGACTGGCACCGAGACCACCTCGTGACCCTTCGGTTGCGAAACCTCTACGGAGTTGGCAGTTCTGGTTGAGCAGGAACCCGGAGTGCATTAGTGTCCAGCGACGATGATCCCCGCGTGTCGCGCGCGGGGGGAAGCACGCTCAATTCCCTCAGGGAAGCCGGGGACCCGCCGGTGGCGACCGCCACCACGGGGTGAATCCGAGTTTTTCGGTAGGGCTGCTCCGGCCCGAACCCGTCAGCTAACCCGGTAGGCGTCTATGAGAGGAGCCTGGTTGGTGAAGCGCACGCTCAACCGTGGGAGGAAGTCGGCGGGCAAGCACGCCCGCCCCCCGGAACGCGCCCTGTCGCGTCACCGCCTCGGTGTGGCGAGTTTCACAGTCGCCGCGCTGCTGTTCTCGGTTCCCACCGTCCCGGCGTCCGCCGACCCCAAGCCCTCGCTCAAAGACCTCGCCACGCGGGTCGAGAAGATGCACGTCGAGATCGAGACGCTGACCGAGCAGTACAACGGGCAGCGGGAGAAGCTGAAGACGGCCAAGAAGGCCGCCGAGGCCGCGCAGAAGACGCTGACGGCCAGCGAGACAGACCTGGCGGCCAAGCGTGCCAAGGCCGTCCTGCTCGCCCAGAACGCCTACATCACGGGCGGTCTGAGCCGTGCGCTGGCGTTCACCTCATCCGAGGACCCCGGCAACTTCCTCGACCGCGCCGCGACCACGTTCGCGATCGAGCAGCGGCAGGGCGAGGAGCTCAACCAGCTCACCAAGGCCAGGAAGGCCGCCGAGCGCGCCAGGGCGAGCGCCAAGTCGCGCATCAGCGAGGTCGAGAAGATCGTCAAGGACCTCGACGCCAAGCGCGGCAAGATCAGCAAGCTGGTCGCCAAGGTCGAGAGCAACCTGTTCAGGCGGGCGCTGGGCGAGGCCGGTCGTCCCGGCACCCGCGCCACCCGCGTCAACCTGCCGATCGCGGGCAGCGGAAAGGCCGCGCAGGCGGCACGGTGGGCGCTCACGCAGCAGCTCAAGCCGTACGTCTGGGGAGCAGAGGGTCCTGGCTCCTACGACTGCTCCGGCCTGGTGATGGCGGCCTACCAGCGGGTGGGCATCTCGCTGCCGCACTACACAGGCAACCAGTGGACGGCCGGGCGGCACATCTCACGCGACGAGATGCGTCCAGGCGACCTGGTGTTCTTCTACAGCGACCTGCACCACGTGGGCATCTATCTGGGCGGCGGCATGATGGTGCACGCCCCTCGGACGGGTGATGTGGTGCGGATCGCGTCGATCGAACGGCGGCCGTTCGCGGGCGCGGTGCGCATCGCCGACTGAGGTTCTGCACGTGAAGGCCCAGTGAGCGAGCCCAGTGAGCGGGCCCAATGAGTGGGCACCAGTGCGCGGGTGCCGCTAGATCAGCTGGCGGCGTGCCGCCCACGCCACGGCCTCGATCGCGGTGGCGACGCCGATGCGGTCGCAGATGCCGCGCAACCTCCGGCGTACGGTGCGGCCGCTGATGTCCAGTCGCCTGCCCACCCGATCGACCGTGACTCCTCTGGCGAGTTCCGCCAGTAACGCCAGATCCGCATGGCTCAGCTCAACGCCTTCTGTGAGCACTTCCATCGGGAGCCCTCCCCCCCAACAGCAGGCCTGGACCCTCTTAGCCAGGCCACAGCCGCTCCTCGCAGACGGTAAACGCATCATGGAAAGGTCGTCAAGCATGACGATCGCCGCTCTTGACCAGCACCGTTGACATGATCCGCCACGGGTTGCCGGGGCTCGTCCGCCGGCGGTCCTCGCCGCCCGACGTACGGTCCGCGCGCCCTCTCGGTCAGGCCCGGCCCGGCGCCGACCGGTCCGGGCGGCGTCCCGGTTTTTGATCCATCCGCGCGCGATTTACTGCATGATCCATACGTGCGGGCGGGAACGCTCAGCCGCTCTTCACCACGGGCGGCGGCACGCGGCAAGCCAGGAGTCACCTTATTTCCGGGCCTGTGCGTGCATCACCGTCATGATGGACCCAGCGCTGCCGGACGTCCCCCGCAGAACTCCGCACACTCGCGCGCCACTCGCCCGCGGTCTTGACCCGATGCTGACAAGCCCGGCCCCGATCCCGGGGCAGGACGGCCGATCGTCCGTCACCGCTTCCCCGGCACGACGGAGCGCCCGCCCGGCTCGCCGCGCGCGCGAGCACCCCGCCGCAACCGGTGCGGCGGGATGCCACGTGGCCTCAGTGAGTGGGCTTGACCAGGGGGAACAAGATGGTCTCGCGGATGTTCTTACCGGTGAACGCCATGATCATCCGGTCGATCCCGGCGCCCATGCCGCCCGTCGGCGGCATCGCGTATTCGAGCGACTGCAGGAAGTCCTCGTCGAGCTGCATGGCCTCCGGGTCACCGCCCGCGGCCAGCAAGGACTGCTCGACCAGGCGGCGGCGCTGCTCGATGGGGTCGTTGAGCTCGGAGTAGCCGGTGCCCAGCTCGGTGCCGAACCCGATGAGGTCCCACTTCTCCGTGACCAGCGGGTCGTCGCGGTGCTGCCGGGCCAGCGGCGAGGTCTCCAGCGGATAGTCCATGACGAACGTGGGCTGGATGATCGTGTGCTCGACGAGCGCCTCGAAGAGCTCCTGCACGAGCTTGCCCGCGCCCCACTTCGGATCCCAGGGGATCTCGCGCCGGTCGGCGATCTTGCGCAGCTCTTCGAGCGAGGTCGAGGTCGTGATCTGCTCGCCGACGGCCTCGGACACCGCGCCGTAGAGGGTGACGCGCGGCCACTCGGGGATGCCCAGGTCGACCTCGACACCGTCGTGCACGACCACCGAGGTGTCCAGGGCGGCCACGACGGCCTTCTGGTACATCCGCTGCGTCAGGTCGGCGATGCCGTTGTAGTCGAGGTAGGTGCCGTAGGCCTCGACCATGGTGAACTCGGGGTTGTGCGTCGAGTCGGCGCCCTCGTTGCGGAAGTTTCGGTTGATCTCGAAGACCTTCTCGATGCCGCCGACCACGAGCCGCTTGAGATAGAGCTCGATCGCGATGCGGAGATAGAGCTCCATGTCGTAGGCGTTGATGTGGGTCTTGAACGGCCGGGCCGTGGCGCCGCCGTGGATCGGCTGCAACATCGGCGTCTCGACCTCGAGGTAGCCCTCCTCGTGCCAGAAGTCGCGAACAGCGCGCACGGTGGCGCTGCGGACCCCGGCCATCTTCCTCGACTCGTCGTTGACGATCAGGTCGACGTAGCGCTGGCGGACCCGGGCCTCCGGATCGGTGAGCCCGACGTGCTTCTCCGGCAGCGGGCGCAGGCACTTGCTGGTGATCTGCCAGCTGTCGGCCAGCACGGACAGCTCGCCCCTGCGCGAGGTGATGACCTCGCCGGTCACGCCCACGTGGTCGCCCAGGTCGACGTCGTGCTTCCAGCGGGCCAGCGAATCCTCGCCCACCTTGTCGAGCGAGATCATGACCTGCAGGTCGGCGCCGCCGTCGCGGAGCGTGGCGAAGCAGAGCTTGCCGCCCACGCGGTTGAGCATGACGCGGCCCGCGACCGAGACCGTGTCACCGGTGGCGGTGTCGGGCTCCAGGCCCTGGTATTTCTCCCTGACCTCGGCGTTGGTGGCCGTGCGTGGGAAAAGCACCGGGTAAGGGTCGACGCCCTCGCTGCGAAGGCGGTCGAGCTTCTCCCTCCGGATGCGCATCTGCTCGGGAAGTTCGTCGCTCACAACAACAAAGGGTAGGGGATCCGGCGAACCGCAGTGACTCGTCCAGGTCTCACGCCACGTTGCGGTGGTAGATCAGCCGCAGCCCGATGAGGGTCAGCCACGGCTCGTGCACGTCAATCAAGCGCGACTCGCCCACCACCAGCCCCGCGTGCCCGCCGGTGGCCACGACCGTCACCTCGTCGGGGTCGTCGGCCAGCTCCGCGGCGATGCGCTCCACGATGCCGTCGACCTGGCCGGCGAAGCCGTAGATGATGCCGGCCTGCAGGGCCTCGACGGTGTTCTTCGCGATCACCGAGCGGGGGCGTACGAGCTCGACCTTGTGCAGTTGTGCCCCGGCGGCGGCCAGCGCGTCGACCGAGATCTCGATGCCGGGCGCGGTGACCGCGCCGACGTATTCGCCCTTGGCCGACACCGCGTCGAACGAGGTCGCGGTGCCGAAGTCGACGATGACGCACGGGCCGCCGTACTGGTCGATGGCCGCCAGCGCGTTGACGATGCGGTCGCTGCCGACCTCCTTGGGGTTGTCCATGCGTACGGGGACGCCGGTGCGGATGCCCGGCTCCACGATCACCGCGGTCACGTCGCCGTAGTAGCGGCGGCACATCTCGCGCATCTCGTTGAGCACGCTCGGCACGGTGGAGCAGATGGCGATGCCGTCGATGTCGGCCCCTTTGAGCAGCGGCGACTGCGTCAGCAGACCCTGCAGCACGACCGCGATCTCGTCGGCGGTGCGGCGGGCGTCGGTGGCCAGCCGCCAGTGCTCGATGACGTCCTCGCCCTCGAACAGCCCCAGCACCGTGTGCGTGTTGCCGACGTCGATCGTGAGCAGCATCAATTACCCCCGCAGATCAAGTGCGATGTCCAGGGCCGGCGCCGAGTGCGTAAGCGCTCCCACCGCAAGGTAGTCCACGCCAGTGTCAGCCACATCACGAGCCGATTCCAAGGTCAATCCCCCGCTTGCTTCAAGGGCAACCCTGTTTCCCACCTGCTTTTTCACGATTTGTACGGCACGCGCGGTGTCCTCGATCGTGAAGTTGTCCAGCAGGATCTCCTCGGCACCCTCGTCCAGCACGGCCTCCAGCTGGTCCAGCCGGTCGACCTCCACCTCGATCGGCAGGTCGGGGTAGCACTCCCGCACCGCCCTGAACGCCTCGGCCACGCCCCCCGCCGCCACCACGTGGTTGTCCTTGATCAGGGCGGCGTCCGACAACGACATCCGGTGGTTCACGCCGCCGCCGCAGCGCACGGCGTACTTCTCCAGCGCCCGCAGCCCCGGCAGCGTCTTGCGGCTGTCGCGCACGCGCGCCGCCGTACCGCTGATCGCCTCGACCCACCTGCCCGTCAGCGTGGCCACCCCGGACAGGTGCGTGAGCAGGTTGAGCGCGGTGCGCTCGGCCGTCAGCAGCGCCCTGACCGGCCCTTCGACGGTCATCAGCACGTCGCCCGCCCGCACCCGGTCACCGTCCTTGGCCCCGCGCTCCGAGCGGTCCGCCCCCAGCCTTACGAACACCGCCTCGGCCACGGCCAGCCCGGCGACGATGCCGTCCTTGCGGGCCACCACGTCGGCGACCGCGTGCCGGTCGGCCGGGACGGTGGCCAGGCTCGTCACGTCGCCCTTCTCCCGCAGGTCCTCCTCCAGCGCCCGGTCGATCAGCGCGTCCACGGCTACCGGATCGAGCCCGGCCGCGGTCAGCTCCCGCGCCGCGGCCTCGCGGTCACCGATCCGCCGCGAACTCGCGTCCTCATGAGGTGTGTACGTCATGCGCGGGCCCTCCTCCGTCAGGGTCACGTCCAGGTGACCCAGCCATTCGTCGTCGTCGCGGGTGCCGTGGTCCTCGCGCCAGTGCGAGCCACGGGTCTCGAGCCTGGCCGTCGCCGCGCCGGTGAGCACGGTGGCGACGGTGAGCAGGTTGGTGGCCTCCCACGACTCGGTGCACGCGGGCACCGCGACGGGTGTCCAGCGGGCGTCCCGCAGCGCCTTCGCCGTGAGGAGCAGGGACTCGCGGCTGCGCAGGACGCTCGCCCCCATGCTCATGTGGCCCTGAATTCTGGGGCGCGTCCGCGGGTCCACCAGCCCGGACGCCGCCTCCCCGTCCACCGGCTCTCCCGGCTCGGGGCGTACGCGGTGGATGTCCTCGGCGATGCGCTCGGCGAAGACGAGGCCTTCGAGCAGGGAGTTGGAGGCGAGCCGGTTCGCGCCGTGCACGCCCGTGCAGGCCACCTCGCCGCACGCGTACAAACCTTCGATGGAGGTGCGCCCGCGCAGGTCCGTACGGACACCGCCGCTGGCGTAGTGGGCGGCCGGAGCGACGGGGATCAGCTCGGCGGCCGGGTCGATGCCGTGCTCGCGGCAGACGGCGTAGATCGTGGGGAAGCGGGCCTGCCACGTGTCGCGGCCGAAGTGGCGGCCGTCGAGGTAGACGTGTTCGTGCCCGGTCTCGCGAATCCTCCGCATGATCGCCTTGGCCACGACGTCGCGCGGCGCAAGGTCGGCCAGGTCATGCTCGCCGCGCATGAACCGTTCGCCCTCGTGGTCGACCAGGAACGCGCCCTCGCCCCTGACCGCCTCGGAGATCAGCGGCTGCTGCCCGGTCGATGCGGGGCCGAGCCACAGGACGGTCGGGTGGAACTGCACGAACTCGAGGTCGCGCACCACGGCCCCGGCCCGCAGCGCCAGCGCCACCCCGTCGCCGGTGGATACGGCGGGGTTGGTCGTGGCGGCGTAGACCTGGCCCATGCCGCCCGTGGCCAGCACCACGGCTCTGGCGCGCACCGCGCCCACCCCGTCACGCGCGCCCTCGCCCATGACGTGCAGCGTCACGCCCCTGGCCCGCCCCTCGGCGTCCTTGAGCAGGTCGAGCACCAGGGCGTGCTCGATCACCTCGATCGTTCCCGCGCGGACCGCCTCGACGAGCGCCCGCTGCACCTCCGCGCCGGTGGCGTCGCCGCCCGCGTGCACGATCCGGCGCCGGCGGTGGCCGCCCTCCCTGGTGAGCTGGAGCTCGCCGCCGGAGGTCCGGTCGAACCGCGCGCCGCGGGCCATGAGCCGCCGCAACGCGCCCGGCCCCTCCGTCACCAGCGTGCGCACGGCCGCCACGTCGCACAACCCCACCCCGGCGAGCAATGTGTCGCTCAGGTGCTGGTCGGGGGTGTCCTGCGGGTGGAGCACGGCCGCGATGCCGCCCTGGGCCCACCGGGTCGAGCCGGCCGACAGCACGTCCTTGGTCACGACCAGGACCTTGGCCGCCGGCTCCAGCTCGGCGTAGCGCAGGGCCGCGGTCAGGCCCGCGATGCCCGACCCCACGACGACCACGTCGGCCTCGACGGTCCAGCCTGGCGCGGGGGCGGTCAGACGCAGGGGAATCGCCGGTGCACTCATGGGGGTCTCCTCGCTTGGGCGATCTCGTCATTATGACGATAACCCCTCGCTCCTGATGGCCTCGCCCCGGGGTGCCCGCAGGCTCAGGCGCGGGTCAACGTCACGCTGACGTTGTCGATCAGACGCGTCGCCCCGACCCTGGCGGCCACCGCGAGCACGGCCATGCCTTCGTACGAGTCGTCCACCTCGGCGAAGGTGGCCGGGTCGACGAGGACCAGGTAGTCGACGTCAAGGCCGGGCCCCGCCGTGTCGAGCACCTCCCGCGCCGCCGCGCGGATCCTGGACGGCGTGAGCTCGGCCGCGCCGGCCCGCAGCGCTCGCGAGAGCGCCAGCGCCACCCGCCGGTCGTCGTCGGACAGGAACCGGTTGCGGCTGGACAGGGCCAGGCCGTCGGGCTCGCGCACGGTGGGCACGTCGAGGATCTCGATCGGCAGGTCGAGATCGGCGACCATGCGGCGGATGAGGGCGAGTTGCTGGGCGTCCTTCTGCCCGAACACCGCCCGGTCGGGCTGGACCACGTTGAACAGCTTGAGCACCACGGTGAGCACCCCGTCGAAGTGACCGGGCCGCGCCGCGCCCTCGACGAGCTCGCCCATCCGGCCGGCGGAGACGCTCACCTGGCGGTCGGGCGCGTACATGTCCTCGACGGCCGGATGGAAGACGACGTCGACCCCCTCGGCCCGGCACGCGTCGAGATCCGCCTCGAATGTACGGGGATAACGCGAAAAATCCTCATTAGGAGCAAATTGCAGAGGATTGACGAAGATGCTGACCACGACATGATCGGCACGAGCGCGCGCCTGCCTGATCAGCGCCTTGTGCCCCTCGTGCAACGCGCCCATGGTCGGCACCAGGGCCACCTCGCCACCACCACGCGCCTTGACCAGGTCTTCCCGGTTTCTGGCGACGATCAGCTCCATCATGCCCCTTCGTGCCACTCCTCCAGGCGACGGCGCCCTCGTGGCGCGTCAAGTCCATATATTGCCCCCCAGCGCGTCGAGGAGCCGCTCCGCCTCCTCGGGTTTGAGCAGGCCCGCGGCGAGCGCCCGGTCGGCCGTGAGCCTGGCCAGCGCGATGTAGGCGTCGGCCGCCTCGGGAGCGGCCAGGATCAGCGCGTCGACGTGCTTGCGCACGGTGCCGGCGTCGCCGCGCACCACGGGGCCGGTGAGCCCGGCGATGCCGAGCCGCAGCACGTTGTCGAGCGCGGCGCCGAGCAGCGGCCCCAGCATCCGGCCGGGGTGGTCGACGCCGATGCGTACGAGCAGGTCGGACGACTCGGCGATGAGCGTGACCATGTGGTTGGCCGCTCCCGCCAGCGCCGCGTGGTAGAGCGGGCGGTCGGCGTCGGCGATCCAGACCGGCTCTCCGCCCATCTCGATCACCAGGGCCTCGGCGATGGGACGCAGCACGTCGGGCGCGGTCACGCCGTAGGAGATGCCGGTGAGCTTGTTGAGGTCGTCGTCGCGGCCGGTGAACGTCATCACCGGGTGCAGCGCGAGCGGCAGGGCGCCGGCCTCGGCCGCCGGGTCGAGCACCGACAGCCCGTACGCCCCGCTGGTGTGCGCCAGCAGCTTGCCGTGCAGGTCGGCCCCCGTGGACGCCAGCCCGTTGACCAGGTCGGGCAGCGCGTCGTCCGGCACGGTGAGCAGGATCAGCTGGGCCGCGGCCACGACCTCGTCGGGCCGGACCGGCGTGACGCCGAGCCGGTCGGCGGCCCACCGTTGCGAATTGTCGGACACCCCGCTGGCGGCCACCACCCGGTGACCCGCCTGCGCCAGCGCGGCGCCGAGGGCAGAGCCGACCTTGCCCGCTCCGAGCACGCCGACGGTCAGCCGTGCCGGGCGATCACCCGCGTCCATGACCTCACCCCTGTCGACTGCGAACGAGAAAGCCGCTGCGCACTGCCGCTCACGGGTCTCGACCAGGGACGGCAGCTCGCTGATGCGGGCCTCTTCTTCGTGATGGCGTTGCCGACCAGGGTAACGGCCTCCTGGAGCCGAGCATGTGACCGTGCCTTTGCCGCGCGTTGAGTTAACGACAAAAGCGACAAGGGCATACAAAAAACGCACCCCCTGTCGGAAGAGATGAGGAGAGGGGTTCATCGCATGGCAGCGGGCGCCGAGTCACCTGGACCCGACGCCCGCGAAAGATGCGAATCCCTTGGAGGTGCACCGGGCCGGCCGACCGCCGACTGACCGACCCGGACGGACCCGGGCCGGCCTGCGCCGGCCCGGGCTCGCCTCACTCAGTGGTGGCTGGGCACGTGGGCGAAGGCGCCGCCCTTGCAGCCGGCGAGGGCCCCGCCGATCACGGCCACCGCGTTGCCGCAGACGTTGACCGGGATGGCGATGGGCAGGTGCAGCTGGTTGCCCGAGGCGATGCCGCCTGCGCCACTGGTGATGTCGGCGTGCGCGGGGGCGGCGAGGGACAACATCGCGACGGCTCCGGCGACGACCATGGCCTTCTTCAGCATGAGGGCTCCTCTCGATTGCGCGGCCGCCTTGAGGGCCGCAGGACGTGCTCGACCAAGAGAACGGAAAGTGGCCTCTCGGTGACAATGCGTCAACCGTACCCCAAGCCAAGGACACTCAGTAGTCTTTCCATAACGCACCGTGCCCGGCGAAAGTCATGAGATAGTCCAGACATGTGGCTCACCTGGCGCGCCGCGACGGAGCGCGCGCTCTACGGCGAGGGGGGCTTCTACCTCCGCGAACGCCCTTCGGGCCACTTCCGCACCTCGGTCAGCGCCTCCCCCGCGTTCGCCGACGCGGTGCTGGCGCTGCTCGCCGAGGTGGACGCCGAGCTCGGCTCCCCCGGCGTGCTCGATCTGGTCGACATCGGCGCGGGCGAGGGCACCCTGGTCACCCAGGTCCTGGCCGCCGCCGAGCCAGGCCTGCGCGACCGGCTGCGCATCACCGCCGTCGACCTCTGCCCCCGGCCAGAGGGCGTGCCCGAACGGATCCGCTGGCGCCCCGACCTGCCCGCCGCCGTCACCGGGCTGGCCATCGCCAACGAATGGCTCGACAACATCCCGCTCGACGTGGTGGAGCAGACCCCCCAGGGCCCGCGGCTGCTCATGGTCGACGTCCGCACCGGCGAGGAACGGCTCGGCGGCCCGCCCGCGCCGGCCGACCGCGAATGGCTCGAACGATGGTGGCCGTTGCTCCGGGTGGGGGCTCGCGCGGAGATCGGCTGCCCCCGCGACAGGGCCTGGGCGTCGGTCCTGGACCGCCTCGTCAAAGGCAGAGCGATCGCCATCGATTACGCACATCCTGTGGATAACCGTCCGCCCTGTGGGACCCTGACCGGATACCGCGACGGCGCGGTCGTGACCCCCGTCCCCGACGGCACCTGCGACATCACGGCGCATGTCGCGCTCGACGCGTGCGCGGAGGCCGGCCGCGGAGCCGGGGCGATATCCACAACCTTGTCCACACAGCGTGACGCCCTCAAGGCCCTCGGCATCACCGGCGCCAGGCCCCCCGCCGACCTGGCCCACGCCGATCCGCGCGGCTACCTGCGCGCCCTGGCCAGAGCCTCCGAGGAGGGCGAGCTGATCGACCCGTCGGGTCTCGGCGGCTTCGGCTGGCTCAGCCAGTCGCGGTGAGCTCCAGGGACCGCAGGCCGCGGATGACGTAGCCCGGCTTCCACTCCGGCTCCTGCCGCAGCTCCAGCGTGGCCGCGCGGTCCAGGAGCGCCCCGAACGACTCCATGAGCTCGATCCTGGCCAGCGGCGCTCCCAGGCAGAAGTGGATCCCGGCGCCGAAGGATATGTGCGGGTTGTCGGCACGGCCGACGTCGAGCCTGTCAGGGTCGTCGAACACCGTCTGGTCCCGATTGGCCGACCCGAACAACAACGCCACCTCCGCGCCACGCGGGATCTCCACGCCGTGCACCTCGATGTCCTCCAGCACCCAGCGCTCGAACATCTGCAGCGGCGTGTCCCAGCGCATCAGCTCCTCCACGGCCGTGGGCAGCAGCGAGGGGTCCCCGCGCAGCCGTACGAGCTCGGCGGGGTTTCTGAACAGCGACCACCAGCCGTTGCCCGTCACGTTCACGGTGGCCTCGTGACCGGCGTTGAGCAGCAGGACGCACGTGCCGACCAGCTCGTCCTCGGTCAGCTCGGCGATCTGGGTGAGCGCGCTGATCAGATCGTCGCCGGGGCGCGGCCGGCGCTCGGCGGCCAGGGCCCTGAGGTAGCCGGCGAACTCCTCCGCCGCTCGGACCGCGGCGTGCTGGGCGTCGGGGGCGGGGTTGAGCTCGTACATGCCGCAGATGCCGGCCGACCACGGGCGCAGCAGGTGGCGGTCCTGGTCGGGGATGCCGAGCATCTCGGCGATCACGGTGACCGGCAGCGGCTCGGCGACCTCGGCGATCAGGTCGCCGCCGCCCTTGGCGACGTACGTGTCCACCAGCTCCCGGGCGATGGCGCGCACGCGGGGGCGCAGCGACTCGACCATGCGCGGCGTGAACGCCTTGGAGACCAGCCGGCGCAGCCTCGTGTGCACCGGCGGCTCCACGTCGAGCATGCCTGCCCTGATCACCCGCCAGAACGGCTCCTGGAACTCCGGCTCCGGCGGCCTGCCGAACTCCTCGTGCGTGGCCACGTGCAGGTAGGACCGGCCCAGGCGGCGGTCTCTGAGCAGCGCGTTGACGTCCGCGTGGCGCGAGATCAGCCACTGGTTCGTCGGTTCGAAGTAGCTGATCGGGGCCTCGCGCCGCAGCTCTTCGTAGACGC
This sequence comes from Nonomuraea sp. B10E15, assembly GCF_039871615.1. Taxonomy (NCBI): domain Bacteria; kingdom Bacillati; phylum Actinomycetota; class Actinomycetes; order Streptosporangiales; family Streptosporangiaceae; genus Nonomuraea; species Nonomuraea sp. B10E15. The sequence continues at coordinate 120,981 of NZ_JBDPMB010000016.1, forward strand.
CGTACGGGTGAGCCACGAAATCCGGATTCCAGGGATCAAAGCGCATCATTTCATCTTAGAAGCCGGATCCTCCGTCGCGGGAGTGCCCTCTTCCGTCTCCTCCTCCAACGCCCGCTGCCTGGCGTGCCTGCCGCGCATGCGGATGTTCAGCAGCTCCACGATCACCGAGAACGCCATCGCGAAGTAGATGTAGCCCTTGGGGATGTGCTGGCCGAGCCCCTCGGCGACGAGCATCACCCCGATCAGCACGAGGAACGCCAGCGCCAGCATCTTGATGGTCGGATGCCGGTCGACGAACCTGCTGATCGGCCCGGAGGCGAACAACATCACCAGCACCGCCACCACGACCGCCGCGACCATCACGCCGAGCTCGTCGACCATGCCGACGGCCGTGATCACGGAGTCGAGCGAGAAGACGACGTCGAGCACCATGATCTGCACGATGACGGACGTGAAGGAGGCCGCCGCGGCCTTCCTGCCGTCCTTGCCGTGCGGCCCCTCCATGCTGTGGCCGATCTCCGTGACGCTCTTGGCCAGCAGGAACAGGCCGCCCAGGAGCAAGATCAGATCGCGTCCCGAGATGTCGTGGCCGAAGACCGCGAACAGCGGATCGGTCAGGCGTACCACCCACGACAGCCCGAGCAGCAGGAGCAGGCGGCTGATCAGCGCCGCGGCCAGGCCGAGCACGCGGGCCCGGTCACGCTGCTCCGGGGGCAGCTTGCCCGCCAGGATGGAGATGAAAATGATGTTGTCGATCCCCAGCACGATCTCCAGGGCGACGAGGGTGAGAAAACCGATCCAGATTTGCGGGTCAGCCACCCATTCCAGCATTTACGCACCTCCAAGGCATGTGACGGCGGGTCTCCCGGTAGCAACGACTCAGCTGTCCCATAAGTTCGCCCGCTTGCGATCCATGCCCTGGTACGGGTTATAGTCCTTGACGTAGGTCATGAGTGCCAGCGACAAGCCCCGGCTAGCTGGCCGGCAACCCTCGCGTCCGCGGCGGGGTGCCCCGGGTGAAGACCTGGTCCGTCACGAGGTGTGGCGGGCAAGCGCGGGCTCCGCTGGCTGCTCCAGGGGTCCGACGACCCCGAGGAGGATTGCCGTGTCCACGCTGACGATCTTCAAGTCCGCTCACGTCCGGGCGGACGAGGCTCCCGCCACCACCGAGGAACCGCGCGTCCCCGCCGTGCTCGGCGCCGACCTCAAGGTCCCGGTCAAGGGCGGCAGGCTGGTGAGCTACGCCAACCTCGACTACGCCGCCAGCGCCCCTTGTCTCGCGCCGGTCAGCGCGGCCGTCGCCGCCGCGCTCCCGGCCTACTCCAGCGTCCACCGCGGCGCGGGCTACGCCTCCCAGCTCACCACCGCCCGCTACGAGCAGGCCCGTCACACGGTCAGCGCGTTCGCCGGCGCCCGGCCGGACGACGCCGTGATCTTCACCCGCAACACCACCGACGCCACCAACCTGCTCGCCCGCTGCCTGCCCGAGGGCACGACCACCGTGGTCTTCGACACCGAACACCACGCCTCCCTCCTCCCCTGGCCCCGGTCCGTACGGCTGGCGCCGCCCGCCCTCCCCGGCCAGGCCGTGCGCGCCGCCGACGACGCGCTGGCCGCGATCGACGGGCCCAAGCTGCTCGTGGTCACCGCCGCCTCCAACGTCACCGGCGAGCTGTGGCCCATCGCCGCGCTGGCCCACATCGCGCACCGGCACGGCGCCAGGATCCTGGTGGACGCCGCGCAACTCGTACCGCACCGGCGGCTCAACCTCACCGCGCTCGATCTCGACTACGTGGCCTTCTCCGGGCACAAGCTCTATGCGCCCTTCGGGGCCGGCGTGCTGATCGGGCGGCGTGACTGGCTTGCCGAGGCGGAGCCGTACCTGAGGGGCGGGGGCGCGGTCCGGTCGGTGGCCGGCGCCGTCGAGTGGCACGACGACCCGGAGCCGCGGCACGAGGCGGGCACGCCGAACGTGCTCGGCGCCATCGCGCTGGCCGCGGCCTGCGACGCGCTCACCGCCACCGGGTGGACCCCGCTGGTGCGGGAGGAGGAGCGGCTGGTCGCCCGGCTGCGTGCCGGTCTCGCCTCGATCGAGGGCGTACGCGAGCTGTCCCTGTGGGGGGAGGACCACCCGCGCGTGGGCATCGTGTCGTTCACCGTCGACGGACGCCCGGCCCGCGAGGTGGCGGAGGTGCTGTCCGGCGAATATGGCATCGGGGTGCGCGACGGCAAGTTCTGCGCGCACCCGTTCGTCCGTCACCTGGTGGACGTGCACTCGGGCGGCGGCTGCGAGGACGGCACGGCATCAGCGGTGCGCGCCTCGATCGGCATCGGCACCACGCAGGAGCACGTGGACCGGCTGATCGAGGCGCTGCGCGACCTCACCTCCCGCTGAGTCAGCCTTTCGGCGGTTCGCCGCGGCGCGGGGGCGGCTCGTCGCCGACCAGGGCGTCGATGTCCCGCATGTCCTTGTCGCTGAGCGTGCTGTCCTTCGGCGCGCTCGGCTGCCGGGGCACCTGGGGAGGCTCCTGCTGCGCCGGCTCGGGCGTCGTCGGCCCCCCGGCCGCACCGGTCGTCGTCGTGCCGGTCGTGGCCGTGCCGGGCCTGGCGGGCGCGCGGGCGGCGAGCTCCACCTCGGCCGCACGGCGTTCGGCACGCCTGCGCGACATCGTGCGGACGATGCCGTCCAGGCCGAACCTGCCGCCGCCCAGCACGAGGAACAGCAGGCTCAGCGTGCCCAGTGCGCCAGGCAGCTCCCAGCCGTTGTCGGAAGACAACGGGGTGAGCCCCCAGTGCACGAAGAAGATGGCGCCCAGCATGTTGATCAGCAGCAGCAACGCCACCGGCCTGACCAGCAGGCCAAGGATGAGGAAGATGCCGCCGACGGTCTCCACGACGGTCGCGTAGGAGGCGGCCAGCTCGGGCAGCGGGATCCCCGACTCCCTGAAGCCCTGTGCGGTGGCGCCGAGGCCGCCCTGCCACTTCTGCCATCCATGAGCAAGGAAGATCACGCCTGTCACCACGCGCGCGATCAGGGCCGCGACGTCGAACAATACCCTTTTCATGGTTATTTCTCCCCCCATTCCAGGTATCCCTCCCCATGTCCGACTTCGGGATGCATGGTCATACCAAGCTTTGACCGTCCACCCCGCGCTGGATCGACACCCACGACGGTGGCAGCATGGCCGTATGACGGAACGCGTGGTCGGACTCGGTGCGGGCGCGAAAGAACTGGCCACCGAGGACATGATCCTCAACATCGGCCCCCAGCACCCGTCGACCCACGGGGTGCTCAGGCTCCGGCTGACGCTCGACGGCGAGCGCATCGCCACCGCCGAGCCGATCATCGGCTACATGCACCGCGGCGCGGAGAAGTTGTTCGAGGTCCGCGACTACCGCCAGATCATCATGCTCGCCAACCGGCACGACTGGCTGTCGGGGTTCGCCAACGAGCTGGGCGTGGTGCTCGCCGCCGAACGCCTGCTCGGCATGGAGCCGCCCGTCCGGGCCGTGTGGGCGCGTACGCTGCTCGCCGAGCTCAACCGGGTGCTCAACCACCTGATGTTCCTCGGCTCCTACCCCCTGGAACTAGGCGCGATCACCCCGCTGTTCTACGCCTTCGACGAGCGCGAGCGCATCCAGGCCGTCATGGAGGAGATCTCCGGCGGACGCATGCACTACATGTTCAACCGGGTCGGCGGGCTCAAGGAGGACCTGCCACTCGGCTGGCTCGACCGCGTGTCGGCGGCCGTCGAGCAGACCCGCCGCCGCGTGCCCGACATCGAGAACCTCATCCTGCACAACGACATCTTCCTGGCCCGCACCACGGGCGTCGGCGTGCTGACCCACGACCAGATCATGCAGTACGGCGTCAGCGGCCCCATCGCCCGCGCCTCCGGCGTCGACTTCGACCTGCGCCGCGACGACCCCTACCTCGCCTACCCCGAACTGCCCGTCAAGGTGGTCACCAGGAGCGCCGGCGACTGCCACGCCCGCTTCGAGGTCCTGCTCGAACAGCTCAAGGTCTCGCTCGACCTGGCCGACGCCTGCGCCGAACGGCTGCGCGCGCTTCCCCCCGGGCCGATCAACCAGCGGCTGCCCAAGGTGCTCAAGGTGCCGGAGGGCCACACGTACGCGTGGACCGAGAACCCGCTCGGCATCAACGGCTACTACCTCGTCTCCAAGGGCGACAAGACGCCGTGGCGGCTCAAGCTGCGCTCAGCCTCCTACAACAACGTCCAGGTCCTGCGCGAGATGTTGCCCGGCCACCTGGTGGCCGACATGGTCGCCATCCTCGGCTCGATGTTCTTCGTCGTGGGTGACATCGACAAGTGACGACGCAAGAACGCGACAAGTACGTCGACTGGCTGCGCGCCCTGAGCCTGATCGTCGTGGTGGTGTGGCACTGGGCGTTCACCATTCTCGAGTGGAAGCCGCACGGCCCCGAGCCCACCAGCCCGCTGGGCTTCACCTCCGGCCTGTGGATCCTCACCTGGCTGCTGCAGGTGCTGCCGCTGTTCTTCTACGTCGGCGGTCACGTCCACCTGCTGTCCTGGAACCGGGCCAGAGCCCAGGGCGTCGGCATCGGCTCGTTCGTCCTGCGGCGCATCCGCGCGCTGGCCTTACCCGCACTGTTCCTGTCCGGCGTGTGGGTCCTCATCGGAGCCACCGTCACGTGGGCGTTCGACGTCGACTGGATGTGGCGGGTGGTGCTGCTGGTGCTCAGCCCGCTGTGGTTCCTCGGCGTCTACCTGGTGCTGATCGCGCTGCTGCCGGTGGCGCTCTGGCTGCACAACCGCTACGACGTGCTCGCCCTGATCTGGCTCGGCGGCGCGGCCCTGGTGATCGACGTGGTGCGCTTCAGCTACGGCGTCGACCCGGCGGGCTGGCTCAACATGCTCATCGTCTGGGGGCTCGCCCACCAGGCCGGCTTCTTCTACGACCGGGTCGTGGCGCTGCCCCGGCGCTACGACAAGGGGCTGCTGTGGACGGGGCTGTTCGCCCTGTTCGGGCTGGTCTACTCGGGCATCTATCCCGGGTCGATGGTAGGCGTGCCCGGCGACAAGTGGTCCAACATGGCGCCGCCCACGTTCGTGATCGTGGCCCTCCTTCTCTTCCAGATCGGCCTCGTCGAGGTGCTGCGGCCGTCCATGGAGCGCGTGCTCGTGCGGCCGGGCTGGCGCCGGGTGAACGACTTCATCAACCGCTACTCGCTGCCGCTGTTCCTCTTCCACACCACGGGAATGGCCATCGCGCTGGGGTTGTCGTGGTGGTGGTTCGGCACCATGGGCACGCGGATCCCGCCCGACCTGAAATGGTGGCTGGAGCGCCCCATCGCCGTCATCGGCCCGCTGGTCTGCACCGCCCCGGTCATCTACCTCTTCGGCCGACGCCGCCGCACGCCTGTACGTCAAAAGCAGGGCGAGGACGTCGGCCGCTCCCTAGGCTCGGAACATGGCTGACATCGGCTTTCACGCCACCGCCGAGGACGAGCGGATCATCCGTGCCGCGCTGCGGGAAGGTGAGCGGCCGAGCGACGTGATCCGCCGCGCGCTCCGCGTCCTGCACCGGGAGATGTGGCACGACCGGGTCCGCAGAGGCGTCCGGCGCAGCACCGAAGACCTTCCCGGCGAGCACTAGTCGCGCTTCTGCTCCTCGGGCTCCTTGGGGATGCGGCAGGCGTGCTCCAGGTAGAGGGCGGCGCAGACGAGCACGACGCACGACACCAACGACCCCGTGGCGACGAGGAACTCGCCCCTCGGCGTCTCCCTGTCGAGCAGTTGCACGGTGTGCAGCCCGAACCCGGCGAAGATCCCCCCGAACACCGCCCCCGCATACGCCGACGCCTTCGCCAGCGCGGCCAGCCGGGCCACCGCCATCGGCTCCACCGGCTTCGTGCCGGGTTTCCGCCCGATCCGGGCCTTGGTCAGCCACGCGGTGTAGCCCTCGCCGATGGCCAGCAACGTCACCGTGGGGATCGCGGTCCACGGCATGAGCGGCAGGTCGGAGTAGACGGGCCGGATCACCACCCAGGTGAGCAGCGCGACGACGACGAGGATGCCGACCAGATGGCCGGGGCGGGTGGGCCTCAATCCGGCCTCTGCAGTTTGAGATCCTCGCGCAGGCGTACGCCCTGCCGGTCGAGCCCCTCCAGCAGGTCGGCCACCCGGCCGCGCCCGGGCAGCACCGCCTCGGGGTCGGCCTTCGACCACGGCACCAGCACGAACGCGCGCTCGTGAGCGAGCGGATGCGGCAGCGTCAGCTCGGGATCGTCGCTGACGGACTCGCCCACCACGATCAGGTCGACGTCGAGCGTGCGCGGCCCCCACCGCTCCTCGCGGACCCTGCCGAAGGCGTCCTCGACGTTGAGCGCCCGCTCCAGCAGCCGCGCCGGCTCCAGCGTGGTCTCGGCGATCACGATCGCGTTGAGGTAGGGGCGCTGCCCGGACGGGCCGCCGACCGGGTCGGTCTCGTAGACGGGGGACGCCTGGACGAACTCCAGCCCAGGGGCGTCGAACAGGGTGTCGACGGCGCCCTGCAACGTCTGGAAGCGAGGACCAAGGTTGCTGCCCAGGGCGATGACGGCCTTCATCAGCGGCTCCGCTCGATCGTCACGACCACATCGTCGAACGGCAGCGGGATGGGCGCCGCCGGCTTGTGCACGCTCACCTCGGCCTTGCGCACCAGCTCGCTGGACAGGCACACGTCGGCCAGCCGCTGCGCGAGCGTCTCGATCAGCTCGACCGGCTCCCCCTCCACAACCCTGACCAGGGCCTCGGCCAGCTCGCCATAGTGGACGGTCTTGGCGAGGTCGTCGCCCGCCGCCGCCGGGGCGGTGTCGAGGAACAGCGTCGCGTCGATCACGAACTCCTGCCCGAGCTCCCGCTCGGCAGCGAGCACGCCGTGTCTCCCCCAGGCCCGCAGACCCTTGAGAGCGATGCGGTCAGCGCTCAAGCTCGCCGTCCTCCTCCTCGTCGTCGTCACTCTGGAGCACCGGCGAGCCGTGGTGCATCCACAACCGCCATCCCTGCGGGGTGCGGAGGTAGACGTTGCTGGCCACCACCTTGCCCGCGGCGAAGCTGGACTCACCCTCCTCACCCGCGGTGAGGATGTTCTCGACGCAGGTGAGCACGGCCACGTCACCCAGCACGGTCGTGTTGACGTCGGTCAGCACGAACTGGATGTAGGTGGTGTTGGCCATGATCAACGCCCAGGACCGCAGCACCTCGGAGCGGCCCGTCAGCAGGGTCCAGCCCGGGTGCACGCAGCTCACCTGCTCGTCACCGGAGTCCTCCGCCCAGATCTCGGTCATCTTGTCGAGATCGGCGTTCTCGATCGCGGTGTAGAACTCCTGGTTCACCGTCTCGATAGCGGCGGTGTCGACGCTCATGTGTTGGCTCCGGCTCTCTTCCATGCGGCGGCCACGCGCACGGCATCGGCATTGGGACCTACCTCGTGCACGCGCACGCACCAGGCGCCCGCGTGGGCGGCCAGCGCGGTCACCGCCAGCGTGGCGTCGTCGCTGCGGCTGAACGGCCGGGGTGTGCCGTCGGGGTCGGCCAGCAGCCGGCCGAGGAACCGTTTGCGCGACGCCCCCACCAGCAGCGGGAAACCCATCTCGGCGAGTTTCGGGATGCCTGCCAGCAGCGCCCAGTTGTGGTCGGCGTTCTTCGCGAAGCCGAGCCCCGGGTCGATCACGATCTGCTCCTCCGTGACGCCCTCCGCCAGCACCAGGTCGACCCGCTTGCTCAGCTCCTCGCGCACCTCGGTGACCACGTCGGCGTAGACGGCACGGCTGTCCATGTCGTGGCTGTGGCCGCGCCAGTGCATCACGACGTAGGGGACGCCGGTCGCGGCGACCGCGCGGGGCATGTCGGGGTCGGCCAGCCCGCCGCTCACGTCGTTGACGAGCCGTGCGCCCGCCTCGACCGCGGCCCTCGCGACCTCCGCTCGCATCGTGTCGACGCTGACCCGCACGCCCTCCGCGTCGAGCGCCCTGATCACCGGGACGACCCGGGCCAGCTCTTCCTGCAGCGACACCCTGGCGGCGCCGGGACGGGTGGACTCGCCGCCCACGTCGACGATGTCGGCGCCCTCACGGACCAGGTCGAGGCCGTGCCGGATCGCGACGTCCTCGTCGAACCACCGGCCGCCGTCGGAGAACGAATCGGGCGTCACATTGACCACGCCCATGACAAGGCACCGATCCGCACCTCCCGGCACGTTCATGGGCACGCTAGTCATGGACCAAGCCTAGGCGCTTGCGGACACCTGATGACATCGTGGGTACCCCGTTCAGTCGTCAGCGGCCCAGGATCAGCGCCATCGCCTCGGATCGGGTCTTGTCGCTGGTGCGGAAGTCACCGCGAACCGCCGAGGTCACGGTCTTGGCGCCGGGCTTGCGCACCCCCCGCATCGTCATGCACAGATGCTCGGCCTCGACCACCACGATGACGCCGCGCGGCTCCAGCACCCGCATGAGCGCGTCGGCGATCTGCGAGGTCATGCGCTCCTGCACCTGGGGGCGGCGGGCGAACACGTCGACCAGGCGGGCCAGCTTGGACAGGCCCGTCACCTCGCCGCGCTGGTTGGGGATGTAGCCCACGTGGGCCACCCCGTGGAACGGGACCAGGTGGTGCTCGCAGGTCGAGTAGACCTCGATGTCCCTGACGAGCACCATCTCGTCGTGGTCGACGTCGAAGACCTTGGTCAGCACGTCTTCAGGCGTCTGGCCGAGCCCGGAATACTGCTCGGCCATGGCGCGAGCGACCCGGGCGGGCGTGTCGAGGAGGCCGTCGCGGTCGGGATCCTCGCCGATGGCGTAGAGGATCTCGCGAACGGCCTTCTCGATCCGCCCCTGGTCGATGTCGTGCTGAGTCACGCACTGTCTCCGGACGGGAGGGCGTCCTGGTGGCCCGCGCCGAGCGAGCCGTTGGCCGACTGCTCCTTCGGGGTCAGGATCGGCGGGCGGTCGGAGGGCAGCCGCTTGCCGTAGCCCGCGTAGGACGGGCGGTGCTCCCTGATGACCACCGGGCCGAAGATCTGGAGCACCTGCTCGCGGGAGAGGGTCTCCTTCTCCATGAGCTCGAGCACGAGGTTGTCGAGCACGTCGCGGTATTCGACCAGGATGTCCCAAGCCTGGTCGTGCGCCGTCTCGATCATCCTGCGGACCTCCTCGTCGATCGTGGAGGCGATCTTCTCGGAGTAGTCGCGCTCGTGACCCATCTCGCGCCCGAGGAAGACCTCGGCCTGGCCGCTGCCGAACTTGCGGGCGCCGAGCTGCTCGCTCATGCCGTATTCGGTCACCATGCGGCGGGCGACGGCCGTGGCCTTCTCGATGTCGTTGGAGGCGCCGGTGGTCGGCTCGTGGAAGACGAGCTCCTCCGCCGCGCGGCCGCCGAGCAACATCGCGAGCTGGTCCATCATCTCCGACCTGGTGGCCAGGAACTTGTCCTCCATCGGCAGCGTCATCGTGTAGCCGAGCGCGCGGCCGCGGGACAAGATCGTGATCTTGTGCACCGGGTCGGAATTGGGCAACGCGTGCGCCACCAGCGCGTGACCGCCCTCGTGGTAGGCGATCATCTTCTTTTCCTTGTCGGACATGACCCGCGTCTTGCGCTCGGGGCCTGCCATGACGCGGTCGATCGACTCCTCGAGGAGCTCCATCGTGATCAGCTTCTGGTCGGCCCGCGCGGTGAGCAGGGCCGCCTCGTTGATCACGTTGGCCAGGTCGGCGCCGGTGAACCCGGGGGTGCGGCGCGCGATGACGTCGAGGTCGACGTCGGGGGAGAACGGCTTGCCCCGCCCGTGCACCTTGAGGATGCCTTTGCGGCCCTCGAGGTCGGGCCGGTCGACGGTGACCTGCCGGTCGAAACGGCCGGGACGCAGCAGCGCCGGGTCGAGGATGTCGGGCCGGTTGGTGGCCGCGATGAGGATCACGCCGCCCTTGACGTCGAAGCCGTCCATCTCGACGAGCAGCTGGTTGAGCGTCTGCTCGCGCTCGTCGTGACCGCCGCCCAGGCCGGCGCCGCGGTGGCGGCCGACCGCGTCGATCTCGTCGATGAAGATGATCGCCGGGGCGTTGGCCTTCGCCTGCTCGAACAGGTCACGCACACGCGAGGCGCCGACACCGACGAACATCTCGACGAAGTCGGAACCGGAGATGGAGTAGAACGGCACGCCCGCCTCGCCCGCGACCGCGCGGGCCAGCAGCGTCTTGCCGGTGCCGGGCGGGCCGTAGAGCAGCACGCCTTTGGGGATCTTGGCGCCGATCGCCTGGAACTTGGCCGGGGCCTGCAGGAACTCCTTGATCTCCTGGAGCTCCTCGATGGCCTCGTCAGCGCCTGCGACGTCGGAGAAGGTCGTCTTGGGGGTGTCTTTGGTGATCAGCTTGGCCTTCGACTTGCCGAAGTTCATCACCCGGGAGCCGCCGCCCTGCATCTGGTTCATGATGAACAGGAAGATCAGCACGATGATGACGATCGGCAGGAAGCTCACCAGAAGGCTCACCAGGAAGTTTTCCTGCGGCACCTCGGTGGCGAAGCTCTTGGTCTTGCCCGCGTCGACCTGAGCCTGGAGCTCGTCGGTCAGCTTGCTGCCGTAGCCGGTGACCCAGTCCGACTGGATCAGCTTCGTCGGGGCGTCGCCGGCCTTCACCACGACGGGGTTGGTCAGCGTCACCTCGATCCGGTTGTCCTTATCGATGATCTTGGCGTTGCTGACGTTTCCGGCGCGAATCTGCTGGAGAACCAGGGACGTGTCGGCCGGCTTGTAATTGCCGCCACCGCTCCAGAGCTGGGTGACGAGCAGGAGCAGCACGACGATGCCCAGGATCCACAGCAGTGGCCCACGTGTAAATCGCTTGAGATCCATCCGATGCGGAACCCCTTGCGGGCCCGTCCCTTCCTGACCATGGCCTTGAACCCGGGTCGCCCCGGGGCCGCGGCATCCGACACCGCGACTTCTGACTACCCGAAGGGGACACGGGGTCACCCTCCAGAAGTCCGAAGGTACACCGGCACAGCGCACGGAGGGACCCGCCCGCTACACCGGTCTTGCCCTATCAACGTACGTCACGTTGCGCAGTGTTCCCGGTCCGCCGGGAACACTGCCGGATTGCTAGGTGTAAACGTGCGGAGCGAGCGTGCCGATGAACGGCAGATTGCGGTATCGCTCCGCGTAGTCGAGCCCGTAACCGATGACGAACTCGCTGGGAATGTCGAAACCAACGTATTTCACCTCGATAGGCACCTTCACCGCGTCAGGTTTGCGCAGCGCGGCGCAGATCTCCAGCGAGGCCGGATTGCGCGATTTCAGGTTTTCCAGCAGCCAGTGCAAGGTCAGGCCGGAGTCGATGATGTCCTCGACGATCAGCACATGACGGTCGAGGATGTCGGTGTCGAGGTCTTTCAGCACGCGTACGACGCCGGACGACCTGGTGCCGGCACCGTAGGACGACACCGCCATCCAGTCCATCTGCACGGGCACGTGCAGAGCCCTCGCCAGGTCGGCCATCACCATGACCGCGCCCTTGAGCACGCCCACGAGCAGGACTTCCTTGCCCGCATAGTCGTCGTCGATCCGGCCGGCGAGCTCTTTGATCCTGGCCTGGAGGTCGTCCTCGGAGATGAGGACCTTCTCCAGGTCATTGCCCATGTCGGCAGCGTCCACCTGTGGTTCCTTACGGGATGGGACTGATGGCGAGTATCAGGGTGCCATACCGCCGCACGGCGGACAGACCCCCGGGCAGGTCCACCGCCTTCTGCCCGCGCCACCGCGTGACCAGCCGGTCCACGGCCAGCACGTGGGCGGCCGACAGGGCTCCCGGAGGTGCTCCCGCCGCGATGGCCGCACGGCGCAGCACCCTCCGCCTGACGGCGTCGGGCAGCTTCTCCAACTCCGCCGTGGACAGCGCGACCGACTCTCCGATATCGCTAAGAGCGCAATTTCGGTACGCCGACTCCGCCCACCGGTCCAGGGCGTCGGCATCCTCGCGCGCCATCCCCGCGGTCCTCGCGAGCGCCTCCGCGACCCCCGGGCCGAGCTCCCTCTCCAACACCGGCAGCACCTGCCTCCTGACGCGGACCCTCGTGTAGCGGGGATCCACGTTGTGCGGGTCGTCCCACGGAGACAGGCGCAGCGCCTGGCAGGCGGCGACCGTGGTCGCCCGCGGGAGGTGGAGGAACGGGCGGAGCCAGCGGCCGCTCCTGGCCGCCATGCCGGACAACGAACGCAGTCCGCTCCCCCTCGCCAGGCCGAGCAGGACCGTCTCCGCCTGGTCGTCCCTCGTGTGGCCGAGCAGGACCGCCGGCGCCTGGAGCCGGTCGGCCGCCTCGGCCAGCGCGGCGTAACGCGCCTCCCTGGCCGCCGCCTCGGGGCCGCCCGCCGTGCCCACCGTCACCGCGAGCACCTCCACCGGATCGAGCCCCATCCCCCGGGCCAGCCCCGCCACCGTCTCGGCGCGCTCGGCCGAGCCCGGCTGGAGCCGGTGGTCCACGGACAACACGCCCGCCCGCAGGCCCATCCTGGGGGCCACGAACGCCAGGGCGGCCGACAGGGCGAGGGAGTCGGCTCCGCCGCTGCACGCCGCGAGGACCAGCGCGCCCTCCTCGGCGTCGGCCAGCGCTTCGCGCACGGCCCTGCGCACGTCGGCTACTGCTGGATGTGGCCCCACGGGCCCATTCTCCCGGTTCCCGCCGCCACTTCCGGCAACCCGCCGCCGCCACGGCAACCCACCCGTCGTCACACAGTCTCTACGGCGACCCGCCGGTCACCCGGCAACCACGGGCAACCGGTCGAAGCGCGACCGCCCCCCGGAGACCCCGCCGGAGTCCGACCGTCCCCAGGACACCCCGCCCCAGGACACCCCGCACGGCTTCCGGCCGCCACCGGCGATCCGGGCGGGTGACGCGGGTCAGGCCGGGAGGGCCGGAGTGCCTATGACGCGGGCGACCCAGGCGTCGGGGTCGGAGATCTCCGGTGTCGTCGGCAGCGTCTCGGGCGAGGTCCAGATCTTGTTGAAGCCGTCCATGCCGGCCCGGTCGACCACGGTGCGGACGAAGGCCGAGCCCTCCGCGTACTGCTTCATCTTGACCTCGATCCCCAGCAGGCGCCGGACCGTGCGGTCGAGGCGGGAGCCACCCTCGCGGCGCTGGGCGAACTTGGCGCGGATGTCGGCGACCGACGGCACCACGGAAGGGCCGACGGCGTCCATCACGTAGTCGCCGTGCCCTTCGACCAGGGTCATCACGGCCGTCAGGCGGTCGAGGATCTCCTTCTGGCCGGGCGACTGGATGGCGTCGATGAGGTTGCCCTCGCCGCCGCGCACCACGTCGGCCACCGTGTCGGCGGCGTTGCGCAGGCGTTCGAGCAGGGTGGGCAGGTCGAGATCGGACGCGAGCAGGAACTCGGTCATCTGCGACCGTACGTATTCGCGCAACCACGGCACGCCCGTGAACTGGACGCGGTGGGTCTCCTCGTGGAGGCAGACCCAGAGGCGGAAGTCGTGCGGATCGACGCCCATCTCGCGCTCGGCGTGGACGATGTTGGGCGCGACGAGGGTCAGGCGGCCCGTCGGCTCCTCGCCGGTCGGGTCGGGCGGGAGGAAGAGCTCGTACTGGCCCAGCACGCGCGAGGCCAGGAACGCCAGGACGGCGCCGACCTCGACGCCCGTGATGCGGGAGCCCACGGCCGTGACGATGGCGGGTGGCGGATTGTCGCCGCCGCTCATGCGCTGGGTCAAGGGTTCGAGCACCACGCGGAAGCCCTCGACGTTGGCCTTGATCCAGCCCGGCCGGTCGACGATGGTCGCGGGCTGCGGCGCGGTGTCGGTGTGAATTTTCGTGAACTCGCGCACGTGGCCCTCGGCCTCACGTGACAGGGTGCGGAGCTCGGCGACGGCCTGCCTGGCCTCCTCCCGGCTCACCTGAGGACCGGGGCGCACCAGGCGCGTGCCGGTCGTGACGGCCAGATCCCAGTCGATCACCTGCATAACGTCCACCGTACGTGCTTCTCGTCGTACCCGCGAAGGTCCCCGGCCGAGCCGCGATCCGCAGGATCGCCATCAACCCGCGAGGGAGCGCCGGTGTCTGGACTGAGGAGAGAGGAAGCGCAGCGACCGAACGACGAGGGAAGACACCGGACCCAAGCGACCGAGCCGCGATCCGCAGGATCGCCATAAATACAGTCAACTGCGGGCGACGATGGCGGCGAGGCGGTCGAGTACGGGCTCGGCGGTGACGGGGACGTGGTCGGCCATGAAGGCGAACGTGACCAGTCGCCCGTCTTTCGTGGTGGCCAGTCCTGCCAGGGTGTTGACGTTGTTGAGGGTGCCGGTCTTGGCGCGTACGAGGCCGACCTGGCCCTTGCTGTCGGCGGCGGTGAAGCGGCGGCCGTTGCCGAGGGTGCCGGAGAATCCGGCGATCGGCATGCCGGAGGCGATGGCGTGCAGGTCGGGGTGGTTCGCGGAGCCGGCCATTGCGATGATCTTGGCCAGGGCGTCGGGGCTGATGCGGTTGCGGATGGACAGGCCGCTGCCGTCGGAGAGCGCGGCGACGCCCTGGGCGGCCCCGAGCCGCTGGAGTACGGCGATCACGCCCTTGGCGCCTCCTTCGAACGACGCCTGTTGTCCTTCCTTGAGTGCGACGTGCCTCATCAGCGCCTCGGCCATGTCGTTGTCGCTCTCGGTCAGGGTGTGCTCCACGAGGGCGTAGACGGGGGCGGAGTCGACCCGGCCGAGTTCGGTGGCGCCGGCGGGGGCTTTGGCCTGGCGCACGGATTTCGACACCGCGATGCCCTCCTTCTTGAGGAGTCTGGCGAAGGCGGCGGCGGCGTATCGGGGTGGGTCGTCGACTCTGGGGGCGTTGTAGCGGGGGTGCCGGCGGCCTTCGTCGATGGCGAGGGCGTGGACGGTGGCGACGTTGCCGTCGGGGATGTAGCTCGGCTTCCAGCCGTCGGCCTTGGTCGGGCCGACGAAGAGGGACGTGTCGTACGAGAGGGTGACTTTCTTGATATTTCGCGACTTGAGGGTGGCGGCGGTGCGGGCGGCCAGCGTCCGGAGCGAGGCCTGCTTCGGGTAGCCGGGCTTGGCGGAAGGGCCGGCGAGCAGCGGGTCACCGCCGCCCACGAGGACGGCGGTGCCGGGTTTGGCGCCCTGGACGACCTTGGTGGACAGGCGGGTGTCGGGCCCCAGAGAGGCGAGCGCGGCGGCGCAGACGGCGATCTTCGTCGTGGAGGCGGGCACGAAGGCGGCGTCGGCGTTGGAGGCGAAGATCTGCTGGCCGGTGACCGCGTCGAGCACGACGGCGCCGACCCTGTCGCCCAGGGCCGCGTCACCCAGCGCGCGGGTGAGCTGCCGCGTCAAAGTACTCTTGGTCGGGAGAGGTCCGTCTCCGGGCTTCGCCGGAAGCTGGGCCAGCACAGGTCCCGCGGTGACCACGGGGGCGGGGGGAGACTCTTCCTGCGGTGACTCCGTCGGCCCGGCCGGTGGAGACTGCCCCGTCAACGCGCTGAGGCTGAAGCCGGTGGTCATCGCGTAAACGCCGATGACGATGGTCAGAGCCTGGAGCACGACGAGGGTGGTCAGCATCACCCACCTGTCGTGCCGCGCCACGTCGCCCGCCCTCTCTCCAGTGTTCGCCTACGAGACATTAACGCCCAGCCGGGGGTGCCCGGGGGCTGAGCGGGGGAGAGAAGCCCGGACCGGGCCCCGGGGAGGCGGGTGATCGCGTTCCCGGACGCCTGGCGAGGTGCTCTCGACCCATGAGAGAGGACCGCGGTGGAGTTCGACGTTGTCGTAGAGATTCCCAAGGGGCAACGGAACAAGTACGAGGTGGACCACGAAACCGGGAAGATCAGGCTCGACCGGCTCCTGTTCACCTCCACGCAGTACCCCGCCGACTACGGCTTCATCGAGAACACCCTCGGTGAGGACGGCGACCCGCTGGACGCGCTGGTGTTGCTGCAGGAGCCGACGTTCCCCGGCTGCTACATCACGTGCCGGGCGGTGGGCATGTTCAGGATGACCGACGAGAAGGGCGGCGACGACAAGGTCCTCTGCGTCCCCTCGACCGATCCCCGCATGCACCACATCCAGGACATCCATCACGTGTCGGAGTTCGACCGGCTGGAGATCCAGCACTTCTTCGAGGTCTACAAGGACCTCGAGCCGGGCAAGTCGGTCGAGGGCGCCAACTGGGTGGGCCGCATCGAGGCGGAGGCCGAGATCGAGCGCTCCTTCCGCCGGGCCAAGGACGAGGGAAACCACGGTCACTGACCGTCAGCGGGGCCTGGTGGCGCCCACCAGGTCCCCGCGGTAGATCGAGGCGACCCGTACGACGTCGCCGGTCTGCGGCGCGTGCACCATCTGGCCCCGGCCGACGTAGATCCCCACGTGGTGGATGGTGCCGGGGTCGTCGCTGATGTGGCCGAAGAACACCAGGTCGCCGCGGTGCAGCTGGTCGAGCGGCACGTGCGGGCCCGACGTCCACTGGGTGCCGGTCCAGTGGTCGAGCCGCACGCCGACCTTCTCCCAGGCGCGCATGGTGAGCCCCGAGCAGTCGTAGGTGTCGGGGCCGTCGGCCGCCCACACGTACGGCTTGCCGAGCTGGGTGAGCGCCCAGTTGGCCGCGACGTCCCCCAGCGCCGACCCGCGGGAGGTGAGCCCGGCGACCGACGCGGCCGCGGCCTTGCGGCGGGCCAGCCGCTGGGCGCGGGTGCGGGCCGCGTCGACCTTGCGCTGGAGGTGCTCCTCGCGGGCCCGCAGCGCCTTCGTTTCACGCAGTTGCCTCGCCACGGCCTCCTTGGCGGCGATCTTGGCGAGTCTGGCGCGTTCGGTGGCGGCCCTGTGGGCGGCGTAGGCGTTGGCGGCCTCGATGCGCAGGATGTTCGCGACCTCCTGGGCGTCGCGCATCCTGGCGAGGATCGCGGCCCGCTCGCTGCTCATGTGTTCGAGCACGCCCGCCCGGTGCAGCAGGCCGCTTGTCTCGCCCTGGTCGATGAGGATGCCGAGGAACGGCTCCCGCATCGCCACGCCGCCGTAGGTCTCCGCCGCCAGCAGCGCGACGTCGCGCCGGGCCAGCTCGACCTCGGCGTCGGCCGCCGCGAGTCGCGCCTTGGCCTGCTCGTTGGCCTGCTCGGCGCGCCGGAGCTGGACGAGCTCCCCGTTGTACGCCTCCACCAGCCGCTCGACCTCGGCGGCCAGCCGGTCGAGCCGTGACTGGGCGGTCGCCAGCTTGGCGCTGGTCTCCCCTAGCCGCTTCGACCGCTCGCGTACGGTCTGGCGGGCCTTCTTGACGTCACGCGAGGAGGGGACGGGCTCCGCCATGACCGGCGGGCACATGCCGACCAGCAGGCAGCCCACGAGCAGCCCAGCCCGGAATGCGCGCATAGGTCCCCCTGGAAGCAGATGGTCACTCTATGCACACAGTCCCCGGCAGTTGACGTGCGTAACAGGGGTTTACGCAGGTCAGCCGCTTTCCGTAGGCGTTGCCGAAGGTTCCTCGGTGTGCGGCGGGGTAGCCGTTTGCGTCGGCTTGGGGGTGGTCGGGGTGGGCGTCACCGTGACGGTGGGGATCGGCGTCATGGTCGGGGTGGGGATGCGGGTCGGGGTGCGGGTCGGGGTGAAGGTCCGGGGCGGCCCACCGGGGGGCCTGAACGTGTGCCGCGGCCGCGAGGGTCTGACCGGAGGGGGCTCCGCAAGGGACGGCTCCACCGGCCGTACGTGCGTCGGAGGGAGGCCCGGCGGCCGGCCCTGCCCGGTGGGCCGCGGGCCGGGCGACGGCGGCGGGCCGCCGGTCGGCGAGGGCATCAGGGGCGAGGGCGAGGGGATGACCAGGGGCGGCGGGAAATCGGGCGACTCCGTGACGCCGAGCGGGCGCATGGTCGTGGCGTCGACGATGGGCATCACGGTCACCGGCTGGTTCTTCGGCTCGCCCTGCCAGGGCAGCCTGATGCCGGGCGGCTCGCCCGTCGGGGGGAACGCCGCCGTGGCGACGCCCGACAGGCCGCCGTTGTCCCTGCCGATCTGCTGGAAGATCACCGCTATCGCCACCACGGCCGCGACCGCCGCCAGCGCGCCTGCCAGCGCCTGAGGCCACCTTCCAGCGCCCTTGTCCGCGGGAACGGGAAACCCGGCGGCTCCCAGGCCGCTCGTCCGCCTGGCGACGTAGCGCCGGTAGGGCAGCAGCTCCGGGTCGCCGAAGCAGCTCAGCACCCTGACCCGCAGCGCCTCCGGCAGCGCCACGGCCGGCAGCAGCGCGTAGACCTTGGCGGCCGACACCTCGCGGGTGCGGTGGGGCGCGCAGGTCTCGCAGTGCGACAGGTGCCTGATCAGGTGCTCGCGCATCTCCTGGGTCAGCCGGCCGGAGAAGCCGGCGAGGATGCGGGCGCGCGCCGGGCAGTCGTACGGGCCCTTCCCGGCCAGGATCTCGGCCGTGAGCGCGCCGCCCAGGCGCTCGCGGGCCTCCCCCATGACCTGCTCCACCTGGCGCGGCGGGAGGGCGAGGACCTGGGCGAGCTCGGTGGCGGGCAGTTCGTGCCGGTAGGCCAGCTCCAGCACCTCGCGGTCGGCCACGGGCAGGCCGTGGACCGCGTTCCACGCCATGATCCGCAGGTCGGCGTCGGCCGGGTCGTCCAGCGGCGGCGCCTCGGCCAGCGCCTGCGCGGAGCCGGGCGGGGCGCAGGCCCTGCGGCGCAGGCACTCGGCGCGGGCCAGCGCGTACAGCCAGGTGCGCAGCCTCCCCGGGTCGGCCAGCGCGTCCGCGTGCGCCTCGGCCGCGATCAGCGTGTCGCGGAGAGCCACCTGCGCGCTGTCGCCACTCATCAGGAGGGACCAGCAGTAGCGGTAAATGCTCTCCGCATAGGCGTCGTAGAGCGCGGCCACGGCGTCGGCGTCGCGGGCGCGAAGGGCTTCGACCAGAACGCGGTCATCCATGTGACCGAAGGTAATGGATCGGTAACTAGTAGTTCCACCATTTCCGCGCCGTTGGCTCGGCTTGTCGGGCCGCATGTTCGGGTTCCTGATGAATATTCACGATGGCCCCCTGCGCCCCTTTTTGTAGCCCCTGTGCGGCACTGTGCGGCACTATGCAGCCCTGTGTCGCCCTGTGGCCCGATTTATCGAACTTTAGAGCAGAAAATCATTGCTTGTACTTGGAGACGATCTCGGTGCTCCGGTCCACCGCGAACGGCTCGGTCGTCGGCTTGACCGTGTGCACCGGCAGGGCGCCGCCGAGCGCCAGATCCTCGTAAGGACGGCCGGTCGATCCCCAGGTCCGCGCCACGATCTCGGTCTTGGCGACCTTGGCGCGCGCGGGAACTCCCGACACCGTGAGGATGAAGCGCGGCGGGCGGCCCGCTTTCACGTCATCCACGAACGTGCTGCCGCCGGCCAGAAGTTTGCCTGATTTGTCGCGCAGCAACGCGTTGACGACGAGGCTGCTCGCCGCCGTTCTATAAGGATTATCGACATACCCGGTAATAAGGTATGAGCCGTTTTTCTGGCGCAATGTCTGGGTCCGGGTGATGGGAAACTCACGGAACGCCGACGGGATGCGCGCCGCCAGCCGCCACTGCGCGGGGCGGTACTGGATCGTCACCTTGGCCGGCTTCTCGGTGGCGGTGGCCTGGCCGGTGAAGGCCAGCGACCCGCCCGGCGGCACGGCGTCGAGCGGCTGGTCCATCCTGACCACCTCGGCGCCCTTCGTGTCGTGCCCGACGATCGTGGCCACCACGTGCTCGCCGAAATGCCACGGGTTGGTGTTGCTGAGCACGCCGGCCCAGTTGACGGCATATCCGTCGGCGGATTTGACGATATTGGAGACCTGCTCCTTGAGAGCGAGCGGCTTGAGCTCTTGTACGGGCTGTTCCTCGCTCGCGCACCCGGTGAGGCAGATCGCCCCGAGTGCGAGGAGGCTGACGGTTCGGCTACGCGGGATCACTTTGCCGTGATAACCCGTGCATGGGCACGGATGGCAGAGGACACGCGCCTGCCGTACCAAGTCTTTAACGCGGACGCACGACCCTGGACTCGTCCCAGACCGGCTCGGGCGACTCGTAGACCGTGCCGTCGGAGCCGAAGACCAGGAAGCGGTCGAAGTCGGCGGCGAACCAGCGGTCGTGGGTCACCGCCAGCACCGTGCCGTCGAACGCCTCCAGCCCCGCCTGCAGCGCCTCGGCGCTGGCCAGGTCGAGGTTGTCGGTCGGCTCGTCCAGCAGCAGCAGCGTGGACCCCGACAGCTCCAGCAGCAGGATCTGCAGGCGCGCCTGCTGCCCGCCAGAGAGCGATTCGAAGCGCTGCTCCGCGACCCTGCCCGCCAGCTCGTAGCGGGCCAGCGCCTTCATCGCTTCGTTCTTCAGCCTGGCGTGCTCGGTCATGACGATGTCGACAGGGGTGCGGCCGAGCAGCTCGGGCCGGGCATGCGTCTGGGCGAAGTGGCCCGGCACGACGCGGGCGCCCAGCCTGGCCACGCCCTCGTGGCGGACCTGCTCGCCCGCCAGCAGGCGCAGGAAGTGGGACTTGCCCGAGCCGTTGGAGCCGAGCACCGCGACGCGCTCGGCGTACCAGACCTCCAGGTCGAACGGGCGCATCAGCCCGCTGAGCTCCAGCCCTTCGCAGATGACCGCGCGCTTGCCCGTGCGGCCGCCCCGCAGGCGCATCTTGATGTTCTGCTCGCCCGGCGCCACCTCCGGCGGCCCCGCCTCCTCGAACTTGCGCAGCCGCGTCTGGGCGGCGTGGTAGGCGGGGGCCATGGCGTCGTTGTAGCGCGCTTTGTTCTTCAACATGGTGACCAGGGCCTTGAGCTTGGCGTGCTCTTCGTCCCAGCGCCTGCGCAGCTCGTCGAGCCGCTCGTTGCGAGCCTTGCGCGCCTCGGCGTAGGTGGCGAACCCGCCGCCGTGGATCCAGATGCCGCCCGACTCGACGGTGACGATCCGGTCGGCCGCGTTCGCCAGCAGCTGGCGGTCGTGGCTGACCAGCAGCACCGTCTTCGGCGTCTCCTTGAGCTGCTGCTCCAGCCATTCCTTGCCGGGCACGTCGAGGTAGTTGTCGGGCTCGTCGAGCAGCAGGGTCTGGTCGGGGCCGCGCAGCAGCGCCTCCAGGACCAGCCGCTTCTGCTCGCCGCCCGACAGGGTGGCCACGTCGCGATATTTCACCCGTTCGTACGGCACGCCGAGCGCGGCCACCGTACAGGTGTCCCAGAGCACCTCGATGTCGTAGCCGCCGGCGTCGGTGTAGTCGCTGATGGCCTGCGCGTAACGCATCTGCGTCTTCTCGTCGTCGCGCTCCATCATCGCCAGCTCGGCCTCGTCGAGCCGCTCGGCCGCCTGCCGCACGGCGGGCGGCGCGACGCCCAGCAGCAGGGCGCGCACGTCACTGCCGTCGCGCACGCCGCCGATGAACTGGCGCATCACGCCCAGCCCGCCGGAGCCGGCCACGGAGCCCTCGACCGGCTGGAGGTCGCCGGCGATCAGCCGCATGAGCGTGGTCTTGCCCGCGCCGTTGGGCCCGACCAGCGCCGCCTTCACTCCTTCGCCGATCCGGAAGGACACGTCGTTGAGCAGGGGCCGCCCGTCGGGCAGCACGTATGTCAGATGTCCTACTTCGACGTGACCCATGCGCGCAGGCTACCGGGCCGGTTCTTGACGGAGCATCACCTTTTCCGGCCGCTCAGACGAGCTCGGTCTTGTAGAAGATGCTGGCCTTGCGGGCCTTCGGAACGCCAGAGGCGAGACCCAGGCACAGGCGGGGGCCGCCGGAGGTGAGCTGGATGGCCATGCCCTCCGGCTCGCGGAAGTCGAGCGACCTGCCCGCCTCGGTGCGCGCCCGCTGCACGCGGCTGCCCGTGCGCAGGTCGAGGCACGTGATGAACGAGTTGCCAGGCGGCGGGTTGGCGTCACTGTAGGCGTTGCCGGTCAGGATGTAGACGAAGTCGCCGTAGGCGGCGTACCCCTGGAAGGTGCCCAGACCCGACAGCTGGGGCACGTCGTGGATCGGGTCGGCCGAGCCGGACTTGAGCGCCGCCAGCGAGAACACCGCGAACCGGAAGGAAGCGCCGTCGTGGTAGCGCATGACCAGCCGGTCGGTCGAAGGGTCGATCGCGCAGGTGGTGTTGACCGCTCCGGAGACAGGGCTGAACTTGGTGAGCGCCGACGACGACCTCGTCAGCGTCTGGCCGTTGACGAACTTGAACCGCGCCAGCCTGCTGCCCCTGGCGGAGCTGCCGTCGCTCACCGCGTCGGTCTCGGTCCAGAGGTACGCCGAGCTCCCCGACGGCTCGACCCCGATCTGCACGCCGTGGCCGAATCCCATGAGGTACATGTGGCCGAGGACCGAGCCGGTCAGGCTCAGCTTGGTCAGGCACAGGTCACCGGCGGCGTTCGAGCCTGCGCCGTTCTTCACCTGAACGGTGTAGATGTGCCCGTTGTCGTTGTCGAAGGCGAACGACTGCAGCACGGTCTCGTCGCGCAGCGCCTTCTTCCAGATCAGAGGGTGGGAGGGCGCGGTCAGCTGGAAGCGGTCTCCCGCTGAGGCGGCGGAGGCGGTGCCGGCGCCCGCCACGGCTGTGGCGGCGACGCCCGCGCCGATCTTGAGCAGGCCTCTGCGGGTGAGCGGCACGCGTGGTGACATCTTCACCATCCGTTCGGCTGGGGGGTTGTACGCAGCGTCACTCTAGTGGCGTGAGGCCCGGGTTCCGGCGAATCCCGGAGGACTCTGGACAGCAAGTGATCTAATGACTAGAACTGTAGGGAGCCTCCTCCCCTAGGACCAGTGATGACGCGATTCCGCTCCGCCCTCGCACCCCTCGCCATCGCGTTGGCCGGCCTGACGGCCGTGCCGCAGCCGGTCTGGGCCGCGCCGCCCAAACCCGCGCCCTCCGCCGCACCGCAGGAGCAGCCGGCCACCGCCGCCTCCGAGTGCGCCCCGACCGTCGCGGGCGCCACCACGAACGCCCGCCTGACCACGTTGTTCACCGCCTACGGCAACGACAACAGCCGCCTGGACGACTGGACGGGCGCCGACGGCACCTACTCGCTCGAACTGCCCGGCGGGAAGGACCTGTGGATCTTCTCCGACACCTTCCTCGGGCAGGTCAACCCCGACGGCTCGCGACCGCCCGTGGTCGAGGAGGGCGGCACGACCGTCTTCCTGAACAACACGTTCGCCGTCGAGCGCGACGGCAGGCTGTCCACGATCCACGACGGCACCGCCGAGAAGCCGACCGCGGTGATGCCGCCGCGCGACGAGGACCACTGGTTCTGGGCCGGCGACGCGACGCTGGCCGGCGGCGTCGTCGAGGTCACCTACCAGGAGTACGAGCGCTTCGGTGACGGCGCGTGGGACTGGCGCTGGCATCGCAACGTGGTGGCCAGGTTCGCCCCCGGGCGGCTCGACGAGCCGATCAGCGTGCACGACCTGCCCTCGGGGCACGGCGTCTCGTGGGCCTCGGCGACCCTGAAGGACGGCGGATACACCTACGTCTACGGCGTGGAGGATCTCGGGTCGCCGAAGTACATGCACGTCGCCAGGGTCAAGGGACAGAGCCTGCTGGGCCGCTGGGAATATCTCAAGGCCGACGGCACCTGGTCGCCCGACGAGGCCGACTCCGCGCGGGTGATGAGCGGGGTGGCGAACGAGTACAGCGTCAGCAAGGTCAGATCCGGATATGTCCTGATCACTCATGACACCACCGAGGCGCTCAACCCGAACATCGTCGCCTACTCCTCCTGCTCCCCGGCCGGGCCGTTCACCGGCAAGCAGCACGTCTACACGACCCCCGAGACCAAGGGCGACGTCTTCACCTACAACGCCCACGCGCATCCCGACGTCGACGGCGACGGGCTCGTGATCTCGTACAACGTCAACAGCTTCGTGAACACCGACCACTACCGTGACGTGTCGATCTACCGGCCCCGATTCCTGGATGTGACGTTCGAGTGAGGCGTAACTGGGCGGCCCGCCTGCGGCACGTCACGATCGACGGGCTGCGGGCGGTCGTGCTGGAGAACGAACGGCTGCGCGTGACCGTCGTGCCGGACAAGGGCGGCGACGTGGTCGAGTTCCTGCACAAGCCCACCGACACCGACTTCGTCTGGCTCTCCCCCCAGGGCCTGCGCGACCCGCGCGACCACCTCCAGGGCGCGGCCGACGACGTCGCCCAGTTCGTCGACCACTACGAGGGCGGCTGGCAGGAGGTCTTCCCCAGCGGCGGCGCGCCGAGCGAGTACCGGGGCGCGCGGCTGGCCCAGCACGGCGAGGTCTCGGGGTTGCCGTGGGAGTGCGAGGTCGTGTCCGACTCCGAGGAGGAGGTCGCGGTGCGGCTGCGCGTGCGCACGCGGCGGCTGCCGTACGCGGTGGAGAAGGTCTTCCGGCTGCGGTCGGGCACGATGGCGCTGGAGATCGAGGGGCGGGCCAGCAACGAGTCCGGCCTGCCGCTGCACGCCATGTGGGGCCAGCACATCGTGTACGGCCTGCCGTTCCTGCGGCCGGGCGCCAGGATCAGGCTTCCCGAGGGCGTGACCGTGATCCCGCACGAGAGCGCGATCGGCCCCGGCGGGCGGCGGGTCCAGGCGGGCGGGCCCTGGCAGTGGCCGGTCGTGCCTGCGGACGGGGGCGGTGAGACGGATCTGAGCGTGGTGCCGGAGCGGGGTGCGCCGAGCGACATCGTGTATCTGACCGGCTTTGACGAGGGATGGTACGAAATTTCTGGGGATATCGGTATGCGGGTGGAGTGGGATGCGACGCTCCTGCCGTACCTGTGGATGTGGCAGGAGCTCGGCGCGTCCACCGGCTACCCCTGGTGGGGACGGGTCTACACGGTCGGCCTCGAGCCCTTCTCCAGCATGCCCACCGACGGCCTGGCCGCGGCCGTGGCCAACGGCACGGCCCTCACCCTGAACCCCCACGAGACGAAAGAACTGCGGTTGCGCGCGGAGGTGCTGGTATGAGCGAGTTCGGCGGGAAAGTCGCGCTGGTCACGGGCGGGTCGATGGGCATCGGCCGGGCGGTGGTCGACCGGCTGGCCGACGGCGGGGCGTCCGTGGTCTTCTGCGGCGCCGACCAGAGCGCCGAACTCGACAGCGAGCACGTCGTCGGCAGGGTCGCCGACGTCCGCAGCGCCGGCTCCATGCGCGACCTCGTGGACCTGGCCGTGGCCAGGTTCGGCGGGCTCGACATCGTGGTGACGTGCGCGGGCGTGCAGCGCTACGGCACGGTCGAGGACACGCCGGAAGAGGTCTGGGACGAGGTGCTCGACATCAACCTCAAGGGTGTCTATCTCGCGTGCAAAGCCGCGGTGCCGAGGCTGCGGGCCCGCGGCGGCGGCTCGATCGTGATCATGTCGTCGGTCCAGGCGTTCTCCTCGCAGGCCCAGGTGGCCGCCTACACCGCGAGCAAGGCCGCGCTCAACGGCCTGACCAGGGCCATGGCGCTCGACCACGCGGCCGACGGGATCAGGGTGAACGTCGTCTGCCCCGGCTCGGTGGACACGCCGATGTTGCGCTGGGCGGCCGACCTGTGGCGCGGCGAGCTGTCGCAGGAGGAGCAGGTGGCGCAGTGGGGCCGCTCCCACCCGCTGGGCCGCGTGGCCAAGCCCGATGAGGTCGCCGAGATGGTGGCGTTCCTGGCGAGCCCGCGCGCGTCGTTCATCACCGGGGCCGAGCACCGCGTGGACGGCGGGCTGCTGGCCCAGAACCCGGCGGCGCTTCCGGAGTAGGTCGAGCGGAGACCACAGGTTCCTCCACCGGCGCACCAGAGCCGGCAACAGTTCCGTCAACGCGACGAAAGGCCACGTCACAGGACTGATACGAGTGAGTCGGCGGGCCGGGGCACGCGACCTCGCACGGGCGCGCAGCCCTTACGGGATCGGCGAGTCACCACGACTCGCGTTCGATTCGGCACGCTAAGTTACCGAGGTCGAAAACGACTCACCGATCGAGGAGAGACCTGTGAGGCTATCCAAGAAGGCCGCCGGCATCGTCGCCGTGGCCGCGATGTTCACCGTGGCCGCCCCCGCGGCCACCGCGGTGGCGAGCCCCCGCTCGACCTGCTACGGCGGTCGTGTCTGCCTGTACGCGGGCTTCGACTACAACCGCGGCCAGATCGACCACTGGCGTGACTTCGTCAAGGACGACTCCAACCTTGCCGACAACAACTGGCTGAACTGGGACTTCAGCAACACCTGGCACAGCATGGACAACGAGACCAGCTCGGTCAGGAACCGGGTCGGCTGCAGCGCCACCCTGTGGCAGCACCCCGGCTACACCGGCGCGCACAGCACGTTCACGCACAACTCGAACGACGGCTACCTGTCGAACAACGCCATCGGCAACAACCGCACCAGCGCGATCGACATCTGGTGCCGCTGAGAAATGACGGGAGTGCCGGTTTCCGGGCTTGGCCGCCGGAAACCGGTCGCCGGGGGCTCCTCGCGAGCACGCTGCTGCTGGTCGCGTCGGCCGCGGCCTGTGCCGCCGACGAGCCCGCCGCGCCCGCGACGTCCGGTCCGGACGCCGCCGCGATGACGCAGCTGGTGCTGCCGTTCGACGCCTACAAGACCACTCCCAAGCAGCGGGCCGTTCTGGGCAATGCCCACAACCATCTCGTCGTCCAGTGCATGCGCGAGCGGGGCGACACCGTCACCCCTCCCGCCGAGGACGCCGACACGATCGCCGCGGTGGATCCCGGCAACTCCCGCCGCTACGGTGTCTCGGACATCGGGGCGGCCAAGCAGTACGGCTACCACCTGGCCAGGCCGCCCTCTCCCGACACGGCCGGCGCGTGGGCCGCCAAGCTGCCCAAGCCGGTCCGCCACCGCCTGTACGGCACCGCCGCCGACCGCGGCTGCCTGGACCGCGCGACGCAGGCCCTGGACAAGGGGGCACGCAAGGCGGACTGGCCGTGGTTGTCGCTGCAGGACTCGCTGACGCTGGAGCAGGCGGCCAAGGACCCCGCGGTGAAGGAGGCGGTCAAGCGCTGGCAGTCGTGCATGAGCCAGGCCGGCCACTCCTACCCGTCGCCGGAGGCGGCCATCGCCGACAAGCGCTGGAACCTGGACGATCCGGAGGTCACCGAGGAGGAGAAGCAGACGGCGACCGCCGACACCCGGTGCAAGTGGTCGTCGGGCCTCGTGCTGGCCTGGTACGGAGCCGACTCCGAACTGCAGGAGGACGTCATCGCCGACAATCCCCAGCGGTTCGCCGCGCTCCGCGCCAACCTCAAGCAGCGGCTGAAACGGGCGTCAAGCCTGCTGGCCCAGCACAAAAGCGGCGAGGTCGGCTGACTGGCGCAGCCTGCTGGGCTCGTGGACGTACATCATGTGGCCGGCCTCGTAGTACTTGAACTCGACGTTGGCAGCCAGTTCCGCGGGCACCGGCAGGTGGGCGAGGGCGTGCTCGGCGGCGTAGTAGGGGGTCGCGCCGTCGTGGTAGCCGCCGGCCACGTGCACGCGCAGGTGCGGGTTGGCGCGCATGGCGGCGGCCAGCTTGTCGGTGACGCTGACGTGCGCGCCCTCGAACTCCTTGAACGACCACGGGTAGACCCGCGAGGTGAGCACCTCGTACGGCAGGTCGTTGGCGTAGCCGAGCTCCGTGCGCAGGTAGTGGTTGAGCCCGGCGCTGTACGGCCCCATGATCGCGTTGATGCTGGGGTCGGCGAAGAAGCGCTCGCGCCCCGCGTCGGGGTCCCAGCCGGTGAAGCGCCCGTCGAGGCGGCCGACGACCTGGCGGCGCGGGCGCAGCAGCTCGGTGAAGAACCGGATGTGCTCGATCCGCAGGTTCACCCGGTCGACGTAGTCCTCGCTGAGCCCGGTCAGCGCGGCGATCCTCGCCACGGCGGACGCGCGCTCGCCGGCGGTGAGCCGGTTGCCGCGGGCCAGCGCCCACGGGTAGTCACGCTCGGCGAACTCCTCCGCCTCGCGCAGCACGTCGGCCAGCGGCCGGTCGCCGTGCAGCCCGTGGTAGTGGGCGATGGCCGCGTAGGTCGGCAGGTAGAGGGCGTGGGCCAGGTCGTTGCCCTCGTTGAACTCGCCGGTGATGAAGTCGAGCACCGAGGAGATCAGCATCACGCCGTTGACGTACATGCCGTATCGCGACTGCAGGTGCTCGGCCAGCCCGGCGGCCCTGACCGTGCCGTACGACTCGCCCGCCAGGAACTTCGGCGACATCCACCGCGCGTTCCTGGTGGTCCACAGCCTGATGAGCTCGCCGACCGACTCCAGGTCGCCGGTGAAGCCGTGGTACGGCTCCGCCTTCTCCCCCTCGGCCGCCCGCGAGTAGCCGGTGGAGACCGGGTCGATGAAGACCAGGTCGCTCACCGCCAGCAGGCTCTCCTCGTTGTCGGCCAGGCCGTACGGGGGCGGCAGGAGCGCGCCCGCGTCCCCCATGACGACCCGGCGCGGCCCGAGCACGCCCAGGTGCAGCCAGACGCTCGACGAGCCGGGACCGCCGTTGAAGGCGAACGTCACCGGACGGGTCAGCGGGTCGGCGCCGTCCAGCGTGTACGCGGTGACGAACATCTCGGCCTTGGGGCGCAGGCCGTCGAAGGCGCCGTCGGTGTAGACCTCCTCGCGCAGCACGATCGTGCCCGCGGTGGCGGTGTACCGCTCCCCCGACGGCAGGGCGTGGGAGGTGGTGACCAGGTTGTCGGCGGGCGGAGCGGGCCGCGAGGGTTCAGACATACCGCATCATTATGGTGCTAATCCACGGACGCGACGGTGGGGTCGGCGAAGCGCGCGTTGGGCACGGTGGCGTACCAGCCGGGCCGGCCCGGGTCGCGGTCGTACGGGTAGCCGCCCATCTCGCGGTAGAGCTCGGCGTATTCCGCCACCCGCTCCCTGTCGAGCCGCACGCCCAGCCCCGGACCCTCGGGCACGGCGATGGCGCCCTCCGAGTACGCCATCTTGCCGCCCTCGATCACGTCGTCGCGCAGCTGGTGGTAGTGCGCGTCGGCGGAGTAGGTGAGGTTCGGCAGCACCGCGCCGAGGTGGAGCATGGTCGCGAGCTGGATGCCGAGCTCGCCCGACGAGTGCACGGCCACCCCGATCTGGAACGTCTCGCACACCCCCGCCGCCTTCACGCACGGCCGGATGCCGCCCCAGAAGGTCGTGTCGAGCAGCACCACGTCGGCGGCCCTGCGCAGCACGTTGGAGGCGAGTTGCTCGAAGTTGACCACGACCGTGTTCGTCGCGAGCGGCACCCTGACCTGCTCGCGCACGGCCCTGAGCCCTTCGAGTCCCCAGACCGGGTCCTCCAGGTAGTCGTTGTTCAGCCCTTCGATGGCCCGGCCGAAGCGCAGGCCCTCCGCCACCGACAACACGGCGTTCGGGTCGTACCTGAGCCGGTCGCCGGGGAACGCCTCGGCCAGCGCCCGGTAACACTCCAGCTCGTAGTCCGGCGGGAACACGCCGCCCTTGAGCTTGTGCACGGTGAACCCGTGCGCCGCCTTGAGCTCCGCGGTGTGCGCGACGAGCTGGTCGGGCGTGCGGATCTCGGCGTGGCCCTCGGCGGCGTACCGGAAGAACAGGTAGGAGGCGAACGGGACGGCGTCGCGGACGCGCCCGCCCAGCAGGTCGCTGGCGGGCACGCCGAGGTGCTGCCCGATGAGGTCGACGCAGGCGAACTCGATGGCGGCCAGCAGCTGGGTCCTGTTGTTGTAGAGCGAGGCCGTCGGGTTGGCGATCTTGAAGCGGAGCGCCTCCAGCTGGAAGGGATCATGATCCTTCAGGTACGGCACGAGCGCGCGGAAGGCCGACTCCGCGCTCTCGCCCCCGCCGCCCATCTCCCCCAGGCCGATCAGCCCGTTGTCGGCCTCGACCTCGACGATCGTGCGGACGAACCGCCCCCAGTGCGCGCCGTTGCTGTGCCGCAGCGGCGCCTCGAGCGGGACCGCGACCGTCGTGGCCCGGATGTCAACGATCTTCACGCGCACGTCCCCCAGACGACGGCGACCCCGCAGGCGGGCAGCCGTACCTTGACCGACTCGTCCACGACGTCCAGCCCGCGGGCCGAGCGCAGGCCCGGCAGCGTGACCGTCGCCTCGACCGGCTCGGCGGCCAGCGACTGGAGCCGCACCACGCGCTCGTCACCCGACCGCCCGAGCGACGTGACCAGCACGTCGGGGTGGTCGACGGAGACGTACGTCTCGGTGGCGGCCGGGCCGTCGTCGATCAGCGCGCCGACGAACGGCTCTGTCAGTCCCGAGGCCACCGCCGCCCCGAGCCGCCTGCCCTCTGTTCCGCTCTCGCTGGTGACCGCGTAGCGGAACGTGGTCTCGCCCTGCTGCTGGGCCGGGAAGTTCGTGTCCCAGATGTTGTTGAGCGCCCACGAGTAGACCGTGCCGTCCTCCTGGTCGAGGGTCGGCGGGAACGGCGCGTACGGCATGTGGATGGTGCCGAGCTGCACCAGCGGCGCCTCCAGCGTGGCCCAGGCGATGGTCAGCTCGGAGTCCTCGAAGGCGATCCAGTGCCGGATCGGCAACATGTACTCGGCCGAGCCGGGCACTCGGGACACGTCGGGGCCGCCGACGCCGCCGGTCAGCTCCCAGGCCGTGGCCTGGCCCGCGGCGAACGGGAAGGCCAGGAACACCGCCTCCTTCGAGGGGGTGCCCTGCTTGGCGAGCTGGTAGGTCAGGTCGACCCTGGGCACGCCGTCGTGCAGCTCGATCGTGGTGCGCAGCCAGTCGACGCCCTTGGCCCGCAGCTCCACGACGAGCTTCTCGCCCACGGCGGTGCGCTGGACCTTGGTGATGACGGCGTTCCTGCCGATGGCGCGGTCGCCGAGGAGGGTGCGGTCATGCGCCCCCACGTGTCCCGACATGTGGTTGAAGTGCGGGGCGGTGGCGTACTGGTCGTAGACGTACTGGCCGAAGCCGGCCGCGGCCTCGCCGTTGACCAGCTCGCGGCCCGCCCGCTTGTCGAAGATCGAGCTGACGTAGCCCTCGCGCACGTCGTACGCCACGCGGTAGAACTCGTTCTCGATCACCCCGTCCAGGCCCAGCTCGACCGGCTCGGGGGCCTGGGTCTGGCCGGGCACGACGTCGAGGCGGGCGTAGCCGTACCCCGGGATGTCCTCGACGACCGCGTGCACGTGCCGCCCGATCGGCCGGGTCGGCCAGTCCACCGGGTCGACCAGCTCCTCGTGGTGCGGCAGCGTCCGCCCGGTCCGCGCGTCCACCAGCGCGATCGGCACGTCCACGCCCACGACGTCCCTGGGCAGGAACGCGCGCACGACGTCGGTGCGCGCCCGCGTGCCGGGGTTGAAGACGGCGAACGCGGCCAGCGCGCCGCCGGTTCCCCTCTCGTCACCGCCGCCCGTCAGCGCGGCGGCGAACCTGCGGGTCGCGGCGTGCAGCAGGTCCGACGCGTCGTCCTGGGCCTGGTAGGCGCCCGACGACTTGCGCGTCCACTGCAGGCCGCCCGAGTCGCCCGCCTCCTCGGCGTCCTCCCACGGGTTGGCCGCGCCCCACGTGTGCTCGTTGAACAGCGCCACCTTGTCGTAGGCCGCGTCGATCTGCTCGGTGGCGTCCTCGCCGGCCAGCGTGTGCAGCGTCTCGGCCACCCGCAGCGCCGACTGGGCCCTGCGCACGTAGCCGAGCGGGCGCGCGCCCGAGCCGAGCCCGTCCGCCCACCAGTCGGTCCAGTCGCCCTCGTGCACGGAGAGCCGGTCGAGGTAGTGCTCCTCGACGTGCTCGAAGAAGTCCTTGTTGGCGGCCGAGCGCAGGCGCGGGTAGGCCCACTGCTCGTTCCACCTGCGGGCGATCGACGCCGGCACGATCGACGGGCCCGCGTTGTCGGCGTGCGCCCCCTGCACCCGCAGGTGCAGCACGTCCAGCTCGTACGGCTCCTTGGGCGCGTCCGGCCCCTGCCACCCGAACGTGCCCGGCCCGTACGGGTAGCCCCGCGTGGCCAGCGCCGACAGGTAGCGCGGCAGCAGGTCGTCGGCCAGCTCGAAGGAGTCGGTCAGCCCGACCGTGTTGCCCTCCATGTACGCCATGCCGTGCGGCGTGTCCGTGAACCACACGATGACCTCGTTGCCGCTCGGCGCCCGCCACCGGAACGGCCTGGTCAGCTTGTCGCCGCCGTGCAGGTAGGGCACCGACCGGCCGGCCCAGTTGTGGGCCGCCGCCAGGTAGCGCACGCCGTGCGCGCTGAGCGCGTCGACCAGGCCGACGACCGCGCCGGGCACGTCGGTGTGCATCGCGGACGTGGTGGCGAAGCCGTACCGGTCCTTGAGCCGGGAGGTGAAGCGGAGCTGGCGGTGCAGCTCCTCGGTCGAGCAGGCTTCGGTGTGCAGCTGGAACGGCAGCGCGGTCACCTCGATGACGCCCTCGCGGGCCCGCGCGGCGAACGCCTCGACCATCTCGGGCGGCCGCGCGTCCAGCCACTTCAGCGCCGGCATCGACGACTCGACGCTCCACCGGAACTTGGCGTCGTCGGGCCAGGACGAGGTCTCCTCGGCCAGCCGCAGCGCCGCGTCCAGGTAGTCGAGGTGGTGGCGGAGCACCGTGCCCTGCGGGTCGGTGTAGCCGATGTCCAGGTGCGAGTGGTGCACGACGAACACGCTCCACTTGCGCTGCGGCGTCACCGTGACCTGCGCCGAGCCGACCACGCCCGCGTCGTCGCGGCACTCCAGCGTCAGCTCGCGCGGCGCGTCGACCTCCGGCACCAGCAGCGTCACGTCGCTGCCCGACGCGCTGTCCGCGTCCACCAGCGTGTGGGTCAGCGGCTGGGTGCTGGACACCCTGACCGCCTGGCGGCCGTCGTGGGTGAACAGCGGCAACACCGAGACGCGCACCTCCAGCCCGCGCACGCTGATCACCGGGGTCGAGGTGTCGTCGCGCAGCGCCTGCCTGATCCCGTCATAGTCGGGACTGCCCAGGCTCCGCTGGAGCAACCGGCTCGTCATCAAACACTCCCTAGAGACAGGCCCCTGGCGAAGAGGCGCTGGGTGGCGAGGAACAACACGACCGTCGGCAACGAGACCACGAGGCCCGCCGCCAGGCCGACGGGCACCGGGGTTCCTGCGTACACGTCGGTCATGAGGCCGGCGATGGCGGTCATCACGGGCCGCACCTCCTCGGTCTGCGTCAGGGTCAGGCCGAAGATGAGGTCGTTCCAGATGAAGGTGAACTCGAGGATGAACACGGCGGCCAGCGCGCTGGCCGAGATCGGCAGGTAGATGCGCCAGAAGATCCGCCACGTGGACGCGCCGTCCATGCGCGCGGCCTCGAAGATCGAGAAGGCCACGCCGGAGTAGAAGTTGCGCAGCACGAACGCGGCCAGCGGCACGTTGATCGCCGTGTAGATGAGGATCATGCCGAGCCTGGAGTCGTACAGGCCGGCGTCGCTGTAGCCGACGAAGAGCGGCACGAGCAACATCTGGGAGGGGAAGATGGTGCCGCCGAAGATCAGCAGGAACCACCAGAACCCGTACTTCAACCGCAGCACCACGATCGTGTAGCCGGCCAGCGCGCCCACGAGCACGCCGAGCAGCGGCGAGACGACGCTGTAGAGCGCGGTGCTGGCCAGGCTCCGGGTCAGGTCGGCGCTGTCGAGCGCCCGCGCGAAGTTCTCGAACAGCGCGAAGTCGCCGGACGGCACCCACGCGCTGCCCGGATCGTACGAGTCGGCCGGGCGCGCGGCGTTGACCAGCAGCAGGTACGTCGGCCCGAGCCAGACCAGCCCGAGCACGACGAGCACGGCACGCCTGATCATGTCGCGGTCACCTGCCTCTTGAGATAGAGGTAGGACGCCAGGCCCGTGACCACGGTCAGCATCACCGCGACCGCCGACCCGTAGCCGTAGTCGCTGGCCACGAACGTCTCCTTGTACATCGTCACCGCGAGAGTCTCGGAATTGCGGCCTGGCCCGCCCTGCGTCAGCACCCACACGATGTCGAACGTCTTCAGCCCGGCCACCAGAGCGAGCCCCACCACGACGGCCGTCAGCGGCCTCATCAGCGGCCAGATGACGTGCCGGAACAACCGCCACCCCGAGGCGCCGTCGAGCCGGGCGGCCTCGATGGGCTCCTTGGGAATCGACTGCAGGCCCACCACGAACAGCAGCGTGTTGACGCCGAGCTGCTGCCAGGTCCAGACCAGCAGCATGGCGACCGTGTTGGCCGGCGCGTCCTGCAAGAAGGCGGTGTCCACGCCGAGCATCAGGTTGGCGATCCCACCGTGTGACAGGATCGGGCTCCACACCATGGCCAGGCCGGCGCCGCTCAGCGCGTACGGCAACATGAACGGCAGGCGGTACCACGCGCCGCCCCTGAGGTCGTACGACAGCACCGCCACCAGCAGCCCGAGTCCGACCGGCAGCACCATCGTGCCGACCACCCAGATGAGCGTGTTGCGGGTCGAGGTGAGCAGCGCCGGGTCGTCGAACAACTTGGCGAAGTTGCGCAGCCCGATCCACGCCGGCGGCTCAAGGCCGTCGTAGCGGGTCAGGCTCAGGTAGGCCGTCCACACGAACGGCGCGTAGAGCAGCCCCGCGACCAGGAGAGCGGCCGGGGCGACGTAACCGTGCTTGAAGCGGCCGAGCAAGGGAGCGCGCGTGCTCATGGCCTCACTCCGTGAGGCGGGCTCGGTCGCCCGGATGCTCCCTCGCTCACTGATGCGTGCTCCAGTACTCGTCGGCGGCCTGCTGGATGGTCTCCAGGACCTCCTTGTACGAGCCCGGCTGGGTGACGAACTTGCTGAACCCGTCGAGCGCGGCCGTCAGCACGGGCGGCGGCGTGGCCTCGAAGTAGCGGTTGACCAGGCGGTACTTCCCGCCGCCCGCGTCCTTGGTGACGGCGCCGAGCGCCTTGTCGTCGATCTCCACCTTCGGGTTGGCGCTCACGTCACCCCGGCTCGTCGCCCACTTCTCCTGGGCCTCGGCGGTCGTCCACCACTTGAGGTATTTGGTGCTGGCGTCGGGGTCGGCCGCCTTCGTCAGCGAGCACAGCGGGCCGCTCTCGAAGATCATCGAGGTCTTGGGCAGAGCGGGGTTGACGTTGGGGATGACGAAGAAGTCGTAGTCCTCGCCGGCCTTGAGGTTGCGCTGGGTCATGCTGGTGTTGAACCAGGTGCCGAACGACACCATCGCGGCCTTGCCGTTCTTCAGCACGTCGCCGGGGTCGGTCTTGTCACCCGGGTTGATGAAATATCCGGCGTCGATCAGCTGCTTCCACTTCTCCATCACCTGCACCACGCCCGGGTCGGTGTACTTCGCCTCGCCGGTGGACAGGCGGTCGTACAGGTCGGGGTCGGTGCCGGCCAGGAGCTGCTCGAACCAGACGAACGAGAACAGCACGCTGGTGTGGTAGAAGGCCTTCACGCCGTTCTGCTTCAGCGTGTCGGCGACCTTGATGAGGTCGTCCCAGGTCTCCGGGGGCTTCAGGCCGTGCTTGTCGAAGATCTTCTTGTTGTAGAACATGCCCCAGTAGGCGACGTTCATCGGCACGCAGTACTGCTTGCCGCCGATCGTGTAGTAGGGCATGAGGTCTTTCGACAGGTCGCCGTTCTTGATCGCCTCCTGCCAGATGGTCGAGGTGTCGGCCACCTGCTTCTGCTTGACGATCTGCTCCAGCATTCCCCCGGTCTGCCAGGTGAACAGGTCAGGCTTGACGTCGGTGCGGAACGACGCCTTGATGAACGCCTGGTACTGGGCCGAGTCGGTGTATCCCGTCGGCTTGATGCTCAGGCCGACGCTCTGCTTGGACAGAGCACTCATCTCGTCGAAGTACTTCGTCCAGGCGCCCTTGTCGTTGTACAGCGTCAGCTCGGTCTTCTTCTCCCGCGGCGCGTCGGCGCCGTTGCCACCGCAGGCGGTCAGGACGAGCGCCGCCACGCCGAGCGTGACCACACGTGACCGGAACATGGGCCGGCCTCCTTGTTTCCATCGGGGGTTCAACCGGGGGGTTCAACCCGGGGGGTGCAACCTGTGCTCTATGACCGTCCTGACCTCGACCAGATGGGCCCGCATGCGCTCCTCGGCCTGAGCCGCGTCGCGCGCCTCGATGGCCTCCAGGATCGCCAGGTGCTCTTCGTAGTCACGCCGCCGGTCGTCGAAGATCTGCAGGATCTCCCGCTGCTCCGGCCCGTGGACGAGGAGCAGCGAATCGACGACCTCGTGGAGCACGCTGTTGCCCGCCATCCGCGCGGTCGCCCGGTGGAAGGACATGTTCGCCTCGTGCAGCTCGGCGTCGTCGCCGCGCAGGTGCTTGCCCGCCCGGTCGAGCACGCCTTTGAGCGCGGCCAGTTCCTCGCCCTCCGCGTTCTGCGCGGCCATCGCCGCCAGCGGCGGCTCGATGACGATCCGCGCCCCGAGCAGCTCGACGAGCTGGGCGGCGTGCACCTCGCGCATGTTGGGGTTGGGCAGGACCAGCCGCTCGATGGCGGCGCCGACGTAGATGCCGGAGCCGTGCCGCAGCTCGATGGCGCCGGTGGCCTCGAGCCTGCGCAGCGCCTCGCGCAACGTCGGGGTGGTGACGGCGAAGCGCTGGGAGAGCTCCCTGGTCGAGGGCAGCCTGTCGCCTGGCCGGTGCCCGCCCTTGCGGATGAGCTCCAGCATGCGCTCGGTGAGAGCGTCGGAAAGCGTGGGCCGCGTTACCTCGGACATATCAAGTGATCTAATCACTTATCGCCATCGGCGTCTATGCGCCGAGCAAAACTCACGGCAAAGGATGCGGCCGTCACCCGGAGAGCAGGTCCCGCATCATGTCGATCTGCGCCGTACGCGAGGCCCGCACCTGGGCGGCCCACTTCTGGACGGCCGGGTTGGCCCCGTCCGACATCTCCGTGGCCGCCATCCGGGCAGCGTCGCCCTGGTGCTCGATGAGCAGGCCGAGCAGGTCGCGCTCGAAGTGAGCCGACCGCCTGAGCGCCTGGATCCGCCTGACGTCGGTCTCCGGCATGCCGCCGGCGTTCAGGGGCGGAACCTCGGACACCGTCGCCTCCTGCGGATAGGATGGTGCTTGTGCTTTCGGGCATCGGTCAGGGCTTGGCCGTCGTCTCCCGCGTAAGCGAGGCGAGAAGCCGCTTCCTATGGGAGCGGAGGAGTCACCATCTGGACGAACATCACGTCCGCGGCGTTGACCGGGACGTCCGGGGCCTCCTCGCCGCAGGCGACCGCGAGCAGGAGGACCAGCGCCGCCAGGATCTGCCTCACCGGCTGCTCCAATCCCTTAGGAAACCTTCCTAAGGGATTGGGAGCCGGCGCGCAAGGGTCACGTCACCTGGTGGCGGAGGTAGGCGACGCCGGAGTCGAACGTCCTGCTCTCGACCAGGCGCGTCTTGACCGAGGCGGCAAGCTCAGGGAAGAACCGCCTGCCCTGGCCCAGCACGACCGGGTGCACGAGCAGCCGGAACTCGTCGACCAGGCCGAGCCGCACCAGGCTGTGCGCCAGCGTCGCCCCGCCCACCTCCAGGTCGCCGCCGTCCTTCCGCTTCAGCCTCGTGACCTCCTCCTCGAGGTCGCCGGTCATGAGCGTGCTGTTCCAGCCCACCTCGGTGAGCGTCCTCGAGAAGACGTATTTCGGCATGGCCCGCCAGACCCGAGCGAAGTCCGTGACGACCGGCGGGGCGTCCGGATGCTGGTCGGCCGTGGGCCAGAAGGCCGACATGTTCTCGTACAGGCGCCTGCCGTAGAGGGCGCCCCCCATGCCGCGCGCCATGTCGTTGCAGAACGCGTGCACCTCTTCGTCGGGGGCGGTCCAGCCGATGTCGCCGCCGGGCGCCTCAACGTAGCCGTCGAGCGACACCATCATGCAGTAGATGACTTTTCGCATGCCTGTAGAGACCTCCCGGGCCGGCGGAACTCATCTCATTTCAGCGGGGCGGCCGCCCAGCCGTCTTTCTCGCCGGGCTCGCCGCGAGTCCCCGGCGCCGTGACAGGGGCCGTGACAGGGGCCGTGACAGGGGCCGTGACAGGGGCCGTGACAGGGGCCGTGACAGGGACGGCCGAGGAGCTCGAGTCACGCACAACCAGCCGGGGCTGGAGTGCGACCGACCCGCTCGTCCGCCCCTCAAGCAGGTCGATCAGCGATCGTGCCGCCGTCTCCCCCATCTCCCGCAGGGGCGTGTGGACGCTCGACAGCGGGATCGGAAGATCCTGCGCGATCGCGATGTCGTTGTAGCCGACCAGCGCCATGTCGCGTCCCACGACCAGCCCGTCATCCCTGAGCGCCCCCATCGCCCCTATGGCCGCGGAGTCATTGACCGCGAAGATCGCCGTTGGGCGTCGCGGCAACGTGAGCAGCTCCTGCGCAGCTCGCCGTCCCCCCTGGGGGTCGAAATCCGTGTGGACGATCTGCGCTCGGCCGACGGTGACGCCGGCTCGTTCGTACGCCTCCACGCATCCTCGGACCCGATCCAGAGCAGTGGGGTAACGCGGCCCGGCGATGATGCCGATCTCGCGATGACCCGCGGCCAGGAGATGCTCGCCCACCAACCGCCCTCCCAGCGCATCGTTTCCGGTCACCGACACGTGCCCTTCGGCACGGTGGTTGACCAGGACATGCGGAGTCCGGGAACGGGACAACTCTTCGTAGATCTTCTCGTCGAGGGTGGGGTCGCCGATCACCAGCCCGTCGACCCTGCGGCTGAGCAGCATCTCGACCCGCTCCCGGCGCCGTTCCGGCGCGCCCAGGGTGTTGGTGACGATGGTCTGGTAGCCGAGGCCGAAGGCCGCGGTGTCGATACCGCTGAGAATCGTGGCCAGCACGACGTCGTGGAGCTTCGGCAGCAGGACTCCCAGCACCATGCTGCGTCGGGTTCGAAGGCTCGCCGCGGTGAGGTCGGGGCGATAGCCCAGCCGTTTGGCGACCTCCCGCACCCGCTCTTCGGTCTCGGCGAAATCCGCCCTGCGGGGTCCGGGTGCCCGTCGGAGAATCCTCGACACCGTCGAAGGATGCACTCCGGCCACCTCCGCGATGAGCTTGTGCGTCGGCGGCTTCGATCCACGGCCTGACGGCTCGTTCATCGACTGTTGCCTCCCCATGTGAAGGTGCGGAGTCGCGGGAATTCGTCCCGATGAAGCACTTGACAGGCAGCGTACATGCAGTCGATTGTAGCTACATGCAGTCGACTGTAGGTAGATGTTCGAGCATCAACCTCGGGCCGGCTACTCCAAGCCAGACCGGGCATCACCCAGCCAGGTCATGAAACGGACGCGGAGCGCACAGCGTCTGATCAGCTAAGAGGCACAAGATGCGTACCAGAACACTCGCAACAGCCGTTGCCCTCGCCCTCACGGCCGTAGGTTGTGCAAACTCGGCCGACGATCCGGGTTCCGGCTCGGGCCCCATCAAAATCGGCCTCTCAACCCCCCTGTCAGGATCAGCCGCCGCGCTCGGGGAGAACGAACGCAACGGCGTGCAACTGGCCATCGATCAGGTCAACAAAGACGGCGGTCTCCTGGGGAGCAGGAAACTCGCACTCGCCGCCCAGGACAACGCCTGCAACCCGACCGATGGCGTTGGATCCGTCACCAAACTCATCACCCAACAGCAGGTGTCCGCAGTGATCGGCGCTCTCTGCAGCGGGGTCACCCTTGCCGCGATGCCGCTGGCCAAGCGATATCAGGTGCCACTGGTGGTCTCCACGTCCACGTCGCCTGACATCACCACGGCAGCAGGCAAGGGAGGCAACGACTTCACCTTCCGGATCAATCCCTCTGACGCGACGCTCGCCGTCGCCTTGTCCTCCTACCTGCAGGCAGCAGGCGATGTACGCGAAGTCGCCATCCTTGCCGAAGACAGCACGTACGGCCGTACAGGTGCCGCCGCCCTGGAAAAGGCGCTCGCCGACAAGGGCATCAAGGCGACGGCGGTCGACTTCGTGGCCCAGGGGACCTCCGACTTCTCAACGCAGATCAGCAAATATCGCAACAACGGCACTCAGTCGGTCGCCCTCTACATCACAGGCGCCGATCATCTTTCGTACCTGCGCCAAGCCGCCAGCGCCAGGCTGGGGCTGCCAGTGACAGGCCGCGTCGAACTCGAGGGCCAGAACCTCGAGATCCTCAAGGACAAGCAGTTCGCCGGATCGTCCAGTGTCTATCCCTACAGCTCCCTGATCCAGACGCCGGCGAACGCGAAGTTCGCGAAAGCCTATGAGAGCGCGTACAAAACCCAGCCCACCTATGAATCATTCGAGGGTTACAGCGCCGTCATGGTGATCGCGGATGCCATTCGCCGGGCGAACAGCGCCGAGCCGAAGGCCATACAGAAAGCCCTGGTGAGCACCGACCTCGCCTCTCTCACCGGGGGCACGCTGAAATTCGATGCCCACCACCAGGCCCATGACAAGGCATTCATCATGCAGATCAAAAATGGCAAGACCGTCATCGTGTCGGATGTCGTCACCTGATCCGTCCCCGTCGACAGACTGACGACTGGAGGTCATCGCGTGGACGCGACGTACACCGGGGAACTCATCGCCAACGGCGTGGTGCTGGGGTCCAGCTATGCGCTGCTCGCCGCAGGCTTGGCCGTCATATTCGGAGTTCTCAACGTTGTGAACTTCGCCCATGGGGCGTTGTACATGCTGGGGGCGTTCGCCGCCTACTTCTTCATCCCGCTCGCCGGCTACTGGCTGGGCATCCTGCTCACCGCGGCAACCATGGCGATCATCGGCATCGTCATGCAGGAAGGCTTGCTTCGTCGCCTTCCCCCTGACGGAGCATTCTCCAGGACCATGCTGCTGACCCTGGGCCTGGCCATGATCATCCAGAACGGCGCGATCCTGCTCTGGGGCGCCGGGCCACGGCAGTTGCCCGAGGACAGCAGGCCGCAAGGTCACCTCGTGCTGGGAGACGTGATCATCCCGATCGGACGCGCCTTCATCGTCGTCGTGGCAGTCGTCACGCTCGGGGCGCTCTACCTGCTGCTCAGCCGGACGCAGGTGGGCCGGGCCATGCGCGGCGTCTCGCAGAACCCCACGGCAGCGATGGTCGTGGGAATCTCTCCGGAGCGGATCGGCCGGCTGGCGATGGCGCTGGGTGTCGGCCTGGCGGGCATCGCCGGCGCGACCTTGACGCCCGTCTTCACGGTCAGCCCGCAAATGGGCATCACGATCGTCTTCAAGGTCTTCGCCATCGTCGTCATCGGTGGCCTGGGCAGCGTGCCCGGAGCAGTGATCGTTTCCTATCTCGTCGGCATGCTCGAAAGCTTCGCCGGAGGTTACGGATCCGCCATGACCCAGAGTGTCAGCGTCTTCCTGTTCATGATCGCAATTATGTTGGTGAGGCCGCAGGGCCTGTTCTCGACAGAGGTACGAGTATGACGGCGGACCTGAAAGTGCATGATCCGGCCGGAACAGGTGACGCGATGTCAGGCAAGCCCTCGTCTCATCTGACGAAATGGCTGGGAGGCCGGCACCTCAATCCGCTGCTTCCCACAGCCGCCGCCATCGCGCTGGCACCCGCCGTGGTGACCGACGACTATTTCCTCGACGTCGCCAACCTCGCACTGACCTTCATGGTGCTGGGAACGGCCTTCAACCTTCTGTACGGCTACGTGGGAATGCTCTCCTTCGCGCAGGTCGCCTTCGTCGGCATCGGTGGTTACGCCACCAGCTGGCTGGTGACCCACACCGACCTGTGGCAACCCGCGGCCTTTCT
Source organism: Nonomuraea sp. B10E15 (assembly GCF_039871615.1). Lineage (NCBI taxonomy): Bacteria > Bacillati > Actinomycetota > Actinomycetes > Streptosporangiales > Streptosporangiaceae > Nonomuraea > Nonomuraea sp. B10E15. The sequence continues at coordinate 162,575 of NZ_JBDPMB010000016.1, forward strand.
CGCCGGCGGCGGAGTGGCCGCCCTGGTCGCCGCGGCGGTCGGAGCCGTCACCGTGCGCCTGTCGGAAGGCGCATTCGCCATCATCACGCTGAGCTTCACCTTGCTCTGCGCGATCGTCGCGGCAGAGTGGACCAGCGTGACCGGCGGAAGGCAGGGCATGTTCGGACTGCCTGCCCCGTCATTGTCCCTGGGCTCCGTCGAGCTGACCGCGGACACGCCACGAAGCTACTACTACCTGCTGGCCGGCTTCACCGTGCTCGCCTTGTGGGCCATGCAACGCCTGGTCAGATCCGCCGCGGGCAGCGTGATGATCGCCATCCGCGACAACGAGCCGCTGGCCAAGTCACAGGGCTACGCGACGAACACGTACAAGCTCGCCGTCTTCACCTTCTGCGCGTTCGTCACCGGGCTGGCAGGAGCGCTCCACGCATTCCGGCTGACCACCATCGACCCGTCCATCTTCGACTTCTACCTCATGCAGGTGATGCTCATCATCGTGATCCTCGGAGGTGCCGGAACCTTCTGGCCGGTCGCCTACAGTGCCGTGCTCTTCGCCGTCCTTCCCGAGGTGCTGCGCATGGCGGACGAGGCCCGTCTCATCGTTTACGGCGCGCTGCTGGTGCTCGGACTGCTCTTCGTCCCGCAGGGTGTCGGTGGATTCCTCCGTGCACGAGCGATGAACAGACAACTGCGTGGCATGAGAGGTGGTCCCTCGTGATGACCGCCCCCGGAGGCACTGCCCCTCCAGCCCTGCGGGTCACCGGCCTGGGAAAGTCGTTCATGGGCGTCGCGGCACTGTCAGATGTCGATTTCGCACTCAACGCGGGAACGGTGCTCGGCCTCATCGGCCCGAACGGATCGGGTAAGTCGACGGCCCTTGACTGCGTGACCGGCTTCGTCCAACCCGACAGCGGACAGATCCTGCTGGACGGGGAGTCCATCTTCGGCAAGGCGCCGCACATCATCGCCAGGGCCGGCCTGGTGCGGACGTTCCAGACCGTGAAACTGTACGACCAGCTCACCTTGGACGATCACCTGAGTCTTTCGCTGCGCGGGTTGGACAGGACAGGGCGTTCAGGAAGCGCTCGCAGGCGCTCGTCGGACATGAGCCGAGCGACGTCCTGGCTGGTCAAATTCGGGCTGGAGCAGCTTCGTTCAGCGCCTGCCGGCATCCTGTCCTACGGCCAGAAGAAACTGCTCGCCCTGGCCGCGGCGCTCGTGACCCGGCCCCGGATCGCGCTGCTCGACGAACCCCTGGCGGGAGTGAATCCGCGGATCATCGACTTGATCCGTGAGGCCATTCTGCAGGCCAACAGCGAGGGCCAGACGTTTCTCATCATCGAGCACAACGTCGAGTTCATCACCTCCTGCTGCTCCGAAGTCGTGGTGCTGGACGCGGGCAAGAAGCTCGCCGCGGGACCGCCCTCGGTCATCTGGGACGACCCGGCCGTGTACGAAGCCTTCCTCGGCAGAAAGGGGGACGGTCATGCCGGCTGATCGGCATCTGAGCGTCTCGGCGTTCTCCGCCGGATACCTGTCCGGTGTGCCCATCGTGAACGATCTGACCTATGGATTCGCCAGCGGATGCCTCACGACGATCGTGGGCCCCAACGGCGCAGGAAAGTCTTCCCTGCTCAAAGGCATCTACGGGTTGACCAAGTGGTGCAAGGGGTCCATCCGCATCGGCGATCGCGACATCACCACGTTGCCCGCCTGGAGCCGCATGCAGGCCGGCATCAGCCTGGTTCCTCAGGGACGCTGCAACTTCCCGCGCATGACGGTGCAGGAAAACCTGCAGCTGGGCGTCTACACGCTGCCACGCGGCAGCCGTGCGGTCGCGGTCGACGAATCGCTGGACCATTTCCCCGCCCTCGCCGCCCAGCGGACGCGGCCGGCCGGAAATCTCAGTGGCGGGCAGCAGCAGCTCCTGGAGATCGCCATGGCGATGATGGCGCGTCCACGCGTGCTGCTCATCGACGAGCCGTCGCTCGGGCTCTCCCCCAAGGCGCGGCGCCAGATCTTCGACGAGCTGAAGGAGATCGCCGCCCTTGGCGTGTCCGTCGTCATGGTGGAGCAGAACGTGATCGAAGGTCTCTCCGCCTCGGACGTCGCCGTCGTCATGGTTGACGGTCGTATCCACCGGCACGGCCCGGCCGAGGAAGTCCTCAGCGATCCGGAGATGAAGCACGTCTTTCTCGGAGGCCGGCCTGACGCCCCCGCCCCCGGACCCGAACCCGACAGGAGACGTCATGACGACGACGGTAACTGACCACCTGAGCCGTACGATCGTCGGCGACACCGGCCGAGGCCTGGTCGAGGCCGGCCGATTGGCCAGCGGCAACACGATCGGCATTCCCTACATGATCGCCCGCGGTAAGGGCGACGGCCCTTGCCTGTGGGTCAATGCGGCAGTCCATGGTGACGAGTCGCAGGCGGCGATCGTCGCGACGGAGTTCTTCCGTTCCATCTCATCGCTTCCCCTGTACGGCAACGTCATCGTGACGCCCGTCGCCAACCCCCTGGCCTTCGACTACCGGCGCAAGCATTCCCCCTTCGACGGAGTGGATCTCGATCAGAGCTTCCCCGGAAGGGCTGACTTCCTCGGCACGCAGCGGCTCGCCCATCGCCTCTTCGAGGAGTTCGCACCGCTGGCCGACGTGGTGGTCAACATCCACACCATGGGCCCCTTTCTCGATGCCTGCAACTACGCCGTCTACAAGTTGCATCCCCGAGAAGCCCACGAGCACGACCTTCTGTCCATGATCTCCTTGCTCGATCCACGGGTGGCCTGCCGCATGGACGTCTCGGGTCCGGGCGAACTGCCCGGTCACATCGCCGGGGCGCTGGACTACCAGATGATGGAGCTGGGCAAGCGGGCCTTCATGCTGGAGGCGGGCGCGGGAGGCCGGCTCGACCGTGAGGCCGTGGACAGAGCCGTCGCCGGTCTCGTCCGCCTCGCCACGGCGATCGGCACCGCGAAGGGAAACCCCTTCGCCTGGCCGTCCTCCATATGCCGGGCCACTCGGCGTACACACGTCACCACCACTGACGGGGGTTTCTTTCACGCGCTCGTCGCTCCCGGCGAGGTGGCCGCGGCGGGACAACCTCTCGGCGAGGTCCGCAACGCCTTCGGTGACGTCGTGGCATCGATCGGTATGCCGTCGCCGGCGCTCGTGATCGGCATCCGGCGTGACCCCGTCGTGCACTCCGGTGATCGCGTGGCATTCGTCGCCACCGAGTGGAGCGACGTCGATCTGACCTCGGCATCCCGGAAGTCGCCATGAGCAGGCAGAGTCAGCAGGTCGAAGCAGCCGAGATCGGGACCTTTCGCGTCGCTGCGGGAGAGACACTGCGTGTGATCAACTCGCTCGGCGGGCAGGTCGTCGACGCGTGGTTCTTCGCCGCGGACGACTGGACCGAGCACGTCTGCATGAGCCACTCCCGCGCGGCGCTGCGAACGATCCGGCCAGGAGTGGGGAGCGCCTTCGTCACCTGCCGGCGCGTTCCGCTGATCACGATGGTCGCCGACACGTCGCCCGGCATCCACGACATGACCATGCCCCCATGCGACCGATGGCGCTATCAGCAACTCAACGCTCCGGGGCATCGCAACTGCGCCGACAACCTCAGGTCGGCCCTGCGCGCGGCCGGCCATGCACCTGCTGCGCTGCTGCCTGATCCGCTCAATCTCTTTCAGAACTCCCCGGTCGACCCCGACGGGCACATAACGTTCCGGGAATCCTCCGCGCCGGCCGGCTCCTACGTCGATCTGCGGGCGGACAGAGATCTCGTCGCGTTCCTGTCCGTGTGCCCGATGGACATCATGCCGATCAACGGTGGCAGCCCGCGAGGGATCGCGGCCGCCGTCCTCGACGAGGTGACGTAGATGGCGACGTCACCGGCCGATCTGACCCTGGAAGAGACCTGGGCCGCCCTCCACCGGAGAGAGCTGTCGCCCCACGAGGTGGCCGCCGGCTACGTGGAGGCGATCAACCGCTGGGAACCGGCACTGGGCGCCTTCGTGTCAGTCAGCGAGGACCGGGTGCACAACGTCGCCCGACTCGTCACGGACGAGTTCCGGAGGGGCGTGTTCAGGCCGTTGGCAGGCATCGGCGTGAGCGTCAAGGACAACATCGACGTCGCAGGACTGCAGACCACGGCCGGATCATCGTGGCTGAACGAGCGAGCCACCGACAACGCCGAATGCTGGCGGCGCGTGGAGCTGTCCGGAGCCGTGCACATCGGGAAGACCAACATGCACGAATTCGCCTACGGCGCCACCAACGTCAATCACAAGGCCCAGACCACGCGCAATCCCTGGGACCGCCGCCACATCTGTGGCGGATCGAGCGGCGGAAGCGCCGTGTCCGTGGCCATCGGTTCCTGCGGCGCGTCACTCGGCACCGACACCGGAGGATCCGTACGCATACCGGCGGCCCTCACCGGCGTCACGGGCTTCAAGCCGACCCTGGGCCGGATACCCACCGCCAAGGTTTTCCCGCTCAGTCCCTCCTGCGACACCGTCGGCGTGCTCAGCCGCACGGCCGACGGCTGCGCCCGCATCTTCCAGAGCCTGATCCTGCACAGCGCTCCCGAACACGACGACCCTGGGCGCCTGTCGTTGCGCGGAGCCCACCTGGGCGTCGTGATGTCGCATGTCTCCCGGTCCTCGCCGGCTGTCAGCGACGCCTTCCGCCGCGCGCTCGACGCCGTCGAAGCGTTGGGTGCGACGGTGGAACCCTTCGAGCTCGCCTGCGAGGAGGACGCCCGGCTCAGCACGGGCACCATCGTCGCGTTCGAAGCAGCTCAGGTGCATCGTCGCTGGCTGCGGGACCGTGGCGACGACTACGGGGACGATGTCAGGGCACGTCTGGAGACCGGGCTCACGGTGTCCGGCCGGCGATACCGCGCGGCCAAGGACGATCGCAGAGAACTCGCGGCGAGGATGCTGGAGAGCCAGAGCCGGTTCGACGCCGTCATCGGTCCGACGGTCCCCGTCACCGCTCCCCTGGTCGACGAGTGCCACCTCGCGCGGGCAGCCGAGATGCAGGCCGCGCTGCTGGCGAACACCTACTGCTACAACGTCACCGGCCAGCCGGCGATCTCCGTTCCCTGCGGAATGGCGAGCGACGGCCTGCCGGTCGGACTCCAGATCGCGGCAGCCCCGGGCCGGGATCTGGACGTCCTCAGGATCGCCATGGCCCTGCAGACAACAACCGGGTGGCATCGTCATCGCCCGTCGTTGGAAGGGCTGAGGACATGACCGCCGGCGCGGGCCGGCAGAGCAGCTCCCACTGGGGCGCCTTCCGGGCACGGATCAGCGGCGACGACCTCGCCGTCACCCCGCACGAGCTGGATGCGCGGCCCTCCCCCCTCCTGGGCAACCTGAGCGGGGCGCACAACCATCCCGCGAGGGTCCTGCAGCCGATGGTGCGACGAGGGTGGTTGGCGGACGGACCGGGACCCAGCAGCGCACGGGGACAAGACGAGTTCGTTCGCGTGGACTGGCCGGACCTCACCGCGATCCTGGCGACCGAGCTCGAACGCGTCATCACGGAGTACGGCAACGCCGCCATCTTCGGCGGTTCCTACGGATGGGGAAGTGCGGGCCGTTTCCATCATCCGCAGAGCCAGGTGCACCGCTTCCTCAACACCATCGGCGGTTTCACCAGGTCGGTCAACACCTACAGCACCGGCGCCTCAAGCGTGATCCTGCCTCACGTGCTCGGCCAGGACGTGGCCGCGGTCCACGGCCTGACCAGCTGGTCGGTACTCGCCGAGCACACCACCATGATCCTCGCCTTCGGCGGGTTGCCGGTCAAGAACATGCAGGTCGCCCCAGGGGGGATCACCAGGCATCGGAGCGAAGCCGCTCTCCGGCAGCTCATCGACAACGGCACCTCGATCGTCGTGGTGAGTCCGGTGAGGACGGACTGCCCCGACGGGCGTGGCGTTCGCTGGTGCCCGATCAATCCCGGCACGGATGTCGCGATGATGCTGGCACTCGCCTGGGTGCTGATCACCAGCCATCTGCACGACACCGAGTTCCTCAACACCCGCTGCACCGGATACGGGCAGCTCGAGGCCTACATCCTCGGGCACACGGACGGTGTGAGGAAAGATCCCGCCTGGGCCGAGGGCATCACCGGGGTCGCCGCCGGCGACATCTGCTCGCTGGCCACGCAGATGGCGGCGAACCGCACCTTCGTCTCCGTCACCTGGTCACTGCAGCGCGCCGAGCATGGGGAACAACCGCCCTGGGCGGCCATCGCGCTGGCAGCCGTCCTCGGTCAGATCGGCACCCCGGGAGGCGGCTTCGGACACGGCTACGGATCCATGGGCGACGTGGGTCTTCCGAAGGTTTCGGGCCAACTGCCCACCCTTCCGCAGGGGGACAACCCCGTCGACGCCTTCATCCCCGTCGCGCGGATCTCCGACATGCTCCTCAACCCCGGTGCGCCCTTCGCATACAACGGCGGCACCTACCGATACCCGCATACACGGCTCGTCTACTGGTGCGGAGGCAACCCGTTCCATCACCATCAGGACATCGGCCGGCTGCGCCGGGCCATGGCCGCGCCGGACACGGTGGTGGTTCACGAACCGTACTGGACGGCGACCGCCAGGCACGCCGACATCGTCGTTCCCTCGGCCACGTTCCTGGAGCGGTCCGACCTCGGCGCCTCACGCGGCGACCCCTGTCTCATCGCCATGCGTCAGGTGTGTGATCCTCCCGGCGACGTGAGAACCGACTACGAGACGTTCAGCGAACTGGCGGACGCGCTTGACGTCGGCTCCTTCTTCAGCGAGGGCGACTCCGAGCACGCCTGGCTGCGCCGGCTGTACGAAACCTGGCGGAGCCGGTCCTCGTCCGACGGCGTCGATCTCCCGTCGTTCGACGGCTTCTGGTCCGCCGGGCACGTCGAGTTGCCGAGCGCCCCGAACGATCAGGTCATGCTGTACGACTTCGTACAGGATCCGGAGAACGCGCCGCTCAGGACGCCCAGCGGGCGCATCGAGCTCACCTCGGCCACCGTCAGCTCGTTCGGTTATGACGACTGTCCAGGTCATCCCAGCTGGCTGCCGCCGGCCGCCGGGCCCACCGACGCCCATCCGCTCACGCTCCTCGCGTCCCAGCCGGCGCACCGGCTCCACAGCCAGCTGGACATGGGCGCCACCAGCCAGAGCAGCAAAATCCATGGACGGGAACCGCTGCTGATGCACCCGGACGACGCGGTCGCACGCGGGATCGCGCCGGGCCGCGTCGTGCTCATCACGAGTGAGCAGGGAAGTTGCCTCGCGGGCGCCGTCCTCAGCTCCGACATCAAACCGGGCTGTGTGCAGCTCGCCACGGGCGCGTGGTACGACCCGCTGGACCCGCGCGACGTCGATTCCCCATGTCGCCACGGGAACGTGAACACCCTGACCAGGGACCGCGGCACATCCCGGCTCGCACAGGGGTGCACCGGGCAGCTGGTGAGCGTCGAAGTACGCCTCTACCAGGAACGCGTCCCGGCCGTGCACGCCCATCGTCCTCCCCCTTGGGGCGCACGCCCCCCTTCCCTGTGAAAGACAGGTGCCTCATGACCTCTGAATCCTTCATCACGTACGACGAGATCAAGCGGTGGCGTGACGCGGGAAAGGCTCACGCGCTGCTGGACGTACGCGAACGAGGTGAATATGCGCTCGGTCAGATACCGGGCAGTTGCCCTCTCCCTCGTGGTCTCATCGAGATCTGCCTGCGCCGGCTGGTGCCCTGGAAGAACGTTCCGCTGGTTCTCTACTCGAACGATGACCATCGAAGCCGCCTGGCGGCGCAGACCTGCCGGGAGCTGGGACACGACGACGTCAGGGTCCTGGAGGGCGGGTTGAACCGCTGGTCCAAGGAGGGAAACGCGCCGGTCTACGGTGTCAACGTCATCGGCAAGACGTTCGGCGAGAGGCTGTCGATCACCGACCAGGTGCAGCAGCTCGATCCCGACGGGATCGCCGCTCTCGCCGACCGCACGGAAACGTTCGTCTTCGACGCCCGCACGGCCGGCGAGTACGCCAAGGGGCACATCCCAGGGGCGTTCCACGTTCCGGGCGGTGAGCTCGTCCCCACTCTCTGCCGGGCCGGCATCGAAGGGCTGGGCAAGGAGCACCCCATCGTCGTCCACTGCGCTGGACGAACCCGGAGCATCGTCGGCGCCTACCTGCTGAAGCAGGCCGGATTCAGCAATGTCTATGCGCTGCGCAACGGAACGATGGCCTGGGTGATGTCAGGTCGTGAGCTCTCCGTCGAGGCGAGGCCCTGGACCGCGCCCGCGGCCGACGAGGACGGTCAGGAACGGGCGGCCGCGTTCGCGGAGGACTTCGTCCACGGCACCCGGGCCTTTCCCCTTCAGGTGTCGGAGGCCATGGAGCTCATCGAGCGCGACGACGTCTGCTACATGATCGACGTACGCCTGGTCGACGAGTACGTCGCCGGCCATGTCCCCGACGCTCTTTCCTGCCCGGCAGGCCAGCTTGCCAACGCGGTGGACGAGCACATCGGTGTCCGTGACGCCCTCCTCGTGTGCTACTCGAACGACGAGACCCGCGCGAGGATCGGGGCAGGACTGCTGTCGCGGATCGGATACCGCCGGGTCGCGTGGCTCACCGGCGGCATCAGGGAGTGGTCCCGCGGCGGAGGCGCGGTCGTCGCCGGCAGTCCCCAAGCCTACCTCGATGACCTCTCACTTCCCGGACCGGACATCCGCACGATCGCTGCGGATCGGCTGCAGGCCGATCTGACGGCAGGCAGCAGGGTGCTGGTGGATGTGAGGCGGAGCAGCGAGTACGCCCTGAGCCACATCCCCGGCTCCGTATGGGTTCCCCGGGGGGATCTGGAACGCCGCATCGAGACGTACGCGTCTCCCGGCACGTCCCTGGCCGTCGCCTCCGACCGGGAGCTCCGTTCCACGCTCGCGGCCAGGACGCTGCTGAGCATGGGCTACGAAGACGTCGTCGTCCTCGGCGGTGGCATCAACCGATGGATCGCCTCCGGCCATCCGGTCGAAGAAGGGCTCGATGGAGCTGACGTGTCCTTGGCCGAGGCCAAGGAAGACGCGGAACTCGTCGCCCGGCGACCCAAGATGCTCGAGCGCAACCGCGAGGACATGGTGCGCTACCTCGACTGGGAGGAACGCCTCGGTGAGGAGCTCCTGTCCGACGCCGAGTCCTCGACAGGAAAGCACTCATCGTGAACGTGACAGGCGGGCACCGCAGGGTGAGGGAGGGTCATGGCTGAGGAACTGGCCCTCCCGGAGGTCGAACTCCGCGCCCGCATCAGCAAGAAGTGGCACGCCTATCCTCCGGACGTGTTGCCGCTGTGGCTGGCCGACATGGATTTCCGGCCCGCGGAGGCCGTCAGATCCGCTGTGCTGGAGGCAGCGGAAGCAGGACAGTTCACCTACCCACTTGATGCCGAGCACCGCGGGGTCGCGCAGGCATTCGCGGCCCGTATGCGCGACCGCTTCGGCTGGGAGGCCGGCGCCGACCGGGTGGCGGTGCTCGCCGACCTGGTGCAGGGCCTGACGACCTCGGTGATGGCCTTCAGCGAACCAGGGGACGGGGTTGTCATCTTCAGCCCCATCTATCCCCCGTTCATGCGAAGCATCGAGGTGAGCGGCCGGAAAGTGGTCGATGTGCCGCTGGCGGAGGAGGCTGACGGGTTCGTCATCGACTTCGATCTGCTCGAACAGCAAGCCGCCCGCCCCGACGTCACCCTCATGCTGCTCTGCCATCCTCACAATCCGACGGGCCGCGTCTTCACCGACGCCGAACTTCGCCGGGTGTCCGGCATCGCGGCCGAGCACGGGATCGTCGTGGTGTCCGACGAGGTGCACGCCGACCTGGTGTACGCCCCTCATCGCCACACGGTGTTCGCGACCGTTTCCGAAGCTCCCACCGTGACGCTGCAGTCGGCGACCAAGGCCTTCAACATCGGCGGTCTCCGATGCGGTCTCATGCACTTCGGGTCCGAGCCTCTGCACCGGCGCTTTCTCGAGGTGTTTCCCGACAGGTCTCTGGGCCGGGTGTCAGGACTCGCCGCGGCGGCGACGGTGGCCGCCTGGAGCGGAGGGGACGCCTGGCTGGGCGACGTCCTGGAGACGCTCGAGGCCAACCGCCGGCAGGTCTTCCAGTGGGTGTCGAATCATCCGAGCGTCCGTGCGCACATGCCTGAAGGCACGTACTTCGCCTGGCTGCACTTCGCCCGGTTGCCGGCGAACGTGACTTCGGCGCAGGAGTTCCTGCTGCGTTCCGCCCATGTCGCCCTCCACGCAGGGCAGGAGTTCGGCGCTCCCTACACCTCGTGGGCGCGGCTGAACTTCGCCACGTCACCTCGCATCCTGCGAAAAGCGCTCAACCGCATGACCGCGGCGATGCCGGCCCCTCTCATCGGTCATCCGGCACGACCGTGCCCTCCCGACAACAACGGAACACCACTACGCGAGACGAGGACATGATGGAGCCTCTGCACCAGTTCATCCATGATCTGCGGGACCTCACCACCGCGAAGGACCGGCTGCCCGACGACGCCCTGGCCACCACGGTGGGCACGCTGCTGGAGGAGCTCGTCACCCGGCCCAACCCCATCCCCGCCGAGTTCACCGTGAGGTCGGCGCTGCACGGAGGACGTGGCCGTTACATCCTGCATCGTTCACCCACGTTCACGATCAGTTCGATCGTGTGGGCTCCCGGTGAGGTCGCTCCTCCTCATACGCATGAAACGTGGGGGGCCATCGGGCTGATCTCCAACCGGATCGAGGAACGGCGCTACGAGCTGAACGGCGACGACACCGTACGTCCCGTCGAACACCACCGGCACGACCGCGGCGCCGTCTCCGTCCTGATTCCCGACGACGACATCCATTCGATGCACAACCTGACCAACACCGACACCGTCGAGATCCACGTGTACGGCAAGGACCTGACCGGATTGGTCCGCAGGCGCTGGACAGTGGAAGGGCAGGACATGCGGGAATTCTCGAGCGGGAAGTACATGAACTGCTGAGAAGCCACACCCACGCCCCTCGTCCGAGAGCCGGACACACGTGCGGGCCCGAGCTTCGAGGCCGGCCGCTTCAGCTCAGATGAGCGGCCGTCCAGCAGTCAACCGAGCCGGGCTTGCCGCAGCCCTCCAGGCCGTCGAGGGCCTTGCCGAGTCGGGCAGTCCTGGCGTTGTCCGGGTCGTTGCTCTCCTGGTGGGGGTCGGTGACGGTGTTGTAGTACTCGGGCTTCGGCTCGCCCTCGTACTCGACGTACAGATCGCCCGCGGTGCGCACGGCCGTGTAGGTGGGGGGCTGGGAGTTGCCGGCCTTGAGGCTGTCGGCGTCGGGGTCCGGCTCGCCGGGCGCCTCCGGGTCCGGTTTGACGTGCTCGATCAGCGCCGCGTCACGCCAGCCCTTGACCTTGTGGCCCTGGATGAGGGGCACCAGGCTGCGGCCGTCGCGGCTGTCGCGCACCTCCGGGTCGGCACCCGCCAGGTCGAGGAAGGTCGCGAACAGGTCCACGTTCTGGGCGATGGCGCCGGTCACGAGGTCACCGTGCCGCCCGGCCGCCGGCCGCCTGACCAGCAGCGGCACCCGCACGTCATGGTCGTAGGCGGTGGACTTGCCGCGCACCAGGCGGTGCTGGCCAAGGTGGAAGCCGTTGTCACTGGTGAAGATGACATACGTGTTGCGCTTCTCCTCGTCCGTCAGGGTGGACATGACGCGCTCCACCATGTCGTCAACCGACTGCACCATGCGGATCCGATCGCGGAAGTCCGTACGCAGCTCCTTGACGAGTTTCGGGCCGATCTTTCCGCGCCGCACCCAGGACGGCTTGTCGGCGGTGTCCTCGTCGAAGGCGGGCAGCGCGGTCACGTCGATGCCGTTGCAGTCAGGCCCGCCGCAGTCGCCGTGCGGAAACTGCCCCGCGGGCCACTTGGTCTTCGGCCGGTCACGACGCGCCGGCGGGAAGCGGGGTTCCTTGTCGCCCGGCTTGGAGCCGACCCTGGAATGCGGCGAGAACGGCGAGACCTGGAGGAAGAACGGCTCGCCCGGCGCGTGCTCGCGGGAACGCTCGATGAAGTCGGCCGCCCGCTGCCCGAGCACGTCCACCAGGTATTTGCCGCCGGAGGGGTCGAGCGGCTTGTCGTCCGCCGTCTCCTCCTTGATGTAGCGGGTGAGCTCGTACCTGAACTCGTTGTAGCCGCCGCCCGCGGCCACGTGCCATTCGTCCCACCCGGCCGGCACCTTGTAGTCGGGGCCCACCGGGTACTCGTTGATGTACTTGCCCAGGTAGCCCGTCCGGTAGCCGGCCTGATCCAGCGAGACGGCGTACGTGCGACTCTCGTGCTTCTCGAACGCCTGATAGCCGCCGCCGTCGGACCCCTTGTTCGTCTCCACGCCGGTGTTGTGCGGGAACTGGCCGGTGAACGTGGAGGCCCGCGACGGGCAGCAGAGCGAGTTGGACACGTAGTAGTCGGTGAACGTCGTGCCCTGCTTGGCCAGGTTGCTGACGGTGTCCATGTACTGGAGCAGATCGGCTGACATGTCGTCCACGAGGAAGAAGATGATGTTCGGCTGTTTGGGCTTGGCCACCGCGCCGGCGCCCGCCTGGGACACCATGGTGAGCCCGAGGGCGACGACCAGCGCCAGGGCCCTCCGGATACCAGCGGTCACGGACATGACTGCCTCTTTTACCAGTTTGAGAAGATCGACGTTGCGACGAAGGTAATGTGCGACTCAGCAACTGATCAATAGGTATGGCGTGCCGACCATGGCCGTGCCGGCGATCGCCATGGGAGCGGCGGACGGCGCGCAGGCCGTCATCGTGTTCGGAAGCTCGCGGGTGTTTAGCATCCGTGCAGCGGTGTATTTACCCGATGTAACACCAGGTCGGACGGCCCCGTAGCGTGGGTGTAGCGGTCCTGCCGTGGTGACTGCTGGGGATCGAGGCCAGCGCGAGGCTCGCATGAACACAGGCACAACTGAAGGTGTCAGGCGGCGAAGGCCAGATCGGCTGCCGGCTCAGGTGACCAGTTTCGTCGGACGACGGCCGGAGGTGAACGAAGCCAAGCGGATGTTCGGCACGGCGCCTGTGGTGACCCTCACCGGCGTCGGCGGCGTCGGCAAGACCCGGCTCGCGATCCATGTGGCCGCCGAGGTCCAACGAGCCTTTCGTGACGGCGTGTGGATGGTTGAGCTAGCGACGCTGGACGATCCGAAGCTGCTCGCCCAGACCCTGCTCTGCGCTCTGCATGTGCAGAACCGCTCCTCCCGGCCACCGGTGGAGGTGCTCGTCGACCACGTGCGGGACAAGCAGATGCTGGTGGTCCTGGACAACTGCGAGCACCTGCTGGAGGAGTGCGCGGTGCTGGCCACGACGCTGGTGCGTTCCGCGCCGGAGCTTCGGATCCTGGCCACCAGCAGGGAGGCGCTGGGCATCGCCGGCGAACGCGTGCTGGCCGTGCCGACGTTGTCCTTGCCGGATTCCGAAGATCCGCAGCCGCAGGCCTGGACCCGAGGGGAGGCGGTGCAGCTGTTCGCCGAGCGGGCCTCGGCCGTGCTGCCCGGCTTCGAGGTCACCGAGACCAACAGGACCATGGTGGAGGGGATCTGCCGCCGGCTGGACGGCCTTCCCCTCGCCATCGAGCTGGCGGCCGTACGGCTGAGGGCGCTGTCGCCCGAACAACTGCTGGACCGGCTGGAGAACCGCTTCCAGCTGCTCACCACCGGGCCGCGGGCGACGCTGCCCCGGCAGCGGACGTTGCGTGCGCTCGTCGACTGGAGCCACGGCCTGTGCACGGAGCCGGAGCAGCTGCTCTGGGCCCGCGCGTCGGTGTTCACCGGCGGACTGGACCTGGAAGCGGCCGAGGCGGTGTGCTCCGGGGACGGCATCGCCCGCGAACAGGTCCTCGACCTGGTGACCGGGCTGGTGGACAAATCCCTGCTCGTCAGGGAGGACAGCCCCACCGGGATGCGCTACCGGATGCTGGAGACGATCCGGGAGTACGGCCGCGAGCAACTGCTCGCCTCCGGCCAGGAGGCCACGCTGCGGCGCAGGCACCGCGACCACTACCGCGACCTGGCGGCACAGGCGCGCGCCGAAGCGTTCGGCCCGGATCAGCTGGAATGGTTCGCCAGGTTGCGGATCGAGCACGCCAATCTCCGTCAGGCCCTGGATTACTGCTTCGCCGCGCCGGAGGAGGCAGAAACCGGTCTGAGCATGGCCACGGACCTCGTCCAGCACTGGAAGACCGGCGACTACCTGCGCGAAGGACGCGACCGCCTGGACCAGGGGCTGGCCGCGATCACCGAGCCGAGCGAGCTTCGAGGCCGGGCCCTGGTGGTCAACGCCTGGCTGGCCAACACCCAGGCCGACGTCGTCACCGCCGAGTCGATGGTCCGGCAGGCCCGGGAGGTCGGCGAGCAGCTCGGGCTGGAGGCGGTGCTGGCCTACGCCGCGCTCTACTCCGGGACGATCGCCATGTACCGCGGGGACAGCGAGTCGGCGGTCGCCCTCTACGAGGAGGCGGTCTCCCGCCACCGCACCACCGGCGACCCGATGGGCCTGACTCGTGCGCTGGTCCGGCTCTGCCTGGCACGCGCCCTGCTGGGCGATGTCTCCTCCGCAGTCGCCGCCGGCGAGGAATGCGTGGCCATCTGCGAGGCGCACGGCGACAGATGGGTCAGGGCGTACGCGATGACCGTGCTCGGCGTTCCGCTCTGGCTCCAGGGCGACGCGGAGCACGCGACCGTGCTGGAGCGGGAGAGCCTGCGGTTCCAGCACTCGATCGACGACGTGCTCGGCAGCAGGTTCAACATCGCGGTGCTGGCCTGGATCGCCGCCGGCCAGGGTCATCACCGGCGAGCGGCCACGCTGCTGGGAATCGTACGGAGCCTGGAGCGGACGGTGCACATAGTGCCGTTCAGGTACAGGCAGTTCCTTCGCCGACACGAAGAATGCGAGTCGTGTGTCCGTGAGGCTCTCGGCAAGCCGGCCTTCGAAGCGGCTGTCAAGCGAGGTGCCGGGCTGTCCTACGACGAGAAGATCTTCTTCGCCTTGGGCGAGTCCGACTCCGCGAACGAGCCGGCCGGCGAGGAAACGTCGTGGTCACCGCTGACGCGCAGGGAGGCGGAGATAGCGCGCCTGGTCGCTCAGGGGATGAGCAACAAGGAGATCGCGGCTGCCCTGGTGATCGCCCAGCGCACCGCCGAGGGCCACGTCGAGCACATTCTGAACAAGCTCGGCTACAACTCCCGCACCCAGATCGCCCTCTGGGCCAGACAACGGGACACGCCCGGACATGACGAGGGACCCACAGGTCAGCGCTAGCGACGGACAGCCACGGCAAAGCAGGCATTCCTGGTAAACTACGGTAGCCTCCCGGGCCGTTCCGCGTCCCGGGATTCTGCTTGCATGCCCCTCCTCCAGCACCGGGCCATCGCCGCGGCGGCGGTCCCGCTCTTCCTGTCCATGACCGTCAACCAGGTGGCCGGCCTGGTCACCACGGCGGTGCTCGGGCGGCGCGCGACCGCCGCGCTGGCCGCGTACGCGGTGACGGCGGCCGTGCTCAACCCCGCCTTCACCGCCATCACCGGTGCGCTGCGCGGCATGGCGCCGTTCATCGCCCCCCACCGCGAGCACCCGCCTGGCGCGATCCCCGTCCTGCGGGACGCGCGGTGGCTGGCGCTCAGCGTCGCCGCGCTCGCCGCCGGAGCCGTGGCCTGCGTCCCCGTCGTCGCCTCGCTCGGCGGCGCGCCGCCGGAGGTGCTGGCGGAGCTCGGCATCTTCCCCTACCTGCTGGTCGTGCACGTGCTGCTGTACGGCCTGGGCGGCGGCGCCAACGCGGCGCTGATCGCGCTCGGCCACAGCCGCCAGGTGATCTGGGCGAGCCTCGCCGGCGCCGCCGTGTCTATCGTGCTGGTCGTCCTCCTCGTCCCCCGGATCGGCCTGCCGGGGCTGGGATGCTCGATGATCGCCGCGGGCGCCACCGCCCTCGCGGTGTCCAACCTGCGCCTGCGCCGGCTGCTCGGCGGCAGGGTGGGCAGGGGACGGCCGCGGCCCCCGGAGATCATGAAGCTGGCGCGGGTGGGCATTCCCCTGTCGGGCACGCTGCTGATCAAGTTCGCGGTGCTCGGGGTCGTCACGTACGCGGCGGTCCGCACGGGCACGCGGGAGGCCGCCGCGCACGCCGTCCTCCACGCCCTGATGGGCCCGCTGATGTTCGTGTCCCTGTCGGTGGCGCAGGCGTCCGTTCCCGAGGTCGCCCGCGCTCAAGGGGTGCGCGAGGTCAGGAGCGTCACAAGGGCGGCGCTCGCGCTGGCCGTCATCGGGGTGGCCGCGGGCGGAGCTCTCCTGCTCGCCTTCCGCGATCCGCTCGTCACGGTGTTCACCTCGGACGACGGCGTCAGGACCACCGTGCTGGGGCTGGCCTGGCTCATGGTCGTCATGGCGGCGGTGGACGGCTCGCAGGCCGTCATGGCGTTCGGGCTGGCGGGGCTCAAACGGTCGTCGTGGAGCCTGGGCTCGGTGGCGGCCGGCTACGGGATGCTCACGGTGGCCGCCGTGCCGGTGGCCGCGACGTGGGGGCTGGCCGGGCTGTGGTGGGCGCTGATCGCCAACTCGGCCCTGCTGATCGTCCTCCAGGGGAGCGGCTTCCTCCGCCACAGCGCCCGCGCGCCCAGTTGACCCCAACCTAGCTTGAGGTTGCACGATTGGACGATGAACACGTTCGAGATCGGCGTCATCCTGCCCGGCGTGGCAGTGCAGCGGCGGGACGGCATCGACCTGCGGGAGGCGGCCCGGCACGCCGAGGCCGCCGGCCTGGACGGCGTCTGGCACGGCGACCACCTCGCCATCGGCGGGCCGACCCTGGACGCCCCGATCGCCCTGGCCACCGCCGCCGCCGTCACCACCCGCGTCCGGATCGGCACCAGCGTCCTCGTCCCCGGCATCCGTCCCGTCGCCTGGGCCGCCAAACAGGTCGCGACCCTCCAGCACGTCTCCGGCGACCGCCTCGTGCTGGGGGTCGGTTCGGGCGGCGGGCCCGGCCAGTGGGCCGCCGCCGGGGTCCCGTACGCCGAGCGCGGTCCCCGTACCGACACCGCGCTGGAACTCCTCCCCCGCCTGCTGTCCGGCCAGAAGACCGAACTCCACGACGAACCCGGCAACCCGCCCGTAGAGCTGGCGCCGCCCGCGACGACGCCCCCGATCTGGGTCGGCAACGCGTCCGGGGTGGCGATCCGGCGGGCCGCCCGCCTGGGTGACGGCTGGTTCCCCTCCCTGATCTCCCCCCGCCAGGTCGCCGAGGGCGCCGAGCTCCTCGCCGCCCTGGCCGCGGAGCACGGCAGGCCGGCCCCGGTGATCGCCATCGGCGCCACCGGCGCACTGGCCGGCGGGCCGTCCCGCGAGGAGATCGCGTCGGGCATCAGCTCCGCGTACGGCCGCCCGCTCGGGGAGGTCATCGACATCCCGCTCGCCGGCCACCCGGAAGAGGCCGCCGAGAGGCTGGCCGCCTACCGGGAGGCCGGGGCGCGGCACGCGATCGTCGGCGTCGCCGGCGACGACTGGCGGGCCGAGGTGGACCGGCTGGCGGAGGTACGCGGCCTGGTCAACCGGTAGCCGGGCCCGCCGCGGGCCCGGCGAGCAGGCGGAGTGCCTGGGCCGTGAACTCGTCGAGCGGATAGAACAGCTCGATGGCCAGCTCCGACAGCGTCACATCGGCCGGCGCGCCGAACGTGGCCATGGTGCTGAACATCGACAACTCGCCGAACGGGCTGCGGATCCTCAGCGGCACCTGGATCGGGCTCGGCGGATGTTCCGCGCCGTCCGGCTCCGACGTCACCGGATAGCGGGACACCTCCTCGTAGAGTGCCCGGAGCGTCTCGTCACCGGTGGCGTCGACCTGGCGGAGCAGCCGCCGCAGCGTGAGCGTGCGGACCTCGCCCAGGTTCGCCAGCCGGGAGGCCAGCCCGTCGGGGTGCAGGGTCAGCCGGAAGACGTTCGGCCGCGGCTCCAGCAGGTGCCCGGGCACGCCGTCCATGAGGACGGACATGGCGCGGTTGCCCGCCAGCACATCCCAGAGCCGGTCGACCACGACCGCGGGGTACGGCTCGTGCGCCGCCAGCATGGCGTCGATCGCCGACCGGACCGAGGCCAGGTAGGCGTCGTCGAGGCTGCTCTCCCGGTAGGCCGGCGCGTAGCCGGCGGCCAGCAGCAGGGTGTTGCGCTCGCGCAACGGGATGTCCAGGGCCTGCGACAGGTGGAGCACCATCGACCGGCTCGGCCGCGCGCGCCCCGTCTCGACGTACGACAGGTGCCGCGCGCTGACGTCCGCCAGGTTGGAGAGGTCGAGCTGGCTGAGCCTGCGGCGCCGCCGCCAGGCACGCAGCTGCGAACCGATCCGGGGCGGCTGCTCCACTTCCATGCCCCGGAGCCTAACGACCGTGACGAGCGGCCATGACCCCGGAGGTTATTGAGCCGACGACCCCGGCGCTGGCACCGTTCCTGTGACCAGATTTTCAGCGGGAGGAGATCGACATGACGACGACCAGGACGGACGCTTCTGGACGGCTGCGGCTGATCCTTCGCGTCGACGGCTGGAGCACCGCCGTCTTCGGCGTGATCATGTTGGCCGGCGCTCAGGCGCTCAGCGGCCCGCTCGGCCTGCCGACCTCGTGGTCCATCCCGTTCGGGGTCGCCATGCTGGGCGGCGCCGCGGCCCTCGGCCTCATCGCCGGATATCCCCGGATTCCGCCGCGCCACGCGGCGTTCGTCGTCGCGGGGAACACGCTGTCGTGCGTGGCACTCCTCGTGCTCGCGTTCTCCGGCCTCATCCCGCTCACCGGGCTGGGCGTGGCGTTCCTGCTGGCCGGAGCCCTGGTGGTGGCCGTCTACGCGGCGCTCGAACTCATGGGCCTGCGCCGGCTCACCGCCGCCTGAGCCCGCCGCGCTCCTACACGAACTCGCGAACGGCGGCCACCAGCTCCGGCATGGTCCTGACGACGCTCCGCGGCTGCCACTGATCGGAGCGCACGGGGTTGGCCTCGGTGTCGTCGCTCAGGAAAACGATCGTGCGCATCCCCAGCGCACGAGCCGGAACAAGATTGACCGGACGGTCGTCGACGAACACCACCTCATCAGGGGAGACGCCCAGCGCCTCGATCACCGTCGTGTAGGCGGCTCTGTCGGGTTTGCGGGCCCGCAGATCGGAGCTGACGAACCACCGCCGCACGGGGCCCTCCAGGCCGAAACGCCGGCGTACGAGCTCGGACCAGACCGCCGTGTCATTGCTCAGGCAGGCGAGGCGCAGGCCATCGCCCCCCAGCTCCGCGAGCGCCTCCTGCACGCCTTCGTTGAGCTGGTGCCGCCCGCAGTAATCCGCGTCACGCCCTTCCCGCGACAGCCCGACGACCGACCAGAACCGGTCGGTCGTCATGCTCCCCAGCGTGGCCGAACGGTAGGCGGCGCGGATGTCCTGCTCGGTTCGCCGGCATCCGTGATCGCGCAGGTAGGGGATCAGGACACGACCCTGCACATTGCCGTACCGGTACAGGACACCCATCGCATCGAAGAGGACCACCTTCGGCCGAGGCATGACCAGAGAGTACGCCGCAGCGACCGGCGGCCCAAGCGCGCGACGCCGGCGGATCAACCAGGACAACGGCCGCTTCGAGACCCTCGGCCGGTCCAGGTCCTGCTCGGGCCCTCCATGAGGCGGGCGCCCGCCGCGTCCGTCACCGGCACATTGCGCCGATGAGCCCCGGAAAGCCCGGAAACTCCTCCCGCGCCCCCGCCACGATCTCCGCCGGCGAACGCCGCCTCCCCGGCGCGTGGCGCTCCGCGATCGCCTCGAACGCCGCATCCGGCTGCCTCTCACGGCCCGGGTCGGAGAACGCCTCCGCCGGGCCCAGGCCGTTCGCGAACACCCACAGCAGATCGCCGAGATCGCGGGCTATCACGCCGCATCCGCCCTCGGAACCGAGGTAGACGACAGGCTGCTCAATGATCGCCGCACCAGGCCGAACCAGCCAGAAACCCACGTAGTCGCCTCCCCCGGTGGTGCCGAAGAAGCGGAATTCGCCGCCGTCGACCTCGTCGTTGCCGGTCCACAGACGAAACCACCACGCCGTCTTCTCCGGCGCCTCGAACCGGTCGTACAGCTCGAAGTCACAACCGCGGGCCTCGTCGGTCTCGTCGTCCCACTCCCACCGCCCAGGGTCAGGTCGGCTTCCGATCAGCCTTCTCCACAGCCCGGGAAGATGGTGACTGCCGACGGTGCGCCAGCCCTGGAAACGAGCCATGACTCGCCCGCGCCAACACCGCAAGAGCACGCAAGATTTCCGGCCGTTCGCCCGGCTCGGCACCCCGGAGCGCGACGATCGCCACGATCGTCATCGCCACGGCAGGAACCGCGACGGCCACAACGATCGCGATCGCGAACACCGACAACTGCATGACCCGCACCCTCCGCCTGCTCAGGTCGAGCAGGCCGGGGCTCAGCTCGACCAGTAATAGCGCACACTGGCAAGCTGAGTTCCCCTCACCTGGCGGGTCTCAGACGGGACTTCGACATCCCATTCGGTTGTCTCGGGGAACGTCTGCAGTCACGAACGATCAACAGGTTGGGGCGCGTTCCATCACCCCGAGGTCTCTCCCGCCCGCCTACGCGGACCGACAACTCCGGGAGTAGCACGCAGGGTTTCCAGGGCCCCCCTGTGTGTACTGTGCCGTGATGACGAAGCTGCCGCCAAGGGATACTCCCCTCACTTGGAGGATGCCTCCCGCACGCCGATCCGTCAACGGCCGGGTGCGAATGCGCGGACCTGCCGATGCCCCTGGCTTCCGGAGCGACGTCACGCGCGAAGCACGGCGGAGATCGTCATCGGCCCATTCCGACCCATGCGGACCCCGCCAGGTCGAAGCGATGGCCGGTGAGGCGGTCGAGGGCTGCGCACGCGCCGATGCGGTCAGCCGCCGACGGTGAACATCGTCCAGTCGTCACCGCAGCCGTCGAACCGGTGGCTACCCTTCTCCTGAAAGGTCAACGACGAACCGATGACCAGGTCCTTCACCGTGCGCGAGACCAGGATCTGCCCCTCCCCTGCGAGGCGCGCGACCTGGTGCGCGAGCTCATATGCTTGACCGACGAGCCGGCCGTCGCGAAACTCCACCTCACCTACGTGCACGCCCGCTCGGAAATCATGAGCGGCCGTTGCGGCACGCATCGCCAGCGCGCACCGGATCGCGCGTGCCGCGCCGTCGAAGGTTGCGACCACTCCTTGTACGTTGGTCTCGACCAAGCTGCCTCGGCTCCGCCCGATGGCCGACGGAGCGGCTGCATGGTGAGCCGACGCAGCGGCCTCTGACACGGTGGTGATCAGGATCGTGGCGAGCATGCGATTCGTCTCCAGGGGCTGACTCGCCGCTTCTCGAACGAACTGCTCGACGATGTCGGCAAGTTCGCCGACATCGCCGACACCGAGCAGGTGGTCGCCCGACTGCTCCAGATACCGGGCACCCGGCAGGTGTTCGGCAAGGTAGCGTCCGAGATCGGGCTGGCTGATCCGGTCGTTGCGCCGCTGCACGACCAGCACCGGCGCGCTGACAGCCGGCAGGATCTTCCGCACGTCGATATCACGGACCAGGCGAAGCATCCGCAGGAAGGCGCCTGGGCTGACGGACATGCGTTCGCGGCGTGCCAGTCCCCGGCGCGCGCTTTCCGTGCTCGCGAGGCTCGGCGCGTACCACTCGATGGTGTTGCCCTGTCCCCAGCCGCGCTGGGCGATCTGTTCGAGCGCGGCCAGCATGCCTTCGGAGTCCCCTCCACACGGGTAGTCAGGCGCCCAGGTCCAGCGTGCGGCTGCGCCGAACAGCACGAGACCGGTGACCCGCTCTGGAAAGGTGGCGGCGAACAGGACGCTCATCGGGCCGCCCTCGGAGTAGCCGATCAGCACGGCACGCTTGCTGCCGCACGCGTCCATGACCGCGCGGACGTCGTCCATCCGCTGCTCGAGCGTGTCTTCGCCCGTGGCGGGGTCCGACAGCCCGGTGTCCCGCTTGTCGAAAATGATCAGGCGGCCGGTTGCGGCGAGCCGGCGCATGAAGCCGGCCGTGTTCGGGTCTTCCCACCACAGATCGAGGTGGCTGTAGATGCCTGGCACGAACACGATGTCCGGTTCGCCATCGCCGATCACCTGATAGGCGATGTGACCCGTGCCGTTCCAGACGTACTGCGGGGTCGGCGCGATCCAGCCGTCCTTGTCCGTTCCGATGGCTCGCGGTGCCGGATCGGCGCGGGAGCCAAGGTCCTGCGCGAGTACGCGCCGTTCCAGATCCCGCAGCTCCCGGCTGGGGGACAGGCCGAGTTCGTCAGCCAGCAGCCGGCGAACCTCGCGGTAGACGGCCAGCGCCTCGCCCTGCCGGCCGGCGCCGTAGAGCGCCCGGATGCGCAGCGACCACAGCCGCTCGCGCAGCGGGTGCTCGGCCGTCAGAGCAGCGAGCTCGCCAAGCACCTCGCAGTACCGTCCGCTCATCAGATCCGCCTCGAGACGCACCTCGACGGCGGTCAGCCGAAGCTCTTCGAGCCTCGACCCCTCCGAAGCGACGAAGGGCAAGTCACCCAGGTCCGCCAGCACCGGCCCGCGCCACAGAGCCAGCGCTTCGACCGCCCGCAGACGGGCGGTCATGGCGTCGTTGACATCGAGCGCGGAGACCGCCTGTTCGAGCAGCCTCTCGAATCGGACCGAGTCGAGCTCGTGACCGCCCAGCTCCAGCTGGTAGCCGGGCGGCCTGGTCACGAGGCCCTCCGCCATGCCCGCTATCCGGAGTCTGCGACGCAACTCGCTGACTCTCACATGCAGATTGGCGATCGCCCGATCCACCTCGAGGCGTGGCCACAGTTCTTCGGCGAACCGGTCAGCGGGCACGACCTGCCCAGCATTCACCAGCAACAGGCCCAGCACCGCCCGCGTTCTCATCCCGCCGAGCTCCAGCCACGCTCTCTCGGCGCCCACCTCGATCGGGCCGAGAATGTTGAACTTCATGCGGCGCCCCCCGCGAGCAATACGTTCAGTATGCGCATGGTAACCGAGTAGTAAGCGGATAGTCAGCCCCATGCGTCACTCTGTTGGTCCAGCCGGCTGGACGGGTCAATCCCCAACAGCAACCGGCGTACGTTCGACGCATTTCTTACCACCGGAGACCCCATGAAGATCAAGCCATTCGCCGGCATGAGAAGAAAACACCTGACCGCGGTGAGCGTTGCCGCGATCACGACCTCGCTGAGTTTTGCGCTCTCCGGATCGGCACATGCCATCACGGCCCCCTCCACTTCGGCCACCGCCATGATCCGCTGCTCCGTCGGCGGCATGACCGACACCCACGACAGCTCTCCGAAAAAGGTCTACGCCGGCGCGTGGATCAATTGCAAGGCTCCGAGTTTCACACCCCTGAAGCTGCGCATTCAGCTCTTCCGTTCAGGCACACTCGTCGACACCGGCATCTGCGAAGCGTCGAATTACAGCCGATATTGCGATGCCTCCGTCACGGTAACCGACCGCACGCCGGGCAAACAGCGATGGTACGGCAGAGTCAGAGCCTCGTGGGACAGCGGCAGCAAGAGCTTCACCACCAACTCCATCAAGCATTAGACCCAAAAAGAGGTTCCCATGAACCGGCAGATGATCGCACTCAAGATCACCGTAGCGGCTGGACTCGCGCTCGCGCCGATGAGTCCCGCCAACGCCACGACAGCCGAATCGACCACAACCGCGAGCGCCGCCAAAGCGACGACAGCGTCCTTCTGCACCGCCTGGGCCCTGGCGGATAGAGTTGACCAGTCCGGAAAAATGTATGGCGCTGGTGGAGTCCGCTGCAAGGGCCGGACAGCCGGGCGGTTGACCGTGACCCTTTACCGCAACAACAGCAAGGTCAGATCCGCCAATGAAGCCTGCCCTCGGAATCGCTATTGCAGCGCAAGCACCGGGACCAAACAGAACTCCAGCGGCAGCCAGGAATGGTGCGCGAGGGCGCAATTCCACGACGTCATCGGAGGCGATTACTATATCAAATGGGAGTGCATGATAGCCTGAAAACTCGATGCGGCTGTTTCCGTAGATCCCCTCACGCAGCTCTTCAGCACCGCCGACAGCCCGGCGACGGTTGTCAGGCGAGAGGCGCGCCGCCGCGAGCCCGGAAGCCCGGCCGATATATTCCGCCGACTTCGGGCGACCCCGCACGTGTCGCACCGCGTCAGAACGAACCAAAGGCCCTTCCCGATCATCGCGAAGGGCCTTTGAGCTGGGAGCCGCCTTGGGGATTCGAACCCCAGACCCTTCACTACGAGCAAAATCGAACGAGCGTTCCCAGCCGATCAATAGTCCTCGCTGCCCTGCTCGACTATCCGTTGACGTCCGTCAATGTCCGCGATCGCCGGGTGCCAGTGTGCGGATCTGCCGATGAGCGCACCCCTGACTTTCGGTGCGACGTCACGTACCGAGCACGGCGGTGAGCATCGAGAGATACGACTCGTGGGCGAGTCGCAGGCCGTCAAGGTCGGACGTCTCGAACCACGCCACAGCGTCATGCTCGTCCGGCGCGGCGTTGACCGGTGTTCCGGTCCACCTGTCGACCAACCAGATCTGCATGTCGAACGTCGCGGTCCGGATCTCATGCATCGGCGGGCCGAGCGGCTCCGATGCCGCGATTCCCAACTCCTCCCGAAGCTCGCGGACAAGGCTCTCTTTCGGATCCTCCCCCTCCTCCACATGACCGCCCGGCAGGTCCCACACGTCGGGATACCAACGGCGTCCAGCGCTTCGATGGCACAGCAACACCCGATCGCCGTCGCGAAGAACGGCCGTGACGATCCGGACCGGCGTCACCTCCGTCAGCATCGGCCCAGAGTACCCTCGACCAACTCCACGGCGACCTGGAGGGCTTCGCGCTTACGCTCCCCGAGCAGCAGGCAGCCCGGCTGGAGGAGATCTCCCGTGCACAGGAACTCGCCCCGGACAACGGCACGACGAGCACCCGCGCCGCCTGAGCTTCATGGATCCCGGTAGCCAACAGTGGGTCATCTCTCATGACTCTTAGCAGTCATCCATGTCAGGTAAGTAAGTGTCCTACCAGAATCCTTGATCCCGTCTGCGCTGTGACGCCCGCACCGGACACGGCGGCGCAGGAAGGCCGTGGACGTCAGGCGCCGAGCGGGCCGTGCGCCTGCGCCGACAGGTCGTGCCAGTCGGTCCAGGTCTTGAGCCGGTCCGCGTACGTCTGCTGGATCATGGGGTAGAAGTCCTGGCCGAACAGCACGCGCAGAGGCGGGTCGTCGGTGTCCGCGAGGGTGAGCAGCGCCTGGGCAGCGGCGGCCGGGTCACCCGTGGGCTGCTGCGCGTTGGCCGCGAGTTGCCGGCGCAGCTCGTCGTAGGCCGGGTCCATCTGCGCCATGTGGCCGTAGTCGAGAGGGTTGTTAGCGTCCCGGGTGGCGAAGGCGTCCGGCTCGATGATGGTCACCTTGACGCCGAACGCGGCGACCTCGCCGGCGAGGGCCTCGTTGAGGCCTTCCAGGGCCCACTTGGAGGCGTGATAGGCGCCGACGAGCGGCATGGCGACGATCCCGGCCACCGAGGAGAGCTGGATGATGTGCCCGGAGCGCTGCTCGCGCAGGTGGGGCAGGGCGGCCTGGATCACCCACACCGCGCCGAACAGGTTGGTCTCCATCTGGTCGCGCAGCTCCTGCTCGCTCAGCTCCTCGACCGCGCCGACCTGGGTGAAGCCGGCGTTGTTCACGACGACGTCCAGGCGGCCGAAGTGCTCCTTGGCCTGCACCACGCTGTCGAAGACGGCCGGCTTGTCGGTCACGTCCAGCTCCAGCGGCAGCAGCGCGTCGCCGTAGGCGGTGACCAGGTCGTCCAGGCTCGCCGTGGTGCGGGCGGTCGCGGCGACCCGGTCGCCCCGAGACAGGGCGGCCTCGACGAAGTTACGGCCGAGCCCGCGCGACGAGCCGGTGATGAACCAGACCTTGTTCATGATGTCCTTCCGTTCCCGTCCAGGCCGCGGTAGTCGTGCGGCGGTCACCGCGCGCCAGGCCGGGGCGATCACTCATGGAGATGTGCGCCGCGCGGAACGTTCGCGCGGCGTCCTGACCAAAAATGAGGCGCCGGCGCCCCCTTCCCCGTGACAGCGCCGCCGTGTGACATGCGCCACCGTCACGGATGTCACACGGCGGTGAGGCGCGGCGGCTTGCGCGCGAAATCGAGAGCGGACAGGCAGGACCCGGTATGCAAGAGCCCTGGGAACTGGCGAGCTCTGCGACTTGCGGGAAGGGCGGCTCGTACTTCGCCAGCGACGCAGAGCAGCCCGCCCCCGTCTCTGACCTGGGTCAAAAGCACGTCCGGCTCACCTTGGAGATCGTCAAGCGCAGCGACGAGGTCAGCGGCTACGTGGTCCTGCCCCGCAGGTGGGTGGTGGAGCGCACGCCGTCGTGGATCTCCCAGCCCGCAGGGTTCCATCGCCGCGCCGCACGCAGGCGATGCATGCAGGACCATGAGCGGTTATCCGAGCATCACGAGGCCATGGTCCTGTGGGCCATGATCATCCCCATGGGGCGACGACTCACACGATCCGCCCGTTCCTATTCGGCGGAGAGCTTGGCTGGCCCTGTTCGACTGTCCGCTGGCGTCCGTCAACGTCCGAGATCGCTTGCCCTCGTTGTCACCCAGAACGTCACTCAACACGCGAAGCAGATCGGCGCTCAGCGCGCCCTTCCTGAGCCGTGCTTCGCACGGAGAACCGCTGCAACATGGTGCAGCCTGCTTCTACCGCGCGTAGCGCTATGAAGCGCGCGAAGCGCCGTTCAGATCTTGAAGCTGTTCAGGGGCGGCAGGGACGCCCGCCGTGGCGCGTGTCCCCTCATGTACGTCAACGTTTGCGCTGATCAGATGGCAAGCAGGGACAGCGGGGACGCCGGGGACACACGTCGTGGTCCGGCTTCGAGACTCGCCGCTGCGGTGAGGACTGGCGAGGGATGTCCCGCCGAGCGTGGCGCGGACAGACCCGGAATGAAAACCCGGCGCGATCCCCACATCCGCCCCTTTTGGCATCGAGGGCCCATGAGCGCCTCTGTTTAACATGCAGCGGAGTATGGCGTACCTGCCAAGCTTGAGTTCGTGGTCCAGCCAGCCAGCGGCCAAGCCAGCTTGTTCGACCCCCACGAGTTCTCCGGACGTCCGCATCGACGCAACCCAGAGCTCAACCACCTGATCTTGCGCTGGACGGTCAAGGACCACGAGATCGAGCGGTACGAACTGGTTCGGCCAGCAGGGATTCTGTGGAGGCGCGCCGGATCGCGCCGGCGGCGACCAGGCGGTCGACCAGGCGGCTGGGGCTGGTGCCGCTCTCGCAGACCAGGAGCTTCCCCAGGCCGTTCAGGGTCAAGGGCTGGCGATCGTGCAGGATGCGGATGACCTCGGCCTGGGAGGTGGTGATGCCGAGCGGTTTCAGCGCGTGCCCCAGCAACCGGTTGCCTTCGCGCTGGGCGGCCAGGACGAGGTAGCGGAACTCCTCCGCGGGGCGCATCGCGTCGTTCCTTCTGGTCAAGAGGGTGCGTAGGTTGCGGTCAGCGGGCTGTTGCGGGTCGCGGCGGCCAGCTGGGGGGCCGCGCCGGGGTCGTGCGCGGCCAGGACCGTCAGACCGGGGTTGCTCAGACGGAGCTGGTTGACCATTTCGGTGGTGGCGGCCAGCCGGCGTCTTTCGCCGACCCCCGGCACGTGGCCGCGCTCCATCAGGTTCGTGTCGTACGTCAGGTCTCCGACCATGAGCAGCGGGGTGCGCCCGGGGGCACGGACCAGCATCGACAGTGACCCGGAAGTGTGGCCGGGAGTGGGCAGGAGCACCATGCTGCCGTCGTCGAACAGGTCATGCCCGGTGGTGAACGGGGCCAGAGCGGGGTCGGCCAGAGGTTCGAAGTCGAGGTGGCGCCAGCGCAGCCCGGGCAGGTCGATGTGCGAGCGCAGCAGCCCGCGCAGTTCTGGTGCCGGTTGCTCCAGGGTCTGCCATTCCTGCCGGCTGACCACGATCCGGGAGCCGGTCAGCTCGCGCAATCCGCCGATGTGATCTTGGTGGAGGTGGGAGATGACCGCGGTGTGGACGTCGCGGATGTCGTAGCCGATGGCCGCCAGCCGGGCGGTGAGGGAGTGCTCCGGGGCGATGTCGAAGCGGGCCAGCCGGTCGTACATCACGCCGGTGATGCCGCCGGGGAAGTAGCCGGGATCGGTGACCGAGGCGCGGTCCTGACCGGTGTCGAACAGGACCAGGCCGTCGCGGTGCTCGACCACGTAGACGTTGATCGGCAGCGGCCGGGTCCAGCGTCGCGAGGTGAACATCCACCAGTACATGGGCTTGCGGGTCGCGGCTACGTGCTCGGGGTGGATCGACACGGTCCCGGTGCTGACCACTGAGACCCGCTTGATGGAGGTTTCGTCCTTCGTCATGAGGATTAGATTACACGACATATATGTCGTGTCAACTAATGTGCCGTCGCTGGTGTTCGCTCACGTCGCCGAGGGGGTGGGACGTCCGGTTCTCGCAGCTGTGATGTCGTGCGCGGCGCCGGCGCGGAAAAGCTGTGCCGTACAGCTCCGCGCAGCGGCGCACGTCCCCGGCCGCGCCCGGGTCGGCGCTCACGACGGGATGCGGATGAGGGCCTCGAGGTCGGCTCTCACAGCGGGCAGCACTTTCTGTACGGCGCGCCGCAGGTCATCGCTCACTGATGATCGGTCCCGGCCACGAGCCCGAAGCCCACGGCGCCGACCCCCATCCCGCCGTCATAGGCGAGGTTCCACAGCGCGCTCACCCGGCCGGACGCGGACGGCGAGGACCGCGCGAACATCAGCACCAGGGTCACGTTCTGGGCGGCGCCGAAGCCGGCGCCGAAGAGGGCCGCCCCCACGATCACCGCGTAGGGGTTGTCCAGCCAGGCGGAAGGGTGGATATCGACTGGAGAAAGGACCTGCTCCCACGCTTCAGACAGCCACCAGCAGAACGTGGGAGCCAGGGTCGAGCGTGAAGGGCTTCGGACCGGCGAACGAGCCCAGACCCGGGACCGTGTAGATCACGCCTTCTTCGCGAAGGTGCGCGATCACCTTCCGCGCCGTTCCGCGCGCGATGCCGAACTCCTGAACCATCGATTGCTCGGAGTCCACCAGGTCGCCCGGTGACATGGCCGCGATCCGCCGGCGCATCTCGTCGGCCACCTGTCGCCACACGGGGCGATCCTTCCGAAACTCCATCACAGCTCGACCGTAAGCAGGCGTGGACGTGTCCGGAAATGCAGCTACGTTCATGAACAGGCATGTACGTGTGACGTGTGACGGAAAAGTCAGCCCATGGCCAAGTTGGAGGCGACGACACCTTGTACTGGGGGACGGTCAACAGCCGCCACGAGGGCTACTACTTGTGTGCCATTCTCAACAGCCCAGAGTTGACGGAGTTTGTCCGCCCCTTGATGTCGTACGGGAAGGACGAGCGGCACATCGACAAGCACGTGTGGAAGTTACCGATCCCGCTCTATAAAGCAGAGAACCAGGTCCATGCACGTCTTGCTGAACTGGGAGCCCGTCAGGCCGAATTTGTGGCTGGCCTGGGACTCGACGAGGGCGCCAACTTCGTGGGATTGCGTCGCACCGTCCGCAAGGCTCTACCCACGGCCCCTGAGGCGGATGAGGTAGATGAGCTGGTGCTGGGACTCCCGGACCAATAGGTCGGGACCGCATGCCTCAGTCGGCCAAACGGCAGTTGGTGAGCGCCACTCCAGGTGGTGCCCATGCCCTGCCAACGTCACATCGGACGGATGCCCGTCTCCCGCCGGAGATGCTCGGACGCTCGGAGGATCTGGTTTAGTCACTCACTTAGACACCCAGAAACCCCTCAAGATCCCTTGAGGGGTTTCTGACCTGGAGCCGCCTTGGGGATTCGAACCCCAGACCCCTTCATTACGAGTGAAGTGCTCTGGCCGACTGAGCTAAGGCGGCGTGCCGTACGGCGTGACAGAGTCTACAGGAGCCCGATGGGTTCTCGCTCCCACCTATTGCCCCGGCTCCCCGTACGTCGAGTCGTACGCCTTCCGCGGTCCGCACACGCTCGCCTTCGAGCAGGCGCACCGTCGCCCCCCGTCGTTGAGCCGCACCACCACCGAGTCGGACGGTACGTTGTGCCCCACCACGGTCCCGGGGCCTTCCGGGGTTTCCACGTTCGTCCCCACTCGGGGCGCCGAGGCGCGGAACTCCTGGTAGAGGGGGTGTTCGTACTTGAGGCAGCACATGAGCCGCCCGCAGGCCCCCGCGATCCGCAGCGGGTTGACCGGGAGGTCCTGGTCTTTGGCCATGCGGACGGACACCGGCTCGAAGTCCTTGAGGAACGTCGCGCAGCACAGGTCGCGCCCGCAGGGGCCGATGCCGCCCTGGAGGCGCGCCTCGTCCCTGGGGCCGATCTGCCGGAGTTCGACCCTGGCCCGCAGGTTGCGGGCCAGGTCGCGGACGAGGGCGCGGAAGTCGACCCGGTGGGGCGCAGAGAAGTAGACGGTGAAGACGTTGTCCTCGTCGAGGTAGTCGACGCCGACGACCTTCATGGGCAGGGTGTGCCGTTTGATGAGGCGTTTGGCCACGCTGCGGGCTTCGGCCCTGCGGCGTTTGTTGGTTTCGTCGCGGGCGAGGTGTTCCTCCTCCGCCGGCCCGGCGCACACCGGCAGTCCGTCGATGTCCTCGCTGCTCCATTGGGGCGCCCACACGCACTCCGCCACCTCTGGACCCGAGTCGGTGGGTACGAGCACCTTGTCGCCCACCTTGGGGCTGTGCCCGCCCGGGTCGAGGTAGTAGAGCCTTCCGTAGCGGGTGAAGCTCACGGCCATGATCATTCCCATGGGCTCGAGCTCGCCTCCTTGACCGGCATCGGGGGTCCTTGCGGCCTTCCGTTGCCACATTACGTGCCCATCCGCGCCGAGAGTCAGGCGCGGCAGATCACCTTTCCGCGCCGCACACCACGTCTGCCGGCAGCGACAGCCCGTAGATGCGCAGGATCGAGATGTTTCGCAGGGCGCACTCACGGCTGTTGACGGAGGCCACCCCCGGCTGCCTTTGGAGCGTGCGAACAACACTGCCCGCGTCGGTCTCCTGCACGAGCTTCAACCTGAAGGATTCCGGCATGTCCTCCACTTTGATGGCGTTCGCCATCTTCTCATCGTCGTTCTGCTTACGGAAGGACCTGTACGCCGCCTCCTGGTCCTCGAAGACGAACGAGTCAACCTCGGGCATGTCCTCGATCAGCTTTTCGATCGCCGTCTTCTGCGCCTCCGTCACCTTCCTCCCTTCCTTCACGACCTCGACGTCCTGCCCATCGGAAGAGGTACGCTTCGCCCCGCACGCAGGCTGGGACGACCCACGGCCGCAGAGGAAAACGCTGACGTCCGCACCATCGGCGAGCTCGGTCTCCATCTGGTCGAGGAAGGCACGATGGGCAGGCACGTCAACGCGGCTGAAGACGCCGGGCAGCTTGGGAAGTGCCGCCCCCACCTGTTCCGGAGCCGCCCCGTCCTTGAGATTGAGCCGGAACGACGGCGGCATGTCAGCCGGCTGGATCCTGGCCAGCAGCGCCTGATCGTTCGCGAATTCCTTGCGGAAGCGTTCGTAGGCGGACACCTGGCCCTCGAAGGCCACCGCCTCGACCTCTGGTTGCCTCCATATCGCCTGCTCAATGGCATGTATCTGTGCAGGCGTGGCTTCGCGGCCTTCACACATTTTCTTCGTGCACAGTCGGATGATCATATCGGCCTGGTCGATCGGGACTGCTTCCGCGTTGGTCGCGACCGCGTGGTTGACGTCGCCCGGTCCGCCCAGCCCCACCGCGGCCGCCGTCCCCGCGAGCACGACCGCCGCGGCCGCCGTCACCAGCCGGTGGTTCAGCCGGAAGCGCCGCTCCGGCGCCCGCAGCGGCCTGAGCGTGCTGGGGTCGAGCGTGGCGCCCGCCTCCGTGAGCGCCTCGCGCAGCCGGTCTTCGGTCGGGCTGTGGTTCATGATTCCTCCCCGAGTGCCCGGCCGAGTGCGGCGAGCCCCCGCGCGATGGTGGATCGGGCCGTGCCGGCGCTGATCCGCATGGTGTCGGCGACCTCCTGGTCGGTGAGGTCGAAGTAGTAGCGCAGGGTGAGGGCCTCGCGCTGCCGGCGCGGCAGCTCGCGCAGCGCCAGCAGCACCTCGCGCCGTTCCTCCCCGAGCATCGCGGCGCTCTCCGCCGACCAGACAGGCGGTTCGTACGGCACCGCGCGCCGGAACGCGGTCGCCCGCCTGCGCAGCACCGACCGGCACCCGTTGAGCACCGCGGAACGTACGTAGGCCAGCGCCTTGTCGGCGTCGCGCAGCCTGCCCCGGCCGGCGTGGGTGCGGGCGAACGCCTCCTGCACGACGTCCTCGGCGCTGGCCTGGTCACCGAGCATGATCAGGGCCAGCCGTACGAGGCCGACGTGGTGCTCGGCGAAGATCGACGCCACGTCCACGCGCTGCCGGGCGAGGGCTTCCTGTTGGGTGAGCAGTTCGACTTCCACGTAACAGAGACGCCTGGCGGCCTCGTCTGCTGCTTCTGTCACCCGGTCATCTCATGGGCGGAGCGCCAGCATCATGGCCTCGATCGCGATCTGGGGGTTGACGTTGGCGGCCAGGCGTTCCCGGCACTGCATGATCGCGTCGATCCGCCGCAGCGTCTCCTCGGGGGTGGACGCCTTGGCCAGCTGGTCGAGGTCGAAGCGGATGTCGTCGTTGGCCAGCTCGATGGCGGCGCCGAACTGCATGGCCAGCACGTCGCGGTAGTAGGACACCAGCTCCAGCAACGCCGAGT
This sequence comes from Nonomuraea sp. B10E15, assembly GCF_039871615.1. NCBI lineage: Bacteria > Bacillati > Actinomycetota > Actinomycetes > Streptosporangiales > Streptosporangiaceae > Nonomuraea > Nonomuraea sp. B10E15. The sequence continues at coordinate 195,473 of NZ_JBDPMB010000016.1, forward strand.
CCAGCGAATCGCGTTTGATGCGGGTGGCCCGGGACTTCTGCCGGTCCTCCAGCTCCTTCAGCGCGCCCGCGCCGCCGCGTACGAGCCCCCGGTTGAGCCCTTTGCCCGTGGAGCCCTCGCCGTAGATCTTGCGCAGCTCGGCGGTCTCGTTGTCGTTGAGGGCGGCCGTGGCGGCGGCGGCCTCTTCCTCGGCCGTCTTCACCAGCCGCTCGGCCGCGGCCACGCACTCGCCGACCCCCGTCAGCGCGCGTGGAATGCTCAGCACCGCCTCGCGGCGTGCCCTGGCTCCCTCGTCGAGGGCCAGTGCCCGCGCCCTGCTGACGTGCCCCTGGGCGGCTCTGGCGGCGAACCTGGCGATGTCGTGCGGCACGCTGTCACGGGTGGCCAGCACGTGGGCGACGGCCTCCGTGGCGGGTGTGGTGAGGGTGACCAGCCGGCAGCGGGACCTGATGGTGATCATCAGGTCGTCGGGGGCGGGGGAGCACAACAGCCACACCGTGCGAGGCGGCGGCTCCTCGATGGCCTTGAGCAGGGCGTTGGCGGCCGACTCCGTGGCCCGGTCGGCGTCTTCGAACAGGATGACCCGCCACCGGCCCTGCGTGGGCGCCCCGGCCGCGCGCAGGATGAGCTCGCGGGTCTGCTTGACGCTGTAGGACAGGCCTTCCGGGCGTACGGACTCCAGGTCGGGATGCGAGCCGATCAGCACCTGGTGGCACTGGTCGCAGTGGCCGCAGCCGGCGTCGGGGCACAGCAGCGCCGCGGCGAAGGCGCGGGCGGCCTCTTCCCTGCCCGATCCGGGCGGGCCGGTGAACAGCCAGGCGTGCGTCATGCCCGCGCCGCGCCCGCCCCCGATGACCTCGCCGGCCGCCGCCGCGGCCCGCGAGAGCACGGCGGTGGCTTGGTCCTGACCGACCAGGTCAGCGAAAACCGTCACGAGGCAAGGCTAGTCGCGGATGGCGGGCATCGTGCCGGTGGCGTCTTCTGACTCCCTCGGCACCGGGTCGGGCAGGATCTCGTGGATACGGTCCTGGATCTGGCGGGTGAGCACCTCGGCCGGCAGGGTGCCGTCGACCACGAGGTAGCGCTCGGGCGCCGCGGCGGCCAGCTTGCGGAACTCCTTGCGCACCCGCTCGTGGAACTCCAGCGGCTCCGCCTCGATGCGGTCGGCCGCGCCGCCCAGCCGGGTGAGCCCCACCTGGGGCGGCGTGTCGATGAGGACGGTCAGGTGCGGCACCAGCCCGCCGGTCGCCCAAGCGTTGATCTTGGACACGTCCTCGGGGTCGAGCGCCCGGCCGGCGCCCTGGTAGGCCAGCGAGGAGTCGACGTAGCGGTCGGTGACCACGAGCGAGCCGCGGTAGAGGGCGGGCCTGATCACCTTCTCCACGTGCTCGGCCCGGTCGGCGGCGTAGAGCAGGGCCTCGGCACGGGCCGACAGGCCGCGCTCGGCCGCGTCGAGCAGGATGGCGCGCAGCCGCATGCCGACCTTGGTGGAGCCGGGCTCGCGCGTCTGCACGACGTCGTAGCCCTGGTCGCGCAGCCAGATGGCGATCAGCCGCGACTGGGTGGTCTTGCCCGACCCTTCGCCGCCCTCGAACGCCACGAACAGGCCCGGCACGTGCTCGGCCCGCTCGGTGCCCAGCCGCTCGCCCCGCACCGCGGCGATCAGGTCGGCGGTGAGGGGCACGCCCTTCCTGTCGTCCATGTGGCGCAGCGCGAGGAGGCCGACGGCGGTCGCGAGCACGCCGCCGATCAGCAGCACCAGGTTGGACCCGTCGAACTGGTAGGCGAACTCGCCCAGGTCGAGCACGTGCACGCCGAAGATCGCCGCCACCGGGTTGGCCACGGCGACCACGAGCAGGAGCGTCACGCGCGCGGTGGACTGCAGGAACGCGAACGTACGGCCGCGCAGCCCGTCTTCGACCTCGAGCCCGATCAGCGTGTAGCCGATGATCCAGGCGATGCCCGCGCACGCGCCGAGCACGACGGTCAGCATGACCACGATCGGCAGGTTGTGCACCAGCGCGATCGTGACGAGCACCAGCCCCGCCACGGTGATGGCCAGGCCGAACAGCCGCCTGCGCGACAACTGGCGCAGCAGCCTGGGCCCGAAGAACATGCCCAGCGCCATGCCGACGAAGACCGCGCCGAACACGACGCCGTAGGCCGCGTCGCCGCCGCCGAGCGCACCGACGTAGATCTTGGCGACGCCGACCACGGCCCCGCCGGCGGCGAACGCGCCCAGCATGCCGATGATGAGGCCGCGCACCATCCGGTGGCCGCCGACGAACCGCCAGCCCTCGATGACCTGCTTGAGCACGGACGGCGTGGAGATGGCGCCGTCACGCTTGGGAATGCCGCGCAGCGTGAAGATCAGGAAGGCCGACACGAGGTAGGCGCAGGCGTTGACGATGAGCGCCAGCCCTGTGGCGTCGCGGCCGGACAGGAACGGCACCGTGCTCGTGACCACGTCGCCCACCACGGACAGCGCGGCGAAGAGCATGGCGGCGATCGGCGCGGTGCCGTAGGTGACCAGCAGGTTGAGCTGGTTGGCCGACTCGAGCTGCTCCTTGGGCACCAGGTTGGGGACGGTGGCGTCCTTGGCCGGGACCCAGAACAGGTTGATGCACTCGACCAGGAGGGTCGCGATGATCACCCACTGGTAGCTGTGCACGAACGGGATCGACAACACGATGGCGAACCGGGCGAGGTCGGCCGCGAACATCGTCAGCCGCCGGTCGAACCTGTCGGCGAACACCCCCGCGAGCGGCCCGAGCAGGATGGCGGGCAACATCTTGGCCACGAACACGCCGCCGATGGCCAGCGACTGCACGCGGTAGTCGTCCTGCATCAGGTTTCCGGCCAGCGCGGTCAGCGCCAGGATGTTGAGCCAGTCGCCGAGACTGCACACCGACATGGCGGTCCACAGCCGCCGGAATGGCGCATTGGCCAGCACGTGAGCCGGGCGGCGTCGGCCAGGGGCAGTCATGATTTCAGCGTATCCAGGTGTTGACCGGAAGCGGGCAGTCGGGAGAGAAGCCGGAAATGCCCGGCTGCTCGTGGCTGAGGGTATTACGTCCGCGGGCTGGTGCGCAGGTTTCGCACCTCGAAAGGGGCCCCAAATCCATCATCAATTGACAGCTCCGGCCTCATGTCGCGCCGCCTCCACCAATGGCCGCCATTCGGCGCGGATGTCGGGCGGCAGCTCCAGCTCGTCGAACAGCTCGACCAGCAGCACGCCGTCGACGTGGTCGAGCAGCTCCTGCGGCCCGCCCTCGCACAACAGCGTGGTGTAGGCGACCCGCCGCTGGTCGCGGTCGGCCAGGTCGTGGGCGTGACCGCGCAGCCGCACGACGCCCAGCGCCGCCGCGACCGGCAACCGCCGCAGCCGGCTCGGCACGTGGAACGTGCGCCCGTCGCCGCGCACGCGCGCGGCGAACTCGACCTTCGCCTCCAGCACCAGCCGGAACCCGGCGGCGTCGAGAATGCGCCCGGCCGTCTCCAGCGTCGGCGACTTCCTGCCGTGCTCGTAGGCCGACAGCGTCGTGCGCGAGGTGCCGCTCACGCTGGCCAGGGCCTTCTGGTTGAGGCTCGCGGCATGCCTGGCCTGCTTGAACAGCAGGCCGCCGCGCTCGGCCCAGAGCGCGACCTCCTGCCGCAGCACCCGCTCCACCGGCGACGAACCCACGGCGCACCTCCGACTCGTATCCGGTCGGATACTGTACGCCATCATGGCCCTAGGTGACCAGCGGATTGCGGAAAGTCAGACGCGCAACTCGAGCATCGTGATCTCGGGCGGAGCCCCCACGCGCACCGGCGGCCCCCAGAACCCGGCGCCCCTGGTCACATAGACCGGCACGCCGTCGACCGTGGCCAGCCCCGACACCACCGGCTGCTGCAGCCCCACCACCAGGTTGAACGGCGCGAGCTGGCCGCCGTGCGTGTGCCCCGACAGCTGCAGGTCGACGCCGTGACGGGCGGCCTCGGCGACCTGGATGGGCTGGTGGGCGAGCAGCACGGTGCTCCTGCCCGCCGCGCGCCCGCCGAGAGCCCTGTCGAAGTCCGGAGGGTCGCCCGCGTCCGCCCCGCCGACGTCGTTGACGCCGGCCAGGTCGAGCACGGCGCCCTGGTGCCGGATCTCCACGCGTTCGTTGCGCAGAGAACGTACGCCGAGCTCCGCGAGTTCCTCGATCCACTCGCCGGGGCCTCCGGACACGTAGTACTCGTGGTTACCGGTCACGAAATAGGCCCCGTAGCGGGACTCCAGGCTCTTGAGCGGCCGGGCCAGCGGCCCCAGCTCGGCGACCGGCCCATCCACCAGGTCGCCCACGATCGCCACCACGTCGGCCTCCAGGCCGTTGATCATGCGGACGATGCGCTCGGTGTGCCGCAGCCCTGTCAGCGGCCCCAGGTGTACGTCGCTCACCACGGCGAACCGCAGGCCGCTGAGCCGGGGATCCAGCTTGGGCAGCGTGACCGCGACCCGTTCGGTCACGGGGTCGCCCAGAGCGGTCGTCACGCCGTACCCGACCGTGCCCAGCGCACCCACGCCGGCGACCGCGGCGGTGGCCCGCCCCAGGAAGAGCCGCCTGCTCATCGGAGCCGCCTCCGCCGCGGGAGGCGCGACCGGCTCCTCCTCGGCGGGGCCGCCGGCTCCGGCGAGCACCGGCACCGGCTCTGGCTCGGGCGTCGCGCTCCGCGGAGCGGCCCGGCGCGACAGCAGCGCCACCACGGCCCGCGGGATCTCCAGCACGACCAGGAAGACGACCAGGTAGAACATCACGGCCACCCACAGGTAGCCCGGCCAGGCGAGCCAGTGCCCCCACTCCACCCGCGAGCCCGCGAAAGCCGCGGCCACGAGCAGCACCATGCCCACCAGGCCCCAGGTCAGCGCCTTGCGCAACCGCCCGGGGCCCGTCGTCGAACGCACCATCCGATGCCACAGATAGAAATGCGCGAGCGCGACGACGCCCAGAAACATCAGGACGAACAACACATACTGATGTTACTTACGACTTGGTCGCCTGCTTCTTCGCGGTGGCCTTTTTCGCCGGAGCCTTCCTCGACGACTTCTTCGGCGCGGGAGCCCGCTCACGACGCTCGGCCAGCAGCTCCGCCGCCCGCTCGATCGTGATGTCCTCGACCGTGTCGCCCTTGCGCAGCGACGCGTTCGTCTCGCCGTCGGTGACGTAAGGGCCGAACCTGCCCTCCTTCACCACGACCGGCTTCTTGGAGTTGGGGTCGTCGCCCAGCTCCCGCAGCGGCGCCGCGGCCGCGGCCCGCCGGCCGCGCTGCTTCGGCTGCGCGAACAACTCCTTGGCCTGCTCGATGGTGACCGTCAGCAGGTCTTCCTCGGAGGCCAGCGAACGGGAGTCGGTGCCCTTCTTCAGGTAGGGGCCGAACTTGCCGTTGTAGGCCACGACCTCCTCGCCGTCGAGCTCGCCCACAGGCCTGGGGATGGACAGCAGCTTGAGCGCGTCCTCGAGCGTGATCGTGTCGAGCGACATCGACTTGAACAACGAACTCGTACGCGGCTTCGGTGCATCCGCCTTCTTGCGCTTCTTGGGAGCTTCGTCCTCGGCCGGCTCCGGCAGGACCTCCGTCACGTAAGGCCCGTAACGGCCGTCCTTCGCCACGACCGTGTGGCCGGTCGCCGGGTCCTTCCCCAGCTCCCTGTCACCCGTCGGCCGCGAGAACAGCTCCTCCGCCTTCTCCGCCGTCAGCTCGTCGGGCGTCATGTCCTCGGGCACGTTGACCCGCGAGCCGTCACGGTCGAGATAGGGGCCGTAACGCCCGACCCGCAGCACGATGTCGGTGCCCTTCACCGGGAACGAGCTGATCTCCTTGGCGTCGATGTCGCCGAGGTCGGTGACCATCTCCTTCAGGCCCTCGTCGCCGTCGACACCGTAATAGAAGCGCTGCAGCTCCGGCACCCGCTCCGCCCGGTCGTTGGCGATGTCGTCGAGCACCTTCTCCATCTCGGCCGTGAAGTCGTAGTCGACCAGGTTGCCGAAATGTTGCTCGAGCAGGTTGACCACCGCGAACGCCAGGAACGACGGCACCAGGGCCGTGCCCTTCTTGAACACGTAGCCGCGGTCGAGGATCGTGCCGATGATCGAGGCGTACGTCGACGGCCGCCCGATCTCGCGATCCTCCAGCTCCTTGACCAGCGACGCCTCGGTGTAACGGGCGGGCGGCTTGGTCGAGTGGCCGGCCACGTCGAGCCGGGTGACGGTGAGCGCGTCGCCCTCGGCCAGGTTGGGCAGCCGCTTCTCCGAGTCGTCGCGGTCGGTCGACGGATCATCTGACCCCTCGACGTACGCCTTGAGGAACCCGTAGAACGTGATCGTCCGCCCCGAGGCGCTGAACTCGACGTCCTCGCCCCCCGACGACCGGCCGGCCACCTTCACCGTGATCGACTCGCCGACCGCGTCCTTCATCTGCGAGGACACCGTACGCTGCCAGATCAGCTCGTACAGCCGGAACATGTCGCCCGACAACCCGGTCTCGCCCGGCGTGCGGAACTCCTCGCCCGACGGCCTGATCGCCTCGTGCGCCTCCTGCGCGCTCTTCACCTTGCTGGCGTAGACGCGGGGCTTGTCGGGGACGTACGCGGCGCCGTACAGCTTGATCGCCTGTGAGCGCGCGGCCGCCACCGCCGTCTCCGACAGCGTGATGCTGTCGGTACGCATGTAGGTGATGAAGCCGTTCTCGTAGAGCCGCTGCGCCACCTGCATGGTGTATTTCGCGGAGAACCCCAGCTTCCTGCTGGCCTCCTGCTGCAGCGTGGTCGTCCTGAACGGCGCGTAGGGCTTGCGGGTGTACGGCTTGCGCTCGACCGACTTGACCCCGAATGACGAACCCCGCAGCCGGCCCGCCAGCTCGCCCGCGGCGGCCTCGGACAGGTGGAGCACGTCGGCGTTCTTCAGCCGGCCCGTGCTGGTGAAATCGCGCCCCTGCGCCACCCGCTTGCCGTCGACCACGGTCAGCGTCGCGGTGAAGTCGCGCGGCCGCTCCTCCGCCTTGCCGGTGTCGAACAGCGCCTGCAGATCCCAGTAGTGGGCGGACGTGAACGCCATACGGTCGCGCTCGCGCTCCACCACCAGCCGGGTCGCCACCGACTGCACGCGGCCCGCCGACAGGCGCGGCTTGACCTTCTTCCACAGGACGGGGCTGACTTCGTAGCCGTAGAGCCGGTCGAGGATGCGCCGGGTCTCCTGGGCGTCGACAAGGCGCAGGTTGAGGTCGCGCGGGTTGGCCACGGCGTCCTGGATCGCCTGCTGGGTGATCTCGTGGAAGACCATGCGGTGCACCGGGACCTTGGGCTTGAGCACCTCGCGCAGGTGCCAGGCGATCGCCTCGCCCTCGCGGTCCTCGTCAGTGGCCAGATAGAGCTCGTCGGCATCCTTCAGCAGCTGCCGCAGCTTGTTGACCTGCGATCGCTTGTCTGGGTTGACGACGTACAGCGGCTCGAACTCGTGCTCGACATTCACCCCGAGGCGGGCCCAAGGCGCACCCTTGAACTTCTCGGGAATGTCGTCGGCCTTCTCCGGCAGATCGCGGATGTGGCCGATGCTCGATTCGACGATGTAGCCGCGCCCGAGGTAGCCCGCGATGGTCTTCGCCTTGGCGGGCGACTCGACTATCACCAGGCGTGTTCCGCCGGCGCTGCCGTTCTTGGCTGGCACGCTGCTTCCTACCTCGCTGTTCGCTAGCTATCCCCCTGCCGGGAGTCGGCACAGACTGAAAGGTAACCCGACTCGCGGAAATTTCCTTCCCCCCGGGCTACCCACTGGCTTCCGGGTCCACCCACAAGCACGCAGAATAAGGCTCATCGAGCGGCATGGCGCCCTGACTCACTCTGGAGACTAATCGTTGTGCTCGACTACTCCTACATGGATATCTTCATTCCGCGCGACCTCACTCGCGAAGCCGCACGTCAACTGCTGACCGAACACGCAGAGTACGGTCAGTGGGAGCTCGCGCGCGTACGCGTGCACCCCGACGGCAGCCGACACGTACGCCTGCGCCGGAAGGTCATGCGAGTCCGGCGCACGTTTTGAAGGGTGACATGTTGCACGCGGACATGTTGCACGCGGACATGGCTTTGCCCGCCCCGGGCCGCGCCCCCGGAACGGGCAAAGCATCTCTCGCTGACCGCTCGCCGGACGCGAGCGTCAGCCGATCTGGTCAGGCGCTGTTACGCACCTGCTGTGCCCTGCGCAGCGCCTGCGGCGTCCTGCTCAGTGCCTGCGGCCCGGACGGAACCGGCGGGCAGTCGCGAACAGGGTGGCCGAGGCGGCGAACAGCCCACCGAGCATGAGGGCGAGCAGCGAGCTGGAGTTCATCCCCGTCACACCGGCCGGCTGCTCGGCGCTCATCAGGCCCAGGTTTCCGACAGGCAGGTTACGGGTGGCGGAGGTCACCACGCCGCCGGCCGGGGTCGAGGCCACCAGCGACGTCGCCGGAGCGAGCGGGGAGGCGGCGGCGCCGGAAGGCCGGGCGTGACCGGACCTGTCGGCCGGGGCCGCGGTCCGCTTCTTCGGCTTGGCCGGCGTCACGACGGTCCGCTTGGGCGCGGCCGGGGTCTTCGCCTGGGCGGGCAGCCCGGGCAGGCCGGGCACACTCGGTAGGCCGAGTGTGCGGGAGGCGTCATCGAGGAGGGGCAGCGAGGTCAGGCCGCCGCCCTGCAGCTTGGCGACGTCGCCGACGCCGCCGAAGTCCGGCGTCCCGCCCAGGGCCGGCATGCCCGGGATCACGGGCAGCACGCCGCCCTTGGCCGCCGCGGTCTTGGCGGTGGTGCGGGCGAAGCGCTGGTGGCCGCTGAGTCCTCCGTGCCCCGGCTTGCCGACGTGCGCCCCGCCCAGGCATCCGGCCGCGGCATCGCCCAGGACGGCCACCGCGTTGCCGCAGACGTTGATCGGCGCGGTGATCGGGGCGATGACCTGGTTGCCGCCGAGGATGCTCGCGTTGCCCGAGGTGCGGTTGCCGCCCGTGCCCCTGCCGGGCTCCTTCACGTGGGCGCCGCCCTTGCAGCCGGCGAACGCGCGGCCGACCAGCGCCACGGCGTTGCCGCAGACGTTGACCGGCGCGGTGATCGGCGCGATGACCTGGTTGCCGCCGAGGATGCTCGCGTTGCCCGAGGTGCGGTTGCCGCCCGTGCCCCTGCCGGAGTTGTGTACGGTCGCCCCTCCCGCGCATCCGGCCGTGGCATTGCCCACGGCGTTGCCGCAGACGTTGATGGGCAGGGTGATCGGCGCCACCACCTGGTTGCCGCTGCCGACCCCGAACCGGCCGTCGGTGTCGTTGCCCCGCGAGCCCACGTGACGGCCCTTGTGGTGGTAGCCGCGCTTGGGGTCGCCGTTGGTGACCGACGACCCGCCCTTGCAGCCCGAGAACGCCCGCCCGACGACCGCCACCGAGTTGCCGCAGATGTTGATCGGGGCGCTGATCGGCGCGACGACCTGGTTGCCGCCGAGAATGCTCGCCCGCCCCGAGGTGCGGTTGCCGCCCGGGCCGCCCTTGCCGGAGTTCTTCACCGTGGCGCCGCCCTTGCAGCCCGCCGTCGCGTCGCCGAAGATCGCGACCGCGTTTCCGCAGGCGTTGATCGGGGCGCTGATGGGCGCGGTGACCTGGTTGCCGCCGAGGATGCTCGCATCGCCCGACGTACGGTTGCCGCCCGTACCGCCCCGGCCCTGGTTGCGCACCTCAGCGCCACCCTTGCAGCCCGCGTCGGACCTGCCGATCAGCGAGACGGCGTTGCCGCAGGCGTTGATCGGGGCGCTGATCGGCGCGTCGACCTGGTTGCCGCCGAGAATGCTCGCGTTACCCGACGTGCGGTTGGGGATGCCGCCACCGCCGCGGTTGTTCACGACCTCGGCGCCGCCCTGCGAAGAGGCCTGCGACGAGCCGACCGCCGCGACGGAGTTGCCGCTGATGTCGATGGGCAGCGAGATCGGCAGGTCGACCTGGTTGCCGCCGCCGATGGACGCGTCGCCCGAGGTGTCGGCCAGCGCGGTGCCGCTGCCGCCGAACGACATGACGGCCACCGCGAGAAGGGCCGCAGGGGTCGATGCCTTCGCCCACGTACGCATATCGATGCTCCTTGTGGTTCTTGGGGGGATTACCTGAACAGCTCGCGGACAGCCCGAGGCCGTGCGAGGTTTCGCGCACAGCGGAGACCTCGGATTCGCGAACCAGCTGAACTGACGTGTTCACCCGCCGGCGGAGGGGATCAGAGCCGCGCTCCGCCGCGATTACTTGGAGAAGGGCCCGGCGTCGCCTTGCCCGCGACGTCTTCCGTCGCGCGTGACCGGCCGGTACCCGGGCGGGGATCAGTCAGGTGAGAAAGAAGGGTCGTCCGCCGCTGTGCGGACGACGGGGGGAAGCACGTACGCCAGAGGTGCACGCCGCGCCTCGAGCCGCGGGTCGAACCCTGACCTCGCGTCATCCCCGGTGGCGGACCCGAAAGGGCCGCTGCCACCGCCGTTGGGCACCAAGCCGTTGGTGTCCAGGATCTGGCCGGCGGTGGACGGTGTCGGCAGGCCAGGATCCTGCTGGCTGTTGAGGCCGTCGACCGTGCGCCCCGCCATGGCTTCGGCGTTGTCGGACGCCGAGACGTGGTCAGGGTCGAGGGAGGCGGCCGACGCGCCGACTTCTGTGACCGCGGAGGGGACCGCGGCCGTTTCGGTCACGGGAAGCCCCGCGGCCGATGTCGCAGACGCGGAAAGATCCGCGGCCGCCGTTGCAGACGCGGGAAGCCCCACGGCTGTTGTTGCGGACGCTCCCGTCGCCGCGGTGGAGTCCGCGGCCGCCGGAGCGGCGGTGAGCATACCGAACAGAACAGCGAGCAACCACCCGGCGGCTACCAGGAAGCCGACCGCGGTTGCCCGCATGACGAGCCGACGGGCACCGGCCGCGAACCGCGCCATCCGGTCGACCCGATCGGTGGCCGTGTCCTGCCCCTGGGAGGTCACGGGCAGGCGACGCACAACGAGGGACTTCTCCCTCGGCTGATGCATCGCCGCGCGCGCCACGTGACCTCCCGCTATCCAGAACCGGCCCAGTGTGGATGGAGCCGGTCCGTGGACTCTCACCCCTCAACGGTCCGTAACCGTAGCAGTACCCAAGGTTGTCGCAAGGCCTTTTCACCGCGACCCCAGAAATTCACCAACGCCACACAGCCCAAACCATCCCCAACTGGGCCAATGCGCTCTGGCGTACGTCATGAGCGGCCCATCAGCGACCCCGCGACGGGCCATCACCCGGCATTCCCGCGCCCCCAGAGCCACCTTTCGGCAGGAGGCCGGATTCTCGGTATGACGCACCCCTCAGAGTTTGCTAGCCTTACTGAGCCGACGCGGGATGACGGTCCCGCGTGCAGGCACCAAGTCCGGGTGGCGGAATAGGCAGACGCGCTAGCTTGAGGTGCTAGTGCCCAGTGATGGGCATGGGGGTTCAAGTCCCCCCTCGGACACACACCGCTCGCACATGTGGGGGTTCCGGTTCGATCCGGGCCTCCACATATTGCTTTTCTGGGTAGTACGTGAGCTTCAGTCCGAGCTGGCTGTAGAGCTGGGCCTTGTCGTCCGGGTCCGCTTCCGAGACCAGCCGGACTAGGTCCCCGACCTCCTCGATCATGGCCCTGATCTCGGCGGCGCTGATGCGTTGTGCGGCTGGGACGGCCTTCAACTCACCTTCCAGGCGGGCGCGTTCGCTCTTCGTCTCGTTGATCCATGAGGAGATCTCGATCGGGTCGCCTCCGGCGTCGAGGGCGGATCGGTACTGGTTGAGCTTGCGATCACACTGCGACAACCGCTTCCGCAGACCGATCAGAGCCGCCTCGTTCGGGTCGATCACTTGCTCGGCCATCGCCGCGATCGTGTGCTCCAATCTGTCCGGGCCGAACGCGGTCCCCAGCCAGCCATCGACCTCACCCAAGATCTCCGACTCGCGCAGGTAGACGACCTTGGGATGGTCGAGGTCGTTGGTGATGGCGTACTGGGCAGGAAAGCGGCACCGGTAGTAGGCCTGCCGGTTGTTCCAGTTCCCCTGCATCCGGCGCTCGCAGTAACCGCAGAACAGCACACCCCGGAAGGCGTACGGACGCCGGGTGGGGTGAGGACGCTGGCTGAATGTGCCCCTGGCACGCGTGGCGAGAATCTCCTGGACCCGCTGGTACTCCTCGACGCTCACGATCGCGTCATGGACCGGATGCTCCGACCAGATCCACTGGTCCTTGGTGTTCCACCGCTGCTTGGTCGTCGTCCCCAGCGCGACGTTCTCCACATCCAGGAGAATCTCATCCTTGCGCTGCTTGTTCCACACCTGATGGCCGGTGTAGCGCGGGTTAGTGAGGATCACTCGGACGGCGTACTTCGACCACGCGTTCTGATTGCGGTGCTTGTTCCGCCCAGGATCGCTGGCCGACGGCGACAGAATGCCCTGCAGCGTCAACTCCTCGGCGATGTCCAGATACCCCCGCCCTCTGAGGAACTCGCTGTAAATCCACCGCACCACCCGCGAGGTGACCGGATCGGCCACCAGCCGCCGCAGCCTCCGCCCGTCGGCCGCCTTACCGGGGTTCGGATGCGGACCGGCGTCTTGGAGGCTGTACCCGTACGGCGGACGCCCGCCCAGAAATCTGCCTTCGGTCGCGGTGATCGCCGCCATCGCGGCACGTACCCGGATCTTGATCCGGTTTCGCTCGCCTTTCGACAGCCCGCCGAAGACGCCCATAATCATGTCGTGGGCCTCGTTCGCCGGATCGATCGGCCCGCCCACCTCGGGCACCCACAACGGCACACCGAAGTGCTCGAACAACGGGAACGTCAGGCTGTACTGGTTGCCGTAGAAGGCCCGCTGCGGCTCCCCGATCACGACCGCGTCGAAGCCCCGCCGAGGGTCCTTCAGCTCCTCGATCAGCGCCGCCGCGTGCGGCCGGAGCTGCCAGGGGATGGAGCGGGACTTGTCGACGTCGAAGAACTCCGCGACGATCTCCCCGCCCCGCGACTCGATCAGCGCCCGCGCCCGATGCAACTGCCAGGCCCGTGACGCCTCCGGATCCTGGTTGTCCTCGGTCGACACCCGGCCGTAGAAGCCGAACCTGATCGTCATCTCTGCTGCTCCTTCGCAGTCTGCGGCTGCTTCACGCGGGCGGCGGCCTTGAGCAGGATCCGCAGCAGCACGCCGGCCGTGCCGGGGGTGAGCCTGAGCTCCTCCACCGGCACGACCAGCCGCAGCCCGTGATCTGCGCCGCTCACGACCCGCCCCGGTTCGGAACGGGTCCCCGCGTCCACCGGCGACCGGATCGGGCCCTACGGGCCCGCCCACCCCCGGCGGCCCTACATGACCGCTCGCCTCGACCACCCGTGTCAACGACCGCCTGGACACAACTTCTCACCAGGCGAGACCCGGACCGCCGTGCACAGCCTGTGGACGGCGACGGGCTGCGATTGAGGACCGTCGAGCTGTGATGAAGTGTCGCCCTCAACCTTCATCACCTCGCTTGCGCAGAATGAGAAGATCCTCATGCGCCGCAGCGCACACCGGCTGCCCCTTCTCCTGACCCCTCCAGGCCTCCAGCATCTGGAAGAACGACGCCCGGGGCACCAACCGGCCATCACGCAGACCGCACAGCAAAGCCGCCAAACGGTGAGTGAGGACCAGACCAGCCGCCTCCGCGGTCTCGATGACCTGACCAGGGAGGTCAACGAGCCGCCCGCTGACCCGGATCGGCCGAACGGTGATGGCGACGACTCCGCCGGGCCGCAACAGTTCCCCGCATCCGACGAGGATCTGCCCGAAGCCCTCCATCAGCTGAGGCAACGGCCGGTGAGCGAGGTTCCCCTTGTCCTTGGAGTACCGGTGGTTCGACTTCTCCACCGGCCCGCCACCCTCCCGGCTCCCGCAGCGGACATGCCCGTGCGTCCGCACCCCATAGGGCGGAGAGGTCAGCACCAGCGCGGCCGTACCTCGCAGGTTCGCGAAGACGGCCGCGATGTTCCGCGCGTCGCCGCAAGCCACCCGGGCGAATCCCGTCGCCCCTTGCGAACGAGCGTGCTGAACATTGGCAGCGGTGAGACCGGCGAAGTCCGCCTCGTACTCCATCCCCGCCGCGTGCCGCCCCAGATGCGTCGCCTCCACCAGCGTGGTCCCGATCCCGCACATCGGATCCACCACCAGCTCGCCCGGCTCAGTGAACACCGAGATCACCTGGGCGGCGATCGACGGGAGCATCTTGCCCGGATGCCTCATCGACTCCGCGACATACCGACCACGCCGCTGCACCCTCGACTGCAGCTGACCCGTGGCCAGGACCGACGGCAGAACGCTCTCGTTCATCGAGCACCTCCGGCGCTACGAGCGAACAGGCAGACGTCCGCGTGCACCGACACGACCGGCGGCAACTCCGCCGACTGGGCACGGCGAAGCTGTCCCAGCTCCGCCGGATCGGCCTGGACAACCAGCGCGTCACCCTCCACCGGGACGCGCACCGCGATGACATGCTGCACGTAGGCCAGCCCGGCCGCGCCTGCCCGCCGGATGATCCCCGGCGCCAGGTCCACCAGCCTCCCCCGCTCATGCCGCGCCGTCGTGATCACCGCCAAGTGACCGCCCGGCGCGAGAACATGCCGCGCATCCTCCAGGAACCGACCGAGCTGCGGCATCGCAAGCATCGGTTGCTCCGCCTTGCACGAAGGACACGACGCCGACGCCGGACCGGCCGGTCGTCCGGTCTCCGGGTAAGGCGGAAGCGCCGCGATCAACAGCTCAACCCGACCTTGGAGACCAAGCAGTGCCTCGCGGAGTTGATGTGGCCCGTAGGGACGTAGCCTCACCGCCGCCCGCTGATCCGCCGCGAGTTCCTGCCGCAGACGGCCGGCGAGCTGCTGCGCATCCGGGAGACGCGGAACACATCCGACGCCCAGCCGCTCCATGCCTGCCGCTGTGACAAGCACCGTCTCGCTCGTCGGGAAGACATCCGCTACGACGCCACCCGGACGGGAGCAGGCGCCGATCAAGTGCCGGGACAGTTCCCGCCCTACGGCCTGGCGATGCCGACCGCATACCGTCTCGGTAACGCGCGGATGCTCCTTGATGCCGGGCTCTCCGGGGGTGGCGTCGGGACACAGCCACACCGAAAGCGGCACCAACCGCCTCTCAGCAGTCCGCGACCGCTTCGACTGCGGTTTCTCGTTCTCGCTCATCTACGGTGACCCATGACGGTCACCCGCTCCCATGTACTGAAACACTCACTGGCCAGTGCTGATTGGAACCGTCCGCGTCCTTCAAGTCCTCCAGCAGCCACAGATCCGATGTCTTGAGGCCATAAACTCTTCCGGCCCAAGCACATGGCATCTCAACCTTCGTTGTGCATCGGTTCTGTACGACTACGTCCAGCCATCGATTGGAGGGCAGCGGGCGTCCGAGAACAGGCTCCAGCATCACCACATCGACGCTGCGCAAGCTGCGCTCTGCGAGTTCCAGCTCACTGACGTCTCAACTGCTCGCTGATCATGGTCGACGCCCATCCGCCCTTCGGCGGCTACACGAGAGGGCTGCTGCTGCGGGTCGCCAATGGGGTCGTGCCAACCTGAAACCGCAGGCCAGGGGACTTGCCTGATCGTGGTTGGGTGTACTCGGGCTGGTGATGCGTGGGAATCATGATGAGTGATCGTCCGCCATCAGCGGATCAATGTTTCTCACCGATTCCACCGCAGCCGATCACAGCCACCCTCTAGTATCCGTATCCGTGTGGTTATCCATGGTAATCGCCGGAGGTGAGGCAGGGTGTCATCGCTGCTGGAACGGATCGCCGCCCGCCGT
>NZ_JBDPMB010000017.1:0-209993 GCF_039871615.1 Nonomuraea sp. B10E15
ACGCCACGTCCGGTGGGTGCAGGCGAGCACTTCCCGCTCAGACCGACAGATCCCGTTGAAGACCCGAGGTCAGTCAGAGGGTGGGTCAGGACTGGCGGGAGGTGCTCCCCTACATCATCTCTGTCAGTGGGCGCCCGCGAGGTTGAGGACGACGACGCCGCCGATGATGAGCAGGATGCCGCCGATCTTGAGCGGGGTGAGGGTCTCCCCCAGGAACACGGCGCCGATCAGGGCGATGGCGGCGGTGCCGGCGCCGGACCAGACGGCGTAGGCGGTGCCCACCTCGAGGTGGAGTTTGAGCGCCTGGGCGAGCAGGACGAAGGAGACGATGTAGCCGGCGGCCACGACGGCGCTCCAGCCGAGATGGGTGAAGCCGTTGCCGAGTTTGAGCGCGGAGGTGGCCAGGACCTCGGAGACGATGGCGAGGGCGAGCAGGAGCCAGGCCATGGGTGGTCATCCCCCAGACGGTGAGCGGTGCGGGCGTACCACTTTAGGCCGGGGGTTGTGGCGCGGCTCTGGGCGAGGTGCCGGCCGACGCGTGGCGCGCGCCCCACGTCGCGGCGCGTCCGCCCGGCGGGGAGCGGGCGGGTGTGCGGGAACCGCTTGAAAACGCAGTCGAATGCGTGTTCCACTGGGGGGTGTGGCTTGGGACGCGCTTTCGCTGGTTGAGGCCGCCGACGATCGCCCGCTGATCGAGCGGCGCGCGGTGGTGCGCGGCGGCTTCTACGAGCTGCAGGCCCGCACGATGATCGAGCGGGTGCCGCAGGCCGCGGGCATCGCCCAGAGGTGGGCGCTGTCCCCTTACCGCGGTTGCGCTCATGCCTGTCTCGGGTGCGGCGCCCGTGGCGGGCACCGGCGGCTGGGGCTGGACGCGGGCGGCGATTTCGACACGCGCATCGTGGTCAAGCCCAACGCGGTGGCGCGGTTGCGGGCGGAGCTGGCGCGCTGGGACGGCCGGGAACTGGCCGTCGGGGTCAGCGGCGACTGCTACCAGGCGGCCGAGGAGACCTACCGGCTGATGCCCGGCGTGATCGCGGCGCTGGCAGGGGCGGGGGTGCCGTTCACCGTCTACACCAAAAGCGCGCTGGTGCTGCGCGACGCCGGGCTGCTGGCGCGGGCGGGGGCGCGGGTTGCGGTGTCGATCGCGTTCGTCGACGAGCGGATCCGGCGGGCGGTCGAGCCGGGCGCGCCCGGCGCGCAGGCGCGGCTGGAGCTGGTGTCGGCGCTGGTGGAGGCGGGCGTGGACTGCCGGGTGCTGATGGCCCCGGTGCTGCCGCTGCTCAGCGACGCCGCCGACCAGCTGACGGCCACGGTGCGGCGCATCGCGGGGGCGGGCGCGCGGGCCGTGGAGCCGGTGGTGTTGCGGCTGCCGCCCGGCACCCGGGCGTGGTATGCGCAGTGGCTGGCACGGGCGCATCCGCACCTGGTGGAGCGCTATGAGGAGCTCTACGATCGTGCGGGCCTGCCCTCCCCCGGCTACGAGGAGCGCATCACGGGGCAGATCGCCGGGCTGTGCCAGGTGTACGGGATGGCGTGCGGGGCGCCGCCGCCGCGGCCGCTCGAGCCCAGGGCGGCGCAGCTCGCCCTCGTGTGAGCCCGGAGACGTCGGCAAAAAGGGTTCGACGGCGCTGCTAGCGTGCCGGCCATGAATGTCATCGATGGAGAGGCGTTCGCCGAGCGCGGGTTCGCCAAGGTCGAGGCTGTGGTGCCGCGCGAGGTGGGCGACGCGGCCAGGGCGCTGCTGTGGCAGCGCATCGGCCTGTCTCCCGACGACCCTTCGGGGTGGACCAAGCCGGTGGTGTGGACCGCCGACCTGACCGGTGAGGGGCCGTTCGGGCAGATCATGGGCAGTGAGCGGCTGCGCGCCGCGCTGGACGCGGTGGCGGGGCACGGCAGGTGGGTGCCGCGCGGCAGCGCGGGCAACATCCCGGTGCGGTTCCCGGGGGTGGCGCCGGCCGATGACCGCGGCTGGCACATCGACGCCAACACCGTTCTGCCGGACGGAGGCTACGGGGTGAGCGGGCGTCCGCAGACGCTGCTGCTGCTGGTGCTGTTGTCGGAGGTGGGGCCGGACGACGCGCCGACCAGGGTCCGGGCCGGCAGCCAGCGGGACGTGGCCGCCCTGCTGGACGAGCGGGTGCACGACCCGGCAGAGCTGGGGCCGCTGCTGGACGCGGCGGGGCGGGAACGGCCGGTGGAACTGGCCACCGGCCTGCCGGGAGACGTGTACGTCGTGCATCCGTTCACGGTGCACGCCGCCCAGGAGCATCGGGGTGAGCGGCCGCGGTTCATGGCGCAGGCGCCGGTGTTCCTGGCCGGGCCGCTGGCCCCGGGCGACGACTCCCCGCTGGGCAGGGCCGCGGGCTGGTCGTGACGGCCCGCCTGCGGGGGTGCGCGCCGGAGCGCCCCGGCGGGCGGGTGCGAGGACGCGGGAGGTTCAGCGTGAGCCGGACTGCAGGTAGGTCAGGACGGCTCTCACCCGCCGGTTGTCGTCGTCGGAAGGGGCGAGTCCCAGCTTGAGGAAGATCGCCGTGATGTGCTTGCCGACCGACTTCTCGGTGATGAACAGCCTGCCGGCGATGGCGGCGTTCGAGCGTCCCTCGGCCATGAGCTCGAGCACCTCGCGTTCGCGCGCCGTCAGCCCGGAGAGCGGTTGGTCGCGGCCGCGCCGGGTGAGCAGCTGGGCGATCACTTCGGCGTCCATCGCGGTGCCGCCCGCGGCCACCCTCCGTACGGCGTCGACGAATTCGGCGACCTTGCCGATGCGGTCCTTGAGCAGGTAGCCGACCCCGTTGCCGCTGGAGAGAAGTTCTCTGGCGTAGAGCTGTTCGACGTACTGCGACAGGATCAGCACCGGCAGGCCGGGCTGGGTGCGGCGGGCCTGGACGACCGCGCGCAGGCCGTCGTCGGTGAGGGTGGGCGGCAGCCGTACGTCGACCACGGCGATGTCCGGCCGGTGCCGGGTCAGCGCGTCCAGCAGCAGCGGCCCGGTGGCCACGGCGTCGACGACGTCGAAGTCGTGCGCGCCCAGCAGCCGGATCAGCCCGTCTCTGAGCAGAGCGTGGTCTTCGGCGACGACAACGCGCACGGCACCTCCATGATGATCTCGGTGGGCCCGCCGGCAGGGCTGCGCACGGCGAGGGCGCCGTCGAAGACGGACAGGCGCTCACGGATGCCGGCCAGGCCGCTGCCGTGACGGGGGCGAGCGCCGCCGGCGCCGTCGTCGCCGACGACGAGCCGCAGCACGCCCTCCTCGTACGTCAGGCGCATCCAGGCGCGGCCGGCGCAGCTGTGCTTGGCGATGTTGGCCAGCGTTTCGACGGCGGCGAAGTACATCGCCGACTCCACCGGCGGCGAGGGACGCCCGGCCACGCCGAGGTGCGTGCGCACCGGCACCGGGCACAACATCGCGGCGGCCTCGAGGGCGCCGGGCAGGCCCCGGTCGGCGAGTACGGGCGGGTGAACGCCCCGGACCAGATCCCGCAGCTCGGCCAGCGCGGTGGTCGCCGACTCCCGCGCCTCCACCACGAGCCGGCGCGCGTGCTCGGGGTCGCCGGCGATGGAATGCTCGGCCAGTCCCAGGCTCATCGTGAGCGCGACCAGCCGGGCTTGGGCGCCGTCGTGGAGGTCGCGCTCGATGCGGCGAAGCTCGGCCGCCTGCACGTCGACGGCGGTCGTCCGCGAGGCGGTCAGCTGGGCCACGCGCGCGGCCAGCTCCGCACGGTCGGATGGCATCAGCAGATGCCAGGTCGCCTTCGCCTGCAGGCGGCTCAGCCAGGGCAGCAGGAGCCACGCGGTCAGGAGGAGGAGCGCGGCCACGAACGCCTCGGCCACCTTGCCGGGCAGGTCCTTCGGCTTGCTGATCACCGCCGCGGCCGCGAGCAGCAGCCCCGCCGGCGGGAGCGCGGTGGCGATGGCGAGCGGCCCGAAGGCGAGCAGCCAGCGCAGCTCGCGCCGCGTGCGCGGGTCGCGCAGGCGCGCGCCGAGCCGCCGGACGAGCCCGCCACCGTACGGTGGCCTGACGGTGGGGAGCGGGTCGCCGTGGGCGGCGCCGAGCACGCGCGCGGCCCGTTCGCGCTGCAGCCCGGCCAGCACCCGGACCAGCGCCAGCCCTTCGGCCAGCACGGGCAGGCCCAGACCTGCCACGGGCAGCGCCACCAGCCCGGCCAGGACAAGTGCTGTCAGCGACAACGCCGCGACGCCTGCGGCGAGGCCGAGCGCGAGGTGGCCCGCGGAGGCCGTGCGGCGCCGTGCGTCGGCGCGCAACCGCTGCACGAACATCCTTCGTCTCCCTTCGTCGGGGCCTATTGTCGCGCCCCGCGCATGGCCGCGCAGTAGACCTGGACCCCCCTCCCGGTGGGGGTCCCTGCCCCGGCCGGGAGGAGGTTCAGCTCCGTGGTGGCCGGTGCGGGCGGTCGTGAGGATGGGTCCCATCCCAGCGACGAAGGAGTTCACCCGTGCGCGCACGCCTCACGATCACCGCCGTTTCGGCCCTCGTGGCCGTCTCCCTGCCGGCCACGCACGGGCCGGCCACCGCAGCATGGGCCGCCGACGGGCCGCTGCTCCGCGACCGGGACTGGGGGCCGTGCCCCGCCGGTTCCGCGCCCTCAGGCGGCTGGCCCGCCGAGGCCAGGTGCGCCACCCTGCGGGTGCCCCTGGACTACGGCAGGCCGCGCGGGCGGACGATCGCCATCGCCGTCTCCCGCGTGCCGGCCGCCGGGCCGGGACGGCGGGGCGTGATGTTGTCCAACCCCGGCGGCCCGGGCGTGCCCGGGCTGGCCAGTACGGTCGCCTTCGCCGCCATGGGCCCTCCGGCCGTGCAGCGGGCCTTCGCGCAGTACGACCTGATCGGGTTCGACCCGCGCGGAACCGGCAGGAGCAACCCGA
This sequence comes from Nonomuraea sp. B10E15, assembly GCF_039871615.1. Classification (NCBI taxonomy): domain Bacteria; kingdom Bacillati; phylum Actinomycetota; class Actinomycetes; order Streptosporangiales; family Streptosporangiaceae; genus Nonomuraea; species Nonomuraea sp. B10E15. Next base: position 4,888 of record NZ_JBDPMB010000017.1, read on the forward strand.
TCTCCTGCGGTCTGACCGGCGAGCAGATCATCGACGCCCAGGTGCCGTTCCCGCGGCCCGGCGACGCCTCCATGGCCGAGTCGATCGCCGCCTCCTGCGCGCGCAACGCCGCGCCCGTGTCGGCGCACATCACCACCGCCGACACCGCCAGGGACATGGACCTGCTGCGCAGGGCACTGGGCGAGGAGAAGATCTCCTTCTACGGCAACTCCTACGGCACCTACCTGGGCGTCGCCTACGCCACGATGTTCACCCGGCACACCGACCGCGTCACCCTGGACTCCAACGTCGACAGCCAGCACGGCTGGTACCACCAGAACCGGCTGATCGGACGGGCCACCGAACGCCGCTTCGACGACTTCGCCGCCTGGGCCGCCGGCCAGGGCCTGCCGCTCGGCGCGGACGCCCCCGCCGTCCGCGCCCGCTTCCTGGCGCTGGCCGGACGCCTGGACGCCGACCCGGCGGGCGTCGTCGACCTCACGGTCGACGGCCGCCGGCTGCGCATGGCAGCGTACGCGCTGCTGCGCTCCGACACCACATTCCCCGCCCTGGCCGGGCTGCTCCAGCATCTCGACCGGCTCCCGGGAGCGCCCGGCGAGAAGGCGGTCCACGAGCTTCTGAGCGCGCTGACCGACGCCGTCACCGCAGGCGGCGACGGGGAGGTCTCCGCCTACCTCGCCGTACGGTGCTCCGACACCGCATGGCCGCGCGAGCTGGAGGTGTACCGGCGCAACACCCGGGCCGACGCCAGGCGCTACCCCATCACCCAGGGCGGGTTCGCCGGCGTCGACGCCTGCGCCTTCTGGCCGGGCGGGCCCGCCGGCGAACCGGTCAAGGCCGGCCCCCGCGGCCCGCGCAACATCCTCATGCTCAACAACACCCGCGACCGGATCTCCGACCTCGGCGGGGCGCTGGCCACCCGCCGCGCCTTCGGCAGGAGGGCGGCGTTCGTCACCGTGCAGGGATGGAACCACGGCATTCTCGGCAACGGCAACGGCTGCGCCGACGCCCTCATCGCCGGCTGGATCGGCCGCGGCGCCCTGCCCGGCAAGGACGTGTCCTGTCCGGCCGGCCCTGAAATCCGCTGACCGGCCGGGCGTCACGACCGGGAGCGGAAGGCGGCCACTTCCTCGGCTGCCTCGTTCAGGGGCGGCCCCGGCGTTCGTGGACCCGGAGGGCCGGTGGACCGGTTGGGGCTTGCTGTCCAGACGGCGGATCCGCCGTGGTCGGGGTTCGTCCCGGCGAGGTCACTACGGCGCCGTCAGCCGCGGCGACCCGGGGGCAGGACGGTTGGGGCTGGACCGGCGGGTGTGTGGGGCACGGGTATCGGGCTCCGGTGGTCGCTGGGGCGGGTGCCGCGCAGTCGTTTGAACGCCACGCTCAGTGCGAAGGCATTGGCGTAGCCCACCTTCCTTGCGATCGTGTCCACCGTGTGGTCTGTCTCGCGCAGCAGGTCGGCGGCCAGGGCGATCCGCCAGCTCGCGAGGTAGGACATCGGCGGTTCGCCGACCAGCGCGGTGAAGCGCCGGGCGAGCGCCGCCCGCGACACCCCCACCTTGGAGGCCAGGTCCGCCACCGTCCACGGGTGGGCGGGGGCGTCGTGGAGCAGTCGCAGCGCGGCGCCTGCGACCGGATCGTTCAGCGCGCGGCACCACGCCGGGGCGTTGGTGTCGGGGTTGTCGAACCAGGTGCGCAGCGCGGAGACCAGCATGAGGTCCAGTAGCCGGTCCAGCACCAGCTGTTGTCCCGGACGGTCTTGGGCGATCTCTTCGGCCACCATCTCCGCCGATGGGTAAGGGCCTCCCTCGGTCGACACCACCAGCACAGCGGGCAGGGCCCGCAGCAGCCGGTCACTGAGATCTCCCCAGCGCTCGAAAGCACCGCTGACCAGCACGGGGGCCTCGTCGGATGGCGTTCCGCAGGTCCGGGCGGATCTGAAGGCGTGCTCGACGCCTTCGGCGCCCGGGCAGTAGTCGGCGCTGGTCACCACCAGCGAGGGTGTGGACGCGGGGTCGTCGGCCACGGTGTAGGGCACATCACCGCGGACGACGGCGATGTCGCCGACGCCGATGGGGACCGGTTCGTGCTGGTCGACAACGATCCAGGCGTGACCGTTCAGCATCACGGCCAGGGTCAGCGGGGCGCCGCCGGCCATCCGCAGTGCCCAGGGCGGCCGCATGATGGTCCGCCGGAAGACGGCGCCGCGCGCGCGTACCTCTGCCAGTAGCTGCGACACGGCGTCCACGCCCCCACTGTAGACGCCCAGACATCAAAGTGAGCTATCCAGCCATGGTCTGTCCCGACGGCAGCCGGTTGGCTGGGGCCATGACTGAACTTCCGATCCTGGTGACCGGTGCGACGGGGAAGTCCGGCCGCCGCGTCGTCAGCCAACTGCGGGCCAGGGGCCTGCCGGTTCGCGCGGCGGGCCGCAACGGCGAGCACGTCTTCGACTGGACCGACCGGGGCACCTGGGACGCCGCTCTGGAGGGCGTGCGGTCCATCTACATCGTGCAGTTGGACGGCACCAAGCTCGTCCGCCCGTTCGTCGAGCGGGCGGCGCGGCATGGGGTGCGGCGAATCGTACTGGCCTCCGGGCGCGGGATCGACATGCCCGGCTACGCCCAGGACAGCAGCGGCGTCCTGGAGGGCCTCCTCGACAGCGAGACCGCCGTGCGGGAGAGCGGACTTGAGTGGACGATCAGCAGGCCGGGCTGGTTCGCGCAGAACTTCAGCGAGGGCTTCTTCGCCGACGCCGTCCGTGTCGGTGAACTGCGGCTCCCCGCCGGCGACGGGGCGACCGCCTTTGTCGATGCCGAGGACATCGCCGCGGTGGTGGTCGCCGCGCTGACCGAGGACCGGCACGCGGGCCAGATCTATGAGCTGTCCGGCCCTCGAGCGGTGACGCTGGGCGAGGCGGTCGCCACGATCTCTGAGGCCACCGGCCGCGAAGTACGGTACGTGCCGCTCTCCGTCCAGGGCTACGTCGCCGAACTCGTCCAGCAGGGATGGCCGCCTGCCGACGCCGAAAGCTTCGCGGACGTCATCGAGCCCCTCAGGACGGGCAAGGACGAATACGTCTCCAACGGTGTGCAGCGGGCCCTTGGCCGCCCACCGCGGACCTTCGCCGAATTCGCCAGGTCCACTGCCGCCGCAGGTGGCTGGCCGGCCTGACCTCCTCATCCGGGATGACCCATCAGAACCGGCGGCCATCCAGGGCCATCACGGGCCTGGACGACCGCCGGTTCCCGAGCCGCCGCCCGGCCTCCACCACCGCGCCCCCACCCAGATGAGCGACGCCACCCGGGCAGAGATCACGATCAAGGCCACCGCCACGCCGATCACCTCTGCACGATGACCCGTACGGCGAGGGACGCGGTCGCGGCGCTGCAGAGCGTGATGCGTGCTGACGGCAGCGCCCTGACTCGATGGTGGTGCAGCCGGCGGCGACCAGGTCGAGAATCGTTGCCGTGGTCGGTGCTCGCCGCTTGCCAAGGCACTACTCTTTGGTACCATGTAGTGGTACTCGGTGGCACAATGTACCAGGAGAACCGAAGAGGATCCGCGATGGACGACCTGACGGAGATGCTGAAGGGCACGCTTGAGGGATGCGTGCTTGAAATCATCGGTAGCGAGGAGACCTACGGGTACGCCATCACGCGTCGGCTGAACGAACTCGGCTTCGCCGACGTCGTCGAGGGGACGGTTTACACCATCCTGCTGCGGCTGGAGAAGAACGGGCTCGTCCAGGTCACGAAACGACCGTCCGGGCTGGGGCCGCCGCGCAAGTTCTACGCGCTCAACGACGCGGGACGCGAAAGACTCGCAACGTTCTGGGCGAAATGGGAGTACATCACATCACGGATCGACAAGCTGAAGGAGGGTGGGAGATGAACCTCTGGGAGGCCATGACGGGCAGCGATCTCACCAGGGAATGGAAGGCGTTCGAAGCCCGGGCCGAGGCATTGCCGGCCGACTACCGGGCGGCGTGGGAAGAGATCAAGGTCCATCTTTTTCCCTACTCGGACTTCACAGGTCGAAACCTGATGCCGATTCTCGACGGCGCCCTGGGGCTGCTCGAAGAGACGGCGTCCGGCGGGCGGAGCGTGCGCCAGGTGCTGGGTGACGACTTCGAGGGCTTCTGCGCGGAGCTGGCCGGCGGAGAGAGGGCCCGCAGCTATCGCGACCGGTGGCGCGAGCAGTTGAACAGGAACGTCGCAAGGAAAGTGGGCCGGCTAGGAGGCTGACGTGGGCATCCAAGACGTCATCGAGGGCAAGAGGCGGTGGCGGGCGCACATGGCGCGGGTCAAGGCGCTCCCGCCGGACTATCAGATCGTCTACAAGGAGATGCAGAGGTACCTCTTCAAGGCCGGACCGATCGACTTGCTTGACGGGCCCTCGCTCTCGGGGATCATCGATTTCTTCGAGGAGGGCGTCGCGACCGGCAAGGGAGTCCTGGAACTCGTCGGCAACGATGTCGCTGCCTTCTGCGACGACCTGATCAAGGACTCGCGCGCCCGCGCGGATATTCATCAGGAGTCGGGGGTGGACCTGTAGTGGAACCGGTCCGTACGGTAAGCGCCTTCCCACAGGCCGGGGCAGGGTCCTACAGGACTCGCGCGGGGTCGTTAAGCGTACGTTCCCGTTTCGGCGCAGCCCACCTGTGATCATGGTTTCGGGGTGGATCGGCTGGTGGGTGACGCCTGGCGACGGTGATCTTCGTGTCCTGGCTGTGAGGGTGTCCGTCGACCTCTCGGAAGCGTCCGAAGCCCCGACCGGAATCAACGTTGAAAAACAGCCGTCACCGAGCCGGGTTTCGGTACATGATCGAGGCTATGAGAACGGAGAGCCGATGCCACCAGGTCTCGGTCGACATCAGCCCTTTGACACCGGCTGCTGGATCGCTGGGGCGGCGTCGGCCGGGCCGGCGGCAATGACTGCGTCGAGCATGCCTTGTGACGCCTGCAGGTCTTTGATCGCGTGGGTGATGCGCTCGCGCTCTTTGCGCAATTGCGCTACCAGGTCGGAGCACACGGGCGCAAGGTTCGGGCCGTCGTCGCGGACGCAGGGCAGGACCTGGGCGATGGTGTCGCCACCGCCGTGGAGGAGGGCGTGGAGACCTTCGCCATCGCCGGGTACTCGCTCGGCAGCCCGGTCGCCATCCGGGCCGCCACTCGTCACCCTGATCGCGTGACCGCTCTGGTCCTCACCGCGGGCTTCGCCCACCCCAACCCGCGGTTCCTGCTCGCGGCCCGGATGTGGCGCGACCTGCTCCGCGCGAACGACCTGGAGCACCTGGCCGGCTTCCTGTCCCTCATCGGCCTCAGCGCCCCCGCCCTGGACGCCGTCAGCGAGGACGACCTCGACACGGCCATCAAGACCACCGCGGCCACGACCCCGCCGGGCGCGCCGGAGCACCTCGACCTGCTCATCAACCACGTCGACGTACGGGCTGATCTCACGGCGCTCAGGGTGCCGACCCTCGTCATCTCCACCACGCTCGACCAGCTCGTCACCCCGCACCACCACCGCCAGCTCAGCAACGCCATCCCCGAGGCTCGCTACGCCGAGATCCCCACCGGGCATCTCCCCTTCGTCGAGCAGCCCGAGCAGTGGGGCGCCCTCATCCGCGACTTCCTCCGCGACAGCCGCACCTGACGACAGCCCCGCACCGACGAAGCGCATGCCGTCGATCGCGGCGACCATCCCGCCACCCAGCGCCCGGGCGAAGCCGATGGCGGCCTGGGCCTCGACCAGGTGCGGGTTGGCCGCGGTGAAACCGGCGGCGCGCAGGTAGGTGCGGCCGGCGTGCCCGATCCGGCGCCGGTCCAGCGCGGGTACGCCGGGGCTGGACCGGCCCGTATCCGATGTTGAGGGCTTGGCTGGTCAGGCAGGCCGCCACGGTGACGTTCAGGTCCGCCATCCGGCTCGTCCCGCCGGACAGGGCGGTCAGCGAGGGAAGGAACTGCGGCACCCAGCCCATCACCTCCAGGACCTGGTCCCCGATGTCGATGCGGGGCAGCATGGCCGCCACCCGCTTGCGCAGATCGATCAGCGACGGCGGATCCTTGATCGCCTTGTCGCTCGTGGTGGATCTTCCCCTGCCCGTCCACCCGCACGTCGGCGTTGGCCGCCAGGCGTCCGCCCAGGTCCTGATCACTAAGGAACTCGACCGGCATGGCCCGCACCATAGAACCCAAGCACCACAAGCCGAACGATAAGCGATCGGACCGTTACGTAAGGCTGCGCCGAAACGGGAACGTACACTAACGACCCCGTGCGAGCCCTGCAGGACCCTGCCCTGGCCTGCGGGCGACGTCGCGTCGGCGGCCGTGTCAGCGCGGCAACGGTCCGGTGTCAGCGCTTTCGGTGATGGTGGATGCCATGAACCGTTCGGCGATGGCGCAGTCCGCTCCCACGCTCTCAAGCTTCCGCTCTGCACCTCATCCATGCGGTGTTGCTCGGTCCAGGTAGTCGGTGATACTTTGTACCGGTAGTAAGCACCACCGAGTAGTCCACGGCCGGCAAGGCATCCCCGGGACAGGCTCGAAACGGAGATGCCCAAGGGAACGCTGGAGGGCATCGTCCTGGCGCCCCCTGTCCGGCCGGCCCGCGTACGGCTACGAGATCACGGCGTGCTGAGGGACCAGCGCTTCTCCGACATCGACGAGTTCTGGCGGACCTGGGGCTTCCCGGCCGACCGGCTCGAACAGCTCCGCACGGGAGGCAAGGAGACATGACGACAGGAACGAGCGAGCCGAAGAGCCGCTACCAGCAGTACTTCGAGATAGTCACCGGATCGCTGGAGGAGAAGAAGCGCTACCGGCGGTACAAGGCACGTATCAAGCAGCTTCCCGAGAACTACCGCATCGCGGTCGAAGCGCTGGAGCGGTACCTGATGCACTTCGGGCCGGTCGACGGCGCCGGGGCGATGGCGATGTACGACGACCTTGCCGAGCTGTTCGAGCAGGCCGCGGCGGACGGCACCCCCATCCGCGACATCTTCGGCGAGGACCCGGTGGAGTTCGTCGAGGCGTTCGTGGCCAACTACCCCCTCGGCCAGTACAGGAACCGGGAGCGCAACCGCCTCGCCAGCGCCGTCGAGCGAGCCGCCGGCGAGAACTCCACGACGAAGGACAGGACGGACTGATGACGACACAGCAAGCTGCGGCGATCCAGGTGCAGGGCCTGGAGAAGTCGTACAAGGAGCTGCGGGTGCTGCGCGGCGTGGACTTCACCGTGGCGCGGGGCAGCATCTTCGCCCTGCTCGGCTCCAATGGGGCGGGCAAGACCACGGCCGTGAAGATCCTTTCCACGCTGCTCAAGGCCGACGCGGGGACGGCACGGGTGAACGGCTTCGACGTCGCCGCCCAGGCCGCGGACGTACGCGCGTCGATCAGCCTCACGGGGCAGTTCGCCGCAGTGGACGAGATCCTCAGCGGGCGGGAGAACCTCGTGCTGGTCGCCCGGCTGCGGCATCTCAAGGACGCGGGCGCTATCGCGGATGAGCTGCTCGCCCGCTTCTCCCTCACCGACGCGGGCGGACGGAAGGTCGCGACGTACTCCGGCGGCATGCGCCGCCGCCTGGACATCGCGATGAGCCTCATCGGGAACCCGCCCGTCATCTTCCTCGACGAGCCGACCACGGGCCTCGACCCCCAGGCCCGCATCGAGGTCTGGCAGGCCGTCAAGGAACTCGCCGGCCGCGGCACCACGGTGCTGCTCACCACGCAGTACCTGGACGAGGCCGAACAGCTCGCCGACCGGATCGCGATCCTCCACGAGGGCCGGATCATCGTCAACGGCACCCTGGCCGAGCTCAAGCAACTGCTCCCGCCCGCCAAAGTCGAATACGTCGAGAAGCAGCCGACCCTCGAGGACGTCTTCCTCACCCTCGTCGGCACGAAGGCCTGAGGAACAACGATGAGCAAGCACTTCTTCACCGACACGACCGTCCTGCTGGGACGCTCCTTGCGTCACATCACGCGCAGCCCCGACACCATCATCACCACCGCGATCATGCCGATCGCCATGATGCTGATGTTCGTCTACGTGTTCGGCGGCGCGATCAGAACAGGGTCGGACTCGTATGTGAACTACATGCTGCCCGGCATCCTGCTCATCACGGTGGCCTCCGGCATCGCCTACACCGCGTACCGGCTGTTCATGGACATGAAGGGCGGCATCTTCGAGCGCTTCCAGTCCATGCCGACCGCGCGGTCGTCGGTGTTGTGGGCGCACGTGCTGACCTCGCTGGTCGCCAATCTGATCTCCCTCGTAGTCGTCATGCTCGTGGCCCTGCTGATGGGCTTCCGCTCCTCGGCGGGAGTGCTGGCGTGGCTGTCGGTGGCGGGCATCCTGATCCTGTTCACCTTGGCGTTGACCTGGATCGCCGTCATCCCCGGCCTGTCCGCCAAGACCATGGAAGGCGCGAGCGCGTTCTCCTACCCGCTCATCTTCCTGCCCTTCCTCAGCTCGGCCTTCGTGCCCACCGACACCATGCCCGGCCCGCTGCGCGTCTTCGCCGAACACCAGCCGGTGACCTCCATCGTCAACGCCATCCGCGCCCTGTTCACCGGGCAGCCGGTCGGCACCGACATCTGGATCGCCCTCGCCTGGTGCGCCGGCATCCTCACCGTCGCGTACGGCATCGCCATGAGCACGTACCGCCGCAAGATCTCCTAGGCGAGTCCATCGCGCATGTCATGATCCCTCGACCCCCGTCCCCTGTCAGGCCGCCTCCGGCGCGCCGGTGGCGGCCTGACAGGAGAACTGCTTCACGGCATCGCGTGGACGTGGTTGCAGCGGTCAGCGCGCACCGGCCGTCACGACCGGGAGCGGAAGGCGGCCAGTTCCTCGGCGGCCTCGTTCAGGTCCTTGGCCGTGTCGATGGCGCGCCAGTACACCCCTTGCGGCAACTCGTAGCCCGCCAGGCGGCGCCGGCGGGCCAGGTGCGGGAAGGTGCTGCGCTCGTGGTCGCCCCTGTCCGGCAGCATCGAGGCGAACGCGGCGGAGAAGACGTAGACGCCGGCGTTGACCGGACAGGGCGAGGGCGGTGCCTCGACGAAGTCGAGGACGTTGCCGAACCGGTCGACGTCGACGGTGCCCCACGGCAGCCGTGGGCGGGCCAGGGCGAGCGTGGCGTGGGCGTCGCGCTCGTGATGGAAGGCCGCCATGGCGCGCAGGCCGAAGCGGGTCCAGATGTCGCCGTTGGTGGCGTACCACGGCTCGCCGGGGCGCGGCAGCGAGGCGGCGGCGAACTTCAGGCCGCCCCCACGTCCGAGCGCCTCCGTCTCGACCACCGGGATGACCTTGAGGGGCAGGGACACCGTGCCGAGCCAGCCGAGCACCACCTCGGCCAGGTAGCCGCAGGAGATGACGACGTCGCTCACTCCCTCGGCCGCCAGCCATTCCAGCTGGTGGCCGATGATGGGCAGGCCGGTGCCGGGAATCTCGACCATCGGCTTGGGCCGGGTGTCGGTGTAGGGGCGCAGGCGTGAGCCCTGCCCGCCGGCGAGGATCACGGCCTGAGTCGGCCGCGAGGCGGGCGGCGACTCCCCGGCGGACGGGATGAGATCGTCGATGGTCATGTCGGCAATCCAGGAGGGCTCGGGGCGGCCGGTCGCCGGGTTCGGCCCGCAGCCGCCGCGCGGTCACGGCCCGGCAGGGGAGGTCGCGGGTTCAGGTGACGCGGCGCTGCAGGAGCATGCCCGGCCACTCCCCCACGGTGAAGGGGGCCGTGCGGGTGAAGCCGCAACTTTCGTAGTAGGCGACCAGGCGGCCGTCGTCGCCGGCGTAGCAGTCGACGCGCAGCAGGCTCACGCCGAGCTCGCGGGCCCGCTCGTAGGCGTGATCGAGCAGGGCCCGGCCGACGCCCTGCCCGGCGAAGGCCTGGTCGATGACCAGGCACTGGACGTACAGCTCGCTCTCGGCGGCGGGGGTGACGTAGTCGTGGGGGGCGCCGACGACCAGGCAGCCGGCGGGCCGGCCGGCGACCTCGGCGATGCGCATGCCGCCGCCTTCGGCCCAGCCGGCGATCTGCTGGGCGCGTTTGTCGTCGCCGGTGAACGGGCGGCTGCCCCACTGGCCGGTGCGGCCCTGTGAGACCAGCCAGGCCACGGCGCTGTCGAACATGGCCAGCACGGCGGGGACGTCGCCGCCGTCGCCTTTGCGGATGTGCATGGAGGTCAGGTCTTCTCCTTCAGGGCGCTGCCCTTCTTCCACTTGGAGAACGACAGCTGCCAGTAGCCCCAGCCGTTGTTCCATTCTAGGTCGCGGTCGGTGCCCTTGACGTCGACGACGTCTCCGCGCTGGACGTTGTCGAAGAACCATTTGGCCTGGTCGGGGCGGGCGTTGATGCAGCCGTGGCTGACGTTCTGCCTGCCCTGGGCCCAGACGTTGTTCTTGGCGTGGACGTACTCGCCGGAGTTGGAGATCCGCACCGCGTGGTCGATCATGACGTCGTAGTACTCGGGGTCGCCCTTCTTGCGGCCCGGGGAGATCATGCGGACGGGGTTCGCACGTTCCATGGTCAGGTGCACGCCGGAGGTGGTGGTGTACTCGCGGGTGGTGGCCTTGCCGGCGCTGATGCGCATGGTCTTGACGCGCTTGCCGTCCTTGTAGACGTACATCATGTGCTTGGCGACGTCGACCTTGCTGATCTGCTTGGCGCCGATCTTGAGGTTCGCGGTGTAGTCCTTGACGCCGTAGAGGCCCTTGCCGCCCTTGATGCCGGTGATGTCGGCGTGGAACTTCACCGTCTGGTGGGCCGGCCAGTACTTGGCGGTGCGGTAGATGACCTTGTTGTCGGCGACCCAGCGCCAGGCGCCGTCGACGGGCTTCTCCGCCTCCACATCGAGGGCGCGCTCGATGGCGGCCTTGCTGGTGACGGGCTGGTTGAACGTCACGATGATGGGCGCGCCGACGCCGAGGGTCTCGCCCTTGGCGTTGGGGGTGACGTCGACGACCTGCAGCGCTCGCTCGGGCTTGGCGGTGGTGAAGCCGCTGGTGGAGGAGGTGGCGCCGGCCTTGGCGGTGACCGTGTAGTCGGTGGACGGCTTGAGCGGGGTCTTGGAGATCCACCGGGTCCTGTCCGCGTTGAAGCGGCCCTGGACCGGCTCGTCGTCGCCCTCGACGGTGACGTCCTCCAGGGCGCCGCCGGAGGCCGCGACGGTGATTCTCTTCTCCGGGCTGACCTTGGCGCTGCCCTCAGCGGGAGTGATCTTGATGGTGGGCGCCTGCGGGGTGGCCGAGGTGGTGGCCTCGGGCGCGTCAGGGGTTCCCGAGGGTGCGCCACCGGAGCATGAGGCCGTCAGCGCCGCCGCAGTGAGCAGCGCGAACGCGGTGGCGGGCTTCCTCCAAGCAGGCGCAGCGTTCAAGACGATCCTTTCCCATAAGGGCACCAAGGCACCCCAAAAACCATAATGCTCCTGCAAGTGAGACGACGAATGATTTAGGAGAGTTCGGTCACATTTCAATCACTTCTGCGCGGGTGATCTCCCGCAGGTCAGCGCGTTGCGAGGCGGTGGGTGAGGCCGGTGTGCCGGCGTCCCGCCCCTCTGGTGCGCACGGCCTGGGCCAGAGCCCGGCGCGAGCCGACGATCACGACGAGTTTCTTGGCGCGCGTGATGGCGGTGTAGAGCAGGTTGCGCTGCAACATCATCCAGGCGCTGGTGGCCAGCGGGATGACGACCGCGGGATATTCGCTGCCCTGCGAGCGGTGGATGGAGACGGCGTAGGCGTGGGCCAGCTCGTCCAGCTCGTCGAAGGCGTAGTCGACCGCCTCGTCCTCGTCGGTCAGGACGGTCAGCTTGTGCTCGTCGGGACGGATGTCGGTGACGATGCCGACCGTGCCGTTGAACACCCCGGCCGCGCCCTTGTCGTAGTTGTTGCGCAGCTGGGTGACCTTGTCGCCGACGCGGAAGACACGGCCGCCGTAGCGGCGCTCCGGCATGCCCTCCCGGGCCGGGGTCAGCGCCTCCTGCAAGGCCGTGTTGAGCGCGCCCGCCCCGGCCGCGCCGCGGTGCATCGGCGCCAGCACCTGCACGTCGCGGCGGGGATCGAGCCGGAAACGGCGTGGGATGCGGCGGGCGACCACGTCGACCGTCAGCGCCGCGATCTCCTCCGGCTCCTCGCACGGGAACAGGAAGAAGTCCCCCATGCCTTCCAGGACCGGATGGTGACCGGTGTTGACCCGGTGGGCGTTGACCACGACGCCGGACTCCTGGGCCTGGCGGAAGATCTGCGTCAGCCGCACGCGCGGCACGTCCTCGGCGGCCAGCAGGTCCTTGAGCACCTCTCCGGCGCCGACCGAGGGCAGCTGGTCGACGTCGCCGACGAACAACAGGTGCGCGCCCGGGGCGACCGCCTTGACGAGCTTGTTGGCCAGCAGCAGATCCAGCATCGACGCCTCGTCGACCACGACGAGATCGGCGTCCAGCGGGTTGTCGCGGTCGAAGGTGGCCTCGCCGCCCGGGCGCAGCTGCAGCAGCCGGTGCACCGTGGTGGCCTCGTGGCCGGTCAGCTCCGCCAGGCGCTTGGCGGCCCGGCCCGTCGGCGCGGCCAGGATCACCCGGGCCCGCTTCGCCCTGGCCAGCAGCACGATCGAGCGCACGGTGAAGCTCTTGCCGCAGCCAGGCCCGCCGGTCAGCACCGCGACCTTCTCCGTCAGCGCCAGGCGCACCGCCTGGCGCTGCTCGGCCGCCAGCTCGGCGCCCGTCTGGCCGCGCAGCCACTGCTCGGCCCGCTCCCAGTCGACGTCGGCGAACGCCTTGAGCCGGTCGTGGCCGTTGCCCAGCAGCCCCCGCAGGCCGGAGGCCAGCGACAACTCCGCCCGCTGGAAGGGCGGCAGGTAGACGGCCGGCACCACGTTGTCGCCCGCGGGGATCGGCTCGCGCACCACGCCCTCGGCCGCCACCAGCTCCTCCAGGCAGGCGGACACCAGGTCGGCGGGCACCTCCAGGATCTTGACCGCGTCGCCCACCAGGTTGGGGGCCGGCAGGTAGCAGTGGCCGTCGTCGGCGGCCTGCGACAGGGTGTAGCGCAGCCCGGCCATGACCCGCTCGGGGCTGTCGTGCGGGATGCCCACCGCCTGGGCGATGGTGTCGGCCGTCTTGAACCCGATCCCCCACACGTCGTCGGCCAGTTTGTACGGCTGCGTCCTGACGACGGAGATGGACGACTCGCCGTACTGCTTGAAGATGCGCACCGCGATCGAGGTGGACACGCCGACACCCTGCAGGAAGATCATCACCTCTTTGATGATCTTCTGTTCCTCCCAGGCGGCGGCGATCATCTTCGTCCGCTTGGGGCCCAGCCCCGGCACCTCGGCCAGGCGCCCCGGCTCCCGCTCGATGACCTCCAGCGTGTCGACGCCGAAATGGTCGACGATCCGCTCGGCCATCTTCGGGCCGATGCCCTTGATCAGTCCGGAGCCGAGATAGCGGCGGATGCCCTGCACGGTGGCCGGCAGCACCGTGGTGTAGGACCACACCTCGAACTGGCGGCCGTAGCGGGGATGGGAGGTCCAGCGGCCCCGCAGCCGCAGCGACTCGCCCACCTGCGCACCCAGCAGCGGGCCGACGACAGTCAGCAGATCGGAGCCGGAACGCTCGGTCGCCACCCGGGCGATCGTGTAGCCGCTGGTCTCATCGGCGTAGGTGACGCGTTCAAGCACTGCGCACAGTTCGGTAACGTTATTTTCTGCACCTGCGTCCGGCCTTCCCACACGATGAGATTAGGGCAGATCAACATCTCCCGGCACCTGCCCCGAGCCGCTGAGCCCTCGAATCATCATGAACGCGTGAGCACTTCTTCCCTCTCCGGGCCTTGATGGCGTCCCGCCGGGGCTTCACATCACCTCCTCCTCGGTCGCGGAGCGCGGCGGCGAGGACGAGCGCCCGACTCATCCTCGGACGCCCGGACCGAAACCCCGAGTTGGGTGGCACCGTCACCCGCTGCGGCCTGTGACTCTCCATTTCGGGGCTCATGACACGGATCCGAGCGGGCTACACCTATGTCAGACGGCGTCTGTCCGCCCGTCCCCATCAGAAACGGGGACGGCAGTTATGACGGGATTATGACGGCCCCATGGTTGCCTCGGGGGACCCAGACGCAACACATCCAAGGACGTAGGGAAAGGCAAATATGAGATCGCTGCTAAGGCTGGCGGCCACGGCTGCGCTTGTTGCCGTGGGCACTGCCAGCGTGGCCACGCCTGCCGGGGCCGCCTATGAGCCCTGGATCCGCGGGGAGTGGGGGACGTACGTTGCGACAACGCCCAACTTCAACGACACGCGGCACTGCACATGGGATCTGACGAATCGTGCCGCCCGAGCCTGCGCCACGAAGTCTGCCGTCTACGTCGGCGACGGTGCGCCGGACAGTCGGTCCGCGGTGGGTGAGATGGTCGTACACGTCCACGGCTCCACCCATAGGGTTGTGTGCCGCAACGGCGCCGGCTACGGAAAATGGGTCAAGTGCTCGATCGACACCACTAGCGCGTCTTACATCGAGGTCGGGGCAGGAACGTACGGCTACGACGGCTACCACGGCTTCAGGGCTCCGAGAGGAGTTTACGCGTGGCCTACCTAGGATGGGGAGATCGACGTCAGCCTGCAGGCTCCGGTGAGGAGCCGAACTTCAACCGGCGATCTGTACACAATGGCACTTCCCCATAAGGGCCCTCGTGGAGTTGGCCCGGGTTCGGTGGACACCTGATCTCAGTACATCGACTGGTGGGTGCGCGACGTTCCCTGGTACGACCCGCAGACCACCGCCGAACGTCACGCCCAGGGACGCGAGGCGTGGTGGTACCTCCACGCGGGCAACGTGAATCCGACACCGAACATGTTCGTCGGCTACGACCCCGGCCAGCTGCGCACGCTGCTCGGCCCGATGGCTCACCAGGCCGGCGTCGACGGGTTCCTCTACTACCGGGTCGACCGCTGGTACGGCCATCCGATCCTGGACGACGGCCCGCTCAGCACCTGGGACCCGCGCACGTGGAACACCTACGCGGGCGACGGATCGCTGCTCTATCCCGGCCGCGACGGACCGATCCCGTCGATCCGGCTGGAGAACGTGCGCGACGGCCTGGAGGACTACAACCTCCTGGAGTCGCTGCGCGAGGCGATCGACGGCGCCCCGACCGGCACCGACCCGGCCCTGCCGGCGAAGGCGAGGCGGCTGGCCGGCGCGAAGGACGTCGTCACCGACACCTACGAGTACGTCTGGGTGCCCGCCGCCTACCGCGACTGGCGGACGGACGCGATCAAGGTCACCACACGGCTCCGACCCGAAGGCGCGCAGCGATGACGAGCCGACGCACGTTCCGCAACCAGCTCGGGCTCAACGGTCAGGACATGGCCCGGCTGGCTCGGCTGGTCGCGGGGAGTCCCGTCACCGGGGACGGACACAGGCACGGGCACGGCACGAAGGAGGGCTCCGTCCCGCTGCCGGGACGGAGCCCTGGTGACGTCCGGGTCGTGGCCGCGGCGCCTCACCCCTCGCGCGCGGGGCGAGGCCCCTCGGTCACCCTGTCACTGACCGCCGGGAGCGCCGCCGCCGCCGGGAGCGCCGCCGCCGCCCGGAGCGCCGCCGCCCGGAGCGCCGCCGCCGCCGGGGGCGGGAGTGGTCGGGCTCTGCGTGGGCTTCGGACGGGTGCAGCTGCTGAAGCCCTCGTTGTAGCCGTCCCGGAAGCCGCGCCGGAAGGCGCCGCTGCCGGACATCTGCAGGTCGTGGTCCCGGCCGGCGCGGCAGTCCGCGCGGCCCTCGGCGAAGCCGTCCCTGCGGCCCGCGTTGTAGCGCCGCCTCTTGGCCCTGCGCCGCGGCGGCTGGGCGAGTTCTTCGGTGGCACTGTGCATGGTGGTGGAGGTCGTCGCGGTGAGGTTCTGGGCGATGGACACGGCAGAGGTGTCCGAGGCAACGGCCGGGTCGACGGCCAGTGCGGCGATGAGCGCTGGACTGAGCAGCAGCACGCCTGCCTTGGAGCGCTTCATGCTTCCCCCTTTTTCTGCGGTCGCCGGGCCCGGCGTGACGGTCGATGCCGTCGCCGTGGTCCGGCGTCTTCCGACAGCGTGGCGAATGCCTTGTCACCGGCCCGTCATGCGGGCGTGACCGGGGCGTGACGGCGCCCGCATGGGAGGAAGGCGCTCCGTGAGCAGACCCGCGACCCGCTCGCGCAAGCGGGGCGTCGGCGTGATGCCGAGTTCGTCGCGCAGATTTCGCTCGAACGCCTGGAAGTGACGGAGTGCATCAGCCTGGTTACCCTCGGCCAGGTGCGCGTCCATCAAGGCGGCGCAAGCGCTTTCCCGCAGCGGTTCGGCGTGGACGGCCACGCCCGCGGCAGCCACCGCCTCGGCGAAGCGCCCCGCCTGCAGGAACCAGCCCGACAACGCCTCCAGCGCGTGCAGGCGCAACTGGTGCCATTCGTCCGAGGCGGCCAGCACCCATTCGTCGTACCAGCCGGGCAGCAGGCCGTCCGACAGCGCCTCGATCGAGCCGGCGCACACGTCGCCGTCCTGCGGGGGCTCCAGCGGGTCCAGCAGGCGCCGCGCCAGGGACCTGGCCTCGTCGAGGTCCACTCCGACCTCCGGGCACAGTCCGAGGCCGCTCGAGTCGACGCGCAGCAGCCGCCGGCCGTCCCCGTCCAGGCGGGCCAGAGCGGAACGCAGGCTGGCCTGCGCCCGCCGCTCCGGCACCCCCGGCCACAGCGCCGCCGCCATCACCGACCGGGTCACCGTGTTCCTGCTGAGCGCCAGGTACGCCAGCAGGCGCTCCGATCCGCTGGACAGCACGATCTGCTCCTCACCGGCCATCAGCCGGAAACCACCGAGAAGCACGAGAAGGACGGCCCGCGAGCCGCTGTCCGCCATCTCCGGTCCCCTTCACTGTGCGGGATCAGACTCATCCGTGGGGGACCCAGACCATCGGTCTGCTGCACACCCTACCTGCGGCGATAGCACCGAACCGGTAGAAAATCGTCGGTGCCGTCACGAAATTTCGGCAACGTCGGCGCCCTCCGGCGTCCGGAGGCGCGGGCGCGCTCCCGCGTGGCGGGCCCGGACGGACGGTCAGGAGGAAAGGGCCCGACCCGGCCCCCGCGTGGCGGCTAATCTTGTCGCCCATGACGCAGGTGGGACACAGGACGGCACGTGCGCTGCTGCGCAGGCTCGCCGTCGAACAGGCCGAATGCAGGGTGCCGTCGCTGACGGCCGCGATCGTGCGCGACGGCGCGACGGCGTGGTTCGGCGGGCGCGGTCGCGTCGACGGCGCCGCACCGACCGCCGCCACCCAGTACCGGCTCGGATCGATCACCAAGAGCATGGTCGCCGTCGTCGTCATGCGGCTGCGCGACGAAGGCACGCTACGGCTGACCGACCCGCTGGACGAACACCTGCCCGGCGCGCCACTGGGGCACCTGACGATCGCCCAGCTGCTGTCGCACACCGCCGGTCTGACCGCGGAGCCGCCCACCGACTGGTGGGAGCGCACCCCCGGCGTGCCCGCAGCCGAGTTGCTGGACCGTCTCGGGCCTGGCGAGCTCAAACACCGGCCAGGCCGGCGTTTCCACTACTCCAACCTCGGCTTCGCGCTGCTCGGCGAGCTCGTCGCCCGCCTGCGCGGCACCACGTGGCTCAAGGCCGTACGCGCCGAGGTACTCGACCCGCTCGGCATGCACGACACCACCGCCCGGCCCCGCGCCCCCCACGCCACCGGCTACGCCGTGCACCCGTGGGCCGACGTGGTGCTGGCCGAACCCGAACACGACGCCGACGCCATGGGCCCCGCGGGACAACTGTGGTCCACCCCGCACGACCTGGCCCGCTGGGCGGCCTTCCTCGGCGGCGACACCGCGGGCGTGCTGTGCCCCGGCACCCTCGCCGAGATGCGCGAGCCGGCCGGCGTCGACGACGGCGACACCTGGACCGGCGGGTTCGGGCTCGGCCTGCAGCTGGCCAGGCCCGGCGGCCGCCGCCTGGCCGGCCACACCGGGTCGATGCCCGGCTTCCTGGCCACCGTGTGGGCCGACCCCGCGGCCGGCGCGGGGGTGCTGTTCATGGCCAACACCACTTCCGGGCTCAGCGGCAGGCTCGCCACCGACCTGCTGGACATCCTGGAGGAGTACGAACCGCGGCTGCCCGACGAATGGCAGCCGGCCGCCGCCGACCCCCACCTGCTGGAGCTGACCGGGTTGTGGCACTGGGGGCCGAAACCGTACGCGCTGCGGCTGCTGCCCGAGCGCGGGCTGTCGCTGGAACCGGTCGGCGGCGGCGGGCGGGCCTCCCGGTTCGTGCCGCAGGACGACGGCACGTGGCTGGGCCTGGACGGCTACTACGCCGGGGAGACGCTGCGGGTGGCGGCCGACCACCTCGACCTCAACACCTTCATCTTCACCCGCGACCCCTACGACCCCGGCGCGCCGGTGCCGGGGGGCGTGACCGGCTGGCACGCCTGACCCCAGCCGGACGGCCGCTCCTCTGGCGGTCGCCCGGCGCCGCGGCGCCGGGTCAACCATGTTCGGCCCGGTCCTGGGCAGGTGGGGCGGAACCCTCCCCCCGGTGTCCGGGGAGATCGCCGCGCTGATGCGGGAGCTCTCCCCGGCAGGAAGAGCTCGTCGAGTAGCGAGGACCGGCAACGATGCAGTCGAACGAAGACCTGGCGGCAGGCTCCGGCAGCCTGCGAGAGGCCGAGCAGGCGTTCCAGGCGGTACGCGGGCGCCTGTTCGGGATCGCGTACCGCATGCTGGGCAGCGTCAGCGAGGCCGACGACCTGCTCCAGGAGGTGTGGATCCGATGGCAGACGAGCGACCGGCGCAACGTGCGCAACGCCGAGGCGTTCCTCGCCACCACGACCACCCGGCTGGCGATCAACGTGCGGCGATCGGCACGGGCACGCCGCGAGACCTACGTCGGCCCGTGGCTGCCCGAGCCCGTCGACACCAGCGCCGACCCGGCGCTGGGCGCCGAGCGCGCCGAGGCCCTGGAAGTCGCGGTGCTGATGCTGCTGGAGCGGCTCACGCCCACCGAACGCGCGTCGTACGTGCTGCGCGAGGCATTCGACCACTCCTACGAGCGGATCGCCGAGATCATCGGGCACACCCCGGCGAACGTGCGCCAGCTGGTCAGCCGCGCGCGCAAGCACCTGGCCGCGGGGCGGCGCGCCAGCGTCGCCGCCTCCGAGCAGCGGCGGCTGCTGACCGCGTTCGTGGCGGCAGCCCGGTCAGGGGAGATCGCCGGGCTCGAGGCGCTCCTCGCCGAGGACGTCGTCTCCTACTCCGACGGCGGCGGCGCCGTGCGCGCCTCGAAGTTCCCGGTCGTCGGCCGCCACCGCGTGGCCAGGTACGTGCACGCGTTCGCCGGCACGTTCTGGCAAGGCGTGACGGTGGAGCCGGTCGAGGCCGACGGGCACGCCTCGGTCCGGCTGTCCCACGAGGGGCGGGTGGTCGCCGTCGTCACGGTGAGCGTCACCTCCGACGGCATCGACCGGGTGTTGTGGATGATGAACCCGTCGAAGCTCGCCGCGGTGGCCGCATGAGCCGCGCCGCCCGGCCCCGCGGGCGCCAGGGCCGGGCGATGCGGGCCACTCCGGCAAGGGCGGCGTGGCCGGGCCTATAGTGAGTCAGATGGCTGACTCGAAGGGTTCGCGGGCCACGACGGCGACCGCCAAACGGCAGCGGCTGACGGCCGCCGCCGCCCGGGTCGTGCACCAGCAGGGCGTCGAGCGCACCACCATCGCCGACATCGCCCGCGCCGCCGACGTTCCCGTGGGCAACGTCTACTACTACTTCAAGACCAAGGACGACCTCGTCGCGGCCGCACTCACCGAGCACGCCCACGCGCTGCGGACCCTCACCACCCGCCTCGACCGCATCCCCGACCCCAGGCAGCGGCTCAAAGGCCTCGTCGAGGCCTGGGTCGGCGAGCGCGAGCTCGCCGCCCGCTACGGCTGCCCCACCGGCACCCTCGCCGCCGAGCTGGGCAAACGCGAGGAGGGCGGCCTCCACGAGGAGACCGGCAAGGTCATCCGGCTGCTGCTCGACTGGGCCGGACGCCAGTTCCGGCAGCTCGCGCTGCCCGACCCCGACGGGCTCGCGCTGACGCTGGTCAGCGCCTACCAGGGCATGTCGCTGCTGGCCAACGCGCTGCGCGAGCCCGGCGTCATGACCCGCGAGGGCCGGCGGCTGACCGACTGGCTCGACTCCCTCCCCGACCTGCGCGACTGACCCGCGACCGGCTCGGCCGCCGTCGCGCGCCGCGGCGTCGTGCCGGACCGCCGGCGCGGGTAGGGTCCGAGCGGGAGGAGACCATGTGGTCACGCGCCTAGGGAGCCGGATGAAACCCGTGTACACGGCCGTCGCCGTCCACGTGCCCGCGCCGCCGGAACGCGTCTTCGCGCTGATCACCGACTGGCCGAGGCACCGGGAGTGGATGTTCATGACCACCGCCCGCCAGGTGGGCGAGCACGCCGTAGAGGCCTACACCGGCGTGCGGCCGTTCGGCTTCCTCGACACGATGACGATCACCCGCTGGGAGCCTCCCACTCTGGTGATCATGAACCACACCGGGTGCGTGGTGCGCGGCCGCGGCGCGATCCGGGTGCGGCCGCACGACGGCGGCAGCCGGGTCGTCTGGGCCGAGGAGCTGAGCCTGCCGTTCGGGCCGCTCGGCCGGGCCCTGTGGCCGCTGGCCCGCCCGCTCGTCCGCGCCCTCGCCCGCCACTCCCTGCGCAAGCTGGGCGCGCTGCTGCGCCGCTGATCCCGCCGACGCTGCGCGGGATCGGGTCGATCGACGCCGCACGGGGGCGTGCGCGGCTCCGGACGTGCGGTCAGATCAGGGCCGGCGGACCTGACGTCGGCCGGTCAGAACTGCGGGATTACCGTGGGAAGAGGTGTCGATCCGGCGTGGGGGACGACGCATGAAGCGACGCTCCATGAAGACTGTGATCGCCGCCGGGGCTTTCCTGGCCGCGATCGTCACGGGTTCGGGGGCCACCGTGGCGGCCATGGGATCTCCGCCGATCCCTTCCCCGAGTCCTTCTCCCACGGGCCCGCAGCCGACGTGCCCGGGCATGGGGCAGATGCGTCCCGTCACCAGCGAGTACGACTACCTGTCGCGGATGGTGCCGCACCACGAGGACGCCATCACTGCGGCCCGGCAGTTGCGGCGGTCCACCAGACCCGAGATGCGGCAGCTCGGGCAGTCCGTCGTCACGACGCAGACCGCCGAGGTCGGCAGGATGAAGGGCTGGCTGGAGCAGTGGTACCGGCAGAGCCCGGCGCCGAGCCCGAGCGGGACCACGATGCCCGACCTGCCGGGGTTGTCGGGAGATCAGCTCGACAGGACGTTCCTGCAGCACATGATCCCGCACCACATGATGGCGATCATGATGTCGCAGCAGCTCCTCATGCACGGTGAGGCGCAGCATGCCGAGGTCTCCGACTTCGCCCGCAAGGTGCGCGACGACCAGTGGGCGGAGGTCCGCACGATGCGGCAGTACCTGGCCCAGTGGTTCGGACAGGGGAACATGCCCTGCATCCCGGAAGCGCCCGGCATGCCCGCAAGCCCGAAATGACGCCAGGGCCATACCGGCGGTCATGGCCCTGGCTCGCGCCGGCGCGCTGAGCCGTTCAGGCCCCGGCCACCTGGGGAACGTTCACCCTGAGGTGGGAAACCAGGCGGGACGCCGTAACCGGGCGACGCACCGCCGAGGCGGGACGCGACCGTCCACGGGCGTCCGCCGTCATCACAACGACGCCGTCGAAGGAGACACCTGTCATGCGTGGAGCAGTTCTGCACGGTCCGGGCGACGTACGCGTCGAGGACCGCGCCGACCCGCGGATCGTCCAGCCCACCGACGCGATCATCCGCGTCACCGCGGCGTGCGTCTGCGGCTCGGACCTGTGGCCCTACCGCGGCATCGACCAGGGTGACGGCCCGGCACCGATGGGACACGAGTACGTGGGCGTCGTCGAGCAGACCGGCGACCAGGTTGAAACGATCAAGGTCGGGGACTTCGTCGTCGGCTCGTTCTTCGCCTCCGACAACACCTGCGAGATCTGCCGGGCGGGCTATCAGTCCCGGTGCGTGCACGCCGAGCTGATGGGCGCGATCGGCACCCAGGCCGAGTACGCCCGGATCCCGCTGGCCGACGGCACCCTCGTCGCCACCCCCGGCCAACCGGACGCGGGCCTCGTCCCCAGCCTGCTGACCGCCTCCGACGTGCTCGGCACCGGCTGGTTCGGCGCCGTCGCCGCAGAAGCCGGGCCCGGCAGGACGGTCGCCGTCGTGGGCGACGGAGCGGTCGGGCTGCTCGGCGTCCTGGCCGCCAGGCAGCTCGGCGCCGAACACATCGCCGTCTTCAGCCGCCACGCGGACCGGCAGGAGCTCGCCGTCGAGTTCGGCGCCACCGACATCATCTCCGAACGCGGCGACCAGGGCGTCGCCCAGCTGAAGGAGCTCACCGGAGGTCTGGGCGCGCACTCGGTCATCGAGGCCGTCGGCACCCAGGAATCGATGATGCAGGCCATCTGCTCCACCCGGCCCGGCGGCCACGTCGGCTACGTCGGCGTCAGCCACGACGTCGCGCTGCCGGGCGAGGAGCTGTTCTTCTCCGCCGTGCACCTGCACGGCGGCCCGGCTCCGGTCCGGCGCTTCCTGCCCGAGCTCATCGACCTGATCTGGGACCGGAAGATCGATCCCGGCAGGGTCTTCGATCTCGACCTCCCACTGGAGGAGGCCGCCGAGGGCTACCGGGCGATGGACGAACGCCGCGCCATCAAGACCCTGCTCCGCCCCTGACCCGCCACGAAGGAACAACCATGGGACTCAGGACTCCAGGAAGTGCAGCACGGCCAGCACCCGGCGGCTGTAGCCGGCCGTGTGCGACAGACCGAGCTTGTCGAACAGCGAGTTGACGTGCTTCTCCACCGCGCTCTGCGACACGTGCAGAGCCTGCGCGATCGAGGCGTTGGTCAGCCCCTGCGCCATCCGCTCCAGCACCTCGCGCTCGCGCGCGGTGAGCCGGGCCAGGGGATCGACCTGGGTGGTGCGGGCCAGCAGTTGCCGCACCACCTCGGGGTCGAACGCCGCTCCCCCGGCCCCCACCCGCTCCAGCGCGTCGAGGAAGTCGCCGACCTGCGCCACCCGGTCCTTCAGCAGATAGCCGACCCCTTCGACGTCCGCGCTCATCAGCTCGGTGGCGTACCTCTTCTCGACGTACTGCGACAGCACCAGCACCTTCACCGCCGGCCAGCGTGTCCTGATCTCCAGGGCGGCTCGCAGCCCCTCGTCGGTGTGGGTCGGCGGCATGCGCACGTCCACCACCGCGATGTCCGGCTCGTACGCCGCCACCGCCGACACCAGCGACTCGGCGTCGGCCACCGCGGCGGCGACCTCGTGGCCCTCCTCCACCAGCAGCCGGACCAGGCCCTCGCGCAGCAGCGTGGAGTCCTCGGCCAGGATCACCCGCACGGCAGCACCGCCGTGATCGACGTCGGACCGCCCGGCGGGCTGGTCAGCTCGAACGTGCCGTCCAGCGCCGCCACCCGCCTGGCCAGCCCGGACAGGCCGCCGCCCGCCGGGCTCGCGCCGCCGCGGCCGTCGTCGCGCACCCGCACGACCACCTGGGAGTCCTCCTCGTGCACCTCGACCGTGATGAGCGTGGCGGCGGCGTGCTTGGCGGCGTTGGTCACCGCCTCGCTGACCACGAAGTAGGCCGCCGTCTCCACCGCCATCGGCGGCCGTCGCCGCAGCTCGCAGGCTACCTTGACGGGAACGTTGGACCGCTCGGCCACGCCCGCCAGCGCCTCGCCCAGACCGAGGGAGTCCAGGCCGCTCGGATAGGCCCGCCAGGCCACCTCGCGCAGCTCCGCGAGCGCCTCCTGCGCCTCCTGGTGCGCCTGCTCCAGCAGTTCCGTGCGGCCCCGCTTCGAGCGTCCGATCAGCATCGACAGCGCCACCAGCCGCTGCTGCAGCCCGTCGTGCAGGTCACGCTCGATCCTGCGCCGCTCGGAGTCGACCGCGGCCACGATGCCGGCCCGGCTCTCGGCCAGCTCGGCGATCCTGCGTTCCAGCACCTGGGTGCGGTCGGGGCCCAGCATCCGCATGATCAGCATGCGCTCCAGCGCGTGCACCCCGACGATGCCCGACAGGTCGAGGAACAGCAGCACGCTGCCGGCCACCACGGTGTAGGCCAGCAGGGGCACGGACGGCAGCATGCCGTCCAGCGGCTTGCCCTGGCCCCAGAACACGACGATGTACACCGCCGCGCCCGTGCCGTAGACGAGCAGCGCGATCACCATCCCGCCCAGCAGCCCGAGCGGGACGCGCGCGGCGAGGTAGCGAGACGCGCCCAGGTCGCTCTCCGTGAGCGCGGTGAGGCCGGCGGTGTCCAGGCGCAGGCGGCGGGCTTCGAGCCGGGCCAGGCGCCGGGAGGCGGCGACGACGTTGGGATTGGCCAGGAACGGCAGCGCCACCAGCAGGAACACGAGCCCGCACAGCGCCGTCATGGCGCCGAGCGTCACGGCGCCGAGCAGCCGCAGGCCCTCAGCGGCCAGACGCATGCCTGCCCTTGCGCCGTTCGGTCAGCCGGACCCCGATGAACACCAGGATGGCCAGCACGACCAGGCCGACCACCACGTAGCTGCCGGCCCCCACGTACGTCTCGACGACCGACCACTGCTCGCCCAGGAGATAGCCGGCCATCACGAAGATCGTGTTCCAGATGAGGCTGCCGGCCGTGGTCAGCGCCGTGAAGATCGGCAGCGGCATGCGCTCCACGCCGGCGGGGATGGAGATCAGGCTGCGGAAGACGGGGATCATCCGGCCGAAGAAGACGGTCTTGCGGCCGTGGCGGCCGAACCAGGCCTCGGTCTTCTCGATGTCGGACGTCTTCACCAGGGGCAGCTTGGCGGCCAGCGCCAGGGTGCGTTCGCGGCCCAGCGCCGCGCCCACCCCGTAGAGCGCCAGGGCCCCCAGCACCGAGCCGAGCGTCGTGAACACCAGCACCTCGATCAGGCCCAGCTCGCCCCTGCTGGCGGTGAAGCCCGACAACGGCAAGATCACCTCGCTCGGCAGGGGCGGGAAGAGGTTCTCCAGCGCGATCGCGAGGCCCGCCCCGGGCGCCCCGAGGCTCTCCATCAGTCCAACCAACCAGTCAGTCATGGCAGCAACGCTAGGCAAGATCGGACATGACGGTAATGCGGCAGGTGGCCGTCCAGGACTGCGGTAAACCACAGCCCCGACGTACCGTACACTGTACGGCCGTGAGCCCCTTGACGGATCTGGTACGACACGCGGCAGTCTTCCAACCCGGCGATCCCCCCAGGTCGGGGGTCGTCGCCTTTCTCGATCCGGACGGCGAGTCCACCATGACGGTGGCCGAGCAGAACGGTGGCGAGGTGCGCACCCAGCAGGTCGCGGCGACCGTCGTGCCGGTGCACGAGGCGGTGGCCGCGCTGGCCCGGGCCCGCACCGGCCCCGACGTCCACCCTGCCACACGATTCTGGGGCGCGGTGGCCCTCGTGGCGCTCCAACTCGTCACGCGGGGCCGCCTGCTGCCCGGGGTGACGGCGGGCGAGCACGACTCCTGGCGGGCGGGGCCGCTGGACGCCGCCGACATCCGGCGCGTACGCGACCTGGCCGATGCCATGCCCGCCACTGCCCGCGCCGTACCCCTGGGAAACCCGCGGGACGCCGGGATCCGGCTGCCCGACGCCGAACCGCTCGTGCGCGCCTTCCTGGACGCGGTCGCCGACACCATGCCGCGCTCCCCCGGCGCCGTCAGGGCCACCGGCACCACCGCCTACGCCGCCATGAAGCCGGTCAAGGTGCCGCACCTGCGCGGATGGGCCGAGGAGGTGTCGGCCGGGCTCGACGCCGGCGTGCGCCTGTCGCTGCGGCTGGAGGCCGGCGACCTGTCCGGCGAGCCGGCAGGTGACCTCGCCGGTGAGCTGGCCGGTGAGCTGGCCGGTGAGCTGGCCGGTGAGCTGGCCGGTGAGCTGGCCGGTGAGTTCCGCGCCGTCGTCCAGGTGCACAGCCTGGCCGACCCATCGCTCGTCGTCGACGCCGCCGCCCTGTGGCAGGGCGGCGGGCACAGCGGCGGGCACAGCGGCGGGCACGGCCTCGGCGCCCGCGCCAGGATCGAGACCACCCTGGCCGTCCGCCGCGCCGCCCGCGCCTGGCCTCGCCTCGAACGGCTGCTCGACAGCGCGGTCCCCGACGAGCTCACCCTCTCCGACGGTGACGTCGACGACCTCCTCGCCGGCGCCGCGGAGCGCCTGGCCGCCATCGGCGTCGAGGTGCACTGGCCCAAGTCACTCGTACGCGGCCTGAGCGCCCGCGCGGTCATCGGCGAGCGCGACAGCGCCCCCTCCGACATGCCCTCCTTCCTCGGCGGCCACCAGCTGACCAGCTTCGACTGGCAGCTCGCCCTCGGCGGCGAACGCCTGACCCCCGCCGAGATGGACCTGCTCGCCGAGGCCCACCGCCCCGTCGTACGGCTGCGCGAGCAGTGGGTGCTCATCGACCCCGACCTGGCCCGCAAGGCCCGCCGGCGGGAGCTCAAGCCCCTGACCGGGCTCGAAGCGCTCGGCGCCGCCCTGACCGGGACGGTCGAGGTCGACGGCGAGCAGATCGAGGCCGAGCCCACCGCCTGGCTGCGCGACCTGCGCGAACGCCTCGCCGAGCCCGCCGACGCCGGCCCGCCGCCCGGGCTGGCCGCCACCCTGCGCGACTACCAGCTGGCCGGGCTGCGCTGGCTGGCCAGGATGACCTCCCTCGGCCTCGGCGGATGCCTGGCCGACGACATGGGCCTCGGCAAGACGATCACCGTGATCGCCCTCCACCTGCACCGCACGGGCACCGGCCCGACGCTCGTGGTGTGCCCGGCCTCGCTGCTGGGCAACTGGGAGCGGGAGATCACCAGGTTCGCGCCCGGCGTGCCCGTGCGCCGCTACCACGGCTCCGCCCGCACGCCCGCCGACGAGGGGTTCGTGCTGACCACGTACGGCACCATGCGTCTCGACGCCGACCGCCTGGCCGCCCACCCGTGGGGCCTGCTCGTGGCCGACGAGGCCCAGCACGTCAAGAACCCCGCGTCCGGGACCGCCAAGGCCCTGCGCGAGATCCCCGCCGCCGCCCGCGTCGCGCTGACCGGCACCCCCGTGGAGAACAACCTGTCGGAGCTGTGGGCCATCCTCGACTGGACCACGCCCGGGTTGCTCGGCCCGCTCAGCAGGTTCAGGGCGCGATGGGCCAAACCCGTCGAGTCCGGCGACCGCCAGGCGGCCGAACGGCTGGCGCGGCTGGTCGGCCCGTTCCTGCTGCGCCGCCGCAAGAGCGACCCGGGCATCGCGCCCGAGCTGCCGCCCAAGACCGAGACCGACCGTCCCGTCGCGCTCACCACGGAGCAGGCCGGGCTGTACGAAGCCGCCGTACGCGAGATCATGGCCCAGATCAGGGACGCCCAGGGCATGGCCAGGCGCGGCCTCATCGTCAAGCTGCTCACCGGGCTCAAGCAGATCTGCAACCACCCCGCCCACTACCTGCACGAGGCCGACCCGGGCATGCCCGGCCGCTCCGGCAAGCTCGAACTGCTGGACGAGCTCATCGACACCATCACCGCCGAGGACGGCGCGGCGCTGGTCTTCACCCAGTACGTCGCCATGGCCCGCCTGCTGGAACGCCACCTCACCGCCCGGGGCGTGGGCACCCAGCTGCTGCACGGCGGCACCCCGGTCGCCCGCCGCGAGGAGATGGTCCGCCGCTTCCAGGACGGCCGGGCGCCGGTGTTCCTGCTGTCGCTCAAGGCGGCCGGCACGGGCCTCAACCTCACCAACGCCGACCACGTCATCCACTACGACCGCTGGTGGAACCCCGCCGTCGAGGACCAGGCCACCGACCGCGCCTACCGCATCGGGCAGACCCGTCCCGTCCAGGTGCACCGCCTGATCGCCGAGGGCACGATCGAGGACCGCATCGCCGGCATGCTCGCCGCCAAACGTTCGCTCGCCGACGCCGTGCTCGCCTCCGGCGAGGCCGCCTTCACCGAACTGACCGACGCCGACCTCGCCGCGCTCGTGGAGCTGAGGTGAACGCCGCCCGCGGGTTCCCCGCCTTCGCCCCCCAGCGGGCCGGCGCCCGTTTCGCCACCTCCTGGTGGGGCCGCGCCTGGGTCAAGGCCATGGAGGACACCTCCCTCGACCACGTCCTGCTGCGCAAGGGCCGCGCGTACGCCAAGACCGGGCAGCTCGGCCCCATCACCGTCAGCCCCGGCCGCATCGCCGCCGTCGCCGAGAACGAGTACGACACCGTCGTACGCGTCGAGCAGCTCACCGGCGCCGCATGGGAACGTTTCCTCGGCCAGGTGGCCGCCAAGGCCGGGCACATCGCTGCGCTCCTCGACCGCGACATGCCGCACGACCTGGTCGAGGCCGCCCAGGACGCCGCCGTGCCGCTGCTGCCCGCCGTCGGCGATCTGGAGCCCGAATGTTCCTGCCCCGACTGGGGCCACCCGTGCAAGCACGCGGCCGCCCTGTGCTACCAGGCCTCGTGGCTGCTGGACGCCGACCCGTTCGTGCTGCTGCTCATGCGCGGGCGCGGCCGGGACGAGCTGATCGAGGCGCTCCAGCGGAGCGACGTCCCTGCCGGCGATCCCGCCCGTGAACCCGGGGGCGTGCCGGCCGCCGAGGCGTTCGCGCTGGGGACACCGCCGCTGCCCGCCCCGCCGCCGGACGACGTCGCCTTCACCCCGCCCGCGCTCGAGCCCGGCCCCGGCGGCGACATCGGCGTCGACGTCGCCGCGCTGGGCGTGCTGGCCGCCTCCGCCGCCTCCCGGGCGCGCGAGCTGCTGCTGCGCGGGCGGTTGCCCCGCCTCACCGACTACCAGGACCGCGTACGGCTGGCCGCCGAGCACGGCCTCGGGCTCGACCGCGGGCTTGAGGCCGCCGTCGAGGCCTGGAGGTACGGCGGCGCCGACGGCCTCGACGTGCTCGAAACCCCGTGGACGCCGCCCCGCCAGGACCTGGCCAGGGCGCGGGCCCGGCTGGAGGCCGGCTGGGAGGGCACGGGCCCGCCGCCCGTCGAGGCGTGGCGCAACCGCTGGACGCTCGGCCCGCTGCAACTGCGCTACGGGCGCGACGGGCGGTGGTACCCCTTCACCGAACGCGTAGGCTGCTGGTGGCCGGCCGGCCCGCCCGAACACGACCCGTCGGCCCTCGTCAGCGGTGGCCGGCCACGACCGACGGTGCCAGGACCGATGAGTTTCGGCACGCCACGGTGTCCACAACAGTAGGGAGGGAGTCTCCCCCCGAAAGCGACTGAGTCGGCCATCGGGGCCGAAGAGAGTGTGTGATACGCCATGAAGCTGGTTGTGCAGCAGTTCCTGAGCCTCGACGGTGTCTCCCAGGGGCCGGGGGCCCCGGACGAGGACACCAGCGACGGGTTCATGCGGGGCGGCTGGTTCGTGCCGCACCTGGACGAGGAGTTCGACCGGCTGGCCGGCACCTGGCTCCGCCAGGCGGACGCGTTCCTGTTCGGCCGCCGTACCTACCAGAACTTCGCGCGGGACTGGCCGAAGATGACCGACCATCCCTCCGCAGAGCTCATGAACGGGCTGCCGAAGTACGTGGCCTCCAACAGCCTGACCAGAGCCGAATGGAATCCGACCACGATCCTGTCCGGCGACGTCACCGCCCGGGTCGCCGAGCTGAAGCGGCGGCCCGGCAGGGAACTGCAGATCCACGGCAGCGCCCGGCTGGCGCAGTCTCTGCTGGCCGCCGGGCTGATCGACACGTTGCGACTCGTGATCGCCCCGGTGGTGGTGGGCCGGGGCCTGTTCCCGGACGGCGGCGCCCCCGCCGGCCTGCGGCTCGCCGGCCACCAGACGACACCGGGCGGCCTGTCGGTGCACACCTTCGAACCGACGGGGCTTCCGGCCTACGGGACCTACGGGACCGACACGTAGGTCCCGGGTGACGGCCCCGCGTCCCGATCACGTCCCCGGGCGCCCCGGCCATGGGCCGGGGCGCCCGGGGACGGGCTCTGATCGGCCGCGGGGCGGGCGTTCAGGCCAGGTTGAGCTGCCACGAGACGCCGAAACGGTCGTTGACCCAGCCGAACTTCGTGCTGAACCCGTAGGAGCCCAGCGGCATCAGCTCGCCCCCGCCCTCGGCCAGCGCCGCGTACAGGCGGTCGAGTTCCTCCTCGGTGTCGCAGTCGACGAACAGCGACATCGAGGGCGTGAAGTCGAAGCCGTGCGGCGTGGGGCTGTCCAGGCACATGTACTCCTGGCCGGCCAGCGTGAACGTGCCGCGCTTGACCGAGCCCTCCGCGCCGGGCTCGCCCGGGCCGAAGCGCTCCAGACGGGTCACCTTGGCGTCGTCGAACAGCGACACGTAGAACGTCATCGCCTCCTCGGCCTCGCCCTTCTGGAACATGAGGAACGTGTGAATCTTCTGGGTCATGCGGGGGACTCCTCCTCGGGAGCGTAGAAGGCGGTGGTGGCGGCCACGGCGGCGGCGGCCTGGTCGGCGGGGGCGCCCGCGGCCTGGAACGCCTCACCCCACGCCTGGCTGCTCGTGGTGATGAAGCTGCGGCCGTCGGCGGTCAGGTGGAAGGTGGCCTCGTCCACCTGCTCGCCGCCCGACAGGTGCAGGCCGAGGCCCAGCAGCGACAGGTCCCAGCCCACGCCGGTCGCGCCGGGCCCGTACTGCGACCACATCTCGGCCGGCATCTCGGCGGTGTGCTCGAGCTCGAACAGGGTGCCGCCGTCCTCGGCCGACAGCCGCACCTCGACCTCGGAGAAGCCGGGGTCGGGGCCGAACAGCCAGGTGACCTTGAGCAGGCGCGGCGGCTCGCAGCGCAGGATCTCGCCGCCCGCGTTGCCCTTGAGCTGGTACGTGCCCCCCACCCGGAGGTCCCCGGTGACCGGCAGGAACCAGCGGCTCAGCCGCTCGGCGTCGGTGCAGGCCTCCCAGACGTCCTCCACGTCCGCGTCGTAGTGGCGCCGCAGCGCCACGGTCTTGCGCTCGCCGTTGACCACCTCGCGGTGGGCTCGGTTGAGCTCGTCGATGAAACTCATCAAGTGTCCTTCGTGTCGTCTTGGGCGCGGCGTTCGCGTTTGCCTCGTGCCAGCTCGGTGGCCAGCGCGTCGAGCCGCTGGTTCCAGAAACCGCGAAATCGTTCCAGCCAGAGGTCGACCTCCCGCAGCGGCCCCGCCTCGACGGCGTAGAGCCGCCGGGCGCCCTGGGCGCGCACGCTGGCGAACCCGTTGTCGCGCAGCACCCGCAGGTGCTGGGAGACGGCCGGCTGGGAGATGCCGAACTCCTGCTGGATGACCGCGGTCACCTCGCCGGAGCTGCGCTCGCCCTCGGCGAGCAGCTCCAGGATCCGGCGTCGCACCGGATCTCCGAGGACGTCGAATGCGTGCACGCCGCTCACTATTTCAGGTCACACTTATATAAGTCAACACGGGTATAACTAGTCGTCCAGCCCGCGCGCGCTGAGCGCCTCCCCCAGCGCGTCGGCGTGCCGCAGCGAGCTCACCACCAGCGGCACGGCGAAGGCGCGCAGGCTGCGCTCGACCCCCCTGGCCCGCTGCGCCTCCCGGACGCGCACGGCCAGCGCAGCGATGACGGGCACGCTGCGTACGGTCAGCGACAGCAGCAACGACAGGCGGAACGGGTCGAGCCCGACCAGCCTCGCCGGCCCCAGACACCGTTCCAGCGCCGCCATCATGGCCGACGTGCGGGTGGTCAGCGTGACCAGCCCCGCCAGCGCGACGGCCAGCAGCACCCGCAGCGTCGTGACCGCCGCCCCCTCCAGGCCGACGAACACCCACTGCAGCCCGAACAGCGCCACCACGAAATAGCGCACCGGCCGCACCTGAGCCCACGCCGCCGCCGGCCCCACCCGCGACACCGCGTAGAGCCCGGCCACGACGGCCGCCGCGCCGGCCAGCGCCGCCGGCGAGGACAGCAGCACCAGCACCGTGCAGGCCACGGCCAGCCCGGCCAGCTTCGCCCCGGCCGGCAGGCGGTGCAGCGGCGAGGAACCCGGCACGTAGGCGCCGGTCAGGCTGTTCACGCCATCATCTTCCTGTAGTGGCCGATGGCCTCCTGCGGGCTGCCGTCGGCCACGATCCGGCCCTGGTCGAGCACCAGCACCCGGTCGAAGTCCGCCAGCAGCGGCAGGTCGTGGCTGACCGCCACCACCTGCTGCGGCAGCTCGCGCAGCACCTCGGCGACCTGGCGGGAATGGCGCAGGTCCAGCAGCGTGGTCGGCTCGTCCATCACCAGGATGTCCGGCTGCAGCACCATCACCGAACACAGGGCCAGCAGCTGCTTCTGGCCGCCCGACAGATGGTGCGCGGGATGGTCGGCGTGCCCGGCCAGCCCGTACGCGGCCAGCGCCTCGTGCACCCGCCGCGCCACCTCCTCCCGCTCCAGGCCCTTGCGGCGCAGGGAGAAGGCGACGTCCTCGGCCACCGTCGGCATCACGATCTGCGCGTCGGGATCGGTGAACAGGAATCCGACCGCCCGCCGGATCTTCGCCGCCTGCCGCCGGGTGTCGAGGCCGAGCACGGTCACGCTGCCCGAGGTGGGCACGGCCAGGCCGTTGATCAGCCTGGCCAGCGTGCTCTTGCCCGAGCCGTTGGCGCCGACCACGCCGACGCGCCGCTCGGGAAGGCGGGCGGTGACGCCGCGCAGCACGTCACGGCCGCCCAGCCGGACGTGCACGTCCGCGAACTCGATCACCTCACACCACCTCGAACAGCGCGGCCACGCCCAGGCCGCCGCCGACCGCGGCCGTCGCCAGGCCGAGCGTGCCCGGCGGGGCGCCGCCACGGACGAGCTGGGTGAACAGCCTGGCCACCACGACCGCCCCGGAGGCGCCCCACGGATGCCCCAGCGCCAGCGCGCCCCCGTCGGGGCACACCCGCTCCCCGTCGGCGCCGAGCGGGTCGAGCCCGAGCGCGTCGGTGACGGCCAGCACCTGCGCCGCGAACGCCTCCACGATCTCCACCGCCGCCACCCGTTCCATCTCGACTTCCGCACGCGCGAGCACCCGCCGCACGGCGGGCACCGGCCCCCACCCCGGCAGCCCGGGATCGCACCCGACGACGGACCCGGCCACCAGCCGCATCCCCGGCAGGCCCGCGCGCAGGTGGTCGGGCACGATGGCCACGGCCGCCGCTCCATCGCTGACCGGGGACGCGTTGCCGGCCGTCACTGTACCCCCGGCCACGAACGCCGCGGGCAGCCGGGCCAGCGACGACGCCCGCAGCGGCCGCGGCCGCTGATCGTCGGCCCGCCCGCCGACCGGCACGATCTCCCCCTCGAACCGCCCCGCCTCGCGGGCGGCCAGCGCCGCCGCGTGGCTACGGCAGGCGTAGGCGTCCTGGCGCTCCCTGACGACGCCGCACGAGGCCGCCAGCGCCTCCGCGGCCGGACCCATGTCCGGGTCGGGGTGCCCGGCGGGAGTGAAAGGCGCCCTGGCGTACGGCTCCGCCTCCCCCCGGCGGGTGCGCAGCGGCGCGGTCGACGCGCTCTCGACACCTCCCGCGATCACCAGGTCCGCGTCACCCGCGCGCACCGCCTGCGCGGCGAGCAGGATCGCGGCCAGGCCGCTGCCGCACTGCCGGTCGACCGTGACCCCCGGTACGGCGTGCCCGAGGCCGGCCGCCAGCGCGGACACCCGCGCCACGTTCCCGCCAGGGCCCATGCAGTTGCCCAGCACGACGTCCTCCACCGCCCGCCCGGCCCTGTCACCGGCCCTGTCACCCGCCCTGTCACCCGCCCTGTCACCTGCACCGTCACCCGTTACGTCGTCCACCACCGCGGCGATCACGGGGGCGGCCAGCCGGTCGACGGTCAGCTCCTTGTACGCGTGCCCGGCCGTGCCGATGGGCGTGCGCCGGGCCGCCACCACGACGGCCATCAGACCAGCCGCCGGATGTCGGGATCGCCGCCCGCCAGCCGCGCCGCCACCAGGGCGCGGGCGGGTTTGCCCGACGGCGTACGCGGCAGGCTCGGCACCGCGTACCAGCGGCGCGGCCGCTGAACCGCGTCCAGCCCGCCCCTGGCCATCGCCTCCAGCAGCTCCCGCGACGGCGGCGAGGCGCCCTCCGCCTCGAGAATCGCCGTGACCACCGAACCCAGGGACGGGTGCGGCGAGCCGACCACCACGACGTCGCCCACACCCGGCACCGTCCTGAGCACCTCTTCGACGTCCTCGGCCACGACGGTCGCGCCGCCGGTCTGGATCGCGCCCTCACCCCGGCCGCGCAACCGCAGCACCTCACCCTCCCGGTAGGGCCGCGCCACGTCGCCCACACTGGCCCAGCCGCCCGCGCCGCGCCGCAACGGGCCGGGCACGTCACCCAGATAGCCGTCGGCCAGCCACGGCGAGCGCACCCACACCTCGCCCAGCGCCGCCCCCGGCTCGGCCCTGACCTCGATCTCCACGCCGGGGAACGGGCGCAGCCCGCCTCCGTCGGCGTCGACGGCCACGAACGACAGCTCGGTCGCGCCGTAGTACGCCACGACGTTCACCCCCGCCCGCGCCGCGGCCGCGCGCCCTCCCGGGGCGAGGGCCGCGCCGCCGGCCACGGCCGTGCGCAGCGCCCCTGAGCCGCGCTGACGGCGTAGGACGTCGTCCAGCAGGTGCGGCACCAGGTGCACGACGGTGGCCGACTCCGCCCGGGCTTTCAGTTCCCTGCCGGGGCGGCGGCCGGGCAGGACGGCGGTCGCGCCGGCGGCCAGCGCGTGCACGGCGGCGAAGGCGTACAGGCTGGAGGTCAGCGGCCCCGGCACCAGGATCACGTCTTCGGCGCCGATCCCGGCCAGGTCGCTGAGGTGCGCGAACGAGTCCGTCCACGACGCGCGGCGGCGTAGGACGGCGCGCGGCCGGCCCGTGCTGCCGGAGCTGAAGCAGGCCCACGCCAGGTCGGCGGGGGCCGCGTGCGGGGTCATGGCCGGACCGGGCGCGTACGGGAGCGGCTCGGTCACCAGGAGGCCGGGCATGACCGCGCCGGTGAGGCGCGCCCAGCGCTCGCGCCCCCAGGCGGGGTCGCCCACCAGCGGCGTCGCGCCGGCCAGGTCGGCGGCGAGCACGGCGGTCAGCAGCGCGACCGGACCGGCCGGCCCGATCGCGACCAGCGCGCCGGGGCCGATCCCCCGGCCGCGCAGGTGCCGGGCGGCGCCCTGGAGGTTCGCGGCGAGCTCGGCGTAGGAGAGCTCGCCGTCCTGGCCGCACACCGCCGGCCGCGCCGGACGCTCGGCGGCGTGCCGCAGCACGTGTTCTGCTACCGGCATCGCGGGGTCAACGCTCCCCGGTGCGCAGCCGCTCGCGGTGCACGGCGGGCACCGCGTCGGGGTAGGACGCCTGCACTCCCCGGGCGACGTAGGCCGTCACGACCGCCTTGATCACGTCGCCGGGCAGGAACGCGGCCGTGAGCAGCGCCGCCGCGCCCAGCGACACGCCGGAGACCATCGCCTGGAAGGGAATCCCGACCAGGTAGACCACGCCGACGCCGCCCACCAGGCTCGCCACGAACAGCTGGATCCAGCCCGGCCGGCGGCCCGCCCGCTCGACCAGCCAGCCGGTCACGGCCGCGCCGGGCAGCCAGCCCAGCAGGAATCCCGCCGACGGCGCGGTGAAGGCGCCCAGCCCGCCGCGCCCGCCCGCCAGCAGCGGCAGGCCGGCCGCGACCAGCACGAGCAGCACGGCGACGGCCAGCGCCGCCCGCCATGAGCCGAGGATCGCGCCCGCCAGCATCACGCCCGCGGTCTGCAGGGTGATCGGGACCGCGTTGCCGAAGACGTTGATGGTGCCCGGCAACCCGAGCACGGCGATCAACGCGGCGAACACGGCCACTCTCGCCAGGTCGCCCGTGGGGAACCTGCGCTGCTTCCCTTCATCCTTCATGGGGTCGATCTCACACCAGAACGGCACGCTTCAGTCATGGAGGTATCCCACAACATTCAACGCGATCATCAGTTATCTCCCTGGAAGAGCGCACCCGCGCCTGTACGCCGCACGGGCGTCGCGTCTCCCGAGCGCGGAGTACACTCGCTCGGCGTTCCGTGGCGAGTACGACGCGGCCCGGAACGTGCTCGCCGCCGGGCCGGCGGAGAGCTGAAACACCTGTGGAGCTGGTGTAAGACCTCAACCAGAGTCCTCTCGGGCAGGCAACCGGCGGCGAAGCAGGACCCTCAGGGGCGCCCGTGAGGGTTCCCCTCGTCTGGAGGGGGAGAGGAAGTCAACCGCCACCGGGATGCGCGGCTGCTGTTCGTAGCAGAGCGCGCAGCAGGTGCCCGGCGGTGCCGGCCGGCACCTGGCCGGGGGTGTGGACGATCTGGGAGGCGAGCCCGTCGACGAACGTGTGCAGGAGAGCCGCCCAGAGCTCGACCTCGGCATCGGGGTGCGCGGCCGTGGCCTGTCCCGGGTCGCGTACCGGCTCGTGCCCGCGCAGGGCCGCGATGCACTGGCGGTGCAGCGCCCGCTGGTCGTTCCACGTCACCGAGCCCCCTTCCTGAGGGTGGTGACGCTCCCATTCCACGACCGCCGACCACAGCGCGTACTCCTCGCGCCGCTCGTCGTCGAGCGGCAGCATCTCCTCCACGATGGTGGCGACCTGCTCGACCACCGGGCCTTCGGTACGGGGCCGCTGGACGCGCGGGAGGACCCGCCGGCGGAGGGCGTCGGTGGTGGCCTGGACGACGTAGGCCTGCAACTCGTGCTGATTGCTGAAGTAGTGCCGCAAGGAGCCGGTGGACCAGCCGGCTTCGGCGGCGACGCCGCGGACGGTCACGCCGGCCAGCCCGTCGCGCAGGATGATCCGGATGGCCGCCTCGCCGAGCTCGGCCCGCCGCTGGTCGTGGTCAACGAGTCGTGGCACGTCCACATGTTAATACGCATGTGCTAACACGCCCGTGCTAGGGTACTGACACAGGCGTGTTATTACGATCCTCCGACCCCCGCGGGAGACAGGTTTGCCGATCGAGACGATCGTGGCGGTGCTGGGGCTGGCCCTGCTCGACACGCTGAGCCCCGCGGTGATCGGGATCACGCTCTACCTGCTGCTGGCCAGGCCGCACCGCGTGGGCCTGCTGCTCGGCGGCTATCTCGGCACGGTCGCGATCGCGTACTTCGCCCTCGGCGTGCTGCTCATGCTCGGCCTGGGCGCTGTCGTGCCCCGCGTCGATGACACCGTGTGGGCCTGGGGGCAGGCCGCCTTCGGCGCGGCCCTCGTGGTGGGCAGCTACTTCATCCCGGACCGGGACCCCGAACGCGCGTCCGTCAGGGCACGGTCCTTCACCATGCGCTCGATGCTGCTGCTGGGGCTGGCGACCTGGCTGTTCGAGTTCGCCACCGCCGTGCCCTACTTCGGCGCGATCGGCATCATGACCCTCGCCGGCCTGCCCGCCGCCCAATGGTCGCCGCTCCTCGGCGTCTACGTGACCATCATGGTGATCCCCGGCGTCCTGCTCTTCGCCGCATGGGCCGCCCTGGGCGAGCGGATCCGCGAACGGTTCGAACGGTGGCAGGGCAGGCTCGACTCCGGCTCCCGCACCACCCTGCGCTGGATCGTCGGGATAGCGGGAGTCCTCATCCTGCTGGACGCGTTGCCCGCCCAGATCACCATCACCGCGGGTCCGTGAGGTCCCTCCGTGTCGGTCCCCACGTCGCTCAGATGAGATCGCCGGCCTTGCTGAGCAGGTAGCGCTGCTCGACCTGGTTCGCGGTCAGGTCGGCCGCCTGACGGTAGAGCGCGGCTGCCCGCGTGGTGTTGCCGGTCATCTGGAGCAGGTGGGCGCGGACCGCGTGTTCCCGCTGCCTGGTGAGCGGGTGCCGGTCCAGGTGGTGGCGTTGGTTGAGGTCGTCCAGGAGCGCCATGCCGCGGGCCGGTCCGTGGGCGTGGGCCACCGCCACCACGCGGCTGAGCTGGACCGGTGCGGTGGGGGTGAGCCGTTCGAGCCACAGGTACAGCATGGCGATCTGAGCCCAGTCGGTCTGGTCGGGTGAGGAGGCAGCGGAGTGCACGGCGGCGATCGCGGCCTGAAGCTGGTAGGGGCCCGGCTGGTTGCGGTTCCAGACGCCGTCGATGAGAGCGGTGCCCTCGTCGATCAGGTCGTGGTCCCACCGGGCGCGGTCCTGCTCGTCCAGGGGAACCAGGTCACCGCCATCGGTGCGGGCGGCGCGCCTGGACTCGGTGAGCAGCATCAGCGCCAGCAGGCCGGTCACCTCGGCGTCGTCGCCGAGCGTGGCGTGAAGCATGCGGGTCAGGCGGATGGCTTCGCGGGTCAGGTCGACGCGGGCGAGCCGGTTGCCGGCGGTGGCGGTGTAGCCCTCGTTGAAGATCAGGTAGAGCACCCGCATCACGGCGGCCATACGGCTGTCGCGGTCGGCGTCGGTGGGCGGGGTGAAGCGGGCTCCGGCGCGGGCCAACCGCTGTTTGGCGCGGCTGATCCGGGCGCCCATGGTGGGCGCGGTCGTACCGTGGGCGTGTGCGATCTCGGCGGTGGTCAGGCCGCCGACCGCGCGCAGCGTGAGCGCCACCTGGGAGGTGGGGTCCAGCGCGGGATGGCAGCACAGCAGCAGCAGGGTCAGGCTGTCGTCGGTCTCGCGTGCGGGATGTGCCCGTCGCCCGGGTCCTTGCATGGCCAGCTCGGCCACTCCGGCCTGCTGCTCGCGGCGGTGGCGGGCCTGGTCGGAGCGGATCAGGTCGACCATGCGCCGGTATCCAACGCGGATGAGCCAGCTGCGCGGGTTCTCCGGGACGCCCTCGGCCGGCCAGACCTGGCTGGCGGTCAGCAGCGCCTCCTGCACTGCGTCCTCGGCGATGTCGAACCGGCCGAAGCGGCGGACCAGCGCGCCGAGCACCTGCGGCGCCTCGGTGCGCAGCAGGTGCTCGTGCTCGTGGTTCACGCCGCGAAGTCCTCACCCATGATCGGGCGGATCTCGATCGGTTCGCCGAGCGCCTCGACGATGCGTGCGGCGATCTCGACGGCGCGCTCCTTGCCGGCCACGTCGATCACGGCGAAGCTGGCCAGGACCTCCTTGAGCTCGGCGAAGGGACCGTCAGTGGCGACCACCTTGTCACCTTTGCGGTGGACGGTGGTGCTGACCGCAGGGTGTCCCAGGCCCTCGCTGGTGACGAACTCGCCGGAGGCGATCAGCTCCCGCTCCAGCTTCTGGTAGGTCGCGAAGGCGGCCAGCGCCTCCTCGGACGGGACGTCGGCGGTGGCGGCGTCCCACTCGGCGGCCGGAGTGTAGGCGAGCAGCAGGTATTTCATGGTGAATCCCTTGATGGATCGTCGCAGGCCATGTTAGGTGCGTCTCAGGCGGCGCGCCGCAGCGACGTCGCGAGGACGGTCGTCCAGGTGAAGGCGACCAGGCCGTTCAGGGCGATCTGGATGCTCATGTAGCCGGGCGACATCGGCACCAGCAGCACCAGCGCGGCGAGGGCGCTCAGCATGGCGGGCGGCGTCGCCCGGCGGCGGGCGCACCGGACGGTCATCACGATGGCCGCGATGGCCAGCGCGGTGAAGGCCACAGCGGCGGCGGCCGAGTGCACGATGCTGTGCCAGGACATCTGCGCGACCGGTCCCTCAGGGGTGCCGACCGGGAAGCCCTTCTCGGGGTCCATGGTGAAGATCCCGGCCGCCACCAGCCCGGCGCCGAAGATGCCCACCAGGATCGGCAGCGCCCGCCGCCCGACCCCTTCGGTGAGCGTGCGCCCGGCGCCGGCGGCCAGCGCCAGCGCCCCCGTCCCCGCGAGGACGAAGGAGAGGATCTGGATCCACCCCAGGTCGCCGGTGGACAGCTGGCTGATGGGGTGCCGGGTGATGTCGAAGCCCTCACGGGTGAGCATCTGCGTGATCGCCGAGGCGAAGAAGAGCGGCCCGGCCAGCGCTCCCGCCAGCAGCAGGCGTCCGGATGTCCGAGCGGTCCTGCGGACGGGAACGCCGGTGGCAGTGGTGGTGGCGGTCATGACGTCCTCCCTTGTCGGTGGGTTCTCGCTCGTTACCTCGGACCCGCATCGGCTTTCTTGACGGCGGTCGAATGTGATTCAGACCACACTGATTCCGTGTCAAAGCCCGGCAGAGGTCTCCGAGGTACCGGCGAGCAACCACAGAGGAGGACAACATGATCGAGACCCAGCAGCCCAGCCCCGAGTTGAAGGCCCTGGAACGCCTGGTCGGTACCTGGAAGGTCGCCGGCGGTGCGGAGGGCACCGTGCGCTACGAGTGGATGCCGGGCCGGTTCTTCCTGGTCCAGCACGTCGAGCTCACCCAGTTCGGCGAGCCGGTCACCGGCATGGAGATCATCGGCAACCTGCGTCCGTTCGGTGAGCCGACCGGGGCGGACGTGGTGTCGCGGTTCTACGACTCGGCGGGCAACACCTTCGACTACGTCTACGAACTGGAGGGCGACAGGCTGACCATCTGGGCCGGGGCCAGGGGCGGCCCGGCCTACTTCGAGGGCACCTTCGACGCCGACGACACCACGCTCACCGGTGCGTGGGTCTACCCCGGCGGCGGCGGGTACGCCTCCACCTCGACCCGCATCTGATCGAGGGACCGGTCTCCCGCCCTACCCGGAGAACATGTCGTAGCGGCGAGCCGCTCTGGACGGCTCGCCGCTACCGGCCTGGCCGCCGGCCGCCGAACATCAGCCGGCCGGCGGTCGCGGCGTCGAAGCGATCGTGGATCGCGGTGCGGTTCATGCCGGGTAGGCGTGGGTTTCGGTCGCCTTCACCGACACCCAGACCTGCCGGCCCGGGGTCAGGTCGAGGTCGGCGACGGCGGCGGGGGTGATGTCGGCGAAGGCGGCGACGGGGCCGTCGAGGTGCACACGGACGTTGTCGCCGTGGCGTTCGATGCCGTCGACGCGGCCCTGCCACAGGTTGCGCGGGCTGCCGTCGGGCCGGGAGCGGTAGAGCGCGACGGCCGCCGGCGGGAAGGCCACGAACACCGGTCCCTCCAGGTGTTGTGCGGTGGTCAGCAGCAGTTCGCCGACCCTGACCCGGGCCCCGTCGGCAACCCCCCGGTGCAGGTTGAGCCCGACCAGGCGGGCCACGTAGTCGGTGCGCGGGCGGCGGGCCACCTCGGCCGGGGCGCCCTGCTGGACGAGGGCGCCGTGCTCGATGACGATCAGCCGGTCGGCCAGCACCATCGCGTCGAGCGGGTCGTGGGTGACCAGGACGGTCGCGCCGTCGAAACCGGCCAGGTGGCGGCGCAGCTGGGAGCGGACCTCCAGCCGGGTGTGGGCGTCCAGCGCGGCCAGCGGCTCATCCAGCAGGAGCAGGCGCGGCCGCACGGCCAGCGCGCGGGCCAGCGCCACTCGCTGGGCCTGCCCGCCGGACAACTGGCGCGGCCTGGCGGAGGCCCGGTCCGCCAGGCCGACGCGCTCCAGCAACCGCGCGGCCAGACGACGGGCCTCCGCCCTGGCCACCCCCTGGCAGCGTGGCCCGAACGCGACGTTGTCGAGGGCCGAAAGGTGCGGGAAGAGCAGGTAGTCCTGGAAGACCATGCCGATCGGCCGCTGCTCGGCGGCCAGGCCGTCGATGGAGCTGCCGTCCAGCAGGATCCGGCCGCCGGTCATGGCGGTCAGCCCCGCCAGCGCGCGCAGCGCGGTGGTCTTGCCCGCGCCGTTGGGTCCGAGCAGCGCCACCACCTCACCCGGCGCGACCTCGACCTCGATGTCGAGCGTGAACGCGGCCCGTTCGACCACGAGACGAGCGTGCAGGGTCATGCCGCGCTCACCCACCGATCACGCAGGCCGGCCAGGATGGCGACGGAGACGGCCAGCAGCACCAGGCTGAGCACGATCGCCGCTTCCGGCTCGGTCTCCAGCGCCAGGTAGACCGCCAGCGGCATGGTGCGGGTGGTGCCGGGGAAGTTGCCCGCGAACGTGATCGTCGCCCCGAACTCGCCCAGCGCCCGGGCCCAGCACAACACCGCGCCGGCCACCACGCCCGGCATGACCATCGGCAGCGTCACCCGGCGGAACACCGTCCAGCGCGAGGCTCCGAGCGTGGCGGCGGCCTCCTCGAAGCGCTGGTCAGCGGCGCGCAGCGCGCCCTCCACGCTGATCACCAGGAACGGCATCGCCACGAACGCCTCGGCCACGACCACCCCGGCGGTGGTGAACGGCAGCGTGATGCCGAACGTGGCCTCCAGCCACTGCCCGGCCAGCCCGCGCCGCCCCAGCACCAGCAGCAGCGCGACGCCGCCGACCACCGGAGGCAGCACCAGCGGCACCGTGACCAGCGCCCGCACCAGCCGCCGGCCCGGGAACTCCACCCGGGCAAGCAGCCAGGCCAGCGGGACCCCGAACAGCAGGCAGAAGGCGGTGGCGAGGGTGGCGGCCACCAGCGACAGGCGCAGCGCCTCCAGCACGTGCGGCTCGGCCAGCCGCTGCGGCAACGTGGACCAGGGTGCCCGGATCAGCAGCCCGGCCAGCGGCAGCACCAGGAACGCCAGCCCTGCCAGCGCGGGCACGATCAGCATCCACGGCAGCCGCCCGGAGACCTTGCGACCCGCGGCCGGCCGCCCGGCGGGCGGGTCCACCGGGTGCGGTTGCCGTGGCGCAGAAGAGCTCATCGGAGATCAGGGAACGTCGAAGCCGGCTCTGGTCAGCACGTTCTCGCCCTGCTGCGACAGCACCAGGTCGACGAACTGCCGGGCCGTCTCACCAGCGGGAGCCTTCGCCAGCGCGGCGATCGGATAGTCGTTGACCGCCTGGTCCGCCTCCGGGAACGCGATGCCACGGACCCTGCCCGCCGCGGCGATCACGTCGGTCGTGTAGACCAGCGCCGCGTCCACCTCGCCCAGCCCCACCTTGGTGAGCGTGGCCTTGACGTCCTGCTCGAACGTCACCGGGGTGACCTTGAGCCCGGCCGCGTCCAGCGCCTTGACCGCCGCGGCGCCGCACGGCACCTGCTCGGCGCAGAGCGCCACCTTCACGTCCGGATCGGTGAGGTCCTTCAGCTCGTCCACCTTCGCCGGGTTGCCGGCGGGCACGGCGATCTGCAGCCTGTTGCGCACGAACGTCGTCGGCGAGCTCGCCAGGGACGCGTCGGTGACCGTCTTCATCGTGGCCGGGCTGGCCGAGGCGAACACGTCGGCCGGCGCGCCCTGCACGATCTGCTGGGCCAAGGTGGCGCTGGAGCCGAAGTTGAGCCTCACCGTGGTGCCCGGATGGGCGGCCTCGAAGGCCTTGCCGAGCTCGGTGAACGTCTCCGTCAGCGACGCCGCCGCGAACACCGTCACCTCCTTCGCG
The DNA here is from genome assembly GCF_039871615.1 of Nonomuraea sp. B10E15. Taxonomy (NCBI): domain Bacteria; kingdom Bacillati; phylum Actinomycetota; class Actinomycetes; order Streptosporangiales; family Streptosporangiaceae; genus Nonomuraea; species Nonomuraea sp. B10E15. The sequence continues at coordinate 48,174 of NZ_JBDPMB010000017.1, forward strand.
TCCCCGCCGCCGATGGTCGCGGACGAGGCCGGCCCACCGGAGCCGCATCCGGCCAGGCACACGAGCGCGAGCGCGGCCGGCAGGGCGATCGCCCCTCGGAAAAGGCGCCTGAACACCACGGCGGGCTCCTCACACATGGCTGGCCACGCGTTCGTGACCGGGGATCTCCACGACGACGTTGGTGGACTTGATCACGGCGTCCGCCACCACCCCCGCCTCCAGGCCCAGCTCGTCGGCGGCCTGGCGGCTCATCAGGGACACCACCCGGAACGGCCCGGCGGCGATCTCCACCTGCGCCATCACCGCATCGCGGATCACCTCGGTGACGATTCCGCGAAAGCGGTTACGTGCCGAGGAACGGCCGCCGTCGACCGCCTCGACCTGGGTGCGGGCGAAGGCGGCCAGGTCGGTGCCGCTCACCTGCCGGTGGCCGTGCGCGTCCCGCTCCGCGGCCAGCTTGCCGGCGTCCACCCAGCGGCGGACCGTGTCGGAGCTGACCCCGAGCAGCGCAGCGGCCTCGCTGATCCGAAACGTCGTCACACCCCTTACCTTATCTCTTGCACATGCCAGCCTGAACGCCTCTCTTCCACCGCAACAGCGGGCCATCCCACGCATCTGTCATGGCATCCACGGTCGACGTCCCGAACGTTCCCTGCGAACGCGGCGCCCTGACGGCCGCCGTGCCCTTCCTCAGGGGACGACGCTCCCCCGGCCCTCGACTGATCAGCCGGTACGTGCGTCCAGCAGCGCGCGTACGGTACGAGCGCCCGCTGCGGCGACGCCGGGGATGCCCGAGGTGATGAACGGACCGCCGCCGGTCAGGTCGCCCACGACGTTCAGGCGCGGGTCCGCGGGGACCAGCCCTCCCGACGGGTGCAGGGCGGCCAGCCCATCGGTGAGCAGGGACGTGACCAGCGGCTCGGCCGCGCGGGGCACCGCCTGGGGCGGCGGGTTCACGGCGTTGACGGCGACGTCGGCGTTCAGGTCGCCACCGTCGCCCCGGACCCGAAACCCTCCCTTCGCAGCCTCGATCTTGCGTACGCCTGCCACCATGGTGAGTTGCCCGGACTCGAACAGCCGCAGCAGAGCCGCGGCGTTCACCGGCACCATGGGCGAGGCCGTGCTGGTGGCCAGACGGACGTGCCCGCGCAGCCGTTCACGGTCGGGCCCGGGCAGCAGCCGCCAGGCGTACGGGCCGACGGTGTGGGCGGTCTCCTGCAGCACCCGCCGCCCGATCCGCGGGTCGTCGACGGCGGCCAGTTGCCGCCGCAACCGCCGTACGGGCTCCTCCGACCCCGCCGCAAGCAACTCGGCCGTGAAGTCCGCGAAGTCCTCGCCCGTCCCGGCCAGTTCGGCGCGGAGCAGCCCGGCGAGGTCGTCGAGGGTGACGCCGCCGTGCTCGCGGCACAGCGCATTCACCCGCTCGACGGTCAGGTGCACGGGCCGGTGGCCGAGGGGACGCTGCCAGACGTGGGGCAGCATGCCGCTCCGCGACACCAGCGCGATCCGCCCGGCATGGCCGCGCGCGGCGAGCGACACCACCACGTCCACGGCGGTCAGCCCGCTGCCGATCACCGCGACGTCGGCTGCCGCCGGGACGTGGCCGAGCGTGTACGCCAGCGGGTAAGGATCGCCCACGAACCCCGGAGCTCCGCCCAGGCCGTAGTGGTCCTGCGGCGTTCCCCCGCCCACGCACACGACCACCCGGTCAGCCGGATGGTCGTGCCCGTCCTCGGTGCGCAGCGCCAGCCGGAGGCCCTCGCCGGAGCGGGCCACCGCGACGACCCGGGCGGCGACGACCCGCGTCCGCCACCCGCGCTCGCGCAGCGCGGCCAGGCCGGCCTCGGCGGTGTCGGCCAGGTACGCCCCATAGAGGGCGCGCGGCACCAGAGGCTGTCCCAGCAGGTCGTCCCGGTAGGCGGCGGCACGCTCCGGGCCCAGCCAGGAGGCATAGTGCCCCGAGTCCTGATGGCGGATCGACATGATGGCGGGCGGGGCGTTGACCAGAACGCTGTCCAGATCCGGCCCGTACGGCCGTCCCCGCCACAGGTACGCGGACGGCTCGAACACGGTGACCTCCCCCATCCCCGTCCCGCTGACGGCCAGCGCGTCCAGCAGGCCGACCGTGGCGGCGCCCGCTCCTATGATCGCGATACGCACGACGTTTCTCCCCTGTTCGTCCAGAAGGTCCTTCCGACCCTCGTGGACGCCATGACCCCGCTCCATCCCCCGCCTGCGGGGGATCGGCGAGAGACGACCCCCTCAGATGAGGGGTTGGCGACGGAAGGGAGACACGGCAAACTGACCCGCGTCCACCCCCCTTGCAAGTGACCCGGCGCCAGAAGGAAGCTCGATGTCCCACCCGCACCGCCACGCCGAGATCCTCTCGGCTGCCGAGCGGGCCGCCGGCGCGCTGGAGCTCTTCAGCCGTGCCTCGGCCAGGCTGCGGCGGCACATGCCGTTCGACGCCTCGGTGTGGACGGCCACCGATCCGGAAACGGGCCTGGTCACCGCACCCATGCTGGTGGAGAACCTCGGCTCAGGCGAAGGATGCGCCGCCTACTGGGAAAGCGAACTCCTGGAGGAGAACATCCTGCCGTTCCGCGACCTCGCCCGCGCGGCCGTCCCCGCGGCCGGTCTGCGCGCGGCCACCGGCGACCTGCCCGCGCGCAGCGCCCGATACCGCCGCCTGCTCGGCGGCCAGGGCGTGGACGACGAATTGCGGGCCGTGCTGCGGATCGGCGACCGGCCGTGGGGCGTGGTGAGCTTGTTCCGCATGCGGGGAAGCCCGGCGTTCGGCACGCACGACATCGCGTTGCTCGCCGATCTGTCCGGCCCACTCGCCGACCGGCTGCGCCGGTACGCCCGTCCGTCCGGATCGGACGGCGAGCCCGTCGCCTCCGCACCCGGCCTGCTGCTGTTCGACGAGCACGGCGAGGCCACGTCGATCAACGAGGAGGCCCGGCACTATCTCGCGCTCCTGCCGGACGGACCATCCGTGCCCACGGCGCTCGGGCTGAGGCTACCCATCTGGCTGATCGGCACGACTCTGCAGGCGCGGGCCATCGCCCAAGGCCACGATCGGGGCAGCGCCAGGATGCGCATCCGGACCCTCGACAAGCGCTGGCTGACCTGCCGCGCCTCATGCCTGAGCGGTCCCGGCGGACGGCCAGGTCCGACAGCGCTCGTCATCGAGCCCGCGCCCTCCGCCGACCTGGCGGTTATCGTCGCCCAGGCATACGGGCTGACGCCACGGGAGTTCGAGGTCGCTCAGCTCGTGGCACGGGGCCTGTCCACCGCCGAGATCGCCACGGCCCTGTTCATCTCTCCCCACACCGTTCGCGGTCACCTCAAGGCCGTCTTCGGTAAGGCGGGGACCTCCAGCCGCGGTGAGCTCGTCGCGCAGCTGTTCGCCGAACCCCTCCGGCCGTAGCCACCATCAGTGCCCGCCGGGCACCCACACCTCACCCGATCTGCGCCGCTCACGCCGGATCACCCTGCCGGGCGTGCCGGCTGCCCGGCCTCTGCGCTCTCACGCAGGCCCCGGCCGGCGTCGCCGGATCCTGATGTCGCGCATGTCGGTCACCCCGATCTTCAGGATCTCGTACGGGTGCCCGTGCGCATCCAGCGCCGCCATCGCGCCCAGAGCCGCCTCGTCCTCGCCGTCGTCCGGCCCGGCGGGCACCTGGCAGCGGAAGGTGAACGCCGAGAGGCTCCGGTCGTGGGTGAACGTGCCGGCCTCGGTGAAGGCGGTGCCGCTCGCCGCCAGCACCCTGGTCCGTCCGGCGTCGTCCAACCCCGCGAACTTGCCTCTGATCGTCACCCTGAACATGGTCGTTCCTCTCGTACGGCATAGGTGAGAACCTGCTCGCCGAGCACGCTCTCCACGGTGTCGAGCAGCTCCAGCACCCGCTCGGCGATCACCTCCGGCCGCTCCCCCGCGGTGGTGCGGCGGGCGATGTCGCCGAGGACCAGCGCGTGCAGCGACCCGATGTGCCAGGCCATGACGCGCGGCAGCGGGTCGTCGGGGGCCGCGCCGCTCTCCTCGGCCAGCGTGGCGGCCAGCGTGTCCGTCATCCGGCGGCCCAGGCCTTCCAGCCGGGCGGTCAGCGTGGGGGCGGCCAGCATCATCTCCAGGACACGTCCGAACCCCGGGCTGAGGCCCACCTGGCGCTCGCGCCCGCGCACCTCCTGGCGCAGCCGCCCCAGCACGGCGCCCGCCGCCGACTCGCCCGGCTCGCGCGCCCGCACGATGCCGGCGAGCCGCTGCGGCGACGCCTCGTCCGGTGGCAGGACCAGGTCCTCCTTGGACTCGAAGTAGTTGTAGACGGTGTTGACCGACACTTCGGCGGCCGCCGCGACCTCGGCGATCGTCACGCTGTCGAAGCCGCGCGCCACGAACAGGCCGAGTGCCGCCTCGGAGATGCTCTGCCGGGTCCGCCGCTTCTTCCGCTCCCGCAACCCTTCCGCCATGAACGGGAACCTACTGCAAAAGTTAAGTCGACTGCAATTTTTTAGTCGACTTAAATCGTCGTGCTACGGATCAGGTCCGGTACCGTCAGACTCCGAGATAGGTCAGTACGGCGCGCACGCGGCGATGCCCCGAGTCGGTGGGGGCCAGGTCGAGCTTCAGGAAGATGTTGCCGATGTGCTTGTGCACGGCACGTTCCGTGACGACGAGCCGGTCCGCGATGTCGGTGTTGGCCAGGCCCTGGGCCATGAGGGTGAGGACCTCGCGCTCCCTCGGTGTCAGGTCGGCGAGCGGATCCGCCCTGCGGGCCAGGAGCTGGGAGATGACCTCCGCGTCGAGTGCGGTGCCCCCGTGGGCGACCCGGCGCAGCGCCTCCAGGAACTCCTCCAGCCGGCTCACCCGGTCCTTGAGAAGGTAGCCCACCCCACCCCGGCCGTCCGCGAGCAGCTCCCTGGCGTAGACCTGCTCGACGTACTGCGAGAACACGAGCACGGGAAGCCCCGGCCTGCTCCGCCTCACCTCCAGCGCGGCGTGGATTCCCTCGTCGCGGAAGGACGGCGGCAGGCGGACGTCGACGACCACGACGTCAGGCTGGTGCCGTGCCACGGCGGCCACGAAAGCCGGTCCGTCGGCGGTGATCGCGGCCACCTCGTAACCCGCGGACATGAGAAGGAGGTTGAGGCCCTCGGCCAGGACGACGTTGTCCTCCGCGATCACCACTCGCACGGCAGGGTCACTTCCAGGGTCGTCGGTCCTCCGTGCGGGCCGCTCAGACGTGTGGTGCCGTCGAGGGCGGCGACCCGGTGCCGGATGCCGGTGACGCCACTGCCCCGCGACTCGTCCACGCCGCCGATGCCGTCGTCGGTGACCTCGATCGACAGAGCCGCCTCGTCGCGCCGGATCCGCACGCCGGCTCGTCGCGCTCCGGAATGCTTGGCGATGTTGGTGAGCGCCTCCGCGATGACGAAGTACGCGGTGGACTCCACGGCCGCCGGCACCGTGCCGAGCCGGTCCACCGTGATGTGGGTGGGTACGGGGCATCGCGCGGCCAGTGCCGCGGCCGCGCCGTCGAGCCCCCGGTCGGCCAGGATCGGCGGATAGATCGTCCGTACGACGCCGCGCAGTTCGGCCATCGCCTCCTCCGCGCCGTTCTGCGCCTCGCGCAGCAGCCGCATGGCCGCCTCCGGATCGCTGGTCATGGCCTGCTGGGCGACTCCGAGACGCATCGCGAGGGCGACGAGCTGGGCCTGCGTGCCGTCGTGCAGATCCCGCTCGATGCGGCGCAGCTCCGCGGCATGCGCCTCCAGCGCGCCGGCACGGCTTTCGGTGAGGACGTCGACCCGCTCGGCGAGCCGTCCGGCCGCCGAGACACCCAGCAGGGCCCGTGACATGCGGGCGTGCACCCGGGCCAGAAAGGGAGCGGCCCACGACAACAGCGCGGCGCACACGAGGAGCTGGGCCGCCCCCGCGCCGAAGGCCAGGCCCCAGCCGGTGACGGGAATGGCCAGCAGGGTCAGCGGCTTGTGGGCGGGAGCCAGCCACCACAACGCGATGTGGACGACCGTGATCGGCGGACCGGCGACGGCCATCAGCCCGATGGCGCCGAAGGGTATCCCCACCACGATGTGCGCGAACATCCAGCCGAGATCCCGCCACGTCGCCGGATCGGCGAGCACACGGCGGAAGCGGGCGCCGGACCCCTCGGAAAGGTCGCGGTACCTCGACGCAACGGGCTCTCCGAGGTAAGCGCCGGCCCGGCGTCTGGCGAGGCCGGTCCATCGGCGCAGGCCCAGCAGGGCCACAGGCAGCAGGACGAACCCGAGCCCGGCCGCGACCGTCGTCGCGGACACACCGAGCAGCAACAAGGGCATGGGCAGCGTGGCGATGCTGGTGAACAGCGAGAAGGTCAGATAGCGGGCCGCCCGAAGGCCCGTGGTCAGGCGCATCCGTGTTCTCGTCCGCTTCTCCGTCACGTTCACAGGGGCAAGGCTCACGGATCGCGCCGGGGCCGGCAGTGGAGCCTGCTACACCATCGTCCGGGGAGTGTACCTGCTCGTGGGCGGGCCGCAGCTCTCCCTAGCGTTGGCGTACATGACGATCAATCATCCAATTCCTGACGCTCCGCCGCGTCATGGCACCGGGAGAACGCCTGTGCCGTGGCGCGCCGTCGGAGCCTTCATCGGCCTCGCCTTCGGCGGGGCGTGGGTGGCCATGCTGCCCCTGCTGCTGAGCGGCTTCCGCCGTGCCGAGGTCGCGCACGACATGAGCGCGCTCATCCAGATCTGCATCGCGGCGATGATGCTGACCCCGGCCCTGGCCGGGGTCGTGGTACTGCGGTGGATCCACCGCTCGGCGAACATCCGGGCCGCGATCGGCCTCGTCAGGCCCCGGCCGTTCGGCCGGCTGGCACGCGAGAGCCTGCTGGCCCTGGCAGTGCCGTGCGGAGTGCAGATCCTCACGCTCATGGTCGCGGCCCTGGCCGGGACCTACAGGTTCGACCTGACCGGCTTCTCCGGCTTTCGCGCCCAGTTCGCTCCCGGCACCGTCGGGCAGAGCGGGATCCCCGTGGCGGAGCTCGCGGTATGGCTCGGGACCCTCGTCCTCAGCATGGTCATCTGGCTGCCGATGTTCTTCGGCGAGGAGGTCGGCTGGCAGGGCTACCTGCTGCCCCGGCTCCTGTCGCTCGGCGTGTGGCCGGCGATGGCCTGCACAGCACTGGTGTTCGCCCTGTGGCACCTGCCCACCCTGATCATGGGCGGGCAGTACCCGGGCCACTCCCCGCTGGCCTCCGTGGCGTACATGATCATCAGCACGGTCCTGCTCGTGCCGATCTTCACCTGGCTGCGCATGCGGTCGGGATCCGTTTGGCCGGCGGTCCTCGCGCACAACTTCGTCAGCAGTGCGGGCGTGCAACTGATATGGCTGTTCTCCGACGCCGATCACCCGATCGACCCCCTGCACGTGGGTCTGAACGGCTGGCCCGGCTGGATCGTCATGGGAGCGTTCGTCGCGTTCCTCGCCGCGACCGGCCGGCTCCGATGGGCGGCGAGCGCCGGAGCGCAGGAGTCGCGCCGCCCGTAGGGGAGCTCAGGGGCCGTTCTCGCAGGAACCCTTCCCGCCCGCCGGTGCCGGCGGTGCGGGCGTCATCCCCTGGGGAGGAGGCCGCGCTGGAAGGCGGCGGCCACCGCCGACGCCCGGTCGTTGACGCCCAGCTTGGCGTAGATGTGCAGCAGGTGCGTCTTGACCGTGGCCTCGCTGATGAACAGCCGGGCGGCCGCCTCCCGGTTGGTGGTGCCCTGCGCGATCAGGTCGAGGATCTCCAGTTCCCGCCCGCTCAGCGGGTCGGCGGGGGCGCGGACCTGACCGAGCAGGCGGGTGGCCACCGACGGGGAGAGCGCGGCCTCCCCGCGCGCAGCCGCGGCGACCGCGCGTGCCAGTTCCTCCCTCAGCGCGTCTTTGAGGAGGTAGCCGGTCGCGCCCGCTTCGATCGCGGGCAGCACGTCGCTGTCGGTGTCGTACGTGGTCAGCACCAGCACCCGCGCCTTGAGGCGCAGCCGGGCGAGCTCCCTGATGGCCGTCACCCCGTCCATCCTGGGCATCCGCAGGTCCATGAGGATCACGTCGGGGTCGAGCGCCCGCGCCAGGTCGACGGCCTGGGCGCCGTCGCCGGCCTCGCCGACCACCTCGAAACCGGGATCGCCGGCGAACATGCCGCGGATGCCGTCGCGGACGATGGGGTGGTCGTCGGCGATCAGCAGCCGGACGGGGGCCTCAGGCACTCCGGGACTCCTCAGGGGTGGTGGCGAGCGCGGTGATGGCGGGCACGACGGCGGAGACGGCGGTGCCGGACCCGGGCTCGGACTCGATCTCGAAGGCGCCCGCCAGGCGGGTCACCCGGTCGCGCATCGACGCCAGGCCGAAGCCGCCGCCGTCGAGCGCCCGCGCCCGGTCGAAGCCCGCGCCGTCGTCGCGGACGTCGAGGCTGACCACGTCCTCCATGTAGGACAGCGTGAGCCCGGCCCGCGACGCGCCGGCGTGCTTGGCGATGTTGGCCAGCGCCTCCTGGGCGATGCGGAGCAGGGTCGCCTCCACCTGTGGATGCAGGGGACGCGCCGTGCCGGTCGTGGCGACCTCCACGCGCACGGCGTTCAGCTCCGACCACCGGGCGGCGATCTCCGCGAGCGCCGCCGGCAGCGGGGCGGACTCCAGCGGGCCCGGCTGGACGGCGTGCACGGATCTGCGGGCCTCGGCCAGGCTGTCGCGGGCCAGCCCCACCGCGTGGTCGAGGTGCCGCCGCCAGGCCTGCGGGTCGGCCTCGGTCTGCACGGCCGCCTGGAGCTGGGTGATGATGCCGGTCAGGCCCTGGGCGAGCGTGTCGTGGATCTCCCTGGCCATGCGCTGGCGCTCGTCGAGCACGCCGGCCTCGCGGGCCTGGACGAGGAGCTGGGCGTGCAGGCCGGCGTTCTCCCGCATCGCCTCCTCCAGCCGCGTCACCATGCGCTTGCGTTCGGCGCTGCGCTCGGCCGTGACCTCGCCGACGAAGCTGAACAGGCTGACCACGGCCACGATGGCGACGGTGAAGAGCAGGTGGGTGGCGATCGCGGGCGGGGTGGGCTCGGGCAACCCTCCGGTGTAGGCCGTGATCGAGATGGCCGCCGTGGCCGTCACCCCGACGAACCTCCACTTCCCCTTCAGCAGGTGCCAGGAGTGGAGGTATCCGGTGAAGGCGAAGAAGCTGCCGAACCACAGTCCACGCGAGCAGAGCACCGCGATCATGATCACCAGGCCCGTGACATAGACGACCGGTTGGCGCCCGGGCATGAACCAGATCCACGCCGCGGCGAGCACGGAGAGGCCGAGCGTGACGAGATGGTACGTCCCCGGCCGGTCGTCGGCCAGCCACGACAGCGCCATCGAGATGGCCAGCAGGACGTACGGGACGGCGGTGAGCAGCCGCTGCAGCAGCCGCTCCCACCGGTCAAGACGGGCGCCGTCCCCTGTCGTCATCACTCACTCCCACCGGAAGAACCTGGCCGCGGCGAGACTGACGATCACCGCGTACGCGGCCATGACGCCCAGCATCAGCGGGCCCGGCGACACCCCCGCCCAGACGTCATGAAGGGCCTGCCGGAACGCGCCCATAGGGGTGAACGCGCCGATGCGCGCCAGGATATCCGGCATCTGGTCCACCGGTTGCATGAGCCCGGCGAGGTAGGCCAGCGGAAAGTACAGCAGCACGCCCACCCCGTTGGCGGTGCGCCCGTTCGCCGCCAACGCCGCGATCAGCAGGCCGATGGCGAACATCGCGGCCGTGCCGAGCAGGAACACGGCGGCGATCAGCGGCGCCTGGGAGGGAACGTGCGCGCCCAGGATGGTGCCCGCGACCGTGATCAGCAGCGCGCAGGCGATCAGCGCCAGCACGAACTGCAGGATGAGCTGCACCGCCAGCATGCTTCCAGGCCGTACCGGGGTGGTGGAGAGCCGGCGCAGGATGCCGCGTTCGCGGTAGGTGGCCAACGTGGTCGGCAGCTGGTAGAGGCCGACGAGCCCGACGGCGATCACCAGCGTCATCGGCAGGAGCACCGTGTCGCCGGGCGGGATCGAGCTGCCGAAGACGAAGAGGATGAACAGCGGGATGAGCACCGAGAAGATCGAGCCGGGTTCGCGGGCCAGCAGCTTGAGCTCGACGGTGGTGAGCTTGGCGACGACGGTCATGGGAATCTTCCTCACGGGTGGAACGAGCGGCCGGTCAGGGCGGTGAACGCGTCGTCGAGCGTGCGCTTGTCGATGCGCAGGTCCGCGACGGGGATGAGGTTGCGGGCCAGTGCCGAGGTGACGGCCGTGGCGAAGTCACCCCGGCCCGTCACGCTCACCCCGTCGCCGTCGCGGGTCACGCCCGAGACGCCGGGAAGGCCGCTCAGCAGGGCGACCGGGTCGCTGGCGTCGCCGGCCATCAGCGTGAACCGCATCTGGTGCTCGGCGTCGACCCCGTCGATCAGCTCCGCCGGGCTGCCGGTCGCGACGATGCCGCCCCCGTCGAAGACCGCGACGCGGTCGCAGAGCTCCTCCACCTCGTCCATGAAGTGGCTGACCAGGACCACGGTGACGCCCGACGCCCGCACCTGCTTGATCAGCTCCCAGGTGGCGCGGCGGGCCTGCGGGTCGAGCCCGCTGGTGAGCTCGTCGAGGAAGGCCACCTTCGGGTTGCCCACCAGGGCCAGGGCGATGAACAGCCGCTGCTTCTGGCCTCCCGACAACTTGCCGAAACGGGCGTCGCGCTTGCCGGACAGCCCCCATTGGTCCAGCAGCTCGCGCCAGTCGCGCGGCTCGGCGTAGAAGGAGGCGTACAGGTCGAGCGCCTCCCACACCTTGATGTTCTCGGGCAGCTGGGTGTGCTGGAGCTGCACCCCGATGCGCTCGCGCAGCGCGCGGCCGTCGCCGATCGGGTCGAGCCCGAGCACCCGGATCGTGCCGCCGTCGGGCCGCCGCAGACCCTCCACGCATTCGACGGTGGTGGTCTTGCCGGTGCCGTTGGGGCCGAGCAGGCCGAAGATCTCGCCCTGCTCGACGGAGAAGGAGACGCCGTTCAGAACCGTGTGGTCGCCGTACCTCTTGGTGAGGCCGGCGACGTCGATGACTGCCATGCGTCCATCATGGTTTCGCAGCTCACGGTGGGGATCGACCCGCCGGCCATGCTCGGCGGCGGATCGGGCTGAGCGCGGAATCCACCGATCGGTGGATGGCGCGCTCAGCCCGCTTCTGTTCACGGCGGTCCCGGTCAGCCGGAGAAGGCGGTACGGGCGTGCACGGCGGTCCCGGTCAGCTGAGCAGCGGCATGAGCTGCTCCTCCTCGTAGTCGAGGTGCGCCTCCAGTTCCTCGGTGAGGCGGTTCACCTCGGCCAGCAGCGCCCGCGGCGCGAGGTCGTCGGCCGCCAGCACGGCCCGCAGGCGATCCAGGAGCCGCTGGACGACCACGTGCTCGGCGCGCAGCCGTTCCAGCGCGGGGGCCAGCTCCGGATGGCGGTCCTCCAGCGCCGGGAACATGAACCCGTCCTCGCGCGCATGGTGCACGTGCAGGCCCTGGCACAGGGTCAGGCAGTTGACCCGCAGCTGCGCGCCCAGGCGCGGGCCCGAGGCGGCGACCTCCCCGCGGATCAGCGCCAGCTCCCTGCGGAAGGCGTCGTGCACCTTCTTGAGCGCGTCACCCAGAGAGCCGGCGGGCGGCCCGGCGTCGCGCTCGACGAGCGCGACCACCGGCAGGTCCCTGCCCGCCCTGTCCTGGTACGCCCCCCACGCGGGGTCGGCCTCCACCGCTCGCGCGAACACGCGGTCGCGTTCCTCGCCCTCCAGCACGACCGCCGTCGCGGGGTAGGCGAAGATGCCGTCCTCCACGGTGACCTCAGGGTCGGCGAGCAGGTTGTGATACCAGGCCGGGTGCCTGGGCGAGCCGCCGGCCGAGGCGATGACGACGACGCGGTCACCGTCGGGCAGGTAGCCGAGCGGCGTCGTACGCCGTTCGCCCGACTTCGCGCCGACGGTGGTCAGCAGGAGCAGCCTGGCTCCTTCGAAAGGGCCGCCGACCTGGCCCTGGTTGGCACGGAACTCGTCGATGATCTGCTGGTTCAAGTCGATGGGCATGCTGGGTTATCGCTCCAGGCGGGTGTGGTGAGGGCAGGGAAGAACCCCGCACGGCATGCCGGCACGGGCGGGTCAGGACACCACCTGGGGCATGGGGCGACGCGCGGGGGCGGTGTGCTCAGGCAGCACCGATGTTGCGGCTGGTCACGGCGTCATCCCCTTGGATCCGGCGCCTCCATGCCGCCCCGCGTCCTCGGGCGGGCGACACGCGACGCGGCCATCATTACGCCCATATGCTCATGACACTGTCAAGCCGCACGGCGGCGACCGGTGGAGACGCAGGCGAGAGTCGAACTCGCACGGACGGCTTTGCAGGCCTACCTCCGCACCCGCGGACTGCGCCGGGCCCGCCTCGGCCCCCATCGCGTCGAGGCGGATCGTGCGCGAGGACGGAGTCGAACCGCCACAGCCGAAGCGCCCGGTTTACAGCCGGGTGGGCTCCCCTATGCCCAGCTCGCGCGAGGAGAATCGAGGTCGGCCCGGCAGGAGTCGAACCTGCGACGCCCGGTTTGTAAGACCGGCGCTCTGACCACCTGAGCTACAGGCCGTGGTCTGGCTGAGTGGCCCCAGCAGGATTCGAACCTGCAACGGACCCGGCTTCGTAGGCCGGCGCTCTCTCCATTGAGCTATAGGGCCGGAAAAACATAGTGGTAGCACCCCGTACCGGATTTGAACCGGTGTTCTCCCGGGTGAAAGCCGGGCGTCCTGACCGCTAGACCAACGGGGCCTGCCTCGACATGCGTCGAGGTTCGTACGTCCGGCGGGATTCGAACCCGCAACACCCGGCTCCTGAGGCCGGCGCCTCTCCCGTTGGGCTACGGACGCGTGGAGCCGCAGCGGGGTCTCGAACCCCGTCCTGCTGGGTGGAAGCCAGCTGCCTTACCCGTTCGGCCTCTGCGGCGTGATGCGCTCATGAAATTGTCAAAGGGCGTCGGCCCGTATGCGGGCATGGACAAGAGAAAAGGCCGCCCGATGGGATCCGGCGGCCTCTGGATGCGCGTGGCGAGAATTTATCCAGAAGCCTGCCCGGCCAGCCCGCAGCCGAGCACCACAAGCCGGCGGCAGCTGCGCCGTTCCTGCTCCAGAGTGGTGACCGCGTATCGCATGACTGGCCTTTCCTGACGTTTCCGATCTCGACGGAGTAAACATTAACCGGCGGGCGCCGGCGGGTGCCACTCATTTATTCAGACGTACCGGCCGCCGATATGGTTTCCGCCGTGGCCGGTGGGCCGCGGCCCGGGGTCACCGGCTTTACTGGGGGCATGCGGATCGGAGAGCTGGCCGCGCTGCTCGGGGTGTCGACCCGGACGGTGCGCCACTACCACCAACAGGGCGTCCTGCCGGAGCCACCGCGGCTGGCCAACGGCTACCGCCACTACGGCATGCGCGACGCCGTCGCCCTGGCCCGCGTCCGCCGTCTGGTCCAGCTCGGGCTGAGCCTGGACGAGGCACGAGACGTGATCGCCGACGACCGGTCGAGGGAACTGACCGAGGTCCTGACCGAGATCGACGCGGATCTGGCCAGGCAGGAAAGGGAGATCCGGGAGCGGCGGGCGAAGCTGGCGGAGGTGCTCAGGCGGGCCGAGTCGGGATCGCTGGACCCCGACGACGTCGCCTCGCCCGATCTGGTGGCGTTCCTGCGCGTGGTGGGCCTGCCCGAGTCGAAGGCGGCGGCCTGGGACCGCGAGCTGCTGGTGCTGATGGACAGCGTGGCCGGCGAGCCCGGCAGGAGCAGCGCCTTCACGCAGCTGGAGTCGCTGGCCGCCGATCCGGAGGTGACGGCCATCGGGCACGAGTTCTACCGCAGGCTGGACGAGCTGGCCGACGCCGAGCCCGGCGACCCCAGGATCGCGCCGCTGGCCCGCTCGCTCGCCGGCTACAGCATGGAGCACCTGCTGGCCGATTCCGGGCTGGGCGCGCACGGGTGGGATCCGGCGCTGCTCGAGCCGTTCCTCGACGGGCTGGCCCCGGCGCAGGCCGAGGCCGTGCGCCAGGCGATCGGGATCATCGCGGGCGGGGTCGCGGGCGGGTTCGAGAAGGACACCGGCACGTCGGCGACGGCCGGGCGGCGGGCGGGGAGGGACGACGGCCGCGCCGGCCGGCCGGCGCCCGGCGGCTCAGGGCGCCGGTACGAGGCCGTCGGCGACGAGGCCGTCGAGGACCGCCTCACCCAGCGCTTCGACCGCGGACTTCGGGCGCACCATCACCGTGAACTCCTTGATCAGGCCGGCCTCGTCCAGGTGGATGAGGTCGATGCCGTGGATCTGCCTGCCGCGTACGGTGGCCTGGAAGACCAGGACGATCGACGGGGTCTCGGCGCCGCCGACGCCGGTCTGGGCGGCGCCGTCGAGCCGGCCGACGTACCGGAAGTCCTCGAAGACGCGCAGCAGCACGCCGAACAGTCCCAGGACGGCGGGCTTGCCCTCGAAGGGGGTGAACGTCACCGGGCTGTAGAGGCGGACGTCGTCGGTGAACAGCTCGTCCAGCGCGGCGAGATCGCGCCGCTCGACGGCGGCGCTGAAACGGTCGGCGGCGGTCATGGCCGTCCTTCCTAGTAAAAAAGGCGAATAGTCAGTTTCTTGACTATCATGGCGGTGTCCGTACGGGAAGAGGAGGACGTCGCGGTGGCTTTGCGGCACGCCGTGCTGGCGGCACTGCTGGACGAGGAGCTCAGCGGGTACCAGCTGGCCAAGGCGTTCGGCCTGGGCGTGGCCAACTTCTGGCACGCCCTTCCCCAGCAGCTCTACGCCGAGCTCGCCCGGCTGGAGCGCGACGGGCTGGTCAGCGGCCGGGAGGTGGTGCAGGACACCCGGCCCAACAAGCGCCTGTTCACCGTGACCGACGCCGGCCTGGCCGAGCTGGAGCGGTTCGCGGCGACCGCCAACAAACCCTCGTTCATCCGCGACGACCTGCTCGTGAAGGTCCAGGCCGCCGACCACGTCGCCGCCGGCACGCTCATCGAGCAGCTCGCGGAGCGGGCCGCGTTCGCCGACGCCAAGATCGAGCTGCTCGGCGGCCTGCTGCGGAAGCTGCGCGGCGGCATGAGCGAGGAGGAGTTCCTGCGCCACGGCGAACGCGTCGGCCCCTACCTGACGTGCCTGCGCGGCATCGCGTTCGAGCAGGGCAACCGTGACTGGTGCCGCCGGAGCGCGGCGATCCTGGAAGAGAGGCGGACGGCGCATGCGCGAGGGTGACCACCTGCGTTACGTCGCCCTGGGCGACAGCCAGACCGAAGGGCTCGGCGACGGCGACGACGCCAACGGCCTGCGCGGGTGGGCCGACCGGCTCGCCGAGCAGCTCGCCCGCGCTGCTCCCGGCCTCCAGTACGCCAACCTGGCCGTGCGCGGGCGCGTGGCCGCCCAGGTCCACGCCGAACAACTCGAACCGGCCCTCGCCCTGCGCCCCGACCTGGCCACCGTCGTCGCCGGGGTCAACGACCTGCTCCGGCCCAGGTTCGACGCCGACGAGGTGGGCGGCCACCTGGAGGCGATGTTCGCCGCGCTCACCGCCCAGGGCGCCCGCGTGGCCACCGTCACCTTCCCCGACCTGGCGCGGATCACCCCGCTCGCCCGCCCGTTCAGCCCGCGGGCCGCCGCGCTCAACCAGCGCATCCGCGCCGCGGCCCGCCGCCACGGGGTCGCCGTCGCCGAGACCGCCCACCACCCGGTCGTCACGGACGCCCGGTTGTGGAGCCCCGACCGGCTGCACGCCAGCCCGCTCGGGCACGAACGCATCGCCGCGGCGGTCGCCCACGCGCTGGAGCTGGCCGGCAGCAGCGACGCATGGACGCATCCCCTGCCGCCCGTGCCCGCCCCGCCCTGGTGGCGCGCCGCGGGCACGGAGCTGCGCTGGGTCGCCGGCTTCCTCGGCCCCTGGGCCGGCCGGCGCCTGCTCGGCCGCTCCTCCGGTGACCACCGCACCGCCAAACGCCCGGAACTGCTGCCCGTCGGTGCGTGGCCCTCCTTACGTGAGGAGCGGACAAAGTAGTCAGTTGATGGGCGCTTTGGGCGCTGGAGGTCCTGGCCTCGATGAGGCCGTGAGCGCCTGACCTTCCGGGTGGCCGCGCTGCCCTGCACGAGGCGTTTGCGGGCCTTCGCGGCGCCGCACTACGGTGACGGCATGGATCTCTTCTCGCGCTCTTGGACGGCGCTGCGCACGGCGGTCGCCGGCCTGCCCGACAAGGACTTCGCCCGGCCGTCCGGCTGCGCCGGCTGGCTCGTGCGAGACCTCGCGTGTCACCTGATCATCGACGCCCAGGACGTCCTGATCACGCTCGTGACCCCTGCGGAGAAGGACCCGACCTGCGACGCGGTGACCTACTGGAAGGTCGGTTCGACGCCGCCGACCGGTGACGACCCGCTCGACGCGCTGATCGTCCGGCTGGCCGCCGCGTACGAGGAGCCGCGGCTGCTGAAGTTCCACCTCGACGACGTCGGCTCCGCCGCCGGCCGCGCAGCCGAACTCGCCGACCCGCGCCGGCGGGTCGCCACCCAGGACATGGTCCTCACCGCGGGCGACTACCTGGCCGCGTACGTCCTGGAGTGGACGCTGCACCACCTCGACCTGATCGCGCACCTGCCCGACGGGGAGGAGCCCCCCGCGGAAGGGCTCGCCCGGTCCAGGGAGATGCTGGAGAAGATCGCCGGGACCGCGTTCCCCGCGTCGTTCTCCGACAAGGACGCGCTGCTGGTCGGCACCGGGCGGCGTGCCCCGGCCGACGCGGAGAAATCCGAGCTGGGAGACCTGGCCGCGCGCCTCCCCTTCGTCATCGGCTGATCGCCCGACGGTCGGGACAGCTCTTCGGGGCGGCTCGGGCCGGATTCTGCCGCTACGCCCGAGCCCGCCCTGACCTCACACCGCCCATCGACGTCACCGTGCTCACCACCTCATGGGGCTGGGGCCCGACCGTGCGCCGCGCTGCGGGGTGACCCGGAAGCATCAGGTCAACGCTCTGACCTTGCCCAGCCGCACGGGCGCCGGTAGCGAGATCATCGCGGGATCCGCTGATCGCCCGGCGCACGCCCGGGCGTAGCAATGGCGTCAATTATCGGGCTCTAGTCGTATAAAACCCGTCAAGAACGACAAGACGTCTGAAATTCCGGGATTTGCTTGCCTTAACGCCGCCCGCTCCGGCGGGCGAAACACCTATCACCCAACTGAGGAGTGAGGATGACAGACGTCATCTTCGTCGGCCTGACGATCGCGGTCTTCGTGATCCTCGGGCTGGTTGTGAAGGCGGCGGAGCGGCTGTGAACGCCGTCAACGCCACTGGCCTGGTCGTGATCGCCGGCCTGGTGGTCTTCGCGGTCGCGGCCCTGCTGTTCCCGGAGCGGTTCTGATGTCCCCGACTCTGGCCGGGATCTTGTTCATCGCGTCCCTGCTGCTCGCTCTCGCGCTGTGCCACCGGCCGCTGGGCGACTACATGTACCGCGTCTACACCGGCACCAAGCACTCGCGGGTCGAGCGGGTGATCTACCGGCTGATAGGCGTGCGACCCGGCAGCGAGCAACGCTGGGGCGTCTACGCGCGTAGCGTGCTGGCGTTCTCGCTGGTGTCGATCCTGTTCCTGTACGGCCTGCAGCGGCTGCAGAACCACCTCTTCCTGTCCCTGGGCATGGAGCCGGTGGAGCCGGCGCTGGCCTGGAACACCGCGGTCAGCTTCGTCACCAACACCAACTGGCAGGCCTATTCCGGCGAGTCCACGATGGGCCACGTGGTGCAGACCGCGGGCCTGGCGGTGCAGAACTTCGTCTCCGCCGCGGTCGGCATGGCGGTGGCGATCGCGCTGGTGCGCGGGCTCGCCCGCACGAAGAGCGACACGCTGGGCAACTTCTGGACGGACCTGGTCCGCGGCACGATCCGCATCCTGCTGCCGATCGCCTTCGTCGCGGCGCTGGCACTGGTGGCCGGTGGCACGATCCAGACGTTCGCCGGTCACAGCACGTGGACGACGCTGACAGGCGGGGAGCAGACGTTCACCCCGGCCGCGGCCGCCTCACAGGAGGCGATAAAGGACCTGGGCACCAACGGCGGCGGCATCTTCAACGTCAACTCGGCCCACCCCTTCGAGAACCCGACATCGTGGACCAACTGGTTGACGATCTTCCTCCTGTTGGTGATCTCGTTCTCACTGCCGCGCACCTTCGGCCGGATGGTCGGCGACAACCGGCAGGGCTACGCCATCGTCGCGGTGATGGCGAGCATCTTCATGATCAGCGTGACGCTGACCAACTGGGCCGAAATGAGCGCGGGCGGCACAGTGCCGCAGGCCGTCGGGACGGCGATGGAGGGCCGCGAGGTGCGCTTCGGCGTGTCGAACTCGGCCATGTTCGCCTCCTCCACCACCCTGACCAGTACCGGCTCGGTCGATTCCGCCCACGACTCCTACACCGCGCTCGGCGGCGGCATGCTGATCTTCAACATGCTGCTCGGCGAGATCGCTCCCGGCGGCGTCGGCGCGGGCCTGTACGGCATGCTGATCCTCGCTGTGATCACCGTTTTCGCGGCCGGGCTGATGGTCGGCCGCACCCCTGAATACCTGGGCAAGAAGATCGGCGCCCGCGAGATCAAGCTCGCCTCGCTCTCCTTCCTCATCACCCCGGCGCTGGTGCTGGTCGGTACGGCGGTGGCGATGGCCACCGCGACGGGACGGGCAGCGATGCTGAACAGCGGCCCGCACGGTCTCTCGGAGATCCTGTACGCCTACACCTCGGCGTCCAACAACAACGGCTCCGCCATCGCCGGGGTCAGCGTGAACACCCCGTTCCACAACAGCACACTCGGACTGTGCATGGCTCTCGGCCGCTTCCTGCCCATCGTGCTGGCCCTGGCGCTGGCCGGATCCCTGGCCCAGCAGGCGTCCGTTCCTGCGGGCGTGGGCACGCTGCCCACCCACCGGCCGCAGTTCGTCGGCATGGTCGTCGGCGTGACGATCATCCTGGTCGCCCTCGCCTTCCTGCCCGCGCTGGCGCTCGGGCCGCTCGCAGAAGGAATTCGCTAGCCATGTCCACGTCGACAGTGCAGGCTCCGGGCCGTACCCCCGCACCCAAGGGTGGAAAGGTGGGCGGCGGGCTGCTCGATCCCAAGCAGATGATCCGATCGCTGCCGGACGCGGTGAAGAAGCTCAACCCGGCCACCATGTGGCGCAACCCGGTGATGTTCATCGTCGAGATCGGCGCGGTCTTCACCACCGTCCTGGCGATCGGCGATCCCTCGTGGTTCGCCTGGGCGATCGTGGTGTGGCTGTGGCTGACCGTCGTCTTCGCCAACCTGGCCGAGGCGGTGGCCGAGGGGCGAGGCAAGGCGCAGGCCGCCACGTTGCGGGCAACCAAGCGCGACACCACCGGCCGACGGCTCAAGAGCCGCACCTCGGCCGAGTGGGACGTGGTCGGCGCGCCCGAACTCAGGCAGGGCGACTTCGTGGTCGTCGAGGCGGGGGAGATCATCCCCGGCGACGGCGACGTGGTGGAGGGCATCGCGTCGGTGGACGAATCGGCCATCACCGGCGAGTCAGCGCCGGTGATCCGCGAGTCCGGCGGCGACCGTTCGGCGGTGACCGGTGGCACGAAGGTGCTGTCCGACCGGATCATCGTGCGGATCACGCAGAAACCCGGCGAGAGTTTCGTCGACCGCATGATCGCTCTGGTGGAGGGCGCGAACCGGCAGAAGACGCCGAACGAGATCGCGCTCAACATCCTGCTCGCCGCCCTGACGATCATTTTCCTGGTCGCCGCCGCCACGATGCAGCCATTGGCCATCTACTCCAAGTCCATCAACCCCGGCGTGCCGGACTCGCTCGCCCTGACCGGCGACGGGGTGAGCGGCATCGTGCTGGTGTCGCTGATCGTCTGCCTGATCCCCACCACGATCGGCGCGCTGCTCTCGGCCATCGGCATCGCCGGCATGGACCGCCTGGTGCAGCGCAACGTGCTCGCCATGTCCGGCCGCGCGGTCGAGGCGGCAGGGGATGTGTCCACGCTGCTGCTGGACAAGACCGGCACCATCACCCTGGGCAACCGGCAGGCGTCGGAGTTCGTCGTGGTGGACGGGGTGAGCGAGGCCGAACTGGCCGAGGCCGCACAGCTGTCGAGCCTGGCCGACGAGACCCCCGAGGGGCGCTCCATCGTGGTCTACGCCAAGCAGGCCTACGGGCTGCGCGAGCGCCAGCCGGGCGCGCTGGCCCACGCCGAGTGGGTGCCGTTCACGGCACAGACCCGCATGTCCGGGGTGAACCTGGACGGCCGCGAGGTCCGCAAGGGCGCGGCCACCGCGGTCATGAAGTGGGTGCGCGACGCCGGCGGCCACCCCACGGACGAGGTCGGGCACATCGTGGACGGCATCTCCGGCTCCGGCGGCACCCCGCTGGTCGTCGCCGAGAAGGGCCGGGTGCTGGGCGTCGTGCACCTCAAGGACGTGGTGAAGGCCGGCATGCGCGAACGCTTCGACGAGATGCGCCGCGTGGGCATCCGCACCGTCATGATCACCGGCGACAACCCGCTGACCGCCAAGGCCATCGCCGACGAGGCCGGGGTGGACGACTTCCTGGCCGAGGCCACCCCCGAGGACAAGCTGGCGCTGATCAGACGGGAGCAGGAGGGGGGCCGCCTGGTCGCCATGACCGGTGACGGCACCAACGACGCCCCCGCCCTGGCTCAGTCCGACGTCGGCGTGGCCATGAACACCGGCACCTCCGCCGCCAAGGAGGCCGGGAACATGGTCGACCTGGACTCCAACCCGACCAAGCTCATCGAAATCGTCGAGATCGGTAAACAACTGCTCATCACGCGGGGCGCGCTGACGACGTTCTCGATCGCCAACGACATCGCCAAGTACTTCGCCATCATCCCGGCGATGTTCGCGGCGGTCTACCCGGGCCTGGACGCGCTCAACATCATGCGCCTGGCCAGCCCCCAGTCGGCGATTCTGTCGGCGGTCATCTTCAACGCCCTCGTGATCATCGCATTGATCCCCCTGGCGCTGCGCGGGGTCCGCTACCGGCCCACCAGCGCCTCCAAACTGCTGTCGCGCAACCTGTACGTCTACGGCCTGGGTGGCATCGTGGTGCCGTTCATGGGCATCAAACTCATCGATCTTCTGATTCAGTTTCTTCCGGGGATGTCATAAATGGACCGCATGCCCAGCTGGGTCCGCCGGCACCTCGCCGCGCTGCGCGCGCTGCTCGTGCTCACGGCGGTCACCGGCCTCATCTACCCGCTGGCCGCCACCGGCGTGGCCCAGGCACTGTTCAACGGGAACGCCAACGGCTCGATCATCGATAAGGACGGCAAGATCATCGGCAGCGCGCTCATCGGCCAGTCCTTCACCGACGCCGACGGCGACCCCATCCGCAGGTACTTCCAGTCCCGCCCGTCGGCGGCCGGTGACAGCTACGATCCCACCTCGACCAGCGCCGGCAATCTGGGCCCTGAGGATGTCGTGGACGTGCTGCCGGTGCCCGGCGCCAAGGACGAGGAGGGCGAACCGGACGAGGGTAAGCGGTCGCTGCTCACCCAGGTGTGCGCTCGGTCCAAGGCGGTCGGCGCGTTGGAGGGCGTCAGCGGCGCCCGGCCGTACTGCACCGCGGACGGGGTGGGCGCGGTGCTCAAGGTGTTCTCCGACCGTGCCGTGAGCGTCAACCAGGCCTGTCCGGCCACCCCGTTCGTGACCGCGTACCAGGGCGTGAAGGTGGAGTGCGCCAGGCCGGGCGAGGACTACGCGGCCGGGAAGACCGTGACGGTCAGAGGGAACGCGGGAACCCCGGCCGTGCCCTCCGACGCGGTCACGGCGAGCGCCTCCGGCCTCGACCCGCACATCTCGCTCGCTTATGCCGAGTTGCAGGCGCCGCGCGTGGCGAAGGAACGCGGTCTCCACCAGGCCAGGGTCGAGCAGCTCATCGAGCGGCACACCGTCGGTCGGGCGCTCGGCTTCATGGGCGAGCCGGCGGTGAACGTGCTGGAACTCAACCTCGCGCTCGACCGCTCATGAAAAGGGGTCGCCTGCGGGTCTACCTGGGGGCGGCCCCCGGGGTGGGCAAGACGTACGCGATGCTCGGCGAGGGCCGCCGGGCCTGTGAGCGCGGCCGGGACGTGGTCGTGGGGTTCGTCGAGACCCACGGCCGCTCCCGCACCGCCGCCCTGCTGGAGGGCCTGGAGGTGATCCCCCGCAAGACGCTGGTCTACCGAGGGGCCACCTTCGCCGAGTTGGACGTGGACGCCGTCATCGCCCGCGCGCCGAAGGCGGCGCTGATCGACGAGCTGGCCCACACGAACGTGCCCGGCTCGAAGAACGTCAAGCGCTGGCAGGACATCGACGACATCCTCGACGCCGGTATCGACGTCATCTCCACGGTGAACATCCAGCACCTGGAGTCGGTCAACGACGTCGTGCGGGAGATCACCGGCATCCCGCAGCGCGAGACCGTGCCCGACGAGGTGGTGCGGCGAGCCGACCAGATCGAGCTGGTCGACATGTCCCCTGAGGCGCTGCGCCGCCGCCTGGCGCACGGCAACGTCTACGCCCCTGAGAAGGTGGACGCCGCGCTGTCCAACTACTTCAGGGTGGGCAACCTGACCGCGCTGCGGGAACTCGCCCTGCTCTGGGTCGCCGGCAAGGTCGACGAGCAGCTCGACCGTTACCGCGCCGACCACGGCATCGACAGCACGTGGGAGGCGCGCGAGCGCGTGGTGGTGGCGCTTACCGGCGGCCCGGAAGGCGACACGCTGGTACGCCGGGCCGCCCGCGTCGCCGCCCGCACGAAGGGGGCCGACCTGCTGGCCGTCCACGTCACCAGCGCCGACGGGCTGGACGGCGGCGACCCTGCCAACCTGGCCCGCCAGCGCGCCCTGGTCGAAAGCATGGGCGGCACCTACCACCAGGTCGTCGGCGACGACATCCCGCGCGCCCTGCTCGACTTCGCCGGCGGCGTCAATGCCACCCAGCTCGTGCTGGGAGCGTCGAGAAGGGGGCGCTTCGCCCAGATATTCTCCCGTGGCGTCGGGGTCGAGACCACGGCCCTGTCCGGCTCCATCGATGTCCACCTGGTCACCCACGAGGAGGCCAAGAAGGGCCGCCGCCACCCCGAGCGCTCCCGGGCCGCGCTCACCAGGAAGCGCAGGCTGGCCGGCTGGGTGGTCGCGGTGGCGGGCCTGCCGCTGCTGACCGCCGCGCTCGCCCCGCTTCGCGGTGTGCTCTCGCTGCCCACCGAGATCCTGCTGTTCCTGAGCCTGGTCATCGGGATCGCGCTGATCGGTGGAACGTGGCCGGCGATCACCGCGGCGGTCGGCGGCTTCCTCCTGCTCAACCGGTTCTTCACCCCTCCCCTGTACACCTGGACCATTGAGGACCCTGAGAACCTTCTCGCCCTGGTGGTGTTCGTCCTGATGGCGACCGCGGTCAGCGCGATCGTCGACCTGGCCGCCCGGCGTTCCCGGGAGATGGCCCGTGCCCGCGCCGACGCCGCGACGCTGTCCACCCTCGCCGGGCACGTGCTGCGCGGCGAGGCGGCGCTGTCCTCCTTGCTCGGGCGACTGCGCGAGACATTCGCCCTGGACTCGGTCACCCTGCTCGAACGCGTTGGCGAGCCCACGCTCGACGATCAATTCGAAGGCGACGCCTGGCGCATCATCGCCACCTCCGGCTCCGCGCCCTGCACCACCCCTTCCGCCGCCGATACCGACGTGACCATCAGTGACCGACTGGTGCTCGCCGCGCGGGGACGGTTGCTGGATGCCAGCGATCGGCGGGTGCTGGAGGCGTTCGCCGCAGAGGCGGCCGTCGCGCTGCGCCAGGAACGTCTGCAGCGAGAGGCGGAACAGGCCAAGCCGCTGGCCGAGGCCGACCGGATGCGCACCGCGCTGCTGGCGGCCGTCAGCCATGACCTGCGCACCCCGCTGTCGGCGGCCAAAGCCGCCGTCGAGAGCCTGCGCAGCCACGACGTTCACTGGTCTGCGGAGGATCGCGAGGAGCTGCTGGCCACCGCCGACGAGTCCCTGGCCAGGCTGGACCGGCTGGTGGAGAACCTGCTCGACATGAGCCGCCTACAGGCCGGCGCGCTCGGGATCTCCCTCCAGCCGCTCGCCCCGGAAGAGGTCGTCCCCCACGCCATCGACGACCTCGGGCCGCTGCGCGACCGGGTCGAGGGCGACATCCCCGCCGACCTGCCCGAGATCCTCGCCGACCCGGCCCTGCTCGAACGAGTGCTGGTCAACCTGATGAGCAACGCCGTCCGCTACAGCCCGCCCGCGCAGCAGGTCCTGGTCACCGCCAGCTGGCACGACGACCAGGTGGAGATCCGCGTCATCGACCGCGGCCCCGGCATCCCGCCCGAGGCGTACGAGCGGGTCTTCCTGCCGTTTCAGCGGCTCGGCGACCGCGACAACGGCACCGGCGTCGGCCTCGGCCTCGCGCTGTCACGCGGGCTCACCGAGGCCATGGGCGGTGCCCTCGTTCCCGAAGAGACGCCAGGAGGCGGTCTCACGATGATCATCAGAATGCCGATCGGCTCCGGGCGGTGACTCCATGACCAAGATCCTCGTCGTCGACGACGAGCCGCAGATCCTGCGCGCACTGCGCATCAACCTGGCCGCCCGCCACTATGAGGTGGCGGTCGCCGCCGACGGCGGCTCCGGCCTGCGTGAAGCCGCCGAATGGCATCCCGATCTGGTCGTACTCGATCTCGGGTTGCCCGACATGGACGGCATCGACGTCATCCACGGCCTGCGCGGCTGGACCAAGATCCCTATCGTCGTCCTGTCGGGCCGGGCCGGCAGCGCCGACAAGATCGAAGCCCTGGACGCGGGAGCCGACGACTACGTCACCAAGCCGTTCGGCATCGACGAATTCCTCGCCCGCATCCGCGCCGTCACCCGCCGAGCTGCCGTCCACGAGGCCGAGCTGGCCAGCATCGAAATAGGCGACCACACCGTGGACCTGACCCGCAAGACCGTCTCGCCAGGCATACGGCTCACCCCCACGGAATGGCACATCCTGGAAATCCTGCTTCGCAACCCCGGAAAGCTCATCCCCCAGCGCTACCTGCTGGCCGAAGTATGGGGCAGCAAACACGTCAAGGAAACCCACTACCTGCGCCAGTACATGGCCCAGCTTCGCAAGAAGCTCGAACGCGACCCCGCCCACCCGGTTCACCTGATCACCGAACCCGGCATGGGCTACCGCTTCACCCCATGACCGGAAACGGGACACACCCGCTGGCCGAGGTGGCCTGCCCGCGAGATCTCGATGGGGTCGTTGCCGGCGATCACTCCGTGCCGGCCGGAATGCAGCCACTCGCTGAAGCCTTCGCAGGCCTCCAAGACGCTGATCCCTCGTGATAAGGGAGCGACTGTTCCGGCATAAGCAATCCTTCTGCTGAACTGCGGAAACATCCCCATTTTGCCGCTTATGCTCGCGTAGTAATCATGCGTTCCTGTGGACGACGAGTTCCCCGCCGGCGACCCAACCCGTCCACCACCGGAACGGTGCTGCTTGCCGGCGGAGGCGACCCCTCCGTGGCATCAGGCGAAGAGGAGCCGAAGATGTCCGTGCCAGGACACGTCGCCGGCACCCGCAGGGCGGCCCTGTACGTCATCAAGATCGGAAGTGCCGGTCTGGACCACGAGAAGCTCTTCGACGAGGTCGCCGGCCTGCGCGCCCGCGGCGCCAGGCTGCTGCTCGTCGCGGGCGGCACGGCCGGGATCGCCCGGCACTACGCTGACATCGGCCGGCTCGTCCGGACCATGCGCACGGGCGGAGGAGAGGTGCGCTACTGCCCGCCCGCCGAGATCCCGCACATCGTCGCCGCCTACGAGCAGGTGACCCTGCCCCGCGTGCGGCGCGCGCTCTCCGAGCGCGGCCTGCGCGTGTTCGCCGCGGTCGCGCAGACCGGCGCCCTGGTGTCCGCCCTGGCCAACCCGCCGGTACGGGCGGAGATCGACGGCCGGACGTGCGTGGTGCGCGACCATCGCGCCGGCACGGTGTGCGCGGTGGACGTCGACGGCGTCAACCGGCTGCTCGAGGTGTTCGACGTCGTGTGCCTGGCTCCGCCGGTCTCCGACGCCACGGGCGGCACGCCGCTCAGCGTGGACGCCGACGTGCTCGCCGCAGAGCTGGCCAACGCCCTGGACGCCGACCACCTGCGCCTGGTCACCGGCACGGCCGGCCTGCTCGCCGACCCGGCGGACCCGGCCGGCCGGATCCAGCACGCGACCCGCGGCGAAGGCCAGGCGTACGCGCGGGGCCGCATGCGCCAGAAGGTGCGGGCCGCCGAGATCGCGCTGTCCGGCACCGCGGACGTCGCGATCACCGGGCCGCACATCCTGTCGCCCGCGTCCGGCACCCGCTTCTGGCGCGCTCCCGCGCCGGCCGCCGACCTGTCGCTGCTCGCCAGGACCGTGGAGATCTCCTCGGTCTCGTACGACGAGCGGGAGCTCGCGGAGTTCCTCGTGGACTGGTGCACGGAGCACGGCGTCCACGCCGAGATCGACGAGGCCGGCAACCTGGTCGCGACCCGCGGCTCAGGACCCGAGCGGATGCTCATGCTCGGCCATCTCGACACGGTCGCCCACCGCTGGCCGGTGCACTGGAACGGCCAGGTCCTCTCGGGCCGCGGCTGCGTGGACGCCAAGGGCAGCCTGGTGGCGTTCCTGGAGACGCTGGCAGGGATGGACGTGCCCGGCCACGCGCAGGTCCGTGTCGTCGGCGCGGTCGAGAGGGCGAACACCGCGCGCGGCACGTCCTTCGTCCGCGACCACTATCCGGCCGGCGCCGTCATCATCGGCGAGCCGAGCGGCGCGGAAACGCTGACCGTCGGCAACCACGGCCAGCTCAAGGTCCGCCTGAGCGTCACCGAACCCCTCGGCCACACCGCGGGCACCGGCGTCGTCACCACCGGCGAGCGCATGGTGCACCTGCTGGGCCGGCTCCGCGACGCCATCGCGGACGCCTCTCCGAAGGCCCTGATGGCCGTCCTCGCCATCCACGCGGTCAACGCCGGACATCTGCAGCAGGGCGAGGCCGTCTTCGACGTACGCGTGCCGCGGGACACGCCGGTCGAGAACCTGGTCGCGCTGGTACGGCTGGTCGCCGACCCGGCAGGCGTGGAGGTGCTCGCCGCCACGCCGGGCGTGCTCACGCCCAGGACGAACGCGCTGGTGAGCGCGTTCTCACGCGCCTTCCGCGAAACGGGGGCGACACCGCGGTTCCTGGCCAGGCGAGGCGGCAGCGCCATGAACACCCTCGCCGCGACCTGGCAGGACGTCCCCATGGTCGCCTACGGTCCCGGCGACGCCGCGCTCGACCACACCCGTGGCGAGCGGCTGGACGCGGCGGAGTTCAGAAGGGCCAGGGCGGTGCTGGCGAAGGCGGTCACGAGCTGGGTCACCGAACGAGAGATGACGACACCGTGACGATCACCGCGGTCTTCACCCGCCGTCCCATCTGGCACAGCCTGGTGGGGGTTTGTACGGTGTCGTGATCTCGGGACGGGTGGAGACGGCCGTACTGGCTCAGGCTCTCGGATGGGATGGGGTCGCTGCGTTGCTAATGAACGGCGAAGCCGCCGTCGACGAAGAGCATCTGGCCCGTGACGAAGGCGGAGGCGTCACCGGCCAGAAAGACCGCCGCTCCGGCGAAGTCCTGAGGAACGCTATTGCGTCCTGCCATGTGGCGGACCGCGAGTTCCTCGGTACGGCCGGGTACGGACCGTGCGGGCTCGGTCAACGGGGTCAGCACGAACCCTGGAATGATGGTGTTCACGCACACCCCACGAGCCGACCACGCCTCCGCCTGCGAGCGGGTCAACCCGGCGACGGCGGCCTTGGCCGCTCCGTACACGCCGCTGTTGCCGAAAGCGCGGACGCTCTGCTGCGAGCCGATATTGATGATGCGGCCCCAGCCGCGCGAGGCCATTTTCGGGCCGAAGTACTGTCCCAGGAGATAGGGGGCGGACAGGTGAACAGCGACGCTCTGCTCGTAGTCGTCGTAGGTGAGGTCGGCCATGGGCTTGCGGATGTTGTTGCCGGCGGCGTTGACCAGGACGTCGATGTCGCCCGCAGTGGAACAGAGCCGCTCGACACCGTCATGCTTTCCCAGATCAGCGCTGATCCACGAAACGGCGACGCCGTGCCCGCGCAGCCGTTCCGCTGCCTTGTCCAGCTCCTCTTCCCGGCGGGCCACCAGGACGATCTCCGCTCCTGCCCGTCCGATCGCCTCGGCCATGGCATATCCGATGCCTGAGCTTCCGCCGGTCACCAGAGCACGACGGTGGTGAAGGGAGAACAGCTCCCGCAGATAGTCCAGCACGAACGGTCAAGCTAGCACCGGCTCCGCCGTCGCCGGCAGCGTTGACTCACTGATCGAGTCACCGATACGCCGAACGCGGAACCGAGCATGAGCGTGCGCATGACGGGGGCCGCCGACGGGCCCGTCGCCAGGACCGGCACGTATCGCGTCCGCTGTGCCGCGCGGTGGTCAACCTCGAGCGAAAAGCGGCCCCAACGTGCCGCCGCCTGATCCGAGCGTCTGTCACGTAAGGACCGAGTCAGCGATCGAGGTGGGGCTGTACGCGGGCGATCTCCCGCGAGATGGCCGCCGCCGTGGCGTGCAACGCGGGGACGACGGTCGGCACCGACAGGCGGTCGGACGGCGCGGAGACCGTGACGGCGGCCGCCGTGCCGGAGCGGGCGAGAACCGGCACGGCCACCGAGGCGGTGCCGGTTTGGAACTCCTCGCGGTCGACCGCGTACTTGCGCCGGCGGACCTCGCTCAACTCGCGATCCAAGGCGGCGCGGTCGGTGATCGAACGGGGAGTACGGCGGGCGAAGCCGCTCTCCCGCAGCACGCGTTCCCGGAAATCGGGCTTGCAGTGGGCGAGCAACACCTTGCCCGAGGCGGTGCAGGTCAGGGGCATCCGCCCGCCGACCCGAGTGTTCAGCTTCGTGCTGGCGCTGCCTGAGATCTTCTGGATGTAGACCACGCCGAGCCCGTCGAGGATGGCCAGCTGCACGGTTTCGTGGGTGATCTCATACAGGTGCGCCAGGTAGGGCGTCGCCACGTCGCTCAATCCCAGACCCTGCTGCTCGGCCAGGTTGCCCAGATCGAACAGCCCCAGGCCCAGCCGCACCCCCTGCTCAACAGGCTGCAGCAGCCCTTCGGCGACGAGCTGGGCGATGAATCTGTTGGCCGTGGCCTTGGGCAGCCCGGTCAGCCGGGCTATCTCCGCGCGGCTCAAGGGCGTCGCCGAGCCGCCGACCGCGCGCAGCACGGCCAGGGCCCGGCCGAGCACGGAGTCGCGCGACCCATCTGTCTGACTCACTCAGTGAGTCTCACCCTTCGATGTCAGCAGGTCAACTCCTAGCATCCGGTCACCAAGCAGCGGCTCTTCGAAAGAGATCTCTTATGACCTCATCTTTCTCTGTCACCACCCGGACGGTGCATCAGGTGGTCCTCGACCACATCACCCTCGGGTACGAGACCGACGGCCGACACGACGGCCGGCCCGTGTTCCTGTTGCACGGTTTCCCTGACACCACAGCGACGTGGGACAGCGTGGTGGCGGATCTGCTCGCGCAGGATCCGGATCTCCTCATCGTACGGCCCTACATTCGCGGCCACGGCCCCACCGTCCTGAACGAGGGGCACCCGGTCTCGGCGGAGACCTCCGCCCTGGCCGAGGACGTGGTGAGACTGGCTGACCATCTCGGCGTCGCGGGTTTCCACCTTGTGGGCAGCGACTGGGGGTGCCGCGCGGCCTACGCGCTGGCCGGGCTGTGGCCCGAGCGGGTGTTGTCGATGGTCACCCTGGGGACCGGCTACAACGAAGCGACGCCGATCACTGATCTGTCGATGTCCCAGGTGTCGTCGTTCTGGTACCAGTGGCTGTTCAACACACCGCACGGTGAGAAGCTGCTGCGCGAGCGTACACGGGAGTTCTGCCTGCACTTGTGGCGCGTGTGGTCCCCTTCCTGGGAGTTCGACGAGGCGGAGTTCGCCGCCGCGGCCCCGGCCTTCGACAATCCCCAGTTCGTCGACACGGTCCTGCACTACTACCGCTACCGCTGGGACGGCGCACCGGGGGTCCCCGCCTACGCGGAGCCGCAGCGCCAGGTGGAGTCCATGCCGGACATCGTCGTACCCACCACGCACATCCAGGGATTGGAGGACCACTGCACCCGCCCGGAAACCGCCACGCGGTTCGAGAGCCGGGTGAGCGCCCCGTACACCCGCGTGGACCTGCCTGGCATCGGCCACTTCCCGCAGCGTGAGGTCCCCGGCAAGGTCGCCGCGGTCATCCGTGACGCCCTCCGGCGGGCACAGGCATAGCCCACGGCGAAACGAGCGGCCAAGGCACCCGCGGCACGGGGGACAGCGGGACCTCGCCTGAGGCGCCGAGCCTGGCGCTCCCATGTCAGGCCGCGTCCTCGCGACAACACCAAGCTCCCAAGCGAAATAGGTACACCATGGCATCGCCATCTCATACTTCCGTCCCAGCCTCTGCCGCGCTGCGCCGCGTCGTCTACGCGGCCATGGCGGGAACAGTGGCCGAATGGTACGAGTTCTTCCTCTACGCCACCGCCACCACACTCGTCTTCGGCCAGTTGTTCTTCCCGCAGACCGGCAACCCGCTCGACGGAGTCATCAGCGCCTTGCTGGTCTACGCCGTCGGGTTCCTTGCTCGTCCCCTGGGTGGCCTGATCTTCGGGTACTACGGTGACCGGCTCGGCCGTAAGAAGCTGCTGCAGGTCAGCATCTTCCTGGTCGGGGTGGCCACCTTTCTCATGGGGTGCATCCCCAGCTTCGCATCTTGGGGGTACGGAGCGCCGCTCAGCCTGGTGGCCCTGCGCTTCCTTCAAGGCTTCGCCCTGGGAGGCGAATGGGGCGGCGCGGTGCTGCTGGTCGCCGAGCACAGTCCCGACGACCGGCGCGGCTTCTGGGCGAGCTGGCCGCAAGCGGCCGTACCGCTCGGCAACATGCTGGCGACCCTCGTCCTGACCATGATGAGCCTGAGCCTGTCCAACGACGCGTTTCTGAGCTGGGGATGGCGGGTCGCGTTCTGGCTCTCGGCGTTGATCGTCATCATCGGCTACTACATCCGCCGCCGCGTCGACGAGGCTCCTATCTTCCTCGAGGCCGTGAGCGGCCCAGAACATCGACGACCCCGGGCCGGCGTCATCGTCCTGGTGCGCCACCACCCGCGTAAGGTGCTCACCGCCATGGGCATCAAGCTCGTGGAGAACATCCTGTACTACCTGGTCGTCACGTTCTCCATCACCTACCTCAAGATCGTCGTCGCCATCGACACCTCGCACGTCCTGCTGCTCATGCTCCTCGCCCACGCACTACATCTCTGCCTCATCCCGCTCGTGGGCCTCGCCTCGGATCGGATCGGCCGCCGACCGCTCTACCTGAGCGGGGCGGCGCTGGCCGTGGTGTGGGGATTCGGCGCCTGGCCCCTCATGGCCACCGGCGACAACGCCGCGATCCTGCTGGCCATCGGTCTGGGCCTGGCCGTGCACGCCCTGGTGTACGCGCCTATGCCCGCGATGATGGCCGAGCTGTTTCCCACCCGCCTGCGCTACACCGGGCTGTCCATCGGCTACCAGGTCACCTCGGTCTTGGCCGGGTCTGTCGCCCCCTTGGTCGCCACCACGCTGCTGAACACGTACGACTCCACGCTGCCCATCGGCCTCTATGTGTTCATCGCAGCGGCCCTGTCGTTCGCCGCCGTCATGTTCACGGCCGAGACCAAAGGGTTGTCCTTGCGCACGCTCGACGAGCACGTCCGCCCGGTCCCGACCGACCTCACCACAGGAGAGCGTCGATGACCGTCCCGCCCGTGCCCGCGTCCGCCGAACCGGCCGGGACACTTCCGTCCGCCCTGCTCCTGTCCGGCTTGCCGCCGCTGCGCCGAACCGACAGCCGGGAGCTCGCCAGGGCGGTGTCGGCGAGGGCCCGGTTGGTGGTGCTCGACGACGACCCCACCGGCACCCAAGCAGTCGCCGACGTGCCGGTGGTGACCACCTGCGACCTAGATGATGTGCGGTGGGCGCTCAGGCAGCCGAGTCAGGCGGTGTTCATCCAGACGAACACGCGCAGCCTCGGCGAGGGCGACGCCGCCGAACGCAACCGCCGCATCGTCGACGTCCTCGCCCAGGCATGCGCGGCCGAGCGCGTCGACGCCGTACTGGCCAGCCGCGGCGATTCGACCCTTCGGGGACATTATCCGCTGGAGACCGATGTCCTCAGCGAGGCCCTGAACCGGCACGGTCGGCCGGTCCGCGGCGTCGTCCTCGTCCCCGCCTACCTCGATGCCGGCCGCGTCACGGTGCACTCAGTGCACTACCTGCGCACCGGCCAAGGCCTGCTACCGGTGGGTCGCAGCCAGTTCGCTGAAGATGCCACCTTCGGCTATCACAGCTCCGATCTGCGCGACTGGGTGGAGGAGAAGACCCGCGGCCGCATCAAGGCCGCGGACGTGGTGACCGTCACGCTTACCGACATCCGCGTCGGCGGCCCGGAGCGGGTGACCACGCTGCTGCGTCAGGTTCGGCCGCACCGGCCGGCGGTCGTCGACGCGGCCGAAGAGGATGACCTGCGGACCTTCACCCTCGGCCTGCTGGCCGCCGAGCGCGAAGGGCTGCGCTTGATCTACCGCGTCGGCCCGTCGTTCGTGCGGACCAGATCGGGGCAGGCCGCCAGGCCACCGTTGGCTTCGGGACAGCCACGCGCCATCGGCACGTCCCGTGGCGCGCGCGGCCTCATCGCCGTCGGCTCGCACGTCCAGCTCACCACCGCCCAGTTGTCGCGGCTGCGCCTGCTCGACGATCTGGTCGAGGTGGAGTTGCGGACGGCCGCGATCCTCGACCCCAGCACGCGCGACCAGCACATCGCCGACGTCGCCGCCACCGCCGGGGCGGCCCTGCGCGACGCCGACGTGGTCATCAGCACCACCCGCACCCTGGCCGCCGGGGACGACCCGGACAGCAGCCTCGCCATCGCCCGACGGATATCGGCGGCGCTGACGGAGACCGTCGCCGCGACCGTGCGGCTGCGTCGTCCCGGCTTCGTCGTCGCCAAGGGCGGCATCACCTCCAGCGACATCGCGACCCATGCGCTCGGTATCAGCAGGGCGATCGCGCGCGGCACCCTGTTGCCCGGAATCGTCTCGCTATGGGAACCAGTGTCCGGCCCGTTCGCCGGTGTTCCCTACATCGTCTTCGCGGGCAATGTCGGCGACGAGACCTCTCTCGCCGACGTCGTCACGCTTATGCGCAGCGCATGACCTCCGACCTCCACTTATATGCACCCACGGGCAGGATCACCATGTCTTACCACGAGATATCCGACCGCTCACCACGCATCGCAGTGCTCGGCCTCGGCGCGATGGGCATGCCGATGGCCACGCGACTGCACCAGGCCTTTCCCGTGACGGTGTTCGACGTCAACGACACACGCAAAGCCTGCCTGGTCGCCGAAGGCGCCACCGACGCGCCAAGTCCCGCCGAAGCCGCCGCCGGCGCGGACGTGGTGCTGCTCGCCGTCCGCGACCAGCGCCACGTCGAGCAGGCGCTGTTCGGCGACGGCGGCGCGGCCACGGGCCTGCGGCCCGGCTCGCTCGTCATCCTGACAAGCACCGTCGGCCCACAGACGGCACGAGACGTCGCCGGCCGGCTGGCCCGGGATGACATCGCACTGGTGGACGCCCCCATCAGCGGCGGGCCCGCCCGGGCGGGAACCGGCGACCTCCTCATCGTGGTCGGGGCTTCGGAGGAGGCCTTCCTCCACGCCCGGCCGGTCCTCGACCAGCTCGCCTCCACCCTCATCCGCATCGGGTCCGCGCCGGGCGACGGCCAGGCGCTCAAGGCGATCAACCAACTCCTCGCAGGCGTCCACATCGCGGCCGCCGCTGAGGCCGTCGCCCTGGCCCGGGGGCTCGGGCTGGATCTGGAGGCAGTCCTCCAGGCCACCACATCGGGAGCGGCGGCCTCGTTCATGCTGGCCGACCGAGGCCCACGCATGATCGATTACGGTGAAGACGACGCCCCGGTGCGCTCGCGCCTCGACATCTTCGTCAAGGATCTGGCCATCGTCGCCGACCTTGCCGCCGCGACGCGCGTTCCGATCCCGGTGGCCGCCGCCGCACAGCAGCTCTTCCTCCTCGGCGAGCGCAGCGGTCTCGGCGCGGCCGACGACTCGAGCCTGACCTCGATCCTCTTCCGGCGAGCCTCTCCCCCGCGACCGTGATCGAATGCCATCGCCTGCTGTCCGGAGCGCCGTCAGGCCGGCGAGCATCACCGCCGCGTCTGCCCGCCGAACGGCGAGCACCGCCAACGCGGCCGCGACCACCCGGTAGGGCGCGACCGGCGCGAGGCCGCCGTACAGCGGGCCGAGGTCGAGCACCGGGATGTGGAACCCCAGGACGGTGGGCCAGCCTGTCCGCACCGTGACGATCACCACGGTCTTCACCCGCTGTCCCACCTGGCACAATCTGGTGGCAGGGACTCGCGGGCGTCACATCCGAGAGCGGGCCAGGGAGAGGTCAGCGGGGCTCGCCGGAGCCGAGATGGCGGGTGTCGCCGAGGTAGACCGTGCGGTTGTGGTAGAAGTCGTCCTCGCGCAGCGTGGTGATGCTGCCGGACGGCGCTCGGAAACTGACATGGCCGACCGCCTCGATCGGCATCTTGATCCAGGACGCCACGACGAACGTCAGCGACCCACCGTGCGTCACGATGATCTGGTGTTCACACGGCCGCCGCACGATCTCGTCCATGGCCGCGTAGACGCGCCGCGCCAGCGCCGCCCTGGTCTCGGCGCCCTGCACGCCCTCGTCGTGTTCCAGCCGCTCCCCGTCCGCCGGCGGCGGGACGAAGCGCTGGTCCAGCCACGCCTGCGGTTTTCCCCCTGCCTCTCCGTAGGACTTCTCCCGCAACCGGCGGTCCAGGATCGCTTCGACGCCGAACAACTCGGCGACCTTCTCGGCCGTTTGCCGGGTGCGCCGCAGGTCGGAGGAGAACAGCTCCACGTCGGCGCCGTCGGGGATCCGGGCCCGCAGCGCCCGGGCGACGGAGGCCGCCGCGCCGAGTCCGGCCGGCGTCAGCTGCGAATCATGCCAACCGCCGACGATTCCCTCGACGTGGTGTGTCGCCTCCGGATGGGTGATGGCGTAAAGGGTGCGCATCACTGCATTCTTCTTGCGCGGGGGCGCTGGTTCACGTGATTTTCAGGGTGGCTGCTCGTACGGGTCCCGGCCCGGTGAGAGGGTTCACCGGGCGAACGGGTAGCCGCGCAGCGCGTTCTGGAGGGCCTTTCTGGCGATCTTGACGAAGCCGGGGGTCGCCGCTCCGGTGGAGACGGCCAGGGTCACGGGGATGGGGCCGGGCGGGTCCGGCAGGGACAACCTGACCGTGCGCGGCAGGCCCCACAACTCGTCGCCGTTCGCGATGAGGCAGGCCACGCCCAGCCCGGCCTTCGCCGCCGCGCGTAACCCGACCAGCTCCGATCCCTCGTACGCGACCCGCCACGGAACGTCGGAGGCGTCGAACGCCTCCAGGATGCGGCTGCGCAGCGTGCACGGCTCGGTGAAGAGCGTCAGCGGCAGCGCCGCCCCCTCGCCGTGCGCCGGCTGGCCGAACCAGTCCATGCGCATGCGGCCGAGCTCGTACCCGGTGGCGGAGGCGCGCGCCGAACGCGGCTGTAACAGCAGCGCCAGATCCAGCTGGCCGCTGATCACCTGGCTCTCCAGCGACTCGCTCAATCCGGTTCGCACGCCGACCTGCGCGTGCGGCATGCCCCGGGTGAGCAGCCGCAGGATGTCGGGCAGCGCCTCCGCGAGCTGGTCGCCGATGCCGATCGACACCCGTACGTTCCCCGCGGGCGGGACGAACCGGTCGACGGCCTCGTCGTTGAGCGAGACGATCCTGCGGGCGTACCCGAGGAGTTCTTCGCCCTGGTGGCTGAGCCGCAGCTCCCTCCCGGTGGAGACGAAGATGGGCCCTTTGACGAGGTTGCCGAGCTGGCGGATTTGCTGGCTGATGGCGGGCTGGGTCACGTGTAACGCCTCCGCCGCCCGCCGGAAACCGCCGAGGTCGACGACGGTCACCAGAGCCCTCAGGCGGTTTATCTGCAGATCGTGATACATTTTCCCTTCCGTTCCAGCGAATTACCGTTTTCTCAAGCCTGAAAGTGGAAACCGCCGGGAGCGGTGTGGCCGGCTCCCGGAGATTCCCGGTTCATCCGTCCACACCACCTCCCCTGGCGGACCCCGCTCCACGGGCCGCCGCCGGCGGCGGCATCTCCGCAGGTCAGTACGGCAGCCGAACGCCGCCCGGGGTGCGCGTGTCGAGGTCGAGAGAGATGCTGCCCTTCGACCGGCGGATCGTGCGCTTTCTCTGCGACCTGCTGATCCGGAGCTGTCGCATGACGTCTCCCCCAATCTTTCGATACGGATGCGGCGAGCCTAGGTCGAGAAAATCCGAGAAGCCTACACATATGGCCACGGGCGGAGTGTGAATCTTTCACGCTCCGGAAGTGACGCGGAAACTATGCCCGCCGGGGCCGCCGTTCCAGACTTTGGTGCGTCGGAACACCACACCTGACCCCGAGGGGGCTGCGATGACCACCACACTCGACCGCACCGACCGGCACGTCACCGGCTACGCCATGGCCACCTGGACGGACGCCGAGGACCTCGTCCGCATCGAGGACCTCGACCACCCCGCCCCCGGCTTCTACGCGCTTCCCTCCTACACCGGGTGACCGTCATGAACCGGGC
Organism: Nonomuraea sp. B10E15; assembly: GCF_039871615.1. Taxonomy (NCBI): domain Bacteria; kingdom Bacillati; phylum Actinomycetota; class Actinomycetes; order Streptosporangiales; family Streptosporangiaceae; genus Nonomuraea; species Nonomuraea sp. B10E15. Next base: position 85,046 of record NZ_JBDPMB010000017.1, read on the forward strand.
GAATCCTCCGCTGATCGGCTTCAAACGCCACCTGCGAGCGACCACCGTTCCCGGGGAGGCCGTCTACCTCACCTCGGCGCGAAAGACGATCGCGCTCTCCGGGCCGCGGATCCAGGCGCTCGCCCCGCTGCTGGACGGCAGCCGCAGCCTGGCCGAGGTGCAGGAGCACGGAGGACTTTCGCCGGTCGAGCTGGAACAGCTCCTCGGCAAGCTGGCGCGGGCCAACCTGGTCGGGCCGCGCCGGCCCGCCGCCGTCCCGGGCGACGCCGCGGCCGAGGCGTACTGGGACCTGGCCCACATGGACGCCGACCAGGCCGTCTCGAACCTGGCGCGGGCGACCGTCCGGCTGCTCGCGCTGGGCGGAGCCGACGCCGGGCAGGCGGCCGAGACCCTGCGGTCCATGGACGTCACCGTCGGCGAGGCGCCCGCGGCCTTCTCCCTGGTGCTCTGCGACGACTACCTCGACCCCGAACTCGAGCGGGTCAACGCGAGCATGCTGGCGGACGGCCGGCCCTGGCTGCTGGCCAAGCCGACGGGCGCCGACCTGTGGATCGGCCCGGTCTTCCAGCCGGGGACGGGCGCCTGCTGGTCGTGCCTGGCGACCAGGCTGCGCGGGCACCGGCGCGGTGAGCGGTGGCTGCGCGACACGCTGAGCGACCTGGTGGCCCCGCCGGAGGCCTCGCTGCCGCTCACCCGCGCGCTGGGCCTGCACCTCGCGGCGCTGGAGACGGTCAAGTGGCTGGCCGGTTCGCGCGGCGAGCGGCAGAACGCCGTGTGGACGCTCGACACCATGTCGCTGGAGAGCGGGCGCCACCGCGTGGACCGGCGCCCGCAGTGCCCGGCCTGCGGCGACGCCGGCCTCGTCGCGGCCCGCGTGGCCGGACCCGTGGCCGTCGTCTCCAGGGACAAGACGGCCGCCGGCGGCAACGGGCACCGTGCGCTGGCCCCCGAGCAGGTGTGGGAGCGCTACCGGCACCTGGCCGACCCCGTCACCGGCATCACCGAGGAGATCCAGCGCGACCCCCGCAGCCCCTCCTTCGTGCACTGCTACTTGTCAGGACCCAACCTCGCCCTCGCCGACGACAGCCTCTCGGCGATCAGGATGGGCCTGCGCCAGCAGAGCGGCGGCAAGGGAAGCACCGACCTCGAAGCCAGGGTCGGCGCGTTGTGCGAGGCGGTGGAGCGCTACTGCGGCGCGCGGCTCGGCGACGAGCCCACGGTGCGGGGCAGCTACCGCGACCTGGGCGCGGAGCGGGCCATCCACCCCGACGCGTGCCAGCTCTTCCACCACCGGCAGTTCCTCGGCCGCGACGCCTGGAACGCGGCGAACATGGCCTTCCAGCGCGTCCCCGAACCCTTCGACGCCGCGGAGGTCATCGACTGGACCCCGGTCTGGTCGCTCACCGCGAACCGCCACCGCCTGCTCCCCACCGACCTGCTCTACTTCACCAGGAACGGCCACGCGTCGCTGCGCGCCGACTCCAACGGCAACGCCGCGGGCGCCAGCGTCGAGGACGCGATCGTCCAGGGTTTCCTCGAGTTGGTCGAGCGCGACGGGGTAGCACTGTGGTGGTACAACCGCACCAGCCACCCCGCCGTGGACCTCGACTCGTTCGACGACCCGTGGATCGCCGGCCTCCAGCGGCGCTACCACGGTCTCGCCCGCGAGCTCTGGATCCTCGACATCACCTCAGACCTGGGCGTGCCGGTCATGGCGGCGGTCTCCCGGCGCGTCGACAAGCCCGCCGAGGACGTCATGCTGGGCTTCGGCGCCCACTTCGACCCGCGTGTGGCGGCGCGCCGCGCGCTGACGGAGCTGGGGCAGCTGCTGCCGTCCGTGGTGGGCGCCCGCGCCGACGGCAGCGGGTACGGGCCGGCCGACCACCACATCCAGCACTGGTGGCGGACGGCGACCACGACGAACCAGCCCTACCTGCGCCCCGGCGGGCGCGGGCCCCGTAAGGACCTGACGGACTATGCGTACACCCCACGCGAGGATCTGCGCGACGACATCGAGCACCTGCTCGGGTTGGCCCGCAGCCAGGGCCTGGAGGTTCTCGTCCTCGACCAGACACGCCCCGACATCGGCATGCCGGTGGTCAAGGTCATCGTCCCCGGCCTGCGCCACTTCTGGGCGCGGTTCGCCCCCGGCCGGCTCTACGACGTGCCGGTCCGCCTCGGCCGGCTTGCCGCGCCCACCGCGTACGAGGACCTCAATCCCATCCCGTTGTTCCTGTGAGCCACCCGAGTATGGAGTAGCGATATGTCCAGAGGGCCCTTCCCCCTGTGGTCCTTCCGCGAGGACGTGTACATCGAGCCCGTGCCTCAACGCAGTGTCGTGGTGGTGCACAGCCGCTGGGAGGACACGACACTGCCGAGCCCCAGGCCCGCCGTGCTGGAGGCCATGCGGCGGATGAGCCTGGGGCCGATCTCCCTGGGCAACGTGGTCCTCGAGGACCCCGACAGGCGGGAACTGGCCGCGCTGCTCGACCGGCTGCACCATCTCGTGGTGCGCTCGTTCGGCCTGGACCAGGAGCAGCCGCTGATCTCCGTGATCCCGCTCACCCAGCAGGCCCGCTTCCGGCTCCCGGAGACGCCGCTGGCGCACCCGGTCCGGCTGTCCAGGTTCGCGCTGATCCGGACCGACGGCAACCACTGCTCCATCGAGTCCCCGCTGTCGCTGCACCGGGTCATCCTGCACCGGCCCGACGCCATGGCCCAGCTCGGCGAGCTGATGCGGCCGGCCGTACCGGCCGAGCAGGCGGCCGACTCGGTGATCACCTACCTGATGGCCGCGGGCATGGCGGTGCAGGCCGAGGAAGGGGATCCGTTCCAGCCGGTGCGCTTCGCGGAGGACTGCGACCCCGCCCTGGTCGCCTGGTCGCCGTTCGACCTCATGTTCCACACCCGCTCCACGCTCGGCCGGCACGATCACGACTTCGGGGCGACCTATCCCCTGGGCGAGCAGCGGGCCGTCGAGCCCGTGGTGAAGCCGGGCTCCGCCGAGGCCGCCATCTCGCTGCCGCGTCCCGCCTGGGACCGGCTGGTCGCGGCGGACCCGCAGCTGACCACCGCGGTCGAGGCCGCAGAGCCCGGCCACCGCCACGCCGGGCGGCCGCTGACGGCGGAGAAGCTCGGCGAGCTGCTGTACCGCGCGGCCAGGGTGCGGGCGCTGATCGGCTCGTCGCTGGAGAGCTCGGCCACCGCGACCAGCGACCGCCCCTACGCCAGCAGCGGAGGCCGCTACGAGCTGGAGCTGTACGCGATCATCGACAGATGCGCCGGCATCCCGCGCGGCGTCTTCCACTACGACCCCTTCGGCCACCGGCTCGAACCGATCCCCGCCGACCCGGCAGGCGCGGACGAGCTGCTGCAGACCGGCAGGGTGGCGGCCAACCTGGCGGGCACGCCGTCCGCGCTCCTCTTCATCACCGCGCGTTTCCGCAGGGTGTCGTGGAAGTACGACGGGATGAGCTATGCCCTGGTGCTCAAGAACGTCGGCGCGCTGAGCCAGACGCTCTCCCTGGTCAGCACCGCCATGAGGCTGTCCGTCTGCCGGATGGACATCGGCGACACCGACACCGCGCCCCGCGTGTTCGGCCTCGACTGGCGCGTGGAGTCGAGCGTCGGCGGGTTCGTCATCGGCCACCACGCGGGGCCCGACGTCGAAGGACCGGCGGAGCGGTACGCGGTCAACGACGACGACTGGGCCGCCAGGGCGCGGGCCATGCTGACCTGATCGTGGATCTGTTGTACATTGCGTGCGGACCCCGGCTGCCGACGAGGGGGCCCCGTCGGGCTTCGGAGGAGAAGTCGATGGCTGGACAGTCCGGTTTCGCGCAGCGCTGGCTGGCACGGCTGGTTCCCAGGTCACAGGTGGAGCTCAGGACGGGCGGGCTCGGCGCGCTGCGCATGGCGCGGGCGGTGACGATCGCGGTCCTGCTCGGCTACGTCGCCAACGTCTCGTTCTTCGTCTGGGTCGACGGTCTGCGCGGGGCGGGCCTGGCGGTTTTCGGCCTGTGCCTGGCCGTGTTGTTCCTGCTGCAGCTCGCGCATTCGACGGGCGACAGCCTGGCGTGGCCGGCCCGGACGCGGGTTGCGACCCTGTCGGCCCAGGCGGTGGTGACGTTCGCCCCCTTTCTCTGGGTCGGCCCGCAGGCCGGGACCATCGCCGGCTTCCTTGCCGGATCCATGCTGCTGACCGTGACGGGTCCGTTCCGTTGGGCGCTCTACGCGCTGGTCGGCGGCGGGGTGCTGCTCGCCCTGTCGCCGGGACAGGTCGACGCGGTGGGCCTGTTCTACGGTGCGTACTTCACGCTGCTGACCGGGCTCATGGTGTACGCCGTCAGCTCCCTGGCGTCGCTGGTGGACATGCTGCACGCGGCGCGCGGCGAGCTGGCCAGGATGGCCGTGGTCAAGGAGCGCCTGCGGGTCGCCCGCGACCTGCATGACCTGCTCGGACACGACCTGTCGGCGGTGACGGTGAAGAGCGAGCTGGCCTACCGGCTGCTGCCCGCCGCCGCCGAGCGGGCCCGCGAGGAGCTCCAGGACGTCCTGAAGGTGGCCCGCCGCTCGCTGGCGGACGTCCGGGCGGTGGTGGGCGACTACCGGCCCATGTCGCTGGCCGCCGAGCTGGCCTCGGCCGAGTCCATGCTGGCGGCCGCCGAGATGCGGGTGCAGGTCCACAGCTCCGTCGAGGGCCTGTCGGAACGGCTGGAGACCGTGCTGGCGGTCGTGCTGCGCGAGGCCGTCACCAACGTGTTGCGGCACAGCAAGGCGCAGCGCTGCGTGATCGAGGTGGCGGTGGACGACGGCCGGGTGCGGCTGCGCGTGGCCAACGACGGGGCCGAGCCGTCACCCGGTGCGGCACCGTATGCGAACGGCTCCGGGCTGGGCAACCTCGAGGCCCGGTTGACGGCCATCGGCGGCACGCTGGAGGCGGTCCGGGTCGAGCACGGGTGGTTCGCGTTGACGGCGGTGGCGCCGTTGCGGTCGGGGACGGCCGAACGTCCGCCGGGCGAGGCCGCCCCGTCAGGCGAGGTGGCCTCGCAGCCGTGGCACCTGCGCGTGGCCCGGCTGGTCACCGTCGTGGTGCTGGCCGGATACGGCGTGCTGCTCGTGATCAACGTGCTCGCGCTGGAGCAGCCGCCGGTGGATCTGGCCGGCGCCGTGGGGTGCGTCGCCGTCCTGGTCGGCGCGCAGATCGTGATGTCGCTGCGTGACTCGCGCTCGTGGCCGGTGCGGGCCCGGGCGGGGATGCTGGCGCTGCAGGCGGTGGTCACGGTGCTGCCGCTGGTGTGGATCGCCATGCCATGGGGGTCGATGGGCGGTTTCCTGGCCGGGTCGTTGCTGCTCACGCTGGCCGGATGGCCTCGGTGGGCGCTGTACGCGGCGGCCGGCGCCGGCGTGCTCCTGCTGTCGCTGGCCTACGGCGAGCCGCTGGATTGGAGCGCCTATCTGACGATCTCCACGCTGCTGACCGGGCTGGTGGTGTTCGGCGTCAGCTCCCTGTCCGGCCTGGTGAAGCAGGTCGACCAGGCCCGCGGCGAGCTGGCCAGGATGGCGGTGACGCGCGAGCGCCTGCGGGTCGCCCGCGACCTGCACGACCTGCTCGGGCACGACCTGTCGGCGATGACCGTGAAGTCGGAGCTGGCCTTCCGCCTGCTGCCCCGGCTCGCCGGGCGGGCCAAGTCGGAGATCGCGGACGTGCTCGACATCGCTCGCAGGGCGGTCGCGGGCGTGCGCTCGGTGGCCAGCGGCTACCGGCACATGTCGCTGGCCGCGGAGGTCGACTCGGCCCTGTCCACGCTGACCGCGGCCGGGATCGACGCCCGCGTGGACATCGCCGCGGACACGATTCCCGACGAGCTCGACGCGGTGCTCGCGATGGTGCTGCGCGAGGCCGTCACCAACGTGCTGCGCCACAGCGACGGCGCCGGGTGCCGGATCACGGCTGACGGGGACGGGCGTGAGGTGCGCCTGAGCGTCGCCAACGACGGCGCCAGGCAGAGCCCGGTCCCCCTGCTGGAGGGCGGCACCGGCCTGGGCGATCTGGCCGGGCGGTTGCGGGCGATCGGCGGGCGGCTCTCGGTCGAGGCGCACGACGGGACGTTCCGCCTGGTCGCCACCGCGCCCGCCGGGGCTCTCAGCTCGCGGGTTGACAGCAGGGCTGACTAAGGGTAAGGAGCCGGCGGCATTGCCTCTTCCCCGAGGATGAGTACGATTCGGGGGCAGACGGTTGGACCTGTGGCCTGATCCGATGGCGGATAGCGGCATTTCGGCGTGTGGCGCCGCACCCGGTCGCACGATGGCGGGGACCCTCGTTACCGCTGGGGCGTGAACAAGGGGAATGGGCATTGTTGTCGCTGAAGATCCTCCTCGCCGAGGACGTGCACATGGTGCGCGGCGCGCTGGCCGCACTGCTCGACCTGGAGCACGACCTGACCGTGGTGGCCCAGGTCGACACCGGTGACAAGATCGTGCCCATGGCGCTGGAGACCCGTCCCGACGTGGCGATCATCGACGTCGACCTGCCGGTGCTCGACGGCCTGTCCGCGGCCGAGGAACTCCACGCGAAGCTGCCGACCTGCCGCACGCTGATCCTCACCGGCCTCGGCCGCCCCGGCACGCTGCGCCGAGCGCTCTCGGTGTCGGTCTCCGGCTTCCTGCTCAAGGACCAGCCCTCCGACAGGCTGGCCCAGGCCGTACGCGAGGTGGCGGCCGGGCGGCGCATCGTGGACCCGCAGCTCGCGCTGACCGCGTGGGACGTCGGCGAGATGCCGCTGTCGGGGCGGGAGGTCCAGGTGCTGCGGCTGGCCGCGGACGGCGCGGAGCCGCCGGAGATCGCGGCCGCCATGCACGTGTCGGTGGGGACCGTGCGCAACTACCTCACCAAGATCGTCACCAAGCTCAACGCCAGGAACCGCGTCGACGCCATTCGCATCGCGACCGAGGCCGGCTGGATCTGACGCGGGTCCGGCGGCGGGGCCACCGGGGGCGTGCGGGCGTCCGCCACCACCTGCGATCAACGCTGGGAGAACGCGGCACGGTCGGGTTCGGGCAGCCACTGGCGGCCGGGGTCGTAGGGGCGGAAGCCGGTGCGCACGGAGTCGACGAGCCGGGCCAGCATCGGATGCTGGTTCTGCCGGTGGAAGAGCAGCGAGCACGGATAGACGGGGGCGGGCCGGACGACCGGGATCTGGACGACACGCGGGTTCCAGGGCAGCCGGCACGCCAGCCCCACGAGGCTGATACGTCCGCCGGAGGCGATCTCCTCCACGAAATACTCCCAGCCGAAATCCGGCCCGCTGTCGTCGATCGGGATGTCGAAGGCCTCGCCCAGCAGGCGGTAGTAGTCGGCCCACTCGCTGCCGGGGACGTTGCCGGGCATCCACATGGTCGAGCCGGCGAGCCGTTCGACCTCCACCTCCCGGAGGCCGGCCAGCGGGTGGTCACGGCCGGCCAGCAGGTGCACGGGCTCCAGGTAGGCCGGCACGTGCCGCAGGTGCTCATCCAGAGGTCCGTTGGCGCGGGCGAAGGCGGCGTCGACGGACCCGCGGGCGAGCGCGCCGCGTGCGGACCTGAGCCCGTTGGAGGTGATGATCTCGACGTCGGCCTTCTCGGTGGCCTGGTGGAACGCCCTGACCAGGTCGACGGAGGCCGAGAGCCGCGTGTCGAGCACGTCGATCCGCAGCGCGCGGCGCCGGCCGCGCAGCGCCTCCACCGCCTGGTCGGCCAGCCCGACGAGGGCCCGCGCGTGCGGGAGGAACGCCCTGCCGTCCTCGGTGAGCGCGGCCCCGTTGCGCGAGCGGAAGAGCAGGGTCAGGCCGAGGCCTGACTCCAGCCGCGCGATCCGTTTGGAGATGGCCTGCTGGCTGATGCCCAGCTGGACGGCGGCCTCGCTGAAGGAGCGGTCCTCGACGACGGCGACGAAGGCGCGCACGGCGCCGAGATCCAGCTCTGCCACAACCTCTGGTTGTGGCGAATCGGCGTGTTGATTGTTGGACAACCCTTCCTGCCCTCGGGTCGAATGCTCGGGTCGCGTACGAGCCTACAACCACAAGGAGTCCCGGCCTGTGGGATCTTTCGTCCATCTGCACGTGCACACCGAGTACAGCATGCTCGACGGAGCCGCCAAGGTCGGCCTGCTCATGGACGAGGTGGCACGGCAGGGCATGCCCGCCGTGGCCATGAGCGACCACGGCAACGTGCACGGCGCGTACGAGTTCTACCACGCGGCGCGCAGGGCGGGCGTCAAGCCGATCATCGGCATCGAGGCCTACGTCGCCCCGGCTTCGCGGCGCCGCCGGCAGCCGGTGTTCTACAGCGACAACCTCGCCATGCGCAGGTCGAACGACGACACCGGCGAGGGTGGTGACGTCTCGGGGCGCGGCCTGTACACGCACATGACCATGTGGGCGGCGGACGCGCGGGGGCTGCGGAACCTGTTCCGGCTGCAGTCGCGGGCCTGGCTCGAAGGACACGTGCAGAAATATCCGCGTATGGATGATGAACTGTTCGCCGAGCACGGCCAGGGCATCATCGCCACCACCGGCTGCCCGTCCGGAGAGGTGCAGACCCGGCTCCGTCTCGGCCAGTACGACCAGGCCGTCGAGGCCGCCGCCCGCTCCCGGGACGTCTTCGGCAAGGACAACTACTTCCTGGAGCTCATGGATCACGGCCTGGCCATCGAGCGCCGGGTCCGCGACGACCTCCTCAGGCTCGGCCGGACGCTCGGCCTGCCGCCGCTGGCCACCAACGACTCCCACTACGTGACGGAGAGCCAGGCCCAGGCGCACGACGCGCTGCTGTGCATCGGCACCGGCAAACGGCTCGCCGACGCCGACCGGTTCCGCTTCGGCGGCAGCGGCTACTACGTCAAGAGCGCCGGGGAGATGCGTGCGCTCTGGGACGCCGAGGTCCCCGGCGCGTGTGACAACACGCTGCTGATCGCCGAGCGGATCGGCGACTACGGCGAGGTGTTCGCCCACCGCGACCTGACTCCGCGCTTCCCCGTCCCCGAAGGCGAGAGCGAGTCGAGCTGGCTGCGCAAGGAGGCCCTGGAAGGCGCGCGCCGCCGCTACCACGGCGAGCCGTCCCAGGACGTGCTGGAGCGCATCGACTACGAGCTGTCCGTCATCGACACCATGGGCTTCCCCGGCTACTTCCTGGTGGTCGCCGACATCTGCAGCTTCGCCCGCGAGAACGGCATCGGCCTCGGTCCCGGCCGCGGCTCGGCCACCGGGTCGATGGTCGCGTACTGCACGGGCATCACCGAGCTCGACCCCATCGAGCACAAGCTGATCTTCGAGCGCTTCCTCAACCCCGAGCGCGTCACCATGCCCGACGTCGACCTCGACTTCGACGACCGGCGGCGGGACGAGATGATCGACTACGTCACCCGCAAGTACGGCGAGGAGCACGTCTGCCAGATCGTCACGTTCGGCACCATCAAGGCCAAGGCCGCCATCAAGGACTCCTGCCGCGTGCTGGGCCTGCCGTACGCGCTCGGCGACCGCATCACCAAGGCGTTCCCCGCGGCGAACGGCGGCAAGGAGATCCCGCTCGCCGCCATCCACGACGACCGCCACCCCCGCCACGGCGAGGCCGCCGAGCTGCGCCAGATGTACGAGCAGGACCCCGACGTCAAGCGGGTCATCGACACCGCGACCGGCGTGGAGAACCTCACCCGGGGCACCGGCGTCCACGCCGCCGGCGTGATCCTGTCGTCCGAACCCCTGATGGACGTGGTGCCGCTGGTCAAGCCGAAGGCCGACGGCCCCGTCATCACCGGGTTCCCGTTCACGCAGGCCGAGGACATGGGCCTGCTGAAGATGGACTTCCTCGGCCTGCGCAACCTCACCGTCATCGGCGACGCCGTCGCGAACGTGCGCGCCAACAAGGGCATCGACATCGACATCCACGACGTGCCGCTCGACGACCCCACGACGTACGAGCTGCTGGCCCGGGGCGACACGCTCGGGGTGTTCCAGCTGGACAGCGGCGGCATGCGGGTCCTGCTGCGGCTGATGCAGCCCACGACGTTCACCGACATCGCGGCCGTGAACGCGCTCTACCGGCCCGGCCCGATGGAGATGAACGCGCACACCAACTACGCGCTGCGCAAGACCGGCAAGCAGCGGGTCGAGCCCATCCACCCGGAGCTGGAGGAGGCACTCGAACCCATCCTCGGCGACACCTACCACCTGGTGGTCTTCCAGGAACAGGTCATGGCGATCGCCCAGCAGCTCGCCGGATACTCGCTCGGCGGCGCCGACATGCTGCGCAGGGCCATGGGCAAGAAGAAGAAGGAGGTCCTGGACGCCGAGTGGGACACGTTCTCGGCCGGCATGCGCGGCCGGGGGTTCTCCGACGAGGCGATCAAGGCGGTCTGGGACGTCCTGGTGCCCTTCAGCGGCTACGGGTTCAACAAGTCGCACACCGCCGGCTACGGCCTCGTCTCCTACTGGACCGCCTACCTCAAGGCCAACCACCCCTCCGAATACCTGGCCGCGCTGCTCACCTCCGTCGGCGACGACAAGGACAAGATGGCCGTCTACCTGTCGGACTGCCGGCGGCTCGGCATCAAGGTGCTGCCGCCCGACGTCAACGAGAGCCGCCTCGACTTCGCCGCGGTCGGCTCCGACATCCGCTTCGGCCTCGGCGCGGTCCGCAACGTCGGGGCGAACGTGGTGGACGCGATCGTCACCGCCCGCGCCGCCAAGGGGCGCTACACCGGCTTCAACGACTTCCTGTCCAAGGTGCCGACCGTCGTCTGCAACAAGCGCGTCATCGAGTCGCTGGCCAAGAGCGGCGCGTTCGACAGCCTGGGGCACGACCGCGCGGCCCTGGTCGCGGTGCACGAGCAGGCCATCGACGCGGTCATCGACCTCAAGCGCAACGAGGCGCAGGGCCAGGACTCGCTGTTCGGCGAGCCGGGCCAGGCCGGCGCGTTCTCGGTCGCGGTCCCCGACGGCGAGTGGGACAAGGCCACCCTGCTCGCGTACGAGCGCGAGATGCTCGGGCTGTACGTGTCGAGCCACCCCCTCGACGGCGCGGAGCGCGTCCTCGACGCCCACCGCGACGTCACGATCGCCGGCCTGCTCGCCTCCGAGCGGCAGGAGGGCGTGACCCGCGTCAGCGGCATCATCTCGGGCCTGCAGCGCAAGGTCACCAAGCAGGGCAACCCGTGGGCGATCGTCACCCTGGAGGACCACGACGCCGCCGTCGAGTGCCTGATCTTCCCCAAGACGTACACGCTGTACGGCGAGCTGCTGGCCGACGACCGCGTGATCTCCGTCAGGGGCCGCATCAACGTCCGCGACGAGACGATGAGCATCTACGGCGAGGAGATCACCCTCCTTGACGTCTCCACCGCGAACACCGCCTCCCCCGTCGTCATCTCGATCCAGGAGACGCGCCTGAACCAGCGGCTGGTGCGGGAGTTCAAGCACATCCTGGCCGCCCATCCCGGACGGGCGCCCGTACACGTGCGCCTGCACCGCCAGGGCCGCAAGGACCTGCTGCTCAACCTCGAACCCTTCAGCGTCGCCGCGGAGCCGGCGTTCTACGGCGACGTCAAGGCGCTGCTGGGGGCCGGCTCGATCGGCGCGGCATGAGCCCGGTGACGCCGAGCGCAGCCTGCCCGCGCTGCCGCACCGGCGAGGTCCTGGCGGTGCTGCGCGTCCCCCACGGCTGGACGAACGCCTCGGGGCGGCCGGTCAGGGGCGTCCGCGAGGTGGTGCTGTGCGCCCGCTGCGACGCCGGCCATCCCGTCGCGGGGCCGCTGGTCGCGTACCTCATCGTGCACGAGGAGGTCGAGCCCGCCCAGCTGGCCGGCCTCGCGCCGCTCCTGCGCCGGTGGATGGACGGTGCCCGTCCCTCAGCGCTGGACGAGCACGCGCTGCGAGCCGAGATCGAGGCCTGGCGCCGCGGCGACCTGTGACCCCCGCTGCCCGGCACGATCACCGCGCGCGAGCGGCATCGCTGAACGCCTCCGGGGCCGCCCGCGTATCTCCTCATGACCCGCCGATCGTGAGGAGGCGCCCACAGTGGCCGTTCCCGCAGGGACCGGGCGGACCGCGACGGCCGTCGCGCTGGCGGCGGCCACGATGCTCGGCGCTCCCGGCACGGCCGCCGCCGACCCGTCTCCCGCCGAGGCCAGGGCCAGGTTGGTGAAGCTCAACGAGCGGGCCGACCAGATGGTCGAGCGGTACAACCAGGCCACGGAGGCCCACAAGAAGGCGAAGAAGGCCTACGACGCTCTCAACGCCGAGCTCGGGCGCCGGTCGGCCCGGGCCGACGCCCTGCGCCGGGACCTCGCCGCGCTGGCCGCCCGCGACTACCGGCTCGGGTCCTTCCCCGCCTGGAGCGCCCTGACCGGCCGGAGCGACCCCGAGGCGGTCCTCGGCTCCATGGCCTCCCTCGACCAGATCGCGCAGGCCGAGGCGGCGAAGGCGCGCGCCTTCGAGGCCGCCGCCAAGGACCTGCGCGACCGGCGCGACCAGGCCAGAGGCGTCCTGCGCAACGCCGACGCCGCACGCGACAAGGTACGCGGAGAGAAGGCGAAGGTCGACAAGCTGGTCGACCAGCAGACCAGGCTCCTGCGCCGGCTGGGCGCCTACAACCAGGGCAACCCGAGCAGCCCCGGCATCCCGTACACGGGGGCGGCCTCGGGCAACGCCCGCGCGGCGCTCGAGTTCGCCTTCGCCCAGGTCGGCAAGCCCTACCAGTACGGTGGCACGGGCCCGGGCTCCTTCGACTGCTCCGGTCTCGTCCAGGCCGCCTGGCGCGCCGCGGGGGTCAAGCTGCCGCGCACCACCTGGAGCCAGTGGAGCTGGGGCGCCGCCCGCCGCGTCCCCCTGGACGAGGTGGAGCCCGGCGACCTGCTCTTCAGCAAAGGGCTGGGGCACATGGGGATGTACGCGGGCGACGGGAAGATGGTGCACGCGCCGCAGACCGGAGACGTGATCAAGGTGGTCGACCTCGACGGCTACTGGCGGGGCCGGCTGGCCGGCGCGGTCCGGCCCTGACAGCTCACCCGCGGGTGTAGCGGTCGAGGACGGTGCGCGCGGCGGCGCGGATCGACGGGCCGGGATCGTCGGGCACGCCGGTGGTCAGCGCCGTGAACAGGATGCCGAGGACGCTCGTCTCCAGCAGCATCGCGTCCTGTTCCGTGATGGCGATGCCGGCGGCGCGGCACTGGCGCACGATGAGGTCGCGCCGCTCGCGCAGGGCATCGGCCAGCATGCTCCGCAGGGCGGGGTTGCGGGTGCTCTCCAGGTGCAGCTCGAACAGCGCCAGCGGCTCGCCGCGCTCGTCGGCCACCATCAGGGTGAGCACCTTCACCAGTGCCTCTTCCAGGTGGGCGGGGTCGAGCGGGCGCACCGCGTGGGCGTCGACCCGTTCGGACAGGCGCCGGCCGATCCGCTGGATGATGGCGTCCATCAGGGCGTCGCGGGTGCGGAAGTAGCGCGAGGCGGTGCCGTCAGGTTCGCCGGCCGCGGCGTCGACGGCTCGGTGGGTCAGCCCGCGGGAGCCTTTCTCCGCGAGCACCGCGATGGCGGCGGCGGCGAGGTGGTCGCGGCGCTGAGGGTTAGGGCGTGGCACGGTCGGGTCGGTCTCCCCGGTCGGTGAGGTCTGTCGTGTGGTCCGCTGTGTGCCCTGCCGGGCCGCACCATTTCACCAGAGCCCGCCGGATGCCGTCGCGCTCTCCGGCCCAGGCCACGTAGCCGTCGGGGCGGATCAGCGCCGCCTCCGGCCGCAGGCCGCCGAGCGGGCGCACCCGCCGGACGCGGTCGGCCCACGGCCGTGCGGCGCTGGTGTCACCGGAGGCCAGAAGGACGAACCGGCCCTCCCGGAGGACCTCATAGAGGCGCCCGCCGGTGGTCGGCCCGTCGGGCGCGCGGCGGCCGGCCAGCGGGTGGGCGTCGGTGTCGCCGGGAGGGTAGGCGATCTCCAGCCCGGACATCAGCCCCAGGATGCGGCGGCGGCCGGGGCCGGTGTGCAGCAGGGCGGCCATGACGTGCCGGTTCATCCGCAAGCGGAGCCGCGAGCCGGTCAGGACCAGCCGGGTGAGGTGGTCGGTCAGCGCCAGCACGGAGGCGCCCACCGGATGCCGCTCGGCGTGGTAGGTGTCGAGCAGCCAGGGCGGAGCCCATCCGCGCAGGTCGGCGGCGAGCTTCCAGCCGAGGTTGACGGCGTCCTGGATGCCGGTGTTCATGCCCTGGCCGCCGATGGGAGAGTTCACGTGCGCGGCGTCGCCGGCCAGGAACACCCGTCCCGACCGGTAGGCGCGGGCCTGGCGGCGCTCGGCGGCGAAGCGGGAGAACCAGCGCGGCTCGCTCATCCGGTAGTCGGTGCCGGCGATGTCCTCGAACGCGCGCCGGATCTGCCCGAAGGCCGGCTGCCGGCCCGGGGCGTCCCCGTCCAGCAGCCACGCGCCGACCCGGAACCAGCCGTCGCCGAACGGGATGGCCACGACCGCGCCCGCCGCGCCCACCTGGGTGATGGGTGGCAGGCCCGGCCCGGGTATGCGGACGTCGGCCAGCAGCATGGGCAGGCTGTAGGTCTCGCCCGCGAAGCCCACGTCCAGCAGCTCGCGGACGGTGCTGTGGGCGCCGTCGGCGCCGATGACGTAACGGGCCGGCAGCTCGGTGCCGTCCTCCAGCGCGAGCCGTACGGACGCGGCGTCCTGGGAGAGGCCGACGACGCCGGCGTTCCTGACGATGTCCACGCCGAGCTCGGCGGCGCGATCGAGCAGCACCTGCTCGGTGCCGCTCTGCGGCACGATCAGCAACATCGGGTAGCGCGTGTCGAGCCGCTCGAACTCGACCCGGGAGGCGTAGGCGGGGTGCACCGTGCCGAGCGGGTTTCCCCGCGCGACCAGCTCGTCTCCCAGGCCCCGGGCGTCGAGCAGTTCCAGCGCGCGGGCGTGCAGGCCGAACGCCCGCGTGACGCCGGTCCCGCCGTTCCGCTTCTCGACGATGGTGCAGCGTACGCCGGCCAGAGCCAGCTCGCAGGCGGCCATCAGCCCGGTCGGGCCCGCGCCCACGATGACGACGTCGTCCAAGATTCGCCCTTTCGCTACAAATGTATCGCTACATTTATAGCGTAGCCGACCGCTGCAGGAATTAATGCGCACATGTCCAGCTCTGGGCCAGATAAGGTGAATGCCGGATATCGGGAGGGTCGATGCAGGCAAGTCGCGGACGTGCCACGCTGGCCACCGTCGCCGCCGCGGCCGGCGTGTCGGTGGCCACCGTGTCCAAGGTGCTCAACGACCGCAGCGACGTCGCACCGGCCACCCGGGCCCTGGTGCGGTCCCTGCTCCAGGAGCACGGCTACGTCCCGCCGCGGCGTGGCCGGACCGAGCCCGGCATCGTCGAGGTGCAGGTGGACGACCTCTGCGCGTGCTCATCCGAGATCATCAAGGGCGTGATCGAGGCGGGCACCGCGTCAGGCGTGTCGGTCGTCGTCACCAGAAGGGCCACCGGGTCCCGCGACGTGACCGCCGGACGCCGGGCAGTGATCACCCTCTTCGAGGAGCCGGCCCCGCGACAGCTCGCCGCGCTCTCACGGGCCGGACTGCCGGTCGTCGTCATCGACCCGCTCGGCCTCCCCGGCGCCTCGGTGACCAGCGTGGGCCCCACCAACTTCGCCGGCGGCATGTCCGCCACCCAGCACCTCCTGGCCCTCGGCCACCGCCGCATCGCCTACCTCGGCGGCCCCGCCACCGCGGCCTCCAACCAGGCCCGCATGTACGGCTACCGCGCCGCCATGGAGGCCGCGGACGTGCCCGTCCTGCCCGGATACGTGGTCACGCCCGGCTACTGCTATCCCGACGGGGTGCGGGGAGGCGCCGCACTGCTCGACCTCTCCCCCGCGCCGACGGCCGTCTTCGTCGCCTCCGACGAGGCCGCGCTCGGCGCGATCCACGCTGCCAGGGCCCGTGGCCTGCGCGTCCCCGAAGATCTCAGCGTCGTCGGCTTCGACGACACGGACGTCGCCTTCATGTCCTCGCCGCGGCTGACCACCGTGCGCCAGCCGCTGCGCGAGATGGGGGCCGTCGCCCTGCGCACGGCCCTGCGCCTGGCCGCCGGCGAGGAGGTCGAGTCGCGTCACGTCGAGCTCGCCACCGAGCTGGTCGTCCGCGAATCGAGCCTGGCGGCCTGAGCCGCTGCTTTCCGCGAGCGGGCGTCTCCACCCTGATCTCCAGGCCGGCACGGAGATGACGGCCGGACCGGCAAGGCTCAGTTCTTCTGCAGCACCATCTCGGACGGTTGATCTCGGTGGTGACATGGAAGCCGCCCCGGGTGAACCCGTACCGGCTTCGGCCCGCAGGTGATCGGCCTGGTGATGCCCCGGATGGTCAGGTCGCCGCCTACGGCCAGGAGCCGCGTCCTTCCTCGTGAGAGCCTGGTTCATCGGCTGCCGGGGTGACGTCCCCGCGCATCCGCCGCGCGGCGGCCCGAGCGGCGCGGCGGATGCCCGCGTACCCGGTGCAGCGGCAGAGGTTGGAGGCGAGGACCTCGTCCATCCGCCGCTCGTCGCGGTCCAGGTAGGGCTCCTCGGCGAGCGCGCCGGCGAGCAGCATGAGGAACCCGGGCGTGCAGAACCCGCACTGCAGGGCGTGCTCGGCGGCGAACGCCTCCTGCAGCGGATGCGGCCCGCCGTCGCCCGCGAGCCCTTCGACCGTACGGATGTCGGCGCCGTCCGCCTGCACGGCCAGGAGGAGGCAGGAGCGGATGGCGGTGCCGTCCACCAGCACGGTGCACGAGCCGCACACACCGTGCTCGCATCCCAGCGTCGTGCCGGTCAGCCTGAGCCGGTCGCGGAGAGCGTCGGCGAGGCTGGTGCGCGGCTCGACGTCGAGCCGGTGGGCGCGGCCGTTGACGGTGAGCTCGACGTTCATGGTGTTCCCGCGTTCTCGACGGCTCGGGCGAGGCAGCGCCGCACCAGGGTGGCCAGCGCGTGCCTGCGGTAGGTGGCGGGCGCGTGCGGCTCGTCGGCCGGGTCGGCCTCCGTGGCGGCTCGTGCCGCGGCCTGCGCGAGCAGGTCCGGCTCCGGCCGCTCCCCCGCCATGAGGCGCTCGGCCTCGACGGCGCGCAAGGGGACGTCGGCGGCGTTGGCGAGCCCGATGCGCACCCAGGCCACGCGGCCCTCGGACACGCGCAGCAGGACCAGGGCGGCGGCGAGCGCGAAGCTGCCGTGGGTGCGGCGGTGCTCCGCGAACGCCGCGGCGGTCCCCTCCGGCGGGCGCGGCAGCCGCACGCCGGTGACGAGTTCCTCGGGCAGGCAGGCGGTGGTGAAGGGGCCGCGGAACCACGAGCCGGCGGGCACCGTGCGCCTGCCGGACGGGCCGTCCAGCTCGATCCCGGCGTCGAGCGCCATGGCCAGGGCGCACCACTCCGACGCCGGGTGTGCCCAGGCCAGGCTGCCGGCGAAGGTGCCGCGCGCGCGGATGGGCGGGTGGGCGACGTACGGCGCCACCTGGCGGAACAGTTCGGCGAGCGGGTCGCGGAACCGGGCGCGCTCCAGTTGGGCGTGCCGGACCAGCGCGCCGACGTGCACGGAGCGGTCCTCGACCGCGATGTCCGACAGCCCGGGGATGCGGTTGACGTCGACCAGGAGGGCCGGGCGCTCGGTCCGGTAGCGCAGCTCGATGAGCAGGCTCTGCCCGCCGGCGAGCACGCGGCTCTCCGGCCCGCGCTCGGCCAGCACGGCCACCGCCTCCGGCACCGAAGCGGGCGCTACGTAGTCGAATTGCGGCGGTTTCATATCCCTCATCCCGGGCATCCGATATCCCACGTTGGTACCGAATGCGGGGGTGTCCAAACATTGCGGTACATCGGGATGCCGCTTGCGCGGCGCGAGGACCCCGACCTGCTCTCCGGGCGGGCCCGCAGGGTCGCCGACCTCGAACTGCCCGGCACCCTGGAGCTCGCCTTCACCCGCAGCCCGGTGCCGCACGCGCTCATCCGCGGCGTCGACGTCGCCGCCGCGCTCAAGGAGCAAGGGGTGGCCGGCGCGTGGTCCGCCGCCGAGCTGCCCTACCTCGCCGCCCGTGCCGTGCCCGGCGCGCGGGACGCGCCGCCGTGGCCGCTGCTCGCCACCGGGCGCGTCCGCTACCCGGGCGAGGCGCTGGCCGTGACCGCCGCGGACAACCGCGCCCGCGCCGAGGACGCCGCGGAGGCCGTCCGGCTGGACCTCGAACCGCTGCCCGCCGTCTGCGACCCGACAGCCGCCCAGGAGGCACCCCCGCTGTTCGGGGATGACGCGACGGCCGCCGATGAAGCACCCCCGCCGCCCGGCGTTCGCGGCAACGTGGTCGCCGAGCGCACCTTCGGCGAGCCGGCCGGCGACGTGTTCGCCACCGCCCCCGTGGTCGTCGAGGCCGCCTACCGCGAGCAGCTCCTGCTGCCCACGTCCCTGGAGGCGAGGGCCGTCCTGGCCGACCCCGGCGACGGCGGCGGCCTGACCGTGTGGGCCTCCCACCAGGCTCAGCACCGCCTGCGCGACGCCCTCGCCGAAGCGCTCGGCCTGGACAGGGAGCGGATCCGGGTCATCGTCCCGGCCACCGGCGGCGCGTTCGGCGCCAAGAGCCAGACCTACCCCGAGTACGTGGTCGCCGCCCTGCTCGCGATCCACCTCGGCAGGCCCGTGCGCTGGTGCGAGGACCGCGCCGAGGCCCTGCTGGCCGGCCCGCGCGGCCGCGGCCAGAACCAGCGCGTACGGCTGGCGGCCGACGACGACGGCACCTTCCTCGCGTACGAGCTGCTGGTCGACGCCGGCGTCGGCGGCTACCCGCACACCGGAGCCTTCGTCCCCATGATGACCGGGGCGATGAGCACCGGCGCCTACCGCACGCCGCACGTGCACACCCGGATCCGGTGCGTGCTCACCACCTCCGCCCCGACCGCGTCGTACCGGGGCGCCGGCCGCCCCGAGGCCGCGTACGCGCTCGAACGCACCGTGGACCGGCTCGCCCGCCGGCTCGGCATGGACCCCGCCGAGCTGCGCCGCCGCAACTTCGTCCACCCCGGCCAGTTCCCCTATCTGACGCCGACGGGCCGCACCTACGACTCGGGCGACTACGCCGCCACGCTGGACCAGGCGCTGGCCGCCGCCGGCTACGACGACATCCGCGCCGAGCAGGCCAGGCGCCGCCGGGAGGGCGGGCCGCCGGTCGGCGTGGGCATCGCCACGTACGTCGAGCGCTCGGGAGGGCCTCCGGACAGCGACGAGTTCGGCAGCGTGGAAGCCTGCTCGGACGGCACGTTCATCGCCCGCGTCGGGTCCACGTCCACCGGGCAGGGCCATCTGACCGCGTTCGCCCAGGTCGTGGCCTCGGTTCTGGACGTGGACATCGGCCTGGTCCGGGTCGTCGAAGGCGACACCGGCGAGATCCCGTACGGGTTCGCCACCTTCGGCAGCCGTTCCATGCAGGTGGGCGGGGCGGCGCTGTGGCGGGCCGCCGAGTCGCTGGTCGCCGCCGCGCGCCGCCGCTGCGCCGGCCTGCTCGGCCTGCAGGAGGACGACGTCTCGTACGCGGAGGGCCGGCTGCTGGCCGGTGCCTCGGAGCCGCCATGCCCGGGAGCGGGCGACGCCCCGGGCGCCGGGCTCGACACGGGCCCGATCACCGGGCTGAGCCTCGGCGAGCTGGTCGCCCGCACCGGCCCGCTGCGCGCCGACGAGATCTTCGCCCCGCCGCAGGCCTTCCCGTACGGCGCGCACGTGGCCGTGGTGGAGATCGACCCGGATCTCGGCACGGTCCACGTGCGGCGGCTGGTCGCCGCGGACGACTACGGGGTGGTCGTCAACCCCATGATCGTCGACGGCCAGGGTCTGGGCTCGATCGCCCAGGGCCTCGGGCAGGTCCTCTACGAGCAGGCGGTCATCGGCGCCGACGGCATGCCGTACGCGCGCACCCTGCTGGACTACCTCCTGCCCACAGCCGCCGACATGCCGCCGGTCACGCTGCTGGAGACCGTCACGCCCAATCCCAACACGCCGCTGGGCGCCAAGGGCGCGGGCGAGGCCGGCTGCATCGGCATCCCGCCCGCCGTGGTCAACGCCGTGTGCGACGCGCTCGACGTCGACCACATCGACATGCCGCTGACACCCGCCGCGGTCTGGGCGGCGGCTGCCCGGCACGGCTCGCGCGCGTAACCCTTGCCCGGACGCATGAGGACGACGCGGGCGGGGAAACGGAGGGACAACCGAAGGAGGGAGCGCCGGATGGCCAACTGCCTGGTCACAGGGGCGACCGGCTACATCGGGGGACGGCTGGTCCCCGAGCTGCTGGCCGCCGGTCACGACGTCCGGTGCATGGTCCGCTCGGCGACCAGGCTGCGCGACCTGCCGTGGGCCGGCCGGACCGAGGTCGCCGAGGCGGACGCCACCGACCCCGAGCAGACGTACGAGGCCCTGCGCGGCATCGAGGTCGCCTACTACCTGATCCACGCGATGGGCACGTCCGGCCGGTTCGCCGATCAGGACCGCCTGGCCGCGCGCACGTTCGCGGCGGCAGCCGAGCGGGCGGGCGTGCGGCGCGTCGTCTACCTCGGCGGGCTGGCCGCCGACAGGCGGCTCTCCCCGCACATGAGCTCCCGCGCGGAGGTGGGCGAGATCTTCCTGCGGTCGGGCGTGCCCGCGGTGGTGCTGCGTGCCGCCGTGATCATCGGCTCGGGCTCGGCGTCGTTCGAGATGCTGCGCCACCTCACCGAACGGTTGCCCGTCATGACGACACCGCGCTGGGTGCGCACGCCCACGCAGCCCATCGCCATCCGCGACGTGCTGCACTACCTCGTGGCCTGGGCCGCCGTGCCCGGCGAGGTGAACAGGAGCTTCGACATCGGCGGCCCCGACGTGCTCACCTACGCCGACATGATGCACGGGTACGCCTCCGTGGCCGGGCTGCCGTCCCGGGTGATCGTGCCGGTGCCGGTGCTCACCCCCAAGCTGTCCAGCCACTGGGTCGGCCTGGTCACGCCGGTGCCCGCGGGCATCGCGCGCCCGCTGGTCGAGTCCGTACGCACCGAGGCCGTCTGCCACGAGCACGACATCGCCCGTCACGTACCCGACCCTGAGGGCGGGCTGACCGGGTTCCGGCAGGCCGTCTCCCTGGCGCTGCAGAAGATCAAGGAGGCCGACGTGGCCACCCGCTGGTCGTCGGCGTCCACGCCCGGCGCGCCGAGCGACCCCCTGCCCACAGACCCCGGCTGGACCGGCGGGAGCCTCTACATCGACCGCCGCGACAGGCAGGTGGACGCCGGTCCCGAGGCGCTGTGGCGGGTCATCGAGGCCGTCGGCGGCGAGAACGGCTGGTACTCCCTGCCCGTCGCGTGGCAGTTGCGGGGCCTGCTCGACCGGCTCTTCGGCGGGGTGGGGCTGCGGCGCGGGCGGCGCGACCCCGCCCGGCTGCGGGTGGGCGACGCGGTCGACTTCTGGCGGGTTGAGGAGGTGCTGCCCGGCCGGCTGCTGCGCCTGCGCGCCGAGATGCGCCTGCCCGGCCTGGCCTGGCTGGAAATGGGCGTCCGCGAGGAGGGCGGCCGCACCTACTACACCCAGCGGGCGATCTTCCATCCGCGCGGGCTGCTCGGCCACCTCTACTGGTGGGGCATCTCGCCGTTCCACGGGCTGATCTTCGGGCGGATCCCGGTGAACATCGCCGCCGCGGCGGCCCGTCCACCCCGCCGCGCGCCCGTCAGCGTGCGAGGGCGAGGCTGAGCGAGCCGGTGGCCAGCGCCAGGAAGGCGCCGGGGAACACCATGGCGGCGTACACGCGGGCGCGTACGTGCACGATGACGGCACCCACGAAGAACAGCACGAGCCCGGCGGCGGCGGCGACGCCGACGAACGGGACGCCCAGCAGCCCGAGCAGCAGCCCCGCGGCTCCGGCGGCCTTGAGCGCGCCGAGCAGCGGCAGCCAGGACCGCGAGATGTTCACGCGCGCCGAATTGGCGAGGACGAATCCGGCCTTCATGAAGTCCGCTGTCGCCGCCCACGCGTTGGCGGCGACGGTGAGGACGGTGACGATGGCGTAGGCGGTGAACACGTGTATCTCCGGCGGCATGGTCAGCAGGTCGGTGTCCAGCCTTGCCCGGCTCCGTGCCGGACGTCCAATACATGCATCTATAACCTGATGGTATGGATGT
Source organism: Nonomuraea sp. B10E15 (assembly GCF_039871615.1). Lineage (NCBI taxonomy): Bacteria > Bacillati > Actinomycetota > Actinomycetes > Streptosporangiales > Streptosporangiaceae > Nonomuraea > Nonomuraea sp. B10E15. The sequence continues at coordinate 107,203 of NZ_JBDPMB010000017.1, forward strand.
GGACACGCGGCTCCTGCGCTCCTTCATCGCGGTGGCCGAGGAAGGGACCCTCACCCGCGCCGCGGAACGGCTCTTCGTGTCGCAACCCGCGCTGACCAAGCAGATCAAGCAGCTCGAAGCGCAGCTCGGCGTGCGGTTGTTCACACGCTCGAAGGCCGGCATGGCCCTCACAGGCCCGGGCAGGACCCTGGCGGAACGGGCGCCGGAGTTGGTGTCCGCCTGGGACCGGGCGCTGCGGGACACCCGGAGCGCGTCCGCCCGGGCGGCCCGCGTGCTGCGGGTCGGTTTCCTGGCCAGCGCCGCCAACGAGGCCACCCAGGACATCATCGCCGGCTTCGCCCGCCGCCGGCCGGGATGGCGCGTCGAGATGCGGCAGGCGGCCTGGTCCAACCCGACGGCCGGGCTGGCGCAGGGCGACGTCGACACCGCCCTGCTGCGGCTGCCGTTCCCCGGCCAGCACAGCCTGCACGTGGAGGTGCTGTTCACCGAGCCGCGCTGGGTGGCTCTGCCGTCAGGCCACCGGCTGGCGGCCCGCGAGCAAATCCCCTTCCGCGACCTGTGGGACGAGCCGTTCGTCGCGGCTCCGGAGGCGACCGGGCAGTGGCGGGACTACTGGCTGGCCGCCGGCGAACGCGAGGGCCGTCCGGTCAGCGTCGGCGCCGTCACCGACCAGCCGGACGAGTGGCTCAACGCGATCGCCAGCGGTTACGGCATCGCCCTGGCCCCCGCGTCCTCCGCCCGCTTCTACGCCCGGCCCGGGGTCACCTACCGTCCCGTCACCGGCGTCAGCCCCACGCGGGTCGCCGTCGCCTGGTCCCCCGCCGACGACGCCAATCCCGTGATCCAGGACTTCGTAGGCTGCTGCCTGGCCATCAGGCCATGATCCGGGCCGGCCGGCGCGTGTCCGGCGGGACCTGCCGGAAGGCGACCTGAAGCGGATCGTAAGGTGCTTCCTCCAGGATGGGAGTCACAGATGAGCGGCTCCCGTCACGATCGGCGGAACGCGTACTGGCATCAGGAGGACCCGGAATGCGCAAGATCATCAACTCGACCTACATCAGCCTCGACGGCGTCATCGAGGACCCGGCGTGGACGATGCCGTACTTCGACGACGAGGCCTCCGCGTTCGCCGGCGAGCAGACGGACGCGGCCGACGCGCTGCTGATGGGCCGCCGCACGTACGAGGGTTTCGCCGCCGCCTGGCCCAACCAGGACGAGAGCGACCCGAGCACCGGCGCGGCCTACTTCAACAACGTCAAGAAGTACGTCGCCTCCACCACCCTCACCGACCCGGAGTGGAAGAACAGCGAGGTGCTGCAGGGCGACCTCATCGAGGAGGTCACCCGGCTCAAGGCCCAGGAGGGCAGGAACATCCTGATGTACGGCTACGGCACGGTCACCCACGCCCTGGTCAAGGCGGGCCTGGTCGACGAGGTGCGGTTCTGGATCACCCCGGTGTTCGTGGGAGGCCCGTCGATCTCGGGGCCGCTGAGCGACGTCGCGACCACGCTGACCCTGGCCGACACCAAGGTGATGAAGAGCGGCGTGATCATCGCGACCTACACGGCGGCCGACCGGTAGGAGGGACCGCCGGGAAAACCGGTTGAGTGTTCCTCCGGCGTGCCCATAGGTTGCCCGCGACCCCGTCGCAGTGAGGACAGAGGACAAAACCGCGTGACCCCGCCTGCTCTCCAGACCTGACACCTTCTTCAGCTCACCTTCAGGCCGGCCCTGCCGCCGGCTCTGCCGGGCTGCCCATGTGCGCCCGGTTCTCCAGCGTTCGAGGCCGCGCGTAATCGGCCTCGTGTCAGGTCTAGAGAGATCATGTCTTCACAACCTCATACTGTGCTGCCCTGGGTCGTCCGCCGGACCAAGCTGCCTCTGCTGTCGCTTCGGTGCGTGGCCTGCCGGTCCGAGTCGGCCACCACCGGCGAGGGCAGGTTCCGCGTCAACGCCAACGCCAAGCTGCTGGACGTGTGGCTGCTGGTCCGCTGCGTGTCCTGCGACCGGACGAGCAAGCTCACCGTGCACGAGCGGGCGCCGGTCAGGTCGTTCGACCCGGCCGAGCTCGACGGCTACCACGCCAACGATCCGGAGCTGGTGGCCGCCAGGCTGCTGGATCCGGCGTTCACCCGGCGCAACCGCGTCACCCTGGACTGGAAGGGGGCCTGGCGGCTGGACACCTCGTCGGCCTGGCTCGACGAAGGGTGGCCCGTACAGGTGGAGGTCGTCTTCGTGGATCCGGTGCCGGTGCGCCCGGAGCGGCTCATCGCCCAGGGGCTCGGCCTCAGCAGGAACGAGGTGCTGCGCCGGGTCAAGTGCGACATTCCGCTACGCCGGACGACGAGCGCCGGGTTCACCTTCACCGTGATGGCCGAGTACTGACGGTGACGTAGCCCTTCACCGCCAGCCGGACCCGCTCAAGGAGCATGGCCGGCTGGCGTCCCGGGCTCTCGTGGGCGCCTTCCACGGGAGCCCGGCGGACGCGCGCGCACTTCCGGTTAGTGTTGCCCCTCATGACCCACACCGAGATCGAGATCAGCGCGGAGTTCGTGCAGGATCTGCTGCGCGACCAGCATCCCGACCTGGCCGGTCGCCCCGTGCGGTTCGGCGCGCGGGGCTGGGACTACCAGATGTGGCGGCTCGGTGACGACCTCGCCGTCCGGTTGCCCTGGGCGACGCGGAACGCGGACGAGCTGCTGCGTGGCGAGTACACCTGGCTGCCCGCCCTCACCCCGCGCCTTCCCCTGCCGGTTCCCGTCCCCCAGCGCTTCGGCGAGCCCTCCGCGCGGTTTCCGCACCCCTGGATGGTCACCACCTGGGTGCCGGGCGAGCCGGCGGACCGCGCCCCCGTCACGCGAGCCGCGGAGGCGGCCGACGCCCTGGCCGCCTTCCTGACTGCCCTGCACCAACCCGCCCCCGACCAGGCACCCGTCAGCCGTTTCAACCGCGGAGGGGCGCTGGCCGACAGCTCGGAGGGTTTCGCCAAGCAGCTCGCAGGGGCCACCGAGCTGGGGCTCGTCCCCGACCCCGACGCCGTCCGCGCGGTCTGGGACGACGCCGTCGCCGCGCCCGGCTGGACCGGCCCGGCGGTGTGGCTCCACAGCGACCTGCATCCCGCCAACGTCCTCACCGCGGACGGCACCATCTGCGGCGTGATCGACTTCGGCGACCTCTGCGCCGGCGACCCGGCCTGCGACCTCGCCGCCGCGTGGTCTCTGCTGCCGGACGGCGCCACCGACCGCTTCCACGCCGCCTACGGGCCGGCCCTGGACTCCGCCACCCTGCGCCGCGCCCGCGGATGGGCTGCGGGGAAAGCCCTGGCCGGGATCCTCATCGGAGAAGCCGGCGTCCAGGGCCGTCCCGGCGGCAAGCCCACGTGGGGCCCGCCCGCCCACGCCGCACTGCGGCGCCTCACCGCAACGCCGAACCCCTGATCGACCGCTCCCCCGCACCTGCCGCCTCCCTGGCCGCCCTTGGCCGGGGAGCAGCCGGCGAGCTGCTGAGCGCCCTCGCCCGCGTGGCTGCGTGAGCTGAGACCGCCCGCCATGCCCTGTCAGCCGCCGTGTCAGGACGGTGACGGTCCCGTATCAGGGCGGTCGGCGAAGGTGGATGCCATGAGCGCGAGGCCCGGAACCGGGCCCGACCCCGAACACTGTTCGTAAGGAGTTCAACGATGGCAACCAGCGGCTTCTCCGCGAAGGGACTGCGCAGGCTGCGTGAGGTGCTGGCCCGGCATGTCGAGTCAGGACGGATCCCCGGGCTGGTCGCCCTGGCCAGCCGGGGCGGCCAGACGCACGTCGAGGCGCTGGGGACCATGCGGCACGACGGTGGCGCGCCGATGCGCCGGGACACGATCTTCCGGATGGCCTCCACCTCCAAGCCGGTGTCGATCGCGGCGGCGATGGTGCTGCTGGACGAGTGCCGGTTGCGGCTGGACGACGTGGTGGAGCCGTGGCTGCCGGAGCTCGCCGGCAGGCAGGTGCTCAAGCGGATCGACGGCCCGCTGGACGAGACCGTGCCGGCGCGGCGGCCGATCACCGTACGCGACGTGCTGACCTCCACCTTCGGGCTCGGCATGGACATGACGGCGCTGGGCACCCCGATCCTGAACGCGATCTTCGAACGCGGGCTGACGCCGAACCTGCCGGTGGAAGCGCCCGAGCCGGACGAGTGGATGCGCCGCCTGGGCGAGCTGCCGCTGATGCACCAGCCCGGCGAGCACTGGCAGTACCAGATCAGCAGCGACCTGGTCGGCGTGCTGGTGGCCCGGGTCACCGGCCAGTCGTTCGAGGACTTCCTGCGCGAGCGCGTTTTCGAGCCGCTGGGCATGAAGGACACCGGCTTCCACGTGCCCGCCGACCAGATCGACCGGCTGCCGCCCTTGTACGCCCCCGACCCGCAGACCGGCGAGTTCCTCGTGTGGGACGAGGCCAAGGCAGGACGCTGGAGCCGGCCCCCAGCGTTCCAGGGCGGCGGCGGTGGGCTGGTCTCCACCGCCGACGACTACCACGCCTACTTCCGGATGCTGCTCAACGGCGGGGTGCACAACGGCGAGCGGATCCTGTCGCGGCCCGCTGTGGAGCTGATGACCACCAACCGGCTCACGGCCGAGCAGAACGCCGCCCGCACCGCCCTGGCCACCAGGAACGTGCATCTCTCCTTCGGCCAGGGACAGCAGGGCGGCTGGGGCTTCGGCATGGCGGTACGCACCTACCGCGGCGACTACGCGCCCATCGGCCAGTTCGGCTGGGACGGCGGCAGCGGCACCTCAGCCTACGCCGACCCGGCCAACCAGGTCACCGGTCTCCTGCTCACCCAGCTCGGATACACCGTCCCCGACCCGGCGCACCTGATGAACGACTTCTGGACGACGCTCTATCAGGCCCTGGAGGACTGACCCGCGCGGACGGCGCGGAGTGGGGGCCGCCTACAGTGGGTGTTCGTGCTCTACGGCAGATCCGCGGAAATCAGCGCGCTCGACGAGGTGATCGCGCGGGCTCGTGACGGGTCCGGGGGCGCGGTGGTGGTGCGGGGCGAGGCAGGCGCGGGCAAGACCGCCCTGCTCGACGCGGCGGCCGCGCGCGGTGGTGCGATGCGGGTGTTGCGGGCCACCGGCGTCGAGTCCGAGTCCGACCTCGCGTTCGCGGCGCTGCACCAGGTGTTGTGGCCGGCGGCCGGTTCGCTCGGCGCGCTGCCCGAGCCGCAGCGCGACGCCCTGCGCGCGGCCCTGGGACTCGCCGCGGGCAGTGCCGGGGACCGGTTCCTGGTGGGAGCCGGCGTGCTCTCGCTGCTGGCCGAGGCGGCCGCGCCGGACGGGCTGATCTGCGTGGTCGACGACTTCCAGTGGGTCGACCGGGCCTCGGCCGACGCGCTGCTGTTCGCCGCCAGGCGGCTGGGGACCGAACGGATCGCGATGGTGTTCGCCGTACGCGGGGAGGCTCCGGTCAAGGGTGTGCCGCTGACGGTGGAGGTGCGCGGCCTGCCCGAGTCCGCCGCGGCCGAACTGCTGGAGTCCCGCCACGGCGTTCTGCCCGAACGGGTGAAACGGGAGCTCGTCGCGCTGACCGGCGCGAACCCGCTCGCCCTGGGCGAGATCGCCGCCCGCCTGTCGCCCGCGCAGCTCACCGGCCGCGAGCCGTTGCCCGACCCCCTGCCCGTGGGTAGCCGGCTCTTCGGCGATCGGGTGAGTGTGTTGTCCGCTGCTGCCCGGCTGGTCGCCTTGGTCGCCGCCGTGGAGGCCGACCTCGGCCTGGTCCTGCGCGCCGGCGAGTGGCTGTTCGCCGGGCACCCGGCAGAGCCCGGCGCGCACGTGGCCCGATCGTTCCCCTCCGGGCCGGGGACGCAGGCCGGGGCCGGGCGGGTCGCGCTGGCGGAGCTGGAGAGGACCGGACTGGTCGAGGTGTCGGGCACGAGCGTGCGGTTCGCTCATCCGCTCATCCGGTCCGCGGTGCACGAGGCGGCCGCCCCCGACGACGTCCGCCGCGTGCACGCCGTCCTCGCGGAGCTGACCGCGGATGACCGCCGCGCCTGGCACCTGGCCGGAGCCGCCCTGGGGCGGGACGAGCAGGTCGCCGCCGCGCTGGTGGCCGCGGCTGAGCGGGCGCGTGACCGGGGCGGGTACGGCGCCGCGGCCACCGCCCTGGCCAGGGCCGCCGAATTGACCCCCGAGCCGCGTGCCCGTGCCGTCCGCCTGAAGGACGCCGCCGTCGCGGCCTGGCTCGGCGGCCGCCCCGGGCAGGCGGAGTCGCTGCTGGCCGAGGCGCGCGAAGGGGCCGGCGGGGACAGCACGCTCGCCATGGAGATCGCCCAGCTCCGCGGCCGGTTCGAGCTGAACTCGGGCAACGCCGCTGAGGCCGTACGGATCCTGGCGGCGGGCGACAGCCTCGACATGCTGGCCGACGCCGTGGAGGCGGCCTCGTACGTCGGCGACACGGCGGCCATGGTCGAGCTCGGCCGGCGGGCGGCGGCGCACCCCGAGGGGTTCTTGCGGAACACGGTGGCCGGGATCGGCCTGACGCTGGACGGCGACCCGGGCGGGCCGGTGCTGCTGCGGTGGGCACTGGCCCGGACCGGCGAGCTGGAGGACGCGGCGGGATACCTGTGGGCGGCGGCCGCGGCCAGCGCTCTGGGCGAGCCGGACCTGGCCGGCGAGCTGGCCGAGCGGGCCGGGCGGGTGGCGAGGGTGTCGGGGATGCGCGGGCAGTTGCCGGTCGTGCTGGAGTTCGTGGCGACGGCCGAACGCTTCGCGGGGCGGCCGGCGCGCAGCCAGGCCGTCTCCGAGGAGGGCCTGGAGCTGGCCCGTGAGGCCGGGTACGAGAACACGGTGGCCGCGCACCTGGCCAACCTGGCGGTGCTGGCGGCGCTGCGGGGCGAGGAGGAACTCTGTGAGCGGCAGGCCCGCGAGGCGCTGGCCATCGCCATCCCCCACCGGGTGGGGCTGCGCGCCGGCGTCGCGTCGTACGCGCTGGCGCTGCTCGACCTGTGCCTGGGCCGCTACGCCGCGGCGCACGACCGTTTCACCGCCATCGCCGCGGCGGGACCGGGCGCCGGACATCCGATCGTGGTGGGGCGGACCGCGCCGGACCGCGTCGAGGCCGCCATGGGCGCGGGCGACGAGAAGGGCGCGCGGGTGGCGATGGCCGCGTACGAGCAGTGGTCGGCGAACGCCGCCACGGCCGAGTCGCACGCCCTGCGGGCCCGCTGCCGGGGCCTGGTCGAGTCCTCCGAGGACGCCTTCGGCGAGGCGCTGCGACTGCACACCAACCCGTTCGAGGCGGCCAGGACGGCCCTGCTGCTGGGTGAGCGCCTGCGCCGGACGCAGCGGCCGGGCGAGGCGCGGGCCCATCTGCGGACGGCGTGGGAGACGTTCGAACGGGCGGGCGCCCGCCCGTGGGCGCGGCGCGCGCAGGAGGAGTTGCGGGCGGCGGGCGAGAGCGGGCAGGCCCCGCCCGCGGCCGTGCTCGACGCGCTGACCCCGCAGGAGCTGCGGATCGCGGGCCTGGTCGCCGATGGCTTGTCGAGCAAGCAGATCGCCGCCCGGCTCTTCCTCAGCCCGCGCACGGTCGAATATCACCTGTACAAGATCTATCCGAAGCTGGGCATCGGCTCCCGTACGGATCTGGCGCGGCTAGTAGTTCTACAGAAGGCGCCCGTAGCCGGCGACGGCATGCTGTGAGGCATGCAGAACGTGAACATCTGGAGTGAAGAGTTCGGCGCCGGGACGGACGCGCCGATCCTGTTGATCATGGGTTCGATGTCGCAGGGCATCCTGTGGCCGGACGAGTTCGTCGGCCGGCTGACCGCGGGTGGCCGCCGGGTGATCCGGTACGACCACCGCGACACCGGCATGTCGGGCACGGTCGACTTCGAGGCGGAGCCGTACACGTGGGACGCCATCAAGAACGACGTCTACCGCGTGATGGACGCCCACGGCCTGGAGAGCGCGCACCTGGTCTGCCACTCGGCGGGCGGCCTGCTCGGCCAGTTCGTCGCCGTGGAGCGGCCGGAGCGGGTGCGCTCGCTGACCGTCATCGGCTCCTCCCCGCTCGGCGGCGGCGAGGGCCAGGTGATCATGCGGGCCCTGATGGGACAGCCGCAGCCCGAGGGCAGCCTGCCGGAGCCGACGGCGGAGTTCGTGGCGTTCTACCGTACGTCGATGGCCGCCCCGCCGCCGGCGGACCGGCGCGCGCGGATCGACGGCATGATCGCCGAGCAGCGCCTGCTGCACGGCACCGGGCTGCCGTTCGACGAGGACGCGGCGCGGCGGCTGCAGGAGCGGATCTACGACCGGGCCCGCGACCTGTCGGCGGTGGCCAACCACCGGCTGGCCGCCATGGCCAAGCCCGACTTCGAGCCGGTGGGCGTGCTCCATCGGGTGAAGGCCCCCACGCTGGTCATCGAGGGCAGCCACGAGCCGGCCAAGCCGGGCCACAGCGCGATCATCGCCGAGCAGATCCCTGGGGCGCGGCTGATGATCGTTGCGGGCATGGGGCACACCCTGCCGCCCGAGGTGCACGAGGAGCTGGCCGCCGCCATCCTCGCCCACACCGCCGGGTGATGGGGCGCGCGCGGGCGCCGTGGCCGAGCGGCGCGGTTCGCTCGCCGAGCCGCCAGGTGGAAAGGAAGCGGATAATCCGGAATGGACCTAGTTGCTAGGCTGGACGAATGACCGCGATGGCGCCCGCCCGCACAGAACCGGACCTGTCCTACCTGCTGGACCATGCCGGCCACGTCCTGAGAACCCAGATGGCCGCCGCCCTGGCCGAGATCGGACTGACCGCGCGCATGCACTGCGTGCTCGTCCACGCCCTGGAGGAAGAGCGCACGCAGATCCAGCTCGCCGAGATCGGCGACATGGACAAGACCACCATGGTGGTCACGGTCGATGCCCTGGAGAAGGCCGGCCTGGCCGAGCGCCGCCCGTCCAGTGCCGACCGGCGAGCGCGGATCATCGCGGTCACCGAGAAGGGCGAGGAGGTGGCCAGAAGGAGCCAGGAGATCGTCGACGGCGTGCACAAGGCCGTCCTGGGCGCGCTGCCGGACGATGAGCGCGAAGTCCTCTTGAGGGCGATGAACCGCCTGGTCACCGGACACCTGGCCACCCCCGCGGAGGCTCCGCAGGCCGTGCGGCGGGCTCGACAGAAGGCGTAAGTCGATCCATAGCAGATAGTCTGCAACGAAACTATCTGCTATGTTCTCTCCTGTCCTCAAGGAGCAGGAGAAACGTCATGTCACCCACCACACCCCGATCGCCCTGGCTCGCACTCGGCGTGCTGTCCGCCGCGATGCTGATGACGATCCTCGATGGCAGCATCGTGACCGTGGCGATGCCCGCCATCCAGCGAGACCTCGGCTTCACCCCCGCCGGCCTCAGCTGGACCGTCAACGCCTACCTGATCGCCTTCGGCGGTCTCCTGCTGCTGGCCGGCCGGCTGGGCGACCTGATCGGCCGGAAGATGATGTTCCTCGCCGGCAACGCGGTCTTCACCGCGGCATCGGTCCTGGCCGCGGCGGCCACCGGACCTGGCACGCTCATCGCCGCCCGGTTCCTGCAGGGCGTCGGCAGCGCGATGGCCTCCGCCGTCGTGCTGGGCATCCTGGTGACCCTGTTCACCGAGGCCAGGGAGCGTGCCAAGGCGATCGGCGTCTTCAGCTTCACCGGCGCCGCCGGCGCCTCGATCGGCCAGGTTCTGGGCGGGGTCCTGACCGACCTGCTCAGCTGGCACTGGATCTTCCTCATCAACGTGCCCATCGGGCTGGCCACGGTCGCCCTGGCGATCCGGGCGCTGCCCGGCGACCGCGGCGCCGGGCTCGCGGGCGGCGCCGACGTCCTCGGCGCCGCGCTGGTCACCAGCGGGCTGATGCTGGGCATCTACACCGTGGTCAAGGTCGAGGAGTACGGCTGGCTCGCCACCCACACCCTCGCCCTCGGCGCGGTCTCGCTCGCCCTGCTGGCCGCCTTCGTCCTGCGTCAGGCGAGCGCCAAGGCGCCGCTGATGCCGCTGCGGATCTTCCGCTCGCGCAACGTGTCCGGCGCCAACCTGGTCCAGATCCTCACACTGTCGGCCATGTTCGCCTTCCAGATCCTCGTCGCCCTCTACATGCAGAAGGTCCTCGGCTACGGCGCGCTAGAGACCGGGCTGGCGATGCTCCCGGCGGCGCTGGCCATCGGCGGGGTCTCCCTGTTCGTCTCGGCCCGGCTCAACACCCGCTTCGGCGAGCGCGCGGTCCTGCTGGCCGGCCTGGCGTTGCTGCTCGGCGCGATGGGCTGGCTGGCCCGCGTCCCCGTGCGGGCCGACTACGTCACCGACCTGCTCCCGGTGATGCTGCTCATCGCCGGCGGCGGCCTGGTGCTGCCCGCGCTCACCGCGCTCGGCATGTCCGGCGCCAAGGCCGACGACGCGGGCCTGGCCTCGGGACTGTTCAACACCACCCAGCAGATCGGCATGGCCCTGGGCGTCGCCGTACTGTCCACGCTGGCCGCCACCCGCACCGAGCAGTTGCTGGACGCCGGCCAGAGCCAGGCGGCCGCGCTGACCGGCGGCTACCGCGTGGCCTTCGCCATCGCCGCGGCCCTGCTCGTGGCCGCCTTCACCGTCGCCCTCCTCGTCCTGCGCCAGCCCGAGCACGACACCGCCACTCCCCAGCAGGGGGCCCAGCCCACCCCCGTAGCCTGACCAACCGTCCCCACCAGCACGGACAGGATTCGATTCACATGAGCGACAACGATACGAACTCCGGCCCCGCCGAACCCCGCACCCTCACCGACGCGGAACTCAGCAGCCTGCTCGCCGCCCAGCAGTTCGGCGTCCTTGCCACCGTCAAGCGCAGCGGCCACCCCCACCTTTCCACCGTCCTGTACAACTGGAACCCCGCCGAGCGGATCATCCGGGTTTCCACCACGGACGGCCGGCTCAAGGCCCGCCACGTCCGCACCAATCCCAACCTGTCCCTGCACGTGAACGGGCCGAACATCTGGTCGTTCGCCGTCGCCGAGGGCGACGCGGAGGTGTCCGAGGTGACCACCGAGCCGGGAGACGCGGTCGGCGAGGAACTGCTGTCACTCACGCCAGGCTTCGAGGACCCGGCGGACGAGGCCGCCTTCCTCCGGCAGCTGGTCGACGAGCGCCGCGTGGTGATCAGACTGCACGTCTCGCGCCTGTACGGCACAGCCCTGGACATCCCCACCGAGGAACAGGCGCAGCGAGAAGGTTGAGGAAGTCCCCAGGACCTGCGGGCCGCCAAACGCGACATTGTTCGTATGCAGCCCAACCACCGAAGCGCCGGCGGGGACCCCGTGATCGTCGCCGCTCATGTCAGATCTGCTGGAGCCTTCGGGTGAGGAAGCGCTGCTCCGGGGTGGAGGTGGCGAGGTCGAGGGCGCGGCGGTAGGCGGTCCGGGCCTCGGTGTCGCGGCCGAGCCGCCGCAGGAGCTCGCCGCGGGTGGAGTGGAAGTAGAGGTAGCCGTCCAGGTCGAGGCGGTCGACGGCGTCCAGGGCCGCGGCGGGGTCGCCGGCCTGGGCGATGGCCACGGCGTGGTTGAGCTCGACCACCGGCGAGCCGGTCAGGTCGGCCAGCCGCCGGTACATCGCGGCGACCTGCGGCCAGTCGATGCGCCGGCTCGCCTGCAGCGAGGCGATCACGGCCTGGACGACGTAGGCGCCGCGCCCGCCGAGTGCGAGCGCCCGGTCGAGGATCGCCCGTCCCGCCGCGATCTGGCGCAGGTCCCACAGCGAGCGGTCCTGATCGTCGAGCAGGACCAGGTCCTCGCCGGAGAACCGGGCCCGCCGCCGGGCGTGGTGGATCGTCATCAGCGCGAGCAGCCCGTGGACTTCCGGCTCCCGCGGCATGAGCGCGGCGAGCACGTGCCCCAGACGGATGGCTTCGGCACCGAGGTCGGCCCGGCCGCGGTAGCCCTCGTTGTAGATCAGGTAGATGACGGCGAGCACCGCGTCGACGCGCTCGGGCAGCAGATGTTCGGCGGGCACCGCGAAGGGGATCCCGGCCGCCCTGATCTTGTTCTTGGCGCGGGTCAGGCGGCGCTTCATGGTCTCCTCCGGGACCAGGAAGGCCTGGGCGATCTCGGCGGTCCGCAGCCCTCCGAGCGTCCGCAACGTGAGCGCCACCTGCCCTTCCAGCGGCAGCGCGGGGTGGCAGCAGGTGAAGATCAGCTCGAGCCGTTCGTCCTTGATGAGGGTGTCGTCCATCTCGTCCACGGTGGCCTCCGGCGCCGGCAGCAGGTGGAGCTTGCCGGCGAGGGTGCGCTCGCGGCGGATCCGGTCGATCGCCCGGTTACGGGCCGTCGTCAGCAGCCACGCACCCGGATTGTCCGGCTCGCCCGACGCGAGCCAGCGTTGCGCCGCGATCGCGAACGCCTCCTGCGCGGCCTCCTCCGCCCGGTCGAAGTCACCCAGGAACCCGACCAGCGAGGCCAGCACCCGGCCCCACTGCTCCCTGAACACCTCCTCCAGCACGGTCAGAACCGCATCACCGGTCTGACCTCCACCGTGCCGCCGAACCTGGCCGTCGGGAGGCGCGCCGCCAGCTCGATCGCCTCGTCCAGGTCGGCGGCCTCGACCAGGCAGAAGCCGCCGAGCACCTCCTTGGTGTCGGCGAACGGGCCGTCGGTCATCAGCGTCCGGCCACCGGCCACGCGGACGCAGGTCGCCGTCTCCGCGGGCTGCAACTGCGCGCCGCTGACACAGCGCTCGTCTTCGGCGAACGCGAAATAGTCCGCGTACGCCGCCTCCCGTTCCTCATCCGACAGCGCCTCGATGGAGCCGGGCTCACCGTAGATCATCAGGGCGTACCGCATCACAACCTCCAGGGCGAGAAGCTCTTACCCGAACGACGAACGAGCATCAGCGCTAGGGACACCATCGGCATTTTTCTCATTTCAGCACGGCGGGACGCCGGTCGCCGAGCCGGTCATCCCGCCTGGCCCGACCATGTCACGGACGCCACGGCGTACGCGGCGCCGCGCCCGCAGGCCCGGGCGACGATCCTGCCGGCCTCGACGCGTACCGCGCACTCGGTGGCGTCGCCCGCCCCGGGGGTCGCGGCGGCCGTCGCGACGGCGGCGCGGTCGTCGAGGACGACGCGAAGGCCGGGCCGGTCGTCCGGCGCGAACACGCGGCGCAAGCACCCGGCCAGGTCACCGATCCTGAGCCGGACGAGCCGCCCCAGCTCGGCGGGATCGCCCGTCGTCACGGCCAGGGTGATCCGGTCGCCGGGACGGGCGGCGCGCACGGCCTCCTCGGCGGCGTCGAGCCGGCCGGTCCCGAGGAACACGATCACGCCGTCGCCGCCGAAGCCCGCCGGGCGGCCGGTGAGCAGATCGGGCAGCTCCGCAGGTGGATTCCAGGGGTCCCGGACGCGCTGGGCGGGGGCGACGAAGGGCAGGTGCGGCGGGTCCCACGTGTCGGCGAGGTCGAGGTCGGCCAGGTGCCCGCAGGCGCGCGCCACGTCGAAGGGGTCGCCGAACCCGGGAGCCGTGCCCGCGAGGTGGCCGGCGCCGTTCAGCAGGGTGAGGACGAGCTCGGCCAGGCGCACCCGCCTCGTGAGCCGCGGCGCACGCGACTCCAGGCAGAGAGCGAGCAGGAGGGCTTCCAGCTTGGTGACCTGAGCCATCGCGGTACGGCCTGGTTCGTCGTCGAACACGCCGTCCAGCGAGCGCGACTGCAGGCTCCCCCCGGCGGGCGTCTCGCCGGACCACGGCAGCCGTTCGAGCCAGACCCGGGCGAAGGCGGCCGCCGCCTCGCCGAGTGCCGGGGACGACGTGGCCTCGCCCACGTGTTCGACCGAGTCGACCAGGACCGCCAGGTAGAGGGCGCGCTTGCTCGGGAAGTTCGAGTAGACCGCGCCACGGGTCAGCTCGGCCCGCGCCGCGATCCGGTCGACCTTGGCGTCGGAGTATCCGTGCTCGGCGAACTCCTCCCTCGCCGCGGCCAGTACGGCGGCCCGTGTGCGCTCCTGCTGCTGCACCCGGGTCAGCCTGGCCATCGGGAGCCCTCCGCTCGGTTCATGCGGCGTAAGATACAACATCCGGATGGCTCCACCATCTGGACACCCGGCTTACGGCGTCAGGCCCGACTCCAGGTGGGCGAGCGATCGGTCGATCTCGGCGGGCCCGTCCATGCCGGGATCGTGCGCCCACTGCAGCCAGATCAGGGTCACGACCCCGAACACCGCGCCCATGGCGTCGCGCAACCGGGCGTCGCCGGCGTCGCATCCCGCCTTGCCCGCCAGGATCTCGGACGTCTCCCGCAGCAGGCCGGGGCTCTTGCGCAGGTTGGCGGCCACCAGTTCGGGCACCGTCGCCGCGAACACCTCCCGCGCGTGCCCCGCGGCGATCTCCTCGGCCGTCATCGAGCCGAACGCCGTACGGAACGCCCCGCGCAGCACGGTGACCGGCGGACCCGGCGGCTGCTCATGAAGAGCCTCGATGAGCGGCGGGAAGCGATCGAGCGTGACCACATCCTCCTTTGTCGGGAAATAACGGAAGAAGGTGGCGGGCGAGACTTCGGCGGCCTCGGCTATCTGATCGATGGTGGTGGCGTTGTAGCCGCGCTCGCGGAAGAGCCTGAACGCTTCTCGCAGGATCGTCTCCCTGGTCCTGGCCTTCTTGCGTTCGCGCAGCCCGCCGTTGCCCATGCCCGCACTGTACTCCCCCCTCATCTGACGGCTCACCCTCATCGCCGATGACGCGGCCACATGCGCGACTGCCGGAGCGGCCGCGTCATCAGCGTGGGCTCAGTAGGCGACGAATCCGTACAGCGCCAGGTGGTTGGACTTCGTGCCGCCCACCGTGTGATCGATGCTCGACGGCTGCACGGCGCCCTTGACGAACAGGTAGTCGATCTTGCGGGATCCCATGGTCGGCCGCGCTCCGTAGCCGGTCATGCCGAAGCCGCTCAGCGTCGAAGAAGCGATGTTCGTGCGATTCGCGTCGATGCCGATCACCCGGATCGTCGACGCGTTCATCAGGCGCGTGGCGTCCGCGCCGACATGGATGCCCGAGCTCGCGATGCCGGTGGTGCCCGCACCCGCGCAGGCGTTCGCTCCGTTCTGCTCAGGAAGGTGCATGGTCGCGGCGAAGACCGTCGTCCCCGTCTCCTTGATCGAGAAACGCGCCGCGATGGCGCTCGTGCGCTTCCACTTGTGGGTGTTGGCCGCGCTGTCGTCGTTGCTGGGAGGCTTGTACAGCGTGCACCCGGCTCCCCCGGCGTAGGGGGTGCCGGGCTTCAGCCAGCCCGCGCTCCAGTATTTCGAGATGTCGCCCGCCGCCAGGCTCAGCGTTCTGGTGTTGTAGATGATCGCGTTGGTCTGCTTCTTCTTCAGGTCGCCCAGCGACTGCTGGCTGCAGTGGTGCGAGCCGCCCCACGGCTGCGGGTCGTCCCAGGCCACGATCACTCCGTACGTGCCCGCCGGGTAGCCGAACTTCGCTGCGAGCTGGTTGGCGTACGCCGTGGCCTGTCCCGTGCCGCGTACCTGTTGCACGATCAGGAGGTCCGGCGCCCGCACGCCGGAGGTGCCCGTCCTGCCGCTGTCGTCGACCAGCATCGATGTGAGGTGGTCGGGGCCCGAGATCCGGGTGCACGAGCCGTCGGCGTTGTTTCTGATCAGGTTCTCGATGTTGTTGGTGTAGACCCGAAGGACCCTGCCGGCCGCGCCCGCGGACCCTTCGTGCGCCTGCGCGGCCGACGCCGGGGCTGCGGCTCCGACAAGTGCGGCCGCCGCCACGAACGCTAACGCGCCAGATGGTCGATACGTTGAGGCCATATTCGAACATTAACGCTGGGCCGCGGTGATGGGGAGCGTGTCAACGGGCGAGCGAGCCCCGCGCCGGACGCGTACAGCTCGGCGATCCGGACATGCGGCTCCTCGACTACGACGGGGGCTGCCGCTCACCCCGGCGAGCGCGGCCCAATCCTGGCACGCGTCGCCGCCCGCCGCGATCGGGCAGGCCCGCGTCCGCCGGTCGCAGCTGGCTCCGGCGCGACTGCAGGAACGCCGCGAGATCTCTGTCTCTGCGCATGTCCTGCCGCATTTCACCGAGCCAGGCTGATCAGTCTTTGCGTAGGCAAGGTCTGGGCCTGGGGGGCAGGCGTGGGGTGCTCCAGGCTGTCGGCGGGCGGCGCAACGGGCCGTCCGCAACCTTGGAGAAGTTGATGGCCTCACCCACGATCCCGCCAGAACGCCTGTCCGGGCGCCCGTCCGGCGTGGCCGAGGAATGACGGCGTCCATGCTGATCGCGCTCGGCCTTCGCGAGGAACGAGCGAACATGTCCCATGAGAATGGAGGAGAGCACTGATGATGGCTCACAGCGGTCGTGATGAGGCTCTGGAATGGGTGGCGGCCTTCCGATCCGCTGTGATCAGCCCTTACGAGCAGATCCAGCTGACACCGCCACGCGGTTCCCGCGATCAGACGGTACGGCAGACGTTGCTGCCGGCCGGTAGCGGCGAGCGGGTGCGTATCCGGCTGACCAACCGCTACGGCAGAGCACCGCTGACGATCGGCACGGTACATGGAGCACGAGGTGCTGTTCGGCGGCGCGGGAGAGGTGACGATCCCGCCGGGCGGCGAGGTGGTCAGCGACCCGGTGAACCTGACCATCGAGGCAGGCGTCGCCATCGTGCTGGACCTCTGCCTGCGGGGCGAGACAGAGCTCGCCACCTTCTCGCACCAGCCCATGGAGACGGCTTACGTCGCGTCTGGTGATCAGGCCGGCGCTCACGTCCTGAGCGGCGCCGAGCAGGTGCCCGCCCGCTTCTATGTCTCCGGTCTGGACGTGCCGGCTCCGGAGCGCACGGCGGTGATCGCGGTGGCGTTCGGTGACTCCTGGTTCGAGGGCGTGGGCACCACGATGGGCGCCAACCGGCGTTCGGTGGACGTGTTGAACGCCCGGCTGGAGCACGGCTGGGTGGTCAACCAGGGCATCGCGGGCAACCGGCTGTTGACCGACGAGGTGGGCGGGCACGGCTTGTCGCGTCTGGAACGCGATGTCCTGTCGGTGCCGGGAGCAACGCATGTCCTGGTGCACTTCGGCGTCAACGACCTGGGCCTGCCAGGCATGGCCGGACTCCCCCCGGCCACGGCGGAGGACCTGATCGCCGGATTCTCCGTTCTGGCTCGGCGCATCCGCGACCGAGGTCTGACGAGCCTGGCCGCCACCATCGGCCCGTTCGCCGGAGCGATCTATCCGGGGATCACCACGCCGGCGGGGCTGGACGCGCGCCGCCGGGTGAACGGGTGGATCCGGACCAGCGGCGTGTTCGATGCGGTCTTCGACGTCGCGCACGCCGTGCAGGACCCGGAAAATCCCGACTTCATCCGGCCAGAGTTCGACAGCGGAGACGGCATGCACCTCAACGATGCCGGCGCCCGCGCCATGGCCGAGGCGGTGGATGTGGCCACGCTCTCACTTCCACAAGATCTTGCCATCGCCAAGGTGACCGAGCCGGACGCCGGAGTGCGCTGTCGCTAGGACGGGATGGCGCCGAGCTGGCGCATCACCGAGAGGATGTCGACGACCGCCCAGGTCTCGGCGATCCGGCCGTCGGCGAAGCGGGCGATGATGATCTCGTTGTACGTGACGGACTTGCCGGTCGGAGCCACCCCCATGTACTCACCCCGGTGCGTCCCGGTCACCGTGTTCCTGGTGACGACCCGGTCCCCTTCGGCGATCACGTCCTCGACCTCGACGTGCAGGTCGGGGAAGGCCCGGTGAAGCACGGCGAGCACCTCCTTCAACGCTTCCGCCCCCTTCGCCTCCAGCGGCAGCGGGGTGCCGATCTGCACGTCCGGATCGACCATCTCGTCGATCGTCCTGGCGATGATCTCCGCATCGTCGGTGCTGACGGCTTCATGAAAACGTCGGAGCGTTGCCTTGTTACGTGTCACTTCGGTGGCTGACATACGTTCCCTCCTTGGGTTGATTTCTGGTGTTCGCCGCCGATCGCAGCGAGATGTGCCATGTGGCGCAGGTCACCAGCTGTAAGGGCCGAACCGTCCCCAGGCGACGAGCGCGGCGAGCACGAACAGGACCCCGGGCACCGGCAGCCCGGACAGCTCCCCGCGGCGGATGTGCAGGGCCAGCGCTCCCGCCATCATGATCGCCAGGCCGGTCCCGGCGACCGGCGTCAGGACGGGTGCGATTCCGGTGGCTGCCGGCACGACCAGCCCGATCGCGCCGAGCAACTCCAGCACGCCGATCGACCGCACCGACGCGGGGGAGAAATCCTCGATCCACGCATACTTGGGGACCAGCTTGTCCTTCGGCTGGATCAGCTTCGCCGCGCCGGACAGGGTGAAGACGGCGGCCGCGAAGGCCTGAACGATCCACAGGAACACGTTCATCGACGGGTCTCACCGGGTGTCGTGGGTGCGTGCCTGCTGCGCCGCTCCCGCGGGAGGGCGGAAAGGTTGTCGCTCATGGTGAGGAGACGAACGAGCAGCCGTCGAGGGGACAGGCCCCGCACCCGGCAGGATGCATTCCCGGACGTCGCGTCGGACGACGCGAGGTCCGAGCGCGGACCGATCAGGATTGGAGAAGCGCCGGCCTCCGGCCGTCGCCTAACGTGACCGTCGTGGCAGGAGCGCAGGACGACCACGCGTACGCTCAAGCCTGATCGAGCCAGGCGACGCAAGCCCAAGGCCGCGAGAGGCGGCCCGCCAGAGAGACGGAGACACGATGAGCATGACCACGAGGAACGACCCGCAGTCGCCTGCGCCGCACGCCGCCGACAGCCACGACGTGATCCGCGTGCACGGCGCACGCGTCAACAACCTGAAGGACGTCAGCGTCGAGATCCCGAAGCGCCGGCTGACGGTGTTCACCGGCGTCTCCGGCTCGGGCAAGAGCTCGCTGGTGTTCAGCACGATCGCCGCGGAGTCGCAGCGGCTGATCAACGAGACGTACAGCACCTTCGTGCAGGGCTTCATGCCGTCGCTGGCCAGGCCGGAGGTCGACGTCCTCGACGGACTGACCACCGCGATCATCGTCGACCAGCAGCGGATGGGCGCCGACCCCCGCTCCACCGTCGGCACCGCCACCGACGCCCACGCGATGTTGCGCATCCTCTACAGCCGGATCGGCGAGCCGCACATCGGCTCCCCCCAGGCCTTCTCCTTCAACGTCCCCACGGTCAGGGCGAGCGGCGCGATCACGGTCGAACGCGGCGACAACCGCAAGGCCCAGAAGGCGACGTACACGCGGATCGGCGGCATGTGCGGGCGCTGCGAAGGCCGCGGCACGGTCACCGATCTCGATCTCACCCAGCTCTACGACGACTCCAAGTCGCTCACCGAGGGCGCGTTCACCATCCCGGGATGGAAGTCCGACAGCTTCTGGACGGTACGCGTCTACGCCGAGTCCGGCTTCGTCGACCCCGACAAGCCGATCCGCGACTACACCAAGAAGGAACTGCAGGACTTCCTGTACAAGGAGCCGGTCAAGGTCAAGGTCGACGGCGTCAACCTGACGTACGAAGGCCTGATCCCGAAGATCCAGAAGTCGTTCCTGTCCAAGGACAGGGAGGCCATGCAACCGCACATCCGGGCGTTCGTGGACCGTGCGGTCACCTTCACCACCTGCCCCGAGTGCGACGGCACCCGGCTCAGCGAGGCCGCCCGCTCCTCGCGAATCAAGGGCGTCAACATCGCGGAAGCCTGCGCGATGCAGATCAGCGACCTGGCCGAATGGATCCGCGGCCTCGACCAGCCGTCGGTCGCGCCGCTGCTCGCCAAGCTGCTGCACACCCTCGACTCCTTCGTGGAGATCGGGCTGGGCTACCTCTCGCTCGAGCGGCCGGCGGGCACGCTGTCGGGCGGCGAGGCGCAGCGCACCAAGATGATCCGCCACCTCGGCTCCGCGCTCACCGACGTCACCTACGTCTTCGACGAGCCCACGATCGGCCTGCACCCTCACGACATCCAGCGGATGAACAACCTGCTGCTGCGGCTGCGCGACAAGGGCAACACCGTGCTCGTCGTCGAGCACAAGCCGGAGACGATCGCGATCGCCGAGCACGTCGTCGACCTCGGCCCCGGCGCCGGCACCGCGGGCGGCACCATCTGCTACGAGGGCACCGTCGACGGTTTGCGGGCCAGTGGCACCGTCACCGGTCGCCACCTGGACGACCGCGCCCAGCTCAAGACGTCGGTACGCACCCCGAAGGGCACGCTGGAGATCCGCGGCGCGGACCGCCACAACCTGCAGGACGTCGACGTCGACATCCCGCTCGGCGTCCTCTGCGTGGTCACCGGCGTCGCCGGCTCCGGCAAGAGCTCGCTGATCCACGGCTCCATCCCCGCCTCCGCGGGGGTCGTGTCGGTCGACCAGTCCCCCATCCGCGGCTCGCGGCGCAGCAACCCGGCGACGTACACCGGGCTGCTCGACCCGATCCGCAAGGCGTTCGCCAAGGCCAACGGCGTCAAGCCGGCGTTGTTCAGCGCCAACTCCGAGGGCGCCTGCCCCACCTGCAACGGCGCCGGCGTCATCTACACCGATCTCGGGATGATGTCCGGCGTCACCACCACGTGCGAGGAGTGCGAGGGCAGGCGCTTCGACGCGTCGGTGCTGGAATACCGCCTCGGGGGGCGCGACATCAGCGAGGTGCTGGCGATGCCGGTGACCGAGGCCGAGGAGTTCTTCGGCGCCGGTGAGGCCCGCACGCCCGCCGCGCACGCCATCCTCGGCCGGCTCGCCGACGTCGGGCTCGGCTACCTCAGCCTCGGCCAGCCGCTGACCACGCTGTCCGGCGGCGAGCGCCAGCGGCTGAAGCTGGCCACCCACATGGCCGACAAGGGCGGCGTCTACGTCCTCGACGAGCCCACCACCGGCCTGCACCTGGCCGACGTCGAGCAGTTGCTCGGCCTGCTCGACCGGCTCGTCGACGCCGGCAAGTCGGTCATCGTCATCGAGCACCACCAGGCGGTCATGGCGCACGCCGACTGGATCGTCGACCTCGGCCCCGGCGCCGGGCACGACGGCGGGCGGATCGTCTTCGAGGGCACCCCCGCCGACCTCGTCGCCGCCCGTTCCACCCTCACGGGCGAACACCTCGCGGCCTACGTCGGCGCGTGACCGCCGCGCCGGTCACGCGGTCTCCTCAGGCCGGTCGGGGCGCCTCAGCAGCCGGTCGGCCTGGTGGAGCACCTCTTCCAGGTACCGCCGTGCGGCGGCGGGGTCGGCCGGTGCGTCCGGGTCGATGAGCATGCGGTACATGGCCGCGCCCACGACCATGTCGATCACCGTGTCGATCCCCGGGTCGATCTCCGGGTCGATCTCCGGGTCGGCGTCGCCGTCCGGCCGCCCGTCGCGGCGGGCACGCTCGACGGCGGCGTGGATCGCCCGGCGGCGGGGCTCGATGTACTGCTCGCGGTAGGTGGCCAGGAGTGACGGCCGGGTGACGCTGGAACCGATGAGCTGGGCGAGGATCGCCCGGAAGCGGGCGTCGCCGAAGGTGCGCACCCAGGAGTCCATGAGCTGTTCGCCGGCCGGCTGCGCCGCCGCGACGGTGTCGGCCCAGACATCGGCCTCGGGGACGAGCGTGCGGGCCCGCTCGATCGCCTGGGTGAGCAGCTCCTCCTTCGACGACCAGCGCCGGTAGACGGTCACCTTGGCCACGCCGGCGCGCTTGGCGATCTGCTCGAAGTTCGCGCCTTCCAGGCCGCGCTCCACGAACAGCTCCAGCGCCGCCTTCATGATCGCCTCGTCCGCCTCGGGGTCGCGAGGCCTGCCCCGGGTGCGCCGCGTGGAGGTCATCCGAACTCCACCCGCCCCCATCGCGCGCCGGACGCCGCAGGAACGAAGCGGGGAGCGTGCCCGGGCCGCAGCCGCCAGCCGGGGGTGAGGACGGCCTCCATGTGCGCGCGCAACTCCCGCAGCCCCTCCTTGCCCGGCGTTCCCTGGGCGAACGCGGACAAGACCCTATCGGACTGGTAGCGGGTGTTGTCGTGGGCGAACAGCGGCACGACGCCGGTGTCGGAGGCCAGCAGGCTCTGGATGCGCCGGGCCGCCTCGATCTGGTGGACCGTGTCGGCCCCGCCGATGGTCATCTGGCGGACCTGGTCGACGGCCAGGTGGGGCAGCGTGTAGAGGGTGTCGCCCATGAACAGCACGCCGCCTTCGTCCATGCGCAGCAGCACGCACATGTGGCCGGGCGAGTGGCCAGGGGTGGGCAGCAGGATGATGCTGCCGTCGCCGAAGTGGTCCTGGCTGGCCGGGAAGGCGCCGAAGGCGCCGGAGTCGAAGGCCGGGAAGGAGAGGTTCTCCTTGACCAGGTCGAAGGAGTGCGGATAGAACACGCCGTGGTCCCAGTCGCGGCGGTCCAACACCACCGTCGCCCGGGGCAGGTGGCGCAGCCCTCCCGCGTGGTCGTCGTGGACGTGGGTGAGGAACACGGTGGTGACCTCGTCGGCGTCGTAGCCGAGCCGGGCCAGGCGGACCCGCAGGTCCTGCTCGGGGGTCATCTGATACTCGTCGCGCTCGCTCAGCAGGCGCGAGGTCATGTCGTAGTACCCGTCGTGATCGTGGGCCTGCTCCCTGTTGACGCCGGTGTCGACCAGCAGGAGCCCGTGCCGGGGGTGGTCGATGAGGTAGGCGTAGACCGGCACCGTGATCTGCGCCTTGTCCACCAGGGTGCGCACGTAGCCGTTCAGACCCTCCCAGCCGTCCAGGCCGCCGTAGAACTGGCCGTAGGTGACGACGGTGTCGCCGGTGTGGATCGGGAACACCCGCAGGGCACCGTCGTGGACCCGCGGCCGGGCCCCGGGAGCGCGTACGGCCGCCTGCCGCTGTTGCTCGCGCTGGGCCAGCATCTCGCGGCGCCGCCCTTCCACCCGGCTGACCGACAGCCCGCTCAGCACGCCCAGCACCAGCCCGGCACCGCCCAGGAGGAAGGCGCGTCTGGCCTGCCGGACGTGCGGGCCACTAGCCCTCCGGCGTCCGCGGAGCAGGGCGGCCGCCGCCCATCCCAGGCAGCCCGCGGCGGCGAGGGCCAGCAACACCGGCAGATCGGTGACGTAGTACACGACCGCGAGGTAGAGCCCCAGCGTGCCCAGACCGGCCGGAACCCCGAGGAACGCCAGCACCCGGCGCCGCGTGGACCGCCGGCCGAGCACGCGGGGCCACAGCAGCCCGATCACGGACACCGCCAGCAGCAGCCCGTAGACCAGCAGCAGCGGCGCCGGCACGTTCTTCAACCGCAGGATGACCAGCCAGGCCGCGCCGGCCGTGAGGGCAAGGACGAGTAACCCGACCTTGCCGAGGATCTTCATCATCGGGCCGCCTCTTTTCGTAAACGCATACGGATGCGTATACATAATAGGCCGAGCGGGATCGCCACGCGCGCCAGGAGGTCGCGAACCCTCAGCGAGGGCGGCGGAGCTGCCAGATGATCAGGGCGGGGGTGTCGTGGTAGGCGGCCGCGGCCGCCTCCGGGCACCACTGCTGGGCGAGCGGGCCGCCGTGCCCGCCGCGCAGCTCGCCCCACCGGGGTTCGTGGCAGGCCACGATCTCCAGCCCCGCCTCATGGATGGCGGCGATGTAGTCGCCGGCCAGGAACCGGCCGGCCGGCATCGCCCGCGGCCCGCCGTCCGGCCCGCCCACCTTGGCCACGCCGCCCAGGTAGAGCGAGAGCACGTGGATGTCCGACAGCACGACGTGGCCGCCGGGCTTGGCCACCCGGGAGAACTCCGCCAGCGCCGGCCCGAGGGCCGGCTGGTGGGTCAGCGCCAGCGCACAGACCACCAGGTCGAAGCTCGCGGAGCCGACCGGCAGGTCGTGCAGGTCCGCCTGGTGGAACGTGCCGTCCGGGACCTTGGCCCGGGCCAGGGCCAGCATCTCCGCCGACGAGTCCGTGCCGACGACCTCGTGCCCGAGCCGGGCCAGGAACGCGGCGTGCCTTCCCGTGCCACAGGCGACATCGAGGGCCCGGCCCGCCGGCAGCGTGGTGAGGATGCGCCGGACCTGCGGTTCCTCCACCGCGATCAGCGGGTTCTCCTCGGAGTCGTACCGATCGGCCCACTGCGCGTACCCCTCGACCGTGGTGGCGTGGCCGACGACGGTGCCCGCGCTCGACGCCAGGTCCCGGTCGGCGGCCAGCCTGCGGATCTCGGAGATCCGCGCCTTCACGAACTCCTCGTCGCCGAGGTCCCCGGCCTGGGCGCGCAGCAGCGCCACGCCTTCGAGCGCCAGCAGCCAGGCCAGCGGATGAGCGTACGAGGGCATGACGGGCATGGTAGGAAACACGGCCCGGCCGGAGCCACCCGATTTCCCCGGGCGTCGGCGTGGCGCCGCCGCCGGGGACGCGCCCGCCGAAATCCGTTCGCTCGCTCCATCGGACGCCCGTTAGTGTCACGCAGATGAGCGACGTACGCGTGCCCTTGCTCTGGCTCTCGGGGCCGACAGGCGTGGGGAAGTCCTCGGCCGGCTGGGAGCTCTTCGCGCAGCTGAGCCGGAGCGGCGTCAAGACCGCGTTCGTCGACGCCGACCAGATCAGCCTGTGCTATCCCATGCCGGAGGGCACGACGCATCACGTTCGTGCGAAGAACCTGGCCGCGATGTTGCCGAACTTCCTGGCGGAAGGCGTGCGATGTCTCGTCCTTGCCGGCTTCGTCCACACCGCCGAAGAGGTTCGCACGTACACCGACCTTCTTCCCGAGGCCGCGTTCACGCTGTGCCGGCTGCGCGTCGACAGCGCCGAGCTCAAGGAACGGTTCCTCGGGCGGGGGTGGCGCCCGGACCTGGTGGAGGACGCGCTCGCCGAGGCCGCGGCCCTGGAACGCAGCGACTACGCCGACGTGTGCGTGGACACCGGCGGGGTCACGGTGTCCGAGGCCGCCCGGCTGGTCCGTGAGCGGTCGGGGGGATGGCCAGGTGTCCTTCCCGCCGCGACGCCCGAGAGTTCCGTCGCCCGGCGGAGCCGTCCGCCTGCTCTCCGAGGGGACGCCGCGCCGTTCCCCGTGCTGTGGCTCTGCGGTGCCACGGCGGTGGGAAAGTCGACGGTCGGGTACGAGATCTTCCGGCAGATCCACGAAACCGGTGTGCGAGCCGCCTATGCCGATGTGCAGCAGATCGGTGCGCTGCGTCCCCACATGGACGGCCATGACCTCAAGGCGCGTAACCTCGCGGCCGTCTGGAGCGGATATCGCGCGATGGGCGCCCGGTGCCTGGTCGTCTCCGGGGAGGCCGACTCCGACGACGTCGTCCGTGGCTACGGCCAGTCGCTGCCCGGAGCGGCCTTGACCGTGTGCCGCCTGCACGCCGGACCGGCGACGCTGGCCGGGCGGGTCGCGCAGCGTGGCCGGGGCGGCGGGCCGGCCATACCGGGTGACGAGCTGCGAGGGCTGGGCTCCGACTCCCTGCACCGCATCGCCGAACGGGCGGCGCGCGAGGCCGAGCTGCTCGACCGTGCCGGGGCAGGTCAGCTGCGCGTCGAGACCGACGGCCGGCCAGTCGGCGAGGTGGCCGCGGACGTACGCGTACGCAGCGGTGGTTGGCCCTTCCTCTCCGGCTGACCGACGTCATCGCACAGGGCGATCCTCCCGACGCGGACACGGAAGGCGCTTCGTCATGTTCGAGTCCCTCGGGTCGAGCGCGGACCGGCGGTCAGTGCGTCGCGGGGTTCTGTGACCTCGGGGCGCTTCGAAGATCGCTTCCCGGAGGACCGGTGCTCGTTTCCCCGATTCGCGAGGTTCTGATCGTCAGGTGTCCCGCGCGGGTCCGTCACCTGGGCCCGGCCCCGATCTGACCCCTGGACAGGGCGAGGCAGGGGTTGCCGTGTCCTCGCCCTGGGCGTTTTGGGCGTTACGGCCTCCACTGCTCCGCCGGCGACGCACCCGGCAGCGGCTTGCCGATGAGGGCGAGCGGGAGGAAGAAGCAGACCTGGCCGATGGCCATGATCAGCGTGGCGAGCGCCTTGTCGTCGTACTGCTCGGACGCCTGGGCGTAGAGCTCGTCGGGGACGCGCTCGCCCCACGGGTTCGGGGTGAGCACGGATTCGACCAGTTCGAGCGCGATGCGTTCGGCGTCGGTGAAGTACGGCGCGTCCCGCCAGGAGGCCACCGCGGTGATGCTCTCCTCGGTGGCGCCGGCCTTACGGAGGTTGCCGGTGTGCAGGACGGTCAGGTACGTGCTGCCGACGATCTGGCCGGCGCGCAGCTGGACCAGGCTGATGGTGGTCTGCGGGATCGTGCCGTTCCCGGCCGCCTTGTGCAGGGCGCCGCCGATGTCCTTGAGTTCGGGGACGAGCACGGCGGGGTTGGGCAGGCGCGACTCGGTGGTGGTCATGGTGGGGTTTCCCTTCTGGATCTCAGGTGGTGGATCACTGCTCTGACGGATCGCATGGGGCGAAGGTGACCGGTGAGGCGGTCGATTTCATCCGGGCGTGCCGCCGAGGGTTTCCGGCGTGGGCTCGGTGTCCCGGTTCGTGGGCCGGGGGCGCAGAAGGAGGCCGGCGGTGAGGATGGCGGCCAGGTAGAAGGCGCCCGCGCCGAGCATGCCGGCGGTGTAGCCGCTGGTGAGCGCGTCGTGCAGAGGAGTGCCTGCCGGTTGGCTCGTGGTGGCGGTGACGGCGATGCCGGCCAGGACGGCCAGACCGAGGGCGCCGCCGATCTGCTGGCTGGTGTTGACCAAGCCGGAGGCGATGCCGGAGTCGCGCGAGGCGACGCCCTGTACGCCGCCGATGGTGGCCGCGACGAAGCCGATGCCCAGGCCGATGCCGCCGGCGAGCTGGGCGGGTAGCAGCACGAGCAGGGGGTTCTGGTCCGGGGTCAGCAGACTGAACCAGCCCATCGCCGCGGCGGCCACCGTCATCCCGGTCGCCAGGACGATCCGGGTGGAGGTGCGGGCCTGCAGTCTGGGGCCGATGACGCCGGAGCCGAGGCCGATGCCGATGGCGAACGGCAGATAGGCCAGTCCGGTGATCACGGGCGAGTACTGCTTGATCGTCTGCATGTACAGGGTGAGGAAGTAGAAGGTGGCCAACTGCCCGGCGCCCATGAGCAGCATGACCAGGTTGGCGCCGAGCCTGCCGCGGTCGGCCAGCACGCCCGACGGCAGTATCGGGCTGCGCGCGCTGCGTTGGATGAACGTGAACGCCACGAGCAGCGCGACGGCGATCGCGCCGAAGGTCACGGTGAGCCCGTCGCCGACACCATGCGAGCCGGCCCGGTTGATCGCGTATACCAGCGCACCGAGGGCGAGCGTCACCGTGGCCGCGCCGGGCAGGTCGAGGCCGCCGCTCTTGCGAGTGCCGGGCACCAGAGCGAATGTCCCAGCCAGGACCAGCAGCGCGATGGGGATGTTGACAAACATGATCCATCGCCAGCCCGCATACTCGGTGAGTGCGCCGCCCAGCAGCAGGCCGGCAATCGAACCGAGGCCGCCCATGGCGCCGTACACGCCGAGCGCCTTGTTGCGCGCCGGCCCGGCGGGAAAGGTGTCGGCCAGCAGGGACAGCGCGGCCGGGGCGACGATCGCGGCGCCGACGCCCTGCAGGACCCGGGCGGCGACCAGCATGCTCCCGTTGCCGGCCAGGCCGCCCAGAAGGGACGCGGCCAGGAAGACGACCAGTCCGGCGCGGAACAGTCTTCGGCGGCCGAACAGGTCGCCGGCGCGGCCGCCGGCCAGCAACAGGCCGCCGAAGGCCAGGGCGTAGGCGGTGAGCACCCAGTCCAGGTCGGCCTCGGCGATGCCGAGCCCGGTTCCGATGACGGGCAGGCCCACGGTCACGATGGTGCCGTCCATCACCACCAGCAGTTGCGCGGCCGCGATCACCAGCAGCGCCAAGCGGGTGTTGCGGGTTTCGGAGTGAGAGGTCATGCCTGCTCCTCAAGAGCGGTGGCGGCGCCGTGGACGGCGGCGGCGAGCTGGTCGTGCTCGGGGTAGGACCAGCCGAAGCCGAAACGGCGGCGGGTGTAGCCGAAGGCGATGCCGGTGGCCGGGTCGGCGAAGGCCTCCGAGCCGGCCGAGCCGTCGTGGCCGAACGCGTTCGCGCTGAGGAAGCCGTACCGCAGCCCCTTGGCCTGGAAGCCGACCGCGTAGTTGCCCTGGTCGCCGCGGACCAGGTCGGCGCCGGTGGAGTGCAGCATGGAGAACTCGCCGACGGTGTCCGCCTTGAGGAGCGGAGGCTGCCCGTCGATCCCCCAGACGGCCGCCGCGTACAGGCCGGCCAGACCGCGCGCGCTGCCCACCCCGCCGGCCGACGCCTGGCCGCCCGCGCGCACGGCGCGAGCGTTGGCGAACGCCACCTGGTCCAGGGGCGGCGTGCTGTTGAGCCCGTACCCGATGCCGAGGATGCTGTGCGGGCCTGGCAGGTTCGACCAGAACGCGGCCTCCTGATCCGGCGTGGCCGTCCACCACCGGATCGGCCGGAACCGGCCCTCTTCGGCCTCGGGCAGCCCCAGGTACAGGTCGAGCCCGTACGGCACCCGGATGCGCTCGTCGTAGACCTGCTGCAGCGACTGCCCGGTCACCCGCCGGATCACCTCGTTCACCATGGCGAACGAGACGAACCCGCCGTAGCCGTAGGCCGAACCCGGCCGCCAGTACGGCCGCTGCCCGGCCAGGCGGCGCGCGATCACCGCGTCGTCGGCCAGCTCGGCCGCCGGCAGCCCGCCGTCGACACCGATGACGCCCGAGCGGTGCGTCAGCACGTCCCGCAGGGTGATTCCGCCCTTGCCGGCCGCGGCGAACTCCGGCCAGTGCCGGGCCACCGGCTCGTCGAGATCGAGGACCCCCTCCTGCACCAGCAGCGCCGCCACCAGCGTCGCGGCACCCTTGGTGGAGGAGTACACCCCGGTCAGCGTGTCACCGCTCACCTCCGAACCCGCCCACAGGTCCACCACCCGCCGGCCGTGCGCGTAGGCGGTCAACTGCGCGCCCACCTGGCCGTCCTGCTCCGCCACCACCGCGGCGAACGCCTCGCGCACCTGCTCGAAGCCGTCCGCCACCGTTCCGTGGACATCCATCCTGCTCATCGCCGGCAACCCTTCGTGAGTGAGTGTTGTTGGTCGCCGGCATGACGGATGGTCCGCAGGAAAGGTGACCGGGTGCGTTCGCGGTCACCTTTCACTGCTCTGATGCGTCAGGTGTCTGACATAGCTGAGATGAGAGGAATGGTCTTGAGGGCTCCGCATCGATGCGGGTCAGGCTACTCCGACCGAAATTTCCCTGTGACGACAGAGAGGCCGTCGCGTTGCGCGGAGCTCAGACGGTCGGGCCTTGGGATGACGGCGTACGCGCCGCGCCCGCACCGCTCCACCGCGAGCGGGTCGGAGAGGGCAGGACGGCGTCCGATCGTGTCCACGGCGTCGGCCGCCCGCTGGACGGGCCACTCCAGCGCCGTGGCGAGGTCGTCCACGGTGAGCGGCCGGGCGGCGTGCACCAGTGCGGCCAGCACCGTCAGCGCGTCGCGAACGACGGCGCCGGTGGGACCGCTGTCGTTCATCCGCTCGCTGATCCAGGTGAAGAACCGCGCCATCTCGCCCAGCCGGGCGGCGACGGGCGAGCCGGTGCCGAAGATCTCGATCCCGTGCCGTGCGGCCGCCGCGACCTCGGCGTGCGCCCCGGTGTCGGCTTTGAACGCGTGGAGCCAGACGTCGTCGTCGATGACGTACCGCTCCCGGCGGCCGGAATCCTGCGCGCGCCTGACCAGCTCCATCGCCTCGAGATAGCCGATGGCCTTCGACACCGACGCCGGGCTGACCTGCAGCCGGCGTACGAGCTCGGCGGACGTCAGGCTGCCGGACCCGGAGGCGAGCAGGCAGACGAACACGCGAGCGGGCATCCGGGGAAGGCCGGTGCCGGCCAGCAGGATCGCCAACCGCTCCACGAAACCGTGCACGGGCTCGGCCGGCCGTTCCGCGGCCTGAACCGCTCTGCGGCGGCGGGCGCGCTGCCCGGCGGCCTGCTGGGCGCGGTCGGCCAGGTAGCCGCCGGGCGCGCTGTTGCGTGCCACTTCGCGGCTGATCGTGGACGTCGGCCTGCCCAGCCGCCTGGCGATCTCGGCGTATCCCAGCCCTTCGGCCAGCCAGATCGCGATCTGCCTGCGATCCTCGTGGGTCAGCCTGCCTCCGGGCATCGGCTCCCTTTCTCTTCGGGTCCGCGCGTGCGTTCGCCACAGTACATTGCAACGACGGCTCGGCAAGAATTGCATTTACCGACACTTCTGTTGCAACGATTCACGTGAAAGCCCAAGAATTCGTTGACGGGTCCGGAAAGGCAACGTAGCTTTTGCCTGCTTCGAAGACTCAGAGGTGACGAGGAATCCCTTATGGCGAACATTTTGGACGTGACCCGCATTCGAGCTCGCGTCGCCGAGTTGCTGGCCGAATACCGGATCCCTAGCGCCGCGATCGGCGTCCTCCACGGCGGGCGGACCACCGACTTCGCCGTCGGCGTCACGAACGCCCTCACGCGGGACCTCGCGACGTCCGGCACCGTCTACCAGTGCGGCTCCGTGTCCAAGACCTGGACCGCCCTCGCCTTCATGCAGCTCGTCGACGAGGGGAAAGTCGATCTGGACGAGCCGGTGCGGACCTACCTCCCCGATTTCCGGGTGGCCGACCCCGGCGTCAGCGTCAAGGTCACACCCCGCCATCTCCTCAACCACACCCACGGCATCGAGGAGGACTACGGAGATCCGGGCGAGGACGACGACGTGTACGAGCGCATGGTGCGGAACATCGCCGGCGCACGCCAGGTCCACCCCTTGGGCCACACGCACGGCTACAGCCCGGCCCTGGGCTACGCGATCCTCGCCCGCATCATGGAGGTGATCGACGGCGAGCGATGGGACGACATCATGAAGGATCGCCTGTTCGACCCCTTGGGACTGACCTCGACGAGCAGCCGCCGCGAGCACGTGGATCAGGACCGGGCCGCGACCGGGCACCTGATCCGATCCCTCGAAGAGGGCGCCGTCCTTTCACCGCTTGGTCACCTGCCGCGCTCCTTCGGCCCCGGAGGCAACGTCAACACGACAGCCTCGGAACTGCTCATGATGGCGTACGTCTTCCTCCACGAAGGAAGGGCGCCGAACGGGGCCACGATCGTCTCCCCCGGCATCATCCGCGAGATGACGCAGTCGCGGGTCCCCGTACCTGACCCGTACACGTTCGGGCCGGAATGGGCACTCGGCCTCATCGTGTGCGACTGGCACGGGCAGACCGTCTACGCCCACGACGGCAGCGCGGTCGGCCAGAGCGCACGGCTGCGGATCCTGCCGGAGTCGGGCATCGCCGTCTCGATGCTGGCGAACGCCGGCCCGCGCGACAGCTTCTACCGGAAGGTGTTCAACGAGATCCTGGCCGGCCTGGGCGCGGTCACGATCCCCGGCCTGCCGGAGCCCGACCCCACGCTGGCTCTCGATCTGTCGAGGTACGAAGGCTCCTACGAGCGCCCCGGCACCCGCTACGAGGTGGCGGCCGAGAACGGGAGACTGCACCTCAGATTCTCCCTGAACCCCATGGAGGCGCGAGTCCTCGACAGGCCGGAGCAGCTCGACTACGAGCTGCTCCCGATCAGCGAGACCCATTTCTTGATGCCTTCTGACGATCCGTTGGAGGACCCTCAGACCGTCGCGATCTACGACTTCGATAAGGGCGCCGCACGATATCTGCACATCAATTGCCGGGTGAATCCGAGAGTGCCCGAGAGGAGCGGTACGGTGCCCGTCATGGCTGTTTCCACGGTCTCTGACGGCAACGGTTTCTGGGATTCCGTGAAGAAGGCGTACGGCCGGCTTCCCCAGGGCGCCAGGTGGACCCTGGCGGTGGCGAGCACCGACGGGACCAAGGCGGTGAACGTCATCATGCATGACTCGATCGACGGCGTCAGGAACTTCCTCGAGGATCACACCGGCGCCTTCGCCACGACGGACTACTTCGAGGCCGACGCGGCCAACGCGGTCGGCCTCCCGACGCGGTAGCCGCCCCGTCGCACAGCCGGACGGCGGCGAACCTCGCCGGAGCCGTGACCCGCGAAGGCGCTAGCCGAAAGGCGGACCGGAGGCGGCGATCACGTGCTTGACCACCTGGACGTCCTTGAGTTCGAAGGACGCGGCGGGCCTGGGGGCGATCGCCCGCCAGGCGTCCAGCGCCTCCTGGGACTCGAAATGCTCAAAGATGTTCACCCGGCCGGGGTCGGCGACGTCGGCTGAGATGGCCACATCGATGCACCCGGGACAGGCGCGCGCCGCCTCGACGATCCCGCGATGCGCCTCGACGCAACGATCCCTGACCTCCGGATCGACGAACACCTTTCCCGCCACGATCACCGTCATGATGACGCTCCTTCTTCCCTTGCGAACCGTTCGCCCATGCTGACCGGCCGCGGCGGCAGAACTCATCGCCACGGCCGGAGGAGGCGAGACCCGTCGCGACAGGGTCGGCCGGGCCCCTCCACCACCGGGAGACGTTGAGCACCCGGATGTAATAGGTCACCGCCTTTCTGACCAAGAAGGGGAAAGCGGGAGCTACAGGAAGGCACACGGGATGGCCGACAATCCATCGCAGGATCTCCGCAGGACGATGCGGGATCCCGCGGCGTTCGAGGTCTTCTACCGAGGACACGCCGAACGAGTGAGCCGCTTCGTGGCCCGGCGGATGACTGATCCGCACACGGTGGACGATCTCACCACAGAGGTGTTCCTGGCCGCCATCGACACTGCGGCCACCTACCGGCCGGATCGGGGCAGCGAGGAGGCCTGGCTGTTCGGCATCGCGCGCAACGTGGTGGCCTCCGAGCAGCGTAGGGCGGCCAAGGAACTGCACAAGAACGCCAGGGCGGCGGGACAGCGCACGCTGGACGCCGATGACCTCACCCGTCTGGAAGAACGCATCGACGCGGAACGAGCCGTCCGCCCGCTGCTGACCGCCATCGCCGGCCTGCCCAAGAGCCTGCGGGCCGTGGCCGAACTGGTGGACGTGGACGGCCTGTCGGTCGCCGATGCGGCGACCGCGTTGCGCATTCGCGTCAGCACCGCCAGGGTCCGGCTGCACCGCGCGCGCCGCCGGCTCATGGCCGACCCGACCGGCCTCCCTGAATCCATCTTGGAAGGATCGTCATGAATGAGACTCTTGCCGGGTTCGAACAGCGCCGGCTGGCCGAACTCAAGGACCACATCACCGCGCGGGCTGCGGCCGCGCGGAACAGGCGGCCACGCCGCCGGATCGCTCTCGCCGTAGCGGCCGGAGCGGTGGCCGCCACCGTGGCCGCCGTGGCCACCGTCACCTCCATGGGAGGCGGCGACACCGCCTATG
The DNA here is from genome assembly GCF_039871615.1 of Nonomuraea sp. B10E15. NCBI lineage: Bacteria > Bacillati > Actinomycetota > Actinomycetes > Streptosporangiales > Streptosporangiaceae > Nonomuraea > Nonomuraea sp. B10E15. The sequence goes on from NZ_JBDPMB010000017.1 coordinate 140,476, forward strand.
CCGTCACCAAGGACTCCGACGGCATCGTCTATGTGACGGTACGCGACTTCCGCGACGCGAAGGGATTGAGCAGGCAGCTCGCCAGCCTGGGCGTCCCGGCCCTCGTCGACTTCGTCCCCGCGGGCCAGAAGTGCAGGGACGAACGGGGGACCTCCGTGAAGGACATCCCGCGCGGCCTGTACCACCCGCCGACGAAGATCCCCGGCGACAAGGAGGGCCAGGGCTGGCGGATGCAGATCGACACCAAGCTGTTCAAGCCGGGCCAGACCTTCGTCTGGACCCTGGAGGTCGATCCCGTCCACGGATGGTCCGGCACCAGCACCATCCTCATGCACGACCCCGTGGCGCCCTGCGTGCTGGTCCCCGACGACACGTGGCACAGCGTGCCCGCTGCATTCCCGTGGCAGACCACGTCTCTGGAGGGGTACGAGGTGGCCGGGAAGACCGTCGGCGAGGTCCGGCCGGAGATCGCCGAGCGCGGCCTCAAGGTCACCTATCTCATCACCGAGCCCCATCCCGACAGCGACCGGTTGCCGCCCGAAATGGCGCGCAACGTCCCCTACGTCATGTACCCGAATAAGCAGAACACTCCGGTCGGCGAGGACTGGTTCGTCTGGCAGGCGGACGAGCCGCAGCGGGGCACGATCCGGCTACTGGTCACCCGCAAGCTCAACGACCAGGTCGCTCAGGAGTGACACGCCGCAAGCGTGTGGTGGCGCACATCACACGACCGCACTGTCACAAGGATCGCGCCGCCGGTGACTCATGGTCGTCAGGACGCCGCGCGATCGATCCGCGCGGCGTGACCGCCACACCATGAAGATCGGAAAGACACCATGAGCAAGGTCTGGTTCGTCACCGGTTCGTCGCGCGGCCTCGGCCGTAACTTCGTCGAGGCCGCCCTGTCGCGCGGCGACAAGGTGGCCGCCACCGCCCGCACCACCGCCGGCCTGGACGACCTGGTCGCCGCCCACGGCGAGGCGGTGCTCCCGCTGGAGCTGGACGTGACCGACAAGGCCGCCGTCTTCGACGGTGTGCAGCGGGCCGCCAAGCATTTCGGCCGGCTCGACGTCATCGTGAACAACGCCGGCTACGCCCAGGTCGGCGCAATCGAGGAGCTGACCGAGCAGGACCTGCGCGACCAGCTGGAGACCAACCTGTTCGGCGCGGTGTGGGTGATCCAGGCCGCCCTGCCTTACCTGCGCGAGCAGGGCTCGGGCCACATCATCCAGCTGTCCTCCGCGGCCGGGCTCCTCGCGATGCCGCTCGGCGCCGCCTACTGCGCCTCCAAGTGGGCCCTGGAAGCGGTGAACGAATCCCTCGCCCAGGAGGTCGCCGAGTTCGGCATCAAGGTGACCGTCATCGAGCCCGGCGGCTTCGCCACCAGGTCGGGCAAGAACCCGGACCCGCTGGACAACGGTCACATGGCCGAGGCCAACCCGATCTACGACGGCCTCCGCCAGCGGCTCGCGGGCTTGACCGGCAAGCAGCCCGCGGGCGACCCGGCTGCCGCGGCACAGGCGCTCCTCACGCTCGTCGACTCCGACGCCCCGCCGCTGCGGGTGCTCTTCGGGCAGGGCTTCTACCCGATGGTCCAGCAGGCCTACGCCGACCGGCTCAAGACCTGGGCCGACTGGCAGGACCTCTCGGCACAGGCGCACGGCCCGCTGGATCGGTGACCCTCCCGTGGCGACGATGGCGCGCAGGGTGTCGGGGAAGTCGCGACACAGCGTCGCCGTGCCCACGCCCGCCTCTTGGCGATGCGCTCCAGGTGCGCGTCCAGTCCCTCCTCGGCGAGACGCTCACCGCAGCCGTAATGATCTTCTCCCGGTTGCGTCGCGCGTCGGCTCGCAACGGGCGTGGCGCATGCCGCCGGAGCCGTCATCGACGTGACGCGCCGTGCGGACCTGAAGCTCCTCACGAACACGGCGGTCCATCAGTACCGAGGCGCTGCGGCAGGAGTCGGGGCCTGACCTGCGGGTCACCCTCGTCTCCCCCGGGTTCACCGACACCGAGGGGGTGGGCAAGGCGCGCTCTGGCCCCGAGCGGTCACGGCAGCCCGCTGACTCGCTCAATCAGCCCGCGTAGCGGGTGGCGATCGCGGCGGCGCGGTTGCGCAGGGAGGTGCGCAACCACTGCGGGGCCAGGGCTTCCGCGCCCGTGCTGAGCTGCCACAGCGCCCATTCGGCGTGCCGCGCGTCCTGGAAGGACACCTCCAGCCGCAGCCGGCCGTCCACGTCGGCTTCCTCGGTGTGGACGGCCACCGCGGTGCCCACCAGCTCCTCCCGCCGCCCCGGGTCCACGCGGACCAGCACGGTGACCTGGTCGCCGCCGGTCCGGAACCGCGCGCTGCGGTCCTGCCAGGCCCGGTCCAGATCGACCCGGTCCGGTCGCTGTGCCGGTTCGGAGAGTTCCTCGGCGGCCAGGACCCGCGACAGCCGGTATGTGCGGTCCGCGCCGGACCTCGTGGCCAGCAGGTAGCCCCGGTCGCGCACGGTGACCAGGCCGATCGGGTCCACCGTGCGCCACTTCGGGGTCTGGTCCACCGCCGCGTAGCGGATGCGCAGCCGGTGTCCGGCGAGCACCGCGCGCCGGACCTCGGCCACTATCGCGTCAGGCACCTCCTCCGCGACCATCCGGCGCGAGAGCAGGTCGGTCTCCGGATCGATGAGCAGTCGCTCCGCCGCGCCGGCCGCGGTGTTCCTGTAGCTCTCGGGCAGCGCGTCGACCACCTTGAGCATCGCCGAAGCGAGCGCCGAGCCGAGACCGAACGCCTGCGCGCCGCGCCGCGATCCGGCGATCAGCAGGGCAAGGGCCTCGTCGTGGTTCAGCCCGGTGAGCTCGGTACGGAACCCGGGCAACAACGCGAACCCGCCGTGCCGGCCGCGTTCGGCGTAGACCGGGACGCCGGCCGCGGACAGCGCCTCGACGTCGCGCAGCACGGTGCGGGTGGACACCTCCAGCTCGCGGGACAGCGCGGCCGCGGACAGCCGGCCGTGTCGCCGCAGCAGCAACACCAGCGAGACCAACCGGTCGGCGCGCATACGAAGAAGTTATCGGAATACACGACAAAGGATGTCGTGATTTGCCGGGAGGCTTGTCTCCGCGGGCCACCCGGGCCGGTGTACGTCCCTGCTTTCGATGAAACGAATGGAGCTGATGCGGCAATGGTGCGAACGGCAGTCAACCCGTGGGCGTGGTCGGTGGAGATGGGGTACAACCAGGGCGAGATCGTCTCCGGGCACACCCGGACGCTCTACTGCGCCGGGCAGACCGCGATGAGCGGCGACGGCAAGCCCCAGCATGACGGTGACATGGCGGCGCAACTGGCGCTGAGCCTCGACAACCTGGAGGCCGTCCTCGGCGAGGCCGGCATGTCCCTCGCGGACCTCGTCCGGCTCAACGTCTACACCACCGACGTCGATCTGCTCTTCCAGCACTACGGCGTGCTGGCGTCGCGGTTGGGCGCCGCCGGGGTGGCGCCGGCCACCACGATGCTGGGGGTGACACGGCTGGCGATCCCCACCCTGATGGTCGAGCTCGAAGGGACCGCCGTCGGGTGATGCGACTTCGCCGTACGTCGAGCGGCAGGTGGGCGTCCGCCCTCCGTTCCAGTACTACGGCGCCAGCACGTAACTACACAGATCACCCGATGCGCCGCGCCTGTTTACCCGGCCACGCTCGAAGCATGACAGCCACCTACCCGCTGCGGACCATCGCCGCCCACGAGCTCGACGCGTGGGCCCGCATGATCACCACGACCTATGGTCAGGACTGGCACGAGGTCGGCCTCAGGAACGCCGCCTCCTCCATCGAACCCGGGCGCACGCTCGCCGCCTACGACAACGAGGAGATCGTCGGCGGCGCGTCGATCTACGGCCGCTTCGGGTACGGCATCGCCAGCCACGTGGCGGAGATCCGGGGCGACAAGAAGGCCATGGCCCTGCGGCCCGGCACCGACCTCGGAGACGGAATGATCCGCCTGCTCGGCCGCCAGGAGGCCCGGCCGCTGCTGGGGAAGGTCTACGACACCGCACGCCGTGCCGCGGCCGGCTGGGTCGATCGTACCGAGAGGTTCTGGGAGGCCGCCTGGCCGACGGCGAGCGCGCCCGCGACGGCGGCACGGAGCTGCGCTTCGCCCTGCACACCGAGCCCGGGGGCGAGGTCACCGGGCTCGGTGTGCAGGGCTATGACGGTGCCGTCGACGAGCCGCTGAAGCACCTGCTGACCGACCCGCGCGCGGCCCGCACCAGCGTGATCGACAACCTCTGGGTCCGCCTGGTCGACGTCGGCCGGGCGCTGGCGGTGGGCGGCACCACCCTGTCGTCCCTGGCGGCGGCGGGGCGGGTCGAGGAGCTACGCTCCGGCGCGGTGACCGCCGCCTCGCTCGCCTTCCGTGGAGAGCGCGAGCCCTTCCATCCCTCGGGCTGGGCCTTCCCCGCCTTCTGACGGGCGCGTTTCGAGACCGAGGACGTCGCCTCGCACGCGCGCCGAAGCGCATCACATCTGTTCCAGGTTGCGAACCCCTGCGCGGACGCCGCCATCCGCCCTCCGCCGGCGGTAGCCGCCTCAACCTCCAGCCGCCGGCCCGGCATCCGGACTCGTTCCTCGGTATCTCTCACGCAGAAACGGCATTCCTCATGCAGCAAGCGAACGCACCTGTCATCTCCGCTCCTCCCGACGGGCGCGCGGGTATCACCGCGGACCTGGTACGCCAGTTGATCGCGGCCCAGTTCCCCCAGCGGGAGGACCTTGCGATCGTCCCGGTGCCGGTGGACGGCCACGACAACCGGACCTACCGGCTGGGCGAGAGCACGGTCCGTCCGCCGACGGCCGAGGGCTACGTGTTGGCTGGAGGGCGAGACCGCCCATCCGTCGCGAATCGACGATATGCCGTCATTCGCCGTGCAGGTGGCCGAGTTCGTCCTGGCGATGCGACGCCACAGGCGGACCGCCGGCGGGCGCGCACAGTTTCTACCAGGGCTCCTCACTGACCCATTACGACGAGGAGACCCGCCGGTGCCTGGCCGCGCTGGAGGATCACCTCAACACCAGACTGGCCGCCGAGGTGTGGCGGGCGGCCATCGATTCGAGCTGGGAGGGGGACCCGGTGTGGTTCCACGGCGACATCGCTGAAGGGAACCTGCTGGTCGCCGACGGCAGGCTCGCCGCCGTCACCGACGTCCTGTCCGACCTGTGCCCTACTTGGTGTCGGTCAGGTGCTTCAGGAGGGTCTCGCTGATATCGCCCAGCTGCCGGATCTGTTCGGGCGACAGGAGGTCGATGAGGTGGGTGCGCACGCTCTCCACGTGGAGGGGGGCGGCGGCCTCGAGCGCGGCCTTTCCCTCGTCGGTGAGAATGGCGAGCCAGCCACGCCGGTCGTCCGCGCAGTGCTCCCGGCGTACCCACCCGGCCTGTTCCAGCTTGTTGATCGCGTGCGAGATGCGGCTGGGCTTGGAGTGGGTCCAGTGGGCCAGCTCGCTCATGCGCATGGTCCGGTCCGGGGCCTCCGACAGCAGGACCAGGAGCTCGTAGTAGGTGGGCGGCATGCCGGCCCCAGCCTGAAGGTCGCGTTCCAGCCGGTCGGTCAGCAGACGGCTGGCCCGGCCGAAGGCCCGCCAGGTGCGCTGTTCGTCGTCGGTGAGCCATCTCGTCATGACCTCATCGTACGCAATAGTTGCGCGCTGAAATACGCTGTGATGTAGTGTCGAACTGAATTATCCAGTACTGAACTACTTTGGATGGAGCACGTCGTGTACCCCAGCGAGCTCAGCGGCACCTACACCATCGACCCGGCGCACAGCCGTTTCGGCTTCGTGGCCCGCCACGCGATGGTCACCAAGGTGCGAGGCAGTTTCCCCGTCGTCGAGGCCACCGCCCACCTGGACGCCGCCGACCCGTCCGCCTCCACCGTCCGCGTGAAGCTGGACGCCGCCGGCGTGAACACCGGCAACCCGCAGCGTGACGGCCACCTGCGCACCGGGGACTTCCTCGACGCCGAGACCCACCCGCACATCACCTTCACCAGCACCGGCGTCAAGCACATCGACGACGCCCGCTTCGAGGTGACCGGCCGGCTGACCATCCGCGGCGTCACCCGCGAGATCACCATCCCGCTCGAGTTCGCCGGCACCGCCGTCGACGCCCAGGGCTTCACCCGGGCCGGCTTCGAGGGCAGCACCATGATCAATCGCAAGGACTACGGCGTCAGCTTCAACGCCGTCCTGGAAACCGGCGGCGTGATGATCTCCGAGGAGATCGCGCTCGAGTTTGACCTGTCCGCCGTCAAGAACGCCTGAAAGCCCCCACATGCCTGCTCTATAAGAACGTCTTCGGAGCGATCACCATGACCAACGCGGAACGCTCCCGCCGCAGCTCCTCGCCGCACCCGTGACCTCCCCCGAACGGACCAGATGCACGGTCACATGGTGCTGCTGGGATCTCGCGTTCGGGGGTCAGGATGGCTGGACCTCGTCGAAGGCGGCGAGGGCTTCGGTGGGGTCCGGGCTCACGAGGCGTTCCAGACCGGCCGCCGTGATCTCAGCCCATCTGCCGGCCCGTGCCCACATCTGTTCCTCGAAGGCGCGTACGGTCTCGTCCAGATCGCCGGGGGCGGTGGCGACGGCTTCGGCGAGTTCGGCACCTTCCAGCATCGCGAGGTTCGCGCCCACCCCCAAGGGAGGCATCAGGTGGGCGGCGTCGCCCAGCAGCGTCACCCCGGGAACGTGGGCCCAGGTGTGGGACACGGGCAGGACGTGGAGGGGGCGGTGGACGAAAGCGGTGCCGTGGCGCAGGAGGTCGAGGACGGGAGCGGCCCAGCCGTCGTACAGAGTCAGCAGGCTTGATCGCATGGCCTCGACGTCGGCCAGGTCCAGGCCCGCGCGCCGGTTCAAGCCCAGGTGCCGGTCCGGATCCGTGTGCCAGTCGAGGGGCGCGCGGAACCGGGCGTACACCTTGACGTGGCCGCCGCTGTTGCGCTGGGCGACGAGGGCGCGGTTCGCGCCGTACACGGCCACGGAACCGTCGCCGATCAGCCGGGCGAGGTCGGGGTGCCGGGTGTCGACGTCGTCCAGGGAGGTCTCGACGAGGGTGATGCCGGTGTAGTGCGGCGTCGCGGACGAGACCGCCCGGCGAACCCGGGACCAGGCGCCGTCCGCGCCGACCACGAGGTCGTACGTCTCCTGCCGCCCGTCCGCGAAGCGGACCAGCACGCCGTCCCGGGTCCCCGGCTGCACTTCCGTCACGCCCCGCCCCCACTGAACGTCCAGGGGGGCGAGCAGCAGGTCCCGCAGCTGTCCGCGGTCGATCTCGGGATTGGCCAGGTCATCCGGGCGCGGTTGCCAGTCGCGAAGGACGGTCCCGTCCGTGTCCAGGATGCGCATGGCCTGCCCTTCGGGACGGGACAGCGCCTGGAACTCCCCCAGCAGCCCGGCCTTGTCCAGCGCGAGCTGGCCCAGGTTTTCGTGCAGGTCCAGCGTGCCGCCCGGAGGGCGGGCGTCGGGGGCGGGATCGCGTTCGAGGACGGTGACGGGGTGATCGTGACGGTGCAGGACACGGGCGAAGGTAAGCCCGGCGGGGCCGCCTCCAATCACGGCGATACGATGTCTCATGTCGATACACTGTATTGCTCCGATACAATGTATCGCAACAGTACGATGTATTCATGACTGTGTGGGACCGTCCGGAGCCACCGACTCGCCCCGCGCCGCTCGACCGGGAGCGCATCGTCGCCGCCGCCATCGCGCTGGCCGACGAGGGCGGGCTGGAGGCGGTGTCGTTGCGCAAGGTCGCCGCCCGGCTGGAAGCCGGCCCGATGCGGCTGTACGGATACATCTCCACCAAGGAGGAGCTGTTCGACCTCATGGTGGACGAGGTCCACGCCGAGATCCTCCCCGAGGACCAACCCGGCGACTGGCGGGAGGCGCTGCGCGTTCTCGCCGGCCGCACCAGGCAGGCCGCCCTCCGTCACGAATGGCTGGCCGACCTGCTCGGCGGCCGTCCGTCCCTGGGCCCCAACGCCCTCTCCGTGACCGAGGCCACGCTCGCCGCCTTCGACGGCCTCGCCGACCTCGACACCGTCATGCGCGCCGTGGAGACCGTCAGCGCCTACTTCACCGGCGCGATCAGGCGCGAGATCGCGCACCTGCGGGCCGAGCGCGCCACGGGCCTGTCCGAGCGCGACTGGCAGCGCAGCTCCGGCCCGCATGTGATGAGGATGCTGGCCACGGGACGTTTCCCGGCGCTGGCCAGGGTCGTGCACGACGGCACGGACGTGGACGCGGAGACGTCGTTCGCGACCGGCCTGGACTGGGTCCTCGACGCCGTGGCCGCCAAACTCGGCCGGCCGCCGGCATGAGGATCTCCACGTGACATCCGCGCCGCCAGGGCATCGCGGCCTGGCAGGTGTGGCAGCTCGGGCCGCACCTGGCGGCGACGAACCGCCCGAAGGTTCCGTCCGGGCTTGGCCTGGTCAGAGGTGCGCGCGGGCCGAGGCGGACCAGTGGGGGGCGTTCCAGCGGTCGGCGATGGCGGCGGCCTGGGCGAAGTGGGCGGCGGCCTCGTCGTCGCGGCCGAGGAAGAGGGCGAGTTCGCCGAGCGTGTGGGCGACCGGACGCAGCGCCAGCGACAGGCTCCCCGCACCGGCCGGAGGCCCGTCGCGATGGGGAAGCAGGTCCGCGTAGCACTCCTCGGCGGCGCCGGTGTCGTTCAGTGCGATGACGGCCATGGCGCGCAGGGTGGTCAGGAAGGTGAAGAAGAAGTCGGGCCGGATCGGTCTCGGTGATGTGCGGGCCCGGCATGCCTCGTCGCCACGGCCGGCGGCGTGGAGGGCGAGCGCGAGCAGGTCGGCGACCATCGGGCCGAGCGCCTCGTGCAGAGCGCGCACGTCGTCCAGGTGGTCGCCGAGCGTGCCGTCGTTCAGCCGGATCGCCGCCAGCGCGAGGCCGACGAAGCCGGCGTGCACCGATCCGGCGCGTTCCATGCGTTCGGTGGCCTCGACGTAGAGGCGCTCGGCGTCGGCGAACCGGCCCTCGATGAGCACCAGGGTCGCCAGCGCGATCTCGACGGCGCCGATCGCCTCCGGCATCCGGTAGGCGCGGGCGAGGTCGAGCGCCTCCCCGGTCACGCGGCGCATGGTCGCCGGGTCGTTGGCCGTGGCGGCGTTCGCCGCCTGGCTGAGCAGCCCGGTCACGCGGTAGACGGGCAGGTCGTGCTCGACGCCGATCTCCACGAGCTCGCGGGCGTACTCCTCCCGCCCGGGGTCGCCGGCGAGGACCAGGAGCGCCGCGGCCCGGAGGCGCGGATCGGTGGCAAGGCCGAGGGCTTCCCGCGCCGCAGCCATGACCGTCGGATCGTCCTCGCCCACCAGCTCGTTGGCGTACGCGATGAGGAGGCGGGACCGCACGTCGGGGGCGAGACCGGTCCGCTTGAGCAGGCGGCTGAGGCGGCCGACGACGGGACGGTCGACCGTGCCGTACGTGCGGGCCTGCCAGGGGGTGGGTTCGGTCCAGGCGGTGAACGCGGCGATCATCAGGTCGTCGCGGCCGATCGACTCGGCGTACTCCACGGCCTTCTCGCGCGTGTCCCTGGCCGCGGCGACGGCCCCGGCCCTGATCTGCGCCCGGAGCAGCCTGCCGAGCAGGTCGACGCGCTCGTCCGGTTCGCTGGAGTTGGCGACCGCGTCGGTGAGGAGGGCTGCCGCCACGTCGTGGGCGTAACGCGCCTCGGCCAGCTCGGCGGCCCGCACGCAGTAGCCGACGGCCTTCGGCGATCCCGCTCGCGCATGGTGATGGGCGAGCGCCGCGACGTCGCCGGTGCCCTCAAGGGCGGCGGCGATCCGGGCGTGCATCCTCGCGGCCCGCAACCTGCTGACGTCGGCGACCAGCGTGTCCCTGACCAGCGCGTGAACGAACCGGACGCGCCCGGGGCCGGGCTCGTCGAGCAACCCGGCGATGACGCCCGCGTCCAGCGCGTCCAGCACGCCGTCCCCGTCGGAGTCGGCGGCCCGCACGAGCACGTCCACCGAACTTTCCCGGCCGGCCACCGCCGCCAGCCGCAGGACGGACACGCCGTTCTCGGGGAGCCTTGCCAGCCGGCGCCGCAGCACGTCCCGTACGCCCTCGGGGACCTCGGAGAGCGCGACCAGCGCGCCCTCGCCGTTCAGCAGCCGCGCGCTCTCCCGCACGTAGAACGGATTGCCACCGGTGCGCTCGGCGATCCCCGCCACCGTCGCGTCGTCGGCCTCGCTTTCGGCCCGTACGAGCTCGGCCACCGCCGCGCAGTCGAGCCCGGGCAGCGCGATCCGGAGCGGCGCGGTGCGGGCGAGCGCACCCAGCGTCTCGGTGAGGTGCTCGCTCTCGTCCGGGCGGTACGCCGCGACGACCAGGATCGGGGCCCGCACGCCGACGCCGCCGCCGAGCAGCCCCAGCGTGGTCGTGTCCGCCCAGTGCAGGTCGTCCAGCACGACGGCGACCGGCTGTTCCGTGGCGGCCGCCGCGAGCCAGCCCCAGACGGCCCGGCGCAGCCGGAACCGCCCGGCGGCGGCGTCGCTGTCCACCGGCATGGAGTCGGAGAGCAGCGGCGCCAGGTCTTCCGCGAACTGCCCCAGAGGGACGGCCGCGGCGACGGCCCGCAACGCCTCGACCCACGCCCACGCGGGTGGCGCGCCGTCGACCTCCGGACAACGCCCGGCGGCCACGAGCCAGCCGTCGCGCTCCAACCGCGCGCCGAGGTGCTCCAAGAGCGTCGACTTGCCCAGCCCCGCTTCCCCCGTGACAAGAGCGACGCGCGCCCCGTCGGCGGCAGCCTCCCCGGCGGCCGAAACCAGCGCGGCAAGCTCGACCTCCCGCCCCACGAACGAGGCAGCACGATGCAGGGTCGCAGCGTGCGAGGGCGTGGCTTGTGTGGGTGTGGACGCGGTGGCCGCGGGTGGGGGGACGGCCGCGCGGAGGATGTCGATGCGCTGGTCGAGGATCGCCTTTTCCAGGGCGACCAGGTCGGGGCCGGGGTCGAGACCGAGTTCGTCGGCGAAGGTGGTGCGGGCGCGGCGGAGCGTCGCCAGGGCGTCGGCCTGGCGGGCGCTGCTCCACAACGCCAGGGCGTGCAGGCGCCAGCCCTCTTCGCGCAGAGGCGCGTCGCGGGTGAGGCGTTCGGCCTCGGGGACCACCGAGGCGAGGTCGCCCGCCCGCAGGCCCGCCGCGACGTGGAGCTCGCGGGCGACCAGGCGCAGCTCGTTCAGGCGGGCGGTCTCGGCGGCGGCCCACGGCTCGTCGGCGACCTCGGCGAACGCGGGTCCCTGCCACAGGCCCAGCGCCTCTGCCAGCCGGGCGCGGGTGGCCCGAGGCTCGGCGAACGTGCGGGCCTCGCCGAGCAGGTCCTCGAAACGCCACGCGTCCACCGACTCGGGCGGCAGCCGCAGCGCGTATCCGGGGGCGGCGCTCACCAGGAGGCGGGCCGGGGTTCGGGGCGGGCGGCCGGGCTCCAGCAGCCGGCGCAGGTTGGAGACGTACGCCTGCAGGGAGGCCAGCGCACGGGACGGCGGCTCGCCGCGCCACAGGTCCTCGATCATCCGGTCGACCGGCACGACCTGTCCGCGCGCCGCGACCAGGAGGGCCAGGACGCCGCGCTGCCGAGGCCCACCCAGGGGGACGGACTCGCCGTTGACCTCCGCGCCGAAAGAGCCCAGAACCCGGATGAAGACCATGACGTGGAACATCGTACGCGCGCGGGTGTTCCATATCGGTTCCAAGTGCCTTCCAAGCGCCCGGGAGCAGCCTTGACGCCACGCCCGCCGCATCAGCCGGGTCCGCGCCGCCTGACCAGGCCCGAACGACAAGACTCGCAAGGAGAAGAACGATGTCGCTGAAGAAGATCAACACCGTCCTTGCTGCCGCCTTCATCCTCTTCATCCTCTGGTTCGGGGTGGAGTTCATCCTGCGCCCCGAGACGATGGCGCCGGGCTTCGGCCTGCCGAGCTGGCCGTCCGGCGACGGCGACGGCTTCCTGATCATCAAGGGAATCCGCGACGTCGTCCTGGCCCTCGTGCTGGGCATCCTGCTGGTGACGGGCCACCGCCGGGCGCTGGGCTGGGCGCTGCTGGTGGAGGCCTTCGCCGCGTACGGCGACATGACCACCGTGCTGGCCCACCACGGCTCGGTGGCCACCGCGCTCGGTGTCCACGGCCTGACCGCGACGCTGATGGTCGTCAACGGCCTGCTGATGATGCGCGAGACCCGCAAGGTCGCGGCCGCTCCGGCGGCGCCCGCCCCGCAGCCCGCCTGACGCCACCCTGGCGCGTGTCGGCGTCGGTCAGGGCGCAGTACGGTGTTCCCCCACTTCTTTGAGAACTCGAATAAGGGAGACGACGATGACGGTCAACGATCTGCGCGGTGTCCTCAAGGGGCGCGTGCTCCTGCCCGATGACGACGGCTTCGAACAGGCTGCCACCGCGTGGAACCTGACTGTCAGGCAGCCGGTGGCGGCCGTGGCGGAGGCCGCGGATGCCGAGGACGTGGCGGCGCTCGTGCGTTACGCGCGGCGGGCGGGCATGACGGTGACCGCGCAGCCCAGCGGGCATGGCGCCTCCGGTGACGTGGACGGCCTGATCCTGCTGCGTACCGGCCTGCTGAAGGAGGTGGAGGTACGCGCGGAGGAGCGCGTGGCCCGGGTGGGCGCGGGCGTGAAGTGGGGGCAGGTGCTGGCCGCGAGCGGCCCGCTGGGCCTGACCGGCCTGTCCGGCAGCGCGCCCGGAGTCAGCGTGACCGGCTACACCCTGGGCGGCGGGGTCGGCTGGTTCAGCCGCAAGTACGGCTTCGCCTCCGACAGCGTGCGGGCCGTCGACATCGTGGACGCCGACGGCGAGCCCGGCCGGGTGACCGCCGAGTCCGACCCCGAGCTGTTCTGGGCGCTGCGCGGCGGTGGCGGGGACTTCGCGGTGGTGACCGCCCTCGAACTCGAGCTGTATCCCGTGCCGGTCCTCTACGGCGGGCGCGTGATCTGGCCGGAGCACCGGACCAGCGAGGTGTACGACGCGTTCCTGGAGATCACCGCCGAGGCGCCGCGCGAACTCAGTGTCTGGATCAACCGGTTCCAGCCCCCCGGCGCGGCGCCGATGGTCACGCTGGATCTGGCCTACCTGGGTGAGGCGGCTCAGGGAGAGGATCTGCTGGCGCGCATCGACAAGATCGAGGGCGCGATCTCCGACAGCCGCGGCGTCGTCCCGATCGCCGACCTGGGTGACATCACCGCCGAGCCCACCGATCCGGCCCCATCCATCGCTCGTGCGGAACTGCTCACCGGCCTGGACGCGGACGCGGTGGAGCTCCTGCTGGCCAAGCCGGTCGAACCGCTCATCAACGTGCAGATCAGGCACCTGGGCGGGGCACTCGCGGAGCCGGGCGGCGGGGCCGGCGCGAGCGGCACGGTGGCCGAGCCGTACCTGCTCGGCCTGCTGGGTCTCGGCCTGCCGCAGGCGGCCGATGCGACGCGCGCCAAGCAGGCCGACATCGTGGCCGACCTGGAGGCCTACACCAGCGGCCGCAAGCCGTACACCGTACTGTCCCCCGGCGAAACGGCGGCGGAGTCCTTCTCCCCCAGCGCGCTCGCGCGACTGCGCCAGATCAAGCGGGCCCGTGACCCGCACAACGTGTTCCGAGCGAACTACCCGGTGCTCGGATAGATCGGTTCCAGCAGGTCACAGCCCCACCGCCCACCGGGGTGGCGGGGCCGCAGGGCGCGATGTCACGCGCCGGGCCGTATCAGGCCGCTCTCGTAGGCCAGGATGACCAACTGGACCCTGTCGCGCACGTCCAGCTTGGCGATGGCCCTGGTGATGTGGGTCTTGGCAGTGAGCGGACTGATGATGAGGCGCTCGGCGATCTCGTTGTTGGAGAGTCCGATCGCCACGAGCTTGACCGTCTCCAGTTCCCGGGAGGTGAGGGCGGCCAGCCGCTGCCCGGCGCTGGGCGTGAGGTCCTGCCGGTGGGCGAACTGCTCGATGACGCGCCGGGTCACGCCCGGCGACAGGAGCGCGTCTCCGCCGGCGACGGCAGCGACCGCCCGGCGGAGCTCGGCGGGTTCGACCTCTTTGGTGAGGAAGCCGCTGGCTCCGGCGCGCAGGGCGGCGAAGACGTGTTCGTCGGTGTCGAACGTGGTGAGGATGATGACGCGACAGTCCGGAGTGGTCGGATCGGCGACGATGCGGCGTGTGGCGGTGATCCCGTCGGTGCCCGGCATGCGGATGTCCATGAGGATCACGTCGGCGTGGGTGCTCGCGGCCAGCCGTACGGCTTCGTCGCCGTCCTGGGCTTCGCCGACGACCGTGATGTCCCGGGAGCGGGCCAGCAGGCTGCGGAAGCCGGCCCGTACGAGTGCCTGGTCGTCGGCGAGAAGCACCTTGATCGTCATGCCGTCGAGCCTGCCACAGGGATGTCGGCCCGCACGGCGAAGCCGCCGCCGGGGACGGGTCCTGCGGTGAGCGCGCCCCCGAGTGCGCTCACCCGCTCGCGCATGCCGGCCAGGCCATGGCCTTCGGTGACATCGGCGCCGCCCGGGACGCTGCGGCCGTTGTCGGTGATCTCGACGGTGATCGAGCGAGGCTGGTAGCCGATCGTCACCTCGGCCTTGCTCGCCCCCGCGTGCTTGAGCGTGTTGGCGAGGGACTCCTGTACGACGCGGTACATGGCGATGGCGGTGATGGCTGGGACGGCCGCGCGGTCGCCGTGCTCGTCGAGGGTCACCTCAAGCCCCGCGGTACGGGCGTCGGCGATGAGGGTGTCCAAGGAGGCCAGATCCGCCTGGGGTGCGGTGTCGCCGGGATCTTCACGCAATATTGTGATGAGGGAACGGAGGTCGGTCATCGCCCGGTTCCTGACGTCCTTCGCCAGGCGTAGCGCCGCGGCGGCCGCTGCCGGGTCCTCCTCCAGAGCGTCGGCGGCGACATTGAGCTGCACGCCGACGACGGCCAGCGTGTGGGCGATGACGTCGTGAACCTCGTGCGAGACGCGCAGCCGTTCCTCGGCAGCGTGCGCACGGTTGTCGGTTTCGCGCAGCCGCTCGTGCCAGCGCATCGCGGCGGCGTAGGTGAGGCCCGCGGCGATGAGGATCGCCAGGAGCAGCCCTTCCCCCGCGACGTGGATCAGGTAGCGGGTCGCGTTCGTGTCCAGGATCCAGTGGGCGTCGACCGCGGAGTAAACCAGCTGGGCCAGGCCGATCGCGGTCACCCAGCGTACGCGTGGTGTGGTGGCGGCGGTGAAGTAGGCGACCGCGGCCGGCCAGATCCAACCGGCGGGAGACCAATGTCCGGTGAGGTGATAGACGAAGATCCCGCCGATCGACAGCAGCAGCACGGTCATCGGCCAGCGGCGTCTGACCAGCAGGAGTGCTCCGAGAAGCAGCCCCAGGGGGATAGGGCCCTGCCAGGGGGTGTGCACCCCGGCGGCGAGGGCTACGGCGACGAAGAAGACCAGAGTGAGAGCAGCGAGCGTGACATCGGTGATCCGGGCGAAGTGCCGGACAGGCGCGGGTTCGCGTCGTGGTGACGGCTCGGCCATGCGGAGGCCCTTTCTCGAGGGGTGACCGGTGTGACGCCGGGCCGGGGCGTACCGGACGGCGTCGCCCAGGTGCTCACATGGGCGACGCCGTCGGCATGTTCTTTCCGTAGGCGATCAAGGACTGCGGAGGCTCCGGATCTGTCTACCAGCCCGGGTGGGCAGGTCCGGATCAGACGTGGGTGACCAGGAGGGTCACGCCCGCCTCGCCGCCACAGTCGACGAGAACAGGACCGACGCCGTTACCGATCTTGGGCGCGAGAGTCGCCTTGGCCACGAATCCCTTCGGGCTGTCCTCCACGATGCGGATGTTCTGTAGCACCGGGTGCTTCCTGTCGAGCCCGGCAAGCACGGCCTTGAGCCCCTTGCCGCCGCCGCAGTGACCGGTGATCGTCACCTCCTCGCCGCGCTTGGTGGTGGGATTGGGGCTGACCCGAACCACCGCCCTGGCGCCCTTCGGCGGCTTCGGCGCGGCCATCGCAGCGGTGGCCGTGCTCGCCGTGCCGGCCTGGGCACCAGCCGGGGCGCCGGCCCATCCCAGCAGACCGGCCGTCAAGCTCAGCCCGGCGATCGCAGTCATCGCTTTCTTGCTCATGGCGATTCCTCCCGTTCTCATCCGGCTATCTCGCCGAGAAACGCTAGGCCGGGCCGTACCGGGATCGCGTCGTCCGTTGATCGTCACTTGACCTTGCACCGTTCGCTGTACGCATTACACCGAAGGGAGCAGGCCTCAGGCCCCAACCCGGCAGGGACTGGCAGGGCTTCGGGGTGGGCACGTCCAGGCAGTCGCGCCGGCATGACGTGGGAGGCCGCAGCTGGCCGCCGTGGGCGTGCCGGCCGCCCGCGCCACGACGGATCGAGGGCGTCACCATGAGCACAGGCCCGCTGTTGTCACTCCGTTGCATGTGCTGCTCGGGTAGCAGTCCGCAGGAGGTCTCGCCAGCCGGGAGCCCGCGCGAGGTCTGCGGGATGCCTCGCCCACAACACGCGGTGGATGCCGACGGGCGAGGCTCCGTCCGATTCGAACCGCGCTGCCTGCGACCGCCTGGCCCGCAGCCGCAGGCGCGAGCACGTGCTCGCCGTCGAAAGCGCGAAGAAACCCGAGACGCGCGTACGGCGGATCGAAAAGGCCTTGGCAGTGCTGCGGGACCGGGATCGTCCGTGCACTCACGGCTCGCCCGGCACGACCGTGGACACGTGACCGGATCGACCCGGCACAAGGCCGCCGCTGGTCGTCCGGCCGCGTTCGTGGACGACCTCAGGGGGCGCGGTGGGGGCGCCGCTCAGCGGCCGCCACCGGCGGCGTGCTCCCGGCGGTCGAGGGCGGCCTGCAGCTGGGCGAGCCACTCCCGGCCCCTTCCGCGCCCGTCGGGGAGTTGGTCATCGCGGTCCCAACGCCAGGAGACCACGAGGGCGAGGCTGAGGATCCGGCAGTCGGCGAGCAGTTCGGAGTCGGCGCCCGGGTAGTGCGCGGCGACGTCCTCCGGAGCATGCGCGAGGTCGAACTCGACGGGTCCGCGGCAGACGGTCTCCAGGTCGATGAAGAGCGGTCCGTCCGCGGTGGCGAGCAGGTTGCCGGGGTGCGGTTCGCCGTGCAGGAGCTGTTGCCGCGCGCCGCGGTCCAGGATCGCGCGGCTGATTCCGTGGAGAGTGTCGGTCAGCAGGGCGCGTTCCGCGGCGCCGAGGTCCGGGCTGACGGCGGGGTCCTCGACCACCCGGAGGGCGTCGGCGACGCGGTCGGTGAAGTGCGGTGTGGCGAGGTCGACGCGGCGCAGGCCGGCGTGCAGCCGGGCCAGGGCGTCGGCGTAGGCGTCGGGCGGGTGGTTCTCGGGTGCGGCGGTGGGCTCGTAGTAGGTCCAGAGGGTGACGGCGAAGCCGTCGCGGACATGGACGCGGGGTTCGGCTCTCGGATCGAGCCCCGCCACCGGGCTGCCGGTCCCGGCGAGGCGCCGGGCGATCTCGACCTCGAAGTCGAGGCGGTGCGCGAGGGGCGCGACCCGGGCGAGCACGCCGCTGGGCCGCAGCCTGACGGCGATCCGGTTCGAGTTGTGCAGCACAGCGGCGTCGTCGGCGCCCAGACCGTACTCGGCGGCCGTGTCGACGGCCGCGGCCACCGCCCGCGGGATCTCGATGTCCTTCATGCCTTCGCTGCCTCTCCCTGCCGGAGTTGACGTGCGGCGCGGGCCCTCGGGACGGCGGCCGGCCGCGGCGAGGGTGGACGCGAGCGCGTCGGCCTGCTCGGGAGGGCGCGCAGCAGCGGGAAGGGTTCGAAGCGGCGGGCGTCGTCGGTGTCGATGCCGCCGAGGTCGTCGGCGACGCGGTCGCAGGTTCGTCCGGTGGGCGGCCGGCGTTGCGTCAGCGCCCGTGTGCGGTCGACCGCTTCCTGGAGGAGTGCGAGGGGTCCGCCGGTCACGTCTGTATGCAACACCACCCGGTCGGTTCCGCGCATTCGGTTTATTGCCGATCGACGGGCACCCGTCGTGGGGCTGGCCGGGAGCGTTGACGACATCAGCGGCTGGCGGCGGCACAGCCAACCGGAGGAGGATCGCTTCGACGCGCTCGTCACGCGGGACGGCGAGGGCTTCGCCCTGATCACGTCCCGCCATCCACTCGATTCGGTCTTCACCCCGAGCACGGCTTGTGGGGGGTGCGGGGCGCCCGTCCCGGCAGCCCGTGGAAGCCGGCGCGGCTCAGTCGTCCAGTGCGGTGAGGGCGGAGTTGACGTAGACGCGGCTGCGCCGGGCCGGGCCGTCGCGCAGCAGCCACATGCGATAGTCGTGCACCGCCCAGTCCCGCGCCTGCCGCTCGGCGAGGGGATCGGCCGCGTAGGTGGCGGCGTGATCGGACAGCCAGGACAGGAACATGCGCACCCGGGAGCGGTAGGTGCGCCGGGTCTCGGCCGACAGCGGCGCGCGCTCCAGCGCCCGCGACCGCGGCGGCATCGGAGATCGTTGGCAGAGGTGTGGCGTTCGAGCGGATCGGGCGGGTCGGGCATAGTGGCCTCATGAAGTACGTGTTGCTGATCTGTGATGATGAGAAGGTGTCGCCGTCCATGGAGGAAATTGCGGTGGACCCGGCGTATCGGGCGTACGGGGCGGAGGTGGATCGGCGGGGAGCCATTATCGGTGGTGCGCGGTTGCGTCCGGTGGCGGATGCGGCGACGGTCCGTGTCCGTGATGGGGAGACGCTGGTGTCCGATGGCCCGTTCGCGGAGACGAAGGACTTCATCGGCGGTATTGACATCATCGAGTGTGCCGATCTGGACGAGGCGATCACGATCGCGGCACGGCACCCCTACGCGAGCCGGGGTTGTGTCGAGGTCCGCCCGGTCTGGGAATGACCACGCCGGAGGCGGTTCGTGCCGCGGTCGATGCGGCGTATCGGGACGAGTGGGGCCAAGTGGTCGCCACACTGATCCGGCTGACCGGGAACTGGGACCTGGCGGAGGACTGCGCGCAGGACGCCTTCGCCGCCGCGTTGGCGACGTGGGGGCGTGATGGCGTTCCGGCTCGTCCGGGTGCGTGGCTGACGACGACGGCACGTCACCGGGCGACCGATCGGCTGCGGCGGGACGCAACGGGGGCGGCGAAGTTGCGGCAGCTTGCTGTGCTGGAGCGGGCTGCGATCGAGCCGTCGGCTGAGGAGATTCCTGACGAGCGGTTGCGGCTGATCTTCACGTGCTGCCATCCCGCGCTGCCGTTCCCTGCCCGGGTCGCCCTGACGCTACGGACGCTGGCGGGGCTGAGCACGGGTGAGATCGCCAAGGCGTTCCTGACCGCCGAACCGGCGATGGCGCAACGCCTGGTGCGTGCCAAGCGCAAGATCGCCGAGGCCGGGATACCGTACCGGGTTCCACCGGCGGAGCTCCTGCCGCAGCGGCTGACAGCCGTCCTCGCGGTGCTGTACCTGATCTTCAACGAGGGCTACGACGAAGAAGACGGGCCCAGGGCACTGGCCGCTGAGGGGATCCACCTGGCCCGGATGCTGGTCCGTCTGATGCCGGCCGAGCCTGAGGCGCGCGGCCTGTTGGCGTTGATGTTGCTGCTGGAGGCCCGCCGCGCGCATCGCACCGACGACGGCGTGCTGGTCACGTTGGAGAACCAGGACCGATCCCAGTGGGATCGCGCGCTGATCGCCGAAGGCCTTACGGCGCTTGACGAAGCGTTGGCCGTGCGGCGCTGTGGGCCGTATCAGGTGCAGGCCGCTATTTCCGCCTGTCACGCCACGGCGCCCGACGCCGCGGCCACCGACTGGCCGCAGATCGCCGCCCTCTATGCGGAGCTCATGCGGTTGGCGCCATCTCCCGTGGTGGACCTCAACCGCGCCGTGGCGGTCGCGATGGCCGACGGCATCCCCGCCGGGCTCGCCCTCGTCGACGAGCTCACCGAGTCCGGCAAGCTCGATGGCTACTACCTGCTGCCCGCGACACGGGCCGATCTTCTCCGGCGGGTCGGCCGCCTCGCCGAGGCCGCGACGTCCTACGAGGAGGCGCTGAAACTGGCGCCGACCGACGCCGAACGTCGCTATCTGACGGGTCGTCTTTCCGAGCTCTGACCAGCACAAAGGCCATCGCGGCCGAATTTTCGAAGTTTCTTCCCGGTTGATGTCGATCCCGGGCGGCCTCCTTCGTCGGTGGGGCGAAACCACCCAAGAGAGAGGCAAGGACATGCCGGACACCGAGTACCTGACCGCCACCATGACCGTCGACCGGACGCCGGAGCAGATCTTCGAGGCCGTAACAGACGTCCGCGGCTGGTGGAGCGAGAACCTCATCGGCCACTCTGCCGCCCTGCACGACGAGTTCGTCTTCACCGACGACAGCGAATACGCCGGTGAGACCGTCCGGGCCAAGAAGGGCTTCCGTTTCGCCCGGTTCCAGATCACCGAGTTCGTGCCCGGCAGGCGGGTGGTCTGGCACGTCGTGGACTCCGACAACACCGGCCTCGACGACCGTGACGAGTGGACCGGCACCAACGTCATCTTCGACATCACCACCGACGCGCAGGGCACGACGCTGCATTTCACGCACGAAGGCCTCACCGCGGCCGAATCCGCCTGCTTCGAAGCGTGCTCGCGCGCCTGGACCTTCTTCATCACCACGAGCCTGTCGCAGCTGCTCACCACCGGCGCCGGCCGGCCCATTGCGAGCTACCGCCGGTGAACCGCCGCGAACTGAAAGACACCGAACCCCTGTCTCACACACAGCTCCGTGGAAACCGCCACTAGTCCGCTGACCTCCACTCGCCGGCGGAAGCCGGGCCCTCGCCAACGGCTCGTGCTGGTACCGGCATGCGCCGCCATGGCGATGGTGGGCCTCGACATCGCCATCGTGAACGTGGCCCTGCCCTCGATCCAGCGGGATCTCAACATCAGCCAAGGCGCTTGCAGTGGGTGATCGTCGCCTACGGTCCGCTGCTCGGCGGATTCCTCCTCGTCGGTGGCCGGATGACCGACCTGCTAGGACGACGCCGCGTCTTGCTCGCCAGGCTCGGCTTGTTCACCGCCGCGTCGCTGGTGGCGGGCGTGGCGCAGCACGCCGCCGTGCTGATCGCGGCGCGCGCCGACCAGAACTCCCGGCTCTTCCGCGGTTCACCCTGACAGCAGCGTCGCCTCGTGGTCCTTGATCACTGCTGTGACCTGGCTGCGTGCGGCCCCAGATGATGGCCCCCTGTTCGGCCTGGGGTCCAGGCCGCGGACGTCACGCAGGGCGATCTGCGCCTCCCAGCCGACCACGACGGTCAGGGCCGAGATCAGGCGCTGAGACGACTCCTCGCTCAGGGTGCCGCGGAGCGGTTCGCCGGGCTCGCTCCAGCCATTCCACCCGGCGGGGGCTGCGTCGCTGGCCGGTCAGCTCTTCACCGTCGCGACCCTTTCAAGATCATCCCAATGTGGGTTTTGGGCTTGTGCGGGCTGTTACCTGACAGGCCAATCCGGCTACGACAAACGCCCGCACAGGGCCCTGCCCCTCCTCAAACGAGCGATCCGAGCCCTGGCGCAAGACACCGCCTGCGGACCAACTCCATGTGGGTCGCCGACTCCCACCCCCGTCGAGTGGATCCGACCCCGCCCTCCGCCCGGCCGTCTCCGACGCGAACACGATCAAGCGGAAACCCCACCCAGCCACATTCACCGCTCCGAAACGATCAGGAACCGCAATCGCGATCGATCACTCCGCTACCTGGCGGCTGGGGACACGTTCGGGAGTGGAAGGCCGGTTCAGGCTGCCTCCGGCTTCGTCCCACCGCTACGACGGTAGAACGACGAGGTCTTTCACCTCCGTACGGACGATCAGCGCCTCGTGGCGCACTGGGGCTCATGACACGATTCTTGCCGGCACCCCTGCAAGCGCTCATCGGCCTGCTCTCGGGCATTGGCCACCAGGTCGCCGTTGCCAGGCGACCCCTACGCTTCAAGATCGCGAAGCGTCGCTGGAGTCCAGCTGGCCCGCACGCAGCTCGGCCGCCACCGCGCGTTCCCGCAACTGCGCCGCCTCCGCACGCGCCGCGTCCAGTTCGGCCCGCACATCCTCCAGCCGTACCCGCTCCAGCCGCAGCTCCCCCCGCAACCGGTCGCGCTCCTTGACCGCCGCGTCGGCCCGCGACTTCTCCCGCGCGGCCAGCTTGTGCTCCCGGGACAGCGCGGCCGCCGACTCGTCCTGGAGCGCCGCCGTCTTCGCGGTCAGCCGCTCCACCTCACCGGCGGCCTGCGCCGCCTCCTGGAGCGCGACCGCACGGTCCCGCTCGGCGGCGGCTGCGGCCCGCTCCGCCTTGACGGCCCGCTCCACGGCCCGATCGCGCTCCTGCGCCGCCGCCTCCTCCCGGGCCCTGGCGCCGACCGCCGCACGTTCGGCCTGCTCGCGAGCACGCACGGCCGCCGCCGTCTCTTCCCTCGCGCGGTCTCGCTCCGTCCGTGCCTGGCCGGCGGCCTGCTCAGCGCGTACGACGTGCGCCCGCGCCTCAGCGATCTGCCCTTCGGCCAACTCCACCCGCTCCGCGAGCTCGCGCACGGCCTGACCTCTGGCTTCCTCGGCCAGCTCCACCTGGTGAGCCGCCTCCGTGGCCTGCCGTTCGGCCAGCTCAGCGCGCCGCTGCGCCTCCTCGGCCGACTGCAGCGCCTGCCTTTCCGTACTGGCCGCCTCCCGCAGCGCCGCCAGCGCCTGCTCGCGGGCCCGTTCGGCATCCGCCAGCGCGGTGTCGCGCTCGTGCTCCGCCTCCTCCAGCCGCGACCGCATCTCGGCCGTCTGCCGGCGAGCGTGCTCGGTGGCCTCACGCGCCAGCCGTACCTGCTCGAACGCCTGCTCCCGTTCCGTGCGCGCGATCGCCACCCGCGTGTGCGCCTCCGCCTGCACGGCACTCAGCTTCGCCTCGACCCCCGCCGGGCTCAGCTCGTCGGCCAGCGCCCGGGCCAGTGGCTCGATGGCCGCCGCCAGCCCGCTCTCCATGCGGTCGTACAGCTGCTCGGCCCTGGCCAGCGCACCCTCGAGCCCTGGCGTGGCCCGCCGCAACTCCCGCTCGCGCTTGGCGGCGGCCTGGCAGTCCTTCTCCGGACAGTACGCCCGTGGCCGGCCTCTCCCCCGCCGCTGCTCGATCGCCGCCCCGCAGTGCTTGCACGGCGTAACCAGATTGCCCTCTTGCGTCACTGCGGCAGTCTAGCATTTTCTATTTTCTAGAAATTACAAATCAGAAAATCCTCTCTCTTGCGCTCGAGCATGGCATCCTCAACTTGCGAGAAGGCAGAATTCCCGCAAGTTATGCGTGCCGGCCGGAGGCGGGATCGGAAGCGAACCAGTGGCGGGTGTCCTGTCTCACAGGACCCGTTCGCCACACCCCTGCAGTGGTTTGGTCACCTCATTGCAGCACTCAGAGAAGGACAAATCCTCTCGAAGCGGTCGTTTCCTTTGCTGCGCGGACCTGCGTGGCGACCGCGGCTTGGTTGGGACCAGCCACTTGTCACTGGAGCATCGGGGGGTGTGGGCTCCGGAGAGCTGTTTCAGATCGGAATTCTCGTGGCGGAACGCCGTAGGCCGTGCGGAAGGCGCGGCTGAAGTCGCCTGCTCGGCCGAACCCCCACCGGGTGGCGATCTCGTGGATCGGCACCCCGGCCAGCTCCGCATCGGCGAGGTCGCGACGTACGCGTTTCAGCCGCTGGTCGCGTATCCACGCCGAAACCGTTTCGCCGTAGTCCTAGAGCCGGTGCAGGTAGCTGCCCAACCGCTGCCCACAGATCCTGGATGAATCGCTTGAGCAGCTCGCTCACGGCGCCGTCGGAGGGCAGGCCACAACCGAGCGCGCGGTCTATCGCGTTCGTCCGCAACGGCGTCACGGCTTTGGGGATGGCGACCATGGCCAGCTCAGGAGCCTCCTGCCCGTCGGGCCGCAGGCTCACCTCGTCCAGCTGCGCGAGGTCGTGCACGTACAGATCGCCGACGCTCACGATGTCCTGCCGCCTCGCCCAGGTCGCCCTTACCGTGCCGTGCTTCGGCACGACGAGCTGGAGAACGTCCTCATCGTCGGTCCCCGGCCGGCCCGCTTCCCGCCGCAGACGTATCGGGCGGAACCTTTTCACCCCGAGAACGGCAACACCGAGGTCCACCACGCGCCCGCCGGTTGAGAGGTCCGTCCCGTTGGCGCCGGTGACCTCACGGCATGAATCGGCGTGGTGATCGAGTTGCTCCAGGCCGTCACCCGAAGACAGGCCGTGGGTTGTTCGAGCATTCGTGCCTCCCTCCGTCGAGTCATCCCTGCAGGCATGACCGGGACGGCATCATGCTCGCGGCAGTCGACGGCGACCACCACGATGGTGTCCGTCAAGGCTGCCGAGATAGTTCTTGATCTCGATGTTCTCGTGAACGCCCATGCTGTTGACGCGCTTGGACAGGGCGCGCCCGAGGGGGGCAGGCAACGCGCCGACCAAGCGCATGGTCTGGGCGCCCGCCCACAGCTGTGCCCGGGTGCCAGGAATCACCTGCTTGACCATCCGTTCGGCGTAGGTCCGAGCCCTTCGTACGTAGCCGGCCATTTCCCGCTCGTAGGCGGGGAAGGCCGCGGTGTGGTCGCCGCCGGCGGCGGCCAGCTCGCCCGCGAGCACGTACGCCCCGATCAGGGCCAGGCTGGTGCTGGCGCCGACGGCCGGCCCGGGGCAGTATGCAGCGTCGCCGACCAGGCTCACTCGTCCTCGCGACCAGCTGTCCAGGCGTAGCTGTGTGATCTCGTCGAAGTAGAACGCCGGCGCGCGGTCCAGCTCGGCGAGCAGCCGAGGCGCTTCCCAGCCGATGCCGCCGAAGTGCTCGAGCAGCAGCTCCTTCTGCCGGGCCGTGTCGCGGCGGTGGTAGTCGAGGCGGCCAGGGGGGCGGAACATGAAGATTGCCCGAGCCTCGTCCAGGTGCCGCGGGCTGTACATGGACAGCACGCGGCCGGGCACGGCCATGGTGATCATCTCGGCGGAAAGCCCGAGGTGGTCGGGAACGGTGGCCACCGCCACATAGCCACCGAGGTGACGGGAGAAGGCGCGTTCCTCACCGAAGGTCAATCCGCGGACGTTGGAGTGCAGGCCGTCGGCGCCGATCACGAGGTCGAAGGAGCGGGGTGAGCCGCGCTCGAAGGTGACCTGCACCTCGTCCCGGCCATCGCCGATGGAGGCGATGGAGTCGCCGAAGACGTATTCGACGTCGTCGCGGGTGGCGTCGTAGAAGATCTCGCTCAGATCGTCGCGCATGATCTCGACGTGCTCGCTGCTGGTCACGCCCAGTGCGCTGTGGTGGTCGAGGCGTATCGGGCCGGCGCCTTCCATCAGGAACGTCACGCGTTCCGTGCCGACCTCGCTGTCCAGAACGGCGTCTCTCAGGCCCATGCGTTCGACGATCCGCAGTGAGGGGCGGAACAGGTCGACGGCGTGTCCGCCGGTCTTGCGGAGCGTGGGGGCCCGCTCGACCACCGTGGGCCGGTAGCCGTATTGGTTCAGCCAGTACGCGAGCACAGGGCCGGCCACGCTGGCTCCAGAAATCAAGATTCGCATCGCGCTTCCCTCGCTCATCCGGACAGGATGGCCGACTTGATCGTCTGCTCGAACACGGCGGCGATCTGCCGGTCTCGTTCGGTCTCCGGCGGCATCGCCTCCAGCAAGGCCTGGGTGCGTTGCTCGATCGGGCCGGCCA
This sequence comes from Nonomuraea sp. B10E15, assembly GCF_039871615.1. Taxonomy (NCBI): domain Bacteria; kingdom Bacillati; phylum Actinomycetota; class Actinomycetes; order Streptosporangiales; family Streptosporangiaceae; genus Nonomuraea; species Nonomuraea sp. B10E15. The sequence continues at coordinate 166,174 of NZ_JBDPMB010000017.1, forward strand.
GCATCCGGTCGGTGGGCACGTACAGCCTGTTCTCCCGCACGGCCCGCACGACCTGTTCACCAACCACATCCGCCGGCAGCCCGAAACGCTCGAACAGCGCGTCGCGCGCGTCATGGGCGGGTAGCCCGCCGCCGGGATCGAGCTTGGCGCTGTTGGCCATGACGCCGGTGTGCACGAATCCGGGGCAGACCACGGTCACCCCGATGCCGCATTCGCCGAGCTCCCTGTGCTGTCGCAACGCTTCTGATAGACCGACCACGGCGAACTTGGAAGCGACGTAGAGAATCTTGTCGCTGGCGACGAGCCCCGCGCCGGAGGCGATGTTCACGATCTGGGCAGGCCCGCCCCGGTGCAGCATGCGGGGCAGGAACGTCTGCAGGCCGTTGACCGTGCCGCCCAGGTTGATGCCGAGCACGTGGTCCCACAACTCGTAGGTCAGGGAGGACGGCGGAACGGCGGCGGCGACCCCGGCGTTGTTGCACAGCACGGTGACCGGTCCGTGCCGCTCTTCGACGGTGTCGGCCACGCGGGCGAAGGCGTCGCGGTCGCGGACGTCCAGTGCGTACGCGCTCACCTCACCCAGCGCCGACAGCTCCTGCTCGGCGACCCGGAGCTGGTCACGATCGACGTCGGCCAGCGCGATCCGGGCACCGGCCCGGGCGAAGGCACGGGCGAGGCCGAGCCCGATGCCCTGCGCCCCACCGGTGATGAAGACGGTGGCATCCGCGAGGTTCTCCATGGTTCTCCTTCATTCGCTACAGCTACTGCATTTATTTAGTAACATTACAACATAAGCTACTGCATCAAACGTACCGGCGGCGGACCCTGGTGCGGACCCACAGTGCCGGCCACCCAGCGTCCCGGCTGTCACCGCGACGAGCGTGGACAGTGAGTGCAGCAGCATAAAAAATTTAGCGGCTGTAGCATGGGTGCATGGTTGAGACCAAGGGGCGGCGAGAGCGCAAGAAGCTCCAGACGCGACAGTCGCTGACGGATGCGGCCATGCGGCTGTTCGAGCAGAAGGGATTCGACCGCACCATGGTGATCGAGATCGCCGAAGCGGCCGATGTGTCGGAACGGACGTTCTACCTGCATTTCCCCACCAAAGAGGACGTCGTGATCGGCACCGCGCAGGAGCGCCTGGACGAAGGGCTGCGAGCGATCGCGGAGTGGCGGCCCGGCGAAAGCGTGGCAGAGGCTCTCGAACGCGCCGCGCAGGCGATAGTCGAGAACACCTGGCGTTCGGATCTGCCGAGCGGTCTGGCCGCACTACGGGTGAAGCTGCTCGCCTCCACGCCGTCGGTCCAGGCGCGGCTGGTGCATCAAATGTTGCGGACACAGGGTGAGCTGGTCGAGGCGCTGCATCGGGCGGTGCCGGAGCTGGTCAGCCGGACCGAGGCGGCGGCACTGGTGGGCGCGGTGCTCGGCGCGCTCAACGCCACCGCCATCGTCAGCATGGAGCAAGGCGACGGGCCCGACCAGGTGCGTACCGCGTTGCGCCGCGCCATCGACCTCGCACTACGACCTCAGCACATGCTCGCCCTTCTGAGGCATGCCGGCTGACCCGTTCACCGGTTCCCGGCTGCTTCATGACGTGGTAAGGATGATCTTGCCGTGGGCTTCGCGCCGTTCCAGAGCGCGGTGTGCCTCGGCGGCCTAGGCGAGCGGAAAGCCGGCCCCGATTCGCGGCCGGATGTGATGCCCGGCAGGAGGCGGTGGTTGCCGCGCATGGCCGGACCGCCGAGAGGGTCGCAGACGATCCTGACTCCCCCGGGATGTTCTTCGCGTACGACCTGGACGGCATCCTGGTGGCGGTAGTCGATCGGGACGATGTCGTAGTCGCGCAGCCGGTGCAGGGTGCGTTCGGAAGCGGTGCCGTACGTGACCAGTCGCCGTTGGGCGCCGAACTGGCACAGCGCGTCGCCCACGCCGCCGGTCGCGCCATGGATGAGCACGGTGTCGCCCGGGCGTGCCCGGCCGTGGCGGTCGAGGATGCTCAGCGCGGTCAGGTAGTCCAACGGGAGGGCGGCCGCCACCAGCGTGTCGAGGCCATCCGACACGGGGGCCAGCGTCTGAGCGGGCAGGTTCGTGTATTCCGTGTAGCCGCCCATCCTGGGCAGGCACGCGGCGACGCGGGGCACCGGGCACCAGCCAAGCCGGCGCCGTCTCCACACCGTGGTCGACCACCTCGCCCACGAGCTCATACCCGGGTGAACGGCCGGCCTCGCTGGAAGAGGTACTCCCCCTTGCGCCATCACGTCGGTGTAGCCCGCTCCCGCGGCCAGCACCCTGACCCGAATCTGGCCCGGCCCGGGGGCGGGCGTGACCGCATCGGACGGTCTCAGCGCCGCGGCGTCGCCGAAGTGCCGCACCACGATCCGGGCGTGCTTGATGGGCTACTCATCGATCAACCCCCTGGAGGGTGGACAGCCAGTCGAAGATGATTTCGTGGGCGAGGTGGACGGCCCCGTTCTGGCAGTGCAGACCTCCGCCTTCGGCCCCGGGGAACTCGTGCACCCAGACCGAGCGCGCGCTGGTCAGCCGGCGGGCGCTGGACTATTGGACGCTGCGCCCGCAAGGGCTGCGCACCAAGAAGACCAGCGGACCGGCCGCCAAACTGGATGATGCGCAGGTGCGGCGGTTATATGAGCTGATCGTGGGCCATGATCCGCGTCAGTTGAGTTTCGGGTTCGCGTTGTGGACCCGTGGCCGAACTGATCCGGCGTGAGTTCAAGGTGAAACTGTCGCTGCCCATCCAGTACGAACTCGCCGCGGGCCATGTCCCCGTGAGCGTCGTTCCACGACACGTGCACGACCGGGTGGTCCCACAGGTCGGCGAGGCCGGTGCCGGGGCCCCCGGGACGCCGCCAGTCGGCGCCCGTGACGGCTCACCACCACGGCGTCACCTCCGGCCGGGGCGATACGCGGCGGATCGCAGCCGCCGCTGCAGAGGCGGATCCATCCGCTGATGGGCGGCGAGCCTGGCGATGGCCAGGGCCGTGGCTGGGACGACCATGACCGCGCAGTATCCGGCGAGGACCCCGCCGGTGAGTTGCCAGCCGAGGTCGGAGTTGGCGATCAGCGCGATCGCGGCGAGGTAGGGCAGCATCGTGGCCACGCTCCATACGATGATCAGGACTCCGGCGGCGAGTTGCCCGATCCGAAGCGGAAGCGATGGGAAGCAAGAGGACGATCTGGCCTGCACTAACGCAATCGCATGTACCTGGCGGCAGCAGTCTTACCGACATCGCCGCACACCTGGTCATCACCACGGGCAAGAGGAAAGACCGGCGCATCCTCTTGAGGCGTGGCTTCGGCCTCAGGTCGGCAGGCCGCGCAGGCCGGGTCTACCGCACGCACCGGTGCGGCCTGGTGGTGCTCAGCTGATGAGTGCGAAGGGGTCGGCGTAGAAGCGTTCCAGCACGCAGGTGGCAGCGGCGACGACGGGAGCGTCGTCGTCGAGAGCGCTCGGTTTGATCAGCTGGTCAGCGTCGAAGTCGCGCCGCATCCACCGCCGTGCCTCTCTGCGGATCTCGGTGATGTGGTCGGGGACCAGTAGCGGTGTGCCGAAGACGATGATCTGGTCGGGGGCGAGCAGATCATGCACGGTCGCGACGGCCTCGCCGATCGCGCGTGCGCGGTCGCGCAACAGGTAGTCGGCCAAGGAGTCACCGCGCCGGGCGCGCTCGGTGAGGTCATGGACGGACCGCTCTTCGGTGAGCACACCTTCGCGCAGTGCCCGGCTGACGACGGCTCGATCGCCGGCGACCGACATCAGGCAGCCGCCACGGCCGCATTCGCACGGCAGTTGTGCGGGGCGGGAGAGCGGGAGGTGGGCGACATGCCCCGCACCCTCGTTCTGGCCGTGGTGGAGCTCGCGGTCGATGACGATGCCGGCGCCGACCACGTTGCCGATGTACAGGTGCACGAAGTCCCGCACGCCGGGATCGACCCCGAACCACATCTCTGCCCGGCACAGAGCACGTTGGGTCGCATCGACGACGAGCAGGCCGGGGAAGCGACCCGCCGCGAGCGCTGGGATGTCGACGTCGGTCCAGCCGAGCATGTCGTGATCGCGGATGCGCCCTGAGGCGGCGTCCACCCTGCCTACCGTGGTGAAGCCGGTGCCGATGATCTGCGCCGACGTCGTTGGGATGAGGCCGGCCACACGTTCGGCGGCCTCTCCGACCACGGTTGCGGGGTCGAGCTCGCCGCCGTGCGGGATGCGTATTTTGTCACCCACCGGCCGACCGCGCAGGTCCACCAGGCCGACCGTGGTACGCCGCAGACCGACGTGGATGCCCACGGCGTGGAAGCGCGCGGAGGCGAGGTCGAGCGGCACCCGCGGCCGGCCCGCGTCTCCTGATGTGAGGGCGGGCAACTCCTGGAGAAGCCCCGCCCGGGTCAGCTCCGCGGTGATGCGGGTGGTCGTGCCCGAGCTCATCGAGAGTCGTTCGGCGAGATCGACGCGCGGGGCGGGCCCTTCTTCGAGCAGGGCTCGCAAGAGCGCGGCCACATTGTGTCTGCGCACGTCGTACGTCGCCGCAGCCCGGGAGGGCACGCTCGGGCTCCGCATGGCATCAACCCTCTCGTCGACCGCCTTCATATTTTCTGTTTGCTTGAATTAAACCCCTGAAAGTCGGGGGCTGCAACGACACCACCGTCGCTCGGGCAATCATATCAGGGGCTGGTCTTAGCGATTAACTTCTGTTAGAAGTTTATATCTCAGACCTCATCAGGGAGGAACGGCATGACCGATGAGAGCACGCCCTCGCGGCGTTCGATCCTGCTCGGCGGCGCAGCCGTGGTGGGCGCCGCAGGTCTCGACCTGCTGTCCGCGCCCGCCGCGGCCACCCCACGCTGGCGCAGAGGGCGCTTTCCCGGCGACCCGGGCCCGGGCAAGCTGGTGTACGGATCTTCCATGGGGCCGCAGCAGACGGTGCCCGACTTCGAGAAGGGCCTTGGCACCACGCTGGGGTGCCACCGGAGCTACTTCAAGTATGTCAACGGGGAGCAGTGGCGCGACATGCGGCGCGTCGCCATGGACGATATCAAGCACCATCGCATTCCTGTCATCTCCACCAAGCTGCCGGGCCCCTGGCAGGAGGTGGCCGACGGCAAGCACGACGTCTGGCTGAAGGACGTGGCCAGAGCGCTGGGCAGCGTACCGGGCCCGGTTTGGTTCTGCCTGCACCACGAGCCGCGCGGTGAGCAGACGCCCGGGGCCTACCGCGCGATGTACCAGCACGCCGCCCCGATCCTGCACCGGTTCAAGAACATCGCCGTGACCCCCATCCTCAACGGCTGGATCTGGCAGGGCGGCGACGACGTCGAGGCGTGGCACATTCCCGAGGCCGATCTCATTGGCGTCGACGACTACAACCCCTGGTGGACCTACGACACCACAGAAGCCGAATATCGTCCGTGGAAGACCCCGGAGACGATCTGGGGCGAGCCCATCGCCACCTGCCTCGAATGGGGTAAGCCGCTGTTCGTGGCCGAGTACGGCGTGCGCACCGCCTACCAGGAGCCGGGCAAGTCCGCCGCCTGGCTGGCGCACGCCTACGAGTACGCGCTGCAGCAGGGCCTGGTCGCGCTGTCGTACTTCAACTCGGGCGTGGAGTCCCCCAACGGCACCTGGGTGCTGGACGGAGAGCGGCTCGACGCCTACAAGAAGCTCGCCCACCGCCCCGAATCCGTCCATCCCGTGTGAGGACCACCGTGATCGAGCAGCAGAACGCCGTCGTCGTCACCGGCTCGTCCGGGCGGCTCGGCCGGGCGGTGGTCGAGCACCTGCTGGCCACGGGTGTTCCGGTGGTGGGCATCGACCTTGAGAGGGCCCCCGCGCCCGGCTTTCGCGTGCACACCATGGAGATCCGGGACCCCGGTGCGCTGCGGCCGGTTCTCCGGGGCGCCCGCGCCGTCATCCACCTCGCCGCCATGCCCAACCCGCGCGCCGGTCCCGGGCACACGATTTACACCGTCAACACCACGGCGACCTACGCCGTGCTCGATGCCGCCCTCACGGAGGGCGTGCCCCGTGTGGTGACGGCATCCAGCGGCGCGGTGCTCGGGATCTCCTCGGGTCCGCGCGAGCTGTCCCCGCTCTACGCCCCGGTCGACGAGGCGCACCCGGTACGTCCACAGGACGGCTACGCCCTGTCCAAGCAGGCCGACGAGGCCGCTTGCGCGATGTTCCATCGAAGCGCCGGCCTGTCCGTGGCGGCGCTGCGCTTCCCCGCGATCGGAACCCCCGAGCTGCTGCGGGAGCGCGTTCGCCGCGAGCGTGCGGAGCCGGGGTTCCTGCGCCGTGGGCTGTGGGCCTACGTCGAGGTGCGCGATCTGGCACGGGCCTTCGCCGCCGCCGTGACCGCGGAGGGCATCGGATGGGAGGTGTTCGCGGTGGCGGCGGCCGACACCCTCAGCGAGATACCGACCGAGGAGTTGCTGCGCCGCCACCACCCGGGCACGGCCCTCCGGGGCTCGCTGCCCGGCTGCGCCTCGGTATGGGACGTCAGCAAGGCGGGCAGGATGCTCGGCTGGCAACCGGGGTACACCTGGCGGGAGGCGGAACACGTACCGATGTGAGGCGACGGGCGGCGGCGATCGATTCAGGGCGCCGCCGCCCTGAGCGCGAACTCACCGATGAACCGGTCGACCTCGGCCACGTCCGGTGTCTCCGGACCGGGCGACCGGCAGGTGGGGGCATCGATGAGGCCGCGGCGCCAGGCGATGGCCTTGCCCATCGCGAGTGACCGGCCCGGCTGCGGCCACCACTCCTCCAGCCAGGCGGCGAGTCTGGCGTGCAGGGTGCGGGCGGTGTCGCGTTCCCCCGCGTCCCACAGGCGCAGGATGCGTACGTAGAGATCGACGAAGCCGCCACCGGGTTGCACTCCCACCGCGCCTGCCTCCAGCGCCTCGAAAAGGTCGATGCCGGCGTTGCCGGCAAGGCACGGGACGCCGTGCCTGGTGAGTGCGCGGATATACGCTCCGGGAGAGCGGCATTCGACCTTCACCGCGGCCAGGTTGGGATGGTGGGAGCGCAGCGCCGTGAGGTTGTCTGGGGTGAGCCAGGTGCCGGTGGCGCGCGGCACGAACTGCACGATCACCGGCATTGGCCCGGCCGCCTGCAGCACTGCGGCCAGATGGTCGAGAACCATCTGACGCGCAGGGGAGCCGAAGTGGGGCGGCAGCACATTGATCGCGCCCGCGCCGAGGTCGGCGCACCGCCGGACCTGCCTGACGGCATGATGCGTGGCGTGCTCGGCCACGGAGGCGATCATGACCCGTCCCGGTGGTACGGTCCCGGCCAGGTCGGACAGCAGGTGCAGCCGCTCCTCGTCGTTCAGCGCGAAATACTCGGAGGCGAAGCCGGGGAACATGACAGAGCCGACACCCAGCTCCCAGGTGTGCCTGCTCACCCGGTCGAAGGAGCGGCGGTCGGTTGAACCGTCGACGCCGAAAGGGGTGGGCAGCACGGGGCTGACGCCCCGGATCGTCGCATGATCTGTGCTCACGCCGATTCCGCAAGGAAGTCGAGCCCAGGGGTGAGGCCGACGCCGAGGCCGGGAGCCATGGACAGGGGCAGGCTCGCCCCCATCACGGTCTCCGGCGGCGTGACCACCGCGGCGCGGTCCACGTCCTCGCCGTACATGAGCTCCACCAGCGTGAAGTCAGGGTGGATGGTCGCCAGGTGTGCGCACACGGCGGTGCTGATCGGGCCGCAGGGATTGTGGTAGGTCACGTCCACTCCTGTGGCCTGCTGAGCCAGGCGCGCCAGCGGGGTCAGGCCGGAGGTGTACTTGGGGTCGAGCAGCAGCACCCTCAGGTGCCCGGTGGACAGCGCCGCGGCGAGCTGCTCGGGGCTGTGGATGGTCTCCCCGCCGGCGATGGGCGCCTTGGCGAGGGCAGCCAGCCAGCGCATGGCCTCGGGGTCGGTGACGTCCACGGCGTCCTCCAGCCAGGCGACGCCGAGGTCGTCCAGGCGTGGGACGGCCGCGGCGAGCTCCTCCCTGGAGAGCTTGTGATGCACGTCGATCATCAGCTCGGCGGCCTCGCCGATGGCCTCTCGCACGGCCTGGGCGATCGCGAGCCCGGTGTCCACGATGGACCAGCCCGGCAGCGGAGGCCCGTCGAAGGGAGCCACCTTGATCTTGCCATGGCCGTCGGCGACCGCGGCGGCCGCCTTGATGGCGAAGTCCCGGGGCCGGCGCCTGCCGCCGCTGCGGTTGATGTTGGCGTAGACCGGAACGCTCTCCCGCTGCTCGCCTCCGAGCCAGCGCCACAGCGGCACTCCTCGCGCCTGCGCGGCGATGTCGGCCAGGGCCATGTCGAGGCCGCCGATGACGGTGCGCCGTAGGAAGCGGGTGCGGCGGTCGCCGTGCAGCGCGCACTCGCGGCGCAGTTGGTCGCAGAGGTCCTGCCCACCGGCCACCGCGTCGGTCCCGAGCACTCGGGAGGCCAGCCGTGCGACCGTCTCCGGCACCTGTTCCGGCCACCCGCTGTCGGAGCACTCCCCCGTTCCCACCAGACCGTCCTCGGTCTCGATCTCGAGGAACATCCACGTCGATCTCTGTGTCGCGCGGAAGCGGCGCAGGCGAAGGTCGGTGATCCGCAGGCTCATATGGGCTCCTCATCGAGGCAGGCTATAAATTTCAGACAGAAGATAATGGCCTCGATCCAGCGCGTCAATGGCAGTCCTCCCGAGAGCCTCCTTGGGGCGAATGCCTTGACGCCGCCGTAGCCGGCAGATTAACTTCTGTAAGGAATTAACTAGTTGAGCAGCTAGAAAGCTCAGCCGAACGGCCTGGCCCGCCGACGCGCAACGGAGGATTCCACCATGAGCAACCATCCCGGCCAAGTGCCGCGACGAGACTTCCTGCGCTGGGGTATGGCAGGTATGGCGTTGCTGGGCACGGGCGTCAGCGGCTGCACCTCCGCCGTCGAACGCGAAGCCAGGAACAAGAGCGCCAGGGCGAGCTCGCGGGGCGGCCGGCTCGTCATCGCGCAGGGCACGGACATCATCCCCAAGACCGTGGTCAACCAGTCCGCCCAGAACGCCACGTGGCGCAGGCAGGTCTTCAACAGCCTGATCCGCCTGGACAGGAAGACCCACGAGATCCTCCCGGAGTTGGCCACCGCATGGGAGACGAGCGACGGGGGCCGCGTGATCACCTTGACTCTGCGCGACGGCGTCACCTGGCACTCCGGTCGTCCCTTCACCGCCGACGACGTGCGCTTCTCCATGGAGTTTCAGCGCGATATGCAGCCGCCGTTCGCCTTCGCCTGGCTGCTCAAGCGGCTGGCTGAAGTGGAGGCGGTGGACCCCAGGACGGCCCGGCTGGCTTTCGACGAGCCGGTGAACAACCTCTTCGACGCGCTGTCCCTGATGATCCTCCTGGATCGGGAGTCGGCCAAGGAACTCGTGACCGGTGCCAAGGTGGTCGGCACTGGCCCGTTCACCTTCGGCGAGTACCGGCAGGGCACCAGCCTGCAGCTCGACCGCTACGCGAAGTACTGGGAATCCGGCAGGCCAGATCTGGACGGCGTTCTGGTTCGGGTGATCACCAAACCTGAGGCCCGCATGTCCGCACTGCGCTCCGGCCAGGTGCACCTGGCTACGGGGGTTGGCCCCATGGAGCTCAAGCAGGTGGAGGCCGACCGGAAATTCACCGTCACCCCCTACGACACCTACAGCTCCGGCGTCTACGTCGGCTGCAACGTCAACGCGGACCCGCTGAAGGACAAGCAGGTACGGCAGGCGATCCACTACGCGCTGGACCGCCGCAGGATCAGTGACGAGATCTACCGTGGCAAGGCCACCCCGAACGCCACCACGTGGTCGGCCGGCAGCCCCGCCTACAACCAGCGGCTCGCCGACCACTACGCCCGCGATCTGCCCCGCGCCCGGAGGATGCTCGAGGAATCCGGGGTCGGGGGCGCCGAGTTGGTGTTGGAGTCGGCGCAGGCGGTGAGCAAGGCCGCGGAGATCGTCGAGTTCAACCTGCGCGAGGCCGGGCTGCGACCACAGCTGCGCGTGCTCAACGCCACCCAGCAGCAGGAGCGCATCGAGAACCGTACCTTCGAGGGCATGTTCATGGGCCAGCACGGCTACACCAACCTCTCCCCCGCCAACCTCCTCTACAGCGCCATGCCGTACCGGACCACCCAGAACCTGTTCAATTTCGCATCGGAGCAGTACGAGAAGCTCGCCGCAGCCACTCTGAGCGCAGCGGGAAAGGACGAGCAGCGTGCGGCCTACGACGCCGTCACCGCGTTCGTCCTGGACGAGGCGTTCTGCTGCGATCTCGTGCACGCCACTCCCACCGCCGTCACCACCGGCGTCTCGAACTGGGACTATTCCGTCTGGGACGACGTGCTCCTGGGCAACTCCACGGTGATCTGACACGTGCTGTCCTACTTCATCCGCCGCCTTCCGACCGCGGCGCTCACCGTCATCCTGACCTCGGTCGTCGTCTTCCTGTTGGTCGGGCTGCTGCCCGGCAGCCCTGCTTCGGTCATCCTCGGCGAGCAGGCCGATCCTGCCGCTGTCGCCGCCCTGGAAGAGCGCATGGGCCTGGACCGGCCTCTGCTGTGGCAGTACACGGACTGGGCCCGCGGCCTCATCACCGGCGACCTCGGCGCCTCCTACGTCTCCGGCGCGCCGATCGCCGAGACCCTCGGGGTGGCGGCGGGCGCCACCGTGGAGCTGGCGCTGGCCAGCCTGGTCGTCACGGCCGTCACCGGGGCGGCGTTCGGCATCGCCGCGGCCACCGTACGACGGCGGGTGCCGCAGGCACTGCTCCGCGGCGCCAGCGCGCTGATCTTCGGCGTGCCCGAGTACGTCCTGGGAATCCTGCTCATCCTGGCGTTCGCGATCACCGTCCGGTTACTGCCCGCGGGTGGCCGCGAGCCGCTGCTCACCGACCCGGAGATCGGCATCCAGTACCTCGCCATGCCCGCCATCGCACTGGGCCTGCACTCGGGCGTGGTCGTGGGCCGGTTCCTGGAGACCGAGCTACGCGGGCAACTGGAGGAGGAGTACCTCGACACCGCGCACGCCAAGGGCGTCTCCGCCCGCCGGGTGCTGTGGAGGCATGCGTTGCCCAACGCGCTGCCGCCGGTCATCACGGTGCTGGGCGTGCGCGTCGGGCACCTGCTCGGCGGCGCGGTGGTCATCGAGGCGGTGTTCGCCTGGCCCGGACTCGGCCAGGTGCTGGCGAACGCGGTCGCGAACCACGATTATCTGATCATCCAGGACCTGGTGGTCTACTTCGTCGTCGTCTTCATCGCCGTGCAACTGGTCAGTGACCTGATCCACGCGTCCCTCGACCCACGCGTCAGGCTGGACGGTGAAGCATGAGAACACCCCGGGCGCTGCGCTCTCCCGGCGGTGCGGCGGGAGCCGTGACCGTCCTGGTCCTGGTCGCCGCCGGCCTGCTCGCGCCATGGCTCAGCCCGTACGCGCCCGACTTCCAGCAGACGGGCGCGGTCCTGCGGGGGCCGTCCGCCGGACACTGGTTCGGCACCGACGACCTCGGCAGGGACGTGCTCTCGCGGCTGCTGTACGGCATCCGACAAGATGTGATCATCATCGTCCTGGCGGTGCCGCTCAGCAAAGCGATCGGCATCGCCATCGGGTTGCTCGCGACCACGCACAAAGCCGCCGACGTGCTCGTTCAGCGAGTGCTCGACCTCAAGCTCGCCTTCCCCACGGTGATCCTGGGCGCGGCACTGGCCGCGTTCCTCGGCCCCGGCTTCTCCACCGTGCTGATCGTCATCGTGATCAGCGGCATCCCCGTCACCGCCCGGCTGACCCGGACCGCCGTGCTCACCGAACGCGAGCGAGGCTACGTCACAGGTGCCCGGGTCGTGGGAGCCTCGCGCACCGCGATCCTGGTGACGCACATCCTGCCGAACGCGGTCGACGCGCTCGTGGTCAACTTCGTGATGTCCGCAGCCGGCGCCGTATTCCTGGAAGGCGCGCTCAGCCTGCTGGGCTTCGGCATACAGCCGCCCGCCCCATCGCTCGGCGGCATGATCGAGAAGGGCCTGCCGTACCTCGCGGAGCAACATTGGGGCGTGCTCGCGCCCATCGCCGTGCTCACCGGGCTGGTCATCGGACTCAACCTGCTCGGCGACGCACTCAACGCGGCCCTGCGCCGCGGATGACCCGGAAAGGCGCACATGGACGGCAACCAGCACACCGGCGGTACGTCACCGCTGCTTCAGGTGCGCGACCTGACGGTCGAGTTCCCGGGGCGGGAGGGCGGCGTGCAGGCCGTACGCGGGGTGGGCTTCGACGTCCATCCCGGCGAGTCGCTCGCCATCGTCGGTGAGTCGGGCTCCGGCAAGTCGGTGACGGCCAGGAGCGTGCTGCGGCTCGTACGCGACCCGGGCCGGATCACCTCCGGCTCCATCCGCTACCGGGGCCGTGACGTCCTCGACATGTCCAGAGCCGATCTCACCCGGCTGCGCGGCGGCGAGATCGGCATGATCTTCCAGGACCCCCAATCCTCGCTCAATCCGGTCATGACCATCGGAGCACAGGTCGCGGAGGCCGTACGCGCACACGGCCACGACCGCCGCCGCGCCCGGGCCAAGGCCGCCGAACTGCTGGAGCTCGTCGGAGTGCCCGACCCTGTGCGGCGGCTGTCCGACTATCCGCACCAGTTCTCCGGCGGCATGCGCCAGCGCGTCATGATCGCCATAGCCCTGGCCGGCGACCCCTCGCTCATCATCGCCGACGAGCCCACCACCGCACTGGACGTCACCGTGCAGGCCCAGATCCTGGAGGTGTTCGCGCGGCTGAACAGGGAACTGGGCACCGCCGTCGTCGTCATCACGCACAACCTCGGCCTGGTGGCCCGGCTAAGCGACCGGGTCCTGGTCATGTACGCGGGCCAGGCCGTCGAGGAGGGCCCGGTAGCCGCCTTGCACGACGAGCCGCGGCATCCGTACGCATGGAGCCTGCTCAGGTCGGTGCCCCGACTCACCCACCACTCCGACCGGCTGGCATCCATCCCAGGCCGGCCGCCGGACCTGCGCCGTTCCCTGAGCGGCTGTGCCTTCGCGCCGCGCTGCGCGTTCGCCGAGGACCGCTGCCACGCCACGGCCCCGCCGCTGACGGAGCGTGCCCCCGGCCACCGCGCGGCCTGCTGGGTCACGGACGATGGCCTGCGACTGACCATGGCCGAGCAGCCGGCCGCAGACGCCGAACCCGACATTCCCGCCCAGGCGGAACCCGGCCGGCCCACCCCCGCGCGGTCGTCTCCGGCGCCCGGGCCCGCCGCCGACGTTCTGGTCCTGCGCGACGTGCACAAGAGCTACCGGCTGCGTGGACGTGGGCTCGGGCCGCGCGCCAAAGGGGAGCTCAGGGCGGTACGCGGCGTGAGCCTGCGGCTGCGCGCCGGCGAGGCCCTCGGGCTGGTCGGTGAGTCCGGCTGCGGCAAGTCCACCCTCACGCGGATACTTCTCGGCCTGGAGAAAGCCGACTCCGGCTCCGTGCTGGTCCAAAACCACGATCTGACGGCGACCGGCGGCCGCCGGCTGACGGAGCTGCGCCGGCAGGTCCAGCTCGTCCTCCAGGACCCCTACGCCGCACTCAACCCGCGGCACACCATCGGGCGGCTGGTGGCAGAGCCGCTGCGCATCCACGGCCTGACAGAACCCGGCCAGGCCGGGCGCAGAGTGGCGGAGCTGCTGGAACTCGTCGGACTCGACGCGTCCATGACGGCTCGCATGCCGCGCGACTTCTCCGGCGGCCAGCGCCAGCGCATCGCCCTGGCCAGGGCGCTGGCCGTGGGCCCGTCGGTGCTGGTGCTGGACGAGCCCGTCTCCGCGCTGGACGTCTCCCTACAGGCCCAGATCGTCAACCTGCTGCTCGACCTGAAGGACCGCCTCGGCATCGCGTACCTGCTCGTCGCCCACGACATCGCCGTCGTCCGGCACATGAGCGACCGCATCGCCGTGATGTACCTGGGGCAGATCATGGAAGAGGGACCGGCTGAGGAGGTGTGCGCCCGGCCGCTGCACCCCTACACGGCCGCGCTGTTGTCAGCGGTGCCCGAGCCCGATCCCGCGGTCGAGCGGCGGCGAAGCCACGTGCCACTGCCCGGGGAGGTGCCCAGCCCGCTCTCGCCGCCCTCCGGCTGTCCCTTCCACACGCGATGCGCCCTGCGGGCGGGACGGGACATCTGCCGCGTGGCGCGGCCGGTCGCGCGCGAGATCGCACCGGGCCGCCGGACGGCGTGTCACTTCAGTGAGGAGATGGCGTGAAGATCACCGATGTCCGCGCAGTGCCGGTGCGGGGCGGGCGGCGTACCTATCTGTTCGTGCTGGTGGACACCGACGAAGGCGTGCTCGGCATCGGTGAATCGGGGCTGGCCAGTCGCGGGGAGGCGGTGTGCGGGGCGCTTGACCACCTCAGGCCGCTCCTGATCGGGCAGGACCCGCTGCGCACAGAGCATCTGTGGCAGGTGATGTCGCGTGGTGGCTTCTTTCCCGCCGACCGGGTAGGAGCCTCGGCGATCGCGGCGGTCGACCTCGCGCTGTGGGACATCAAAGGCAAGGCGCTCGGCGTACCCGTGCACGTCCTGCTGGGCGGCCGGGTCCGCGACCGCGTCCCGTGCTACACGCACGTACGACCCGAGAGAGACGGGCCCGCTGAGGTCGCGCGAGCCTGCATGGCGCTGCGGGAGGAGGGGTGGCGGGCGTTGCGGCTGGCACTGCCCGCATCGGGGGAGACGTTCGAGCCGCATTCGGCGGTACGCATGGGCGTCGAGTGTTTCTCGGCGGCCAGGGAGGCGGTGGGTGAGGACGTCGACCTGATCCTCGACGTGCACACCCGTCTCGACCCGCCCGAGGCGGTGCTGCTCTGCCGTGAGCTGGAACCGCTACGCCCGCTGTTCGTCGAGGACCCGCTGCGGTGCGAGAACCTGGGCGCCTACCGCACGCTGCGTGAGCGCACCGCCGTGCCGCTGGCGGCCGGCGAGCAGTTGGCCTCGAAATGGGACTTCCGGCCACTGATCGAGGACGAGCTGATCGACTACGCCAGGATCGACCTGTGCATAGCGGGCGGCCTCACCGAGGCCACGAAGATCGCCGGCTGGTGTGAGACGCACTACCTCCGCGTGGCCGTGCACAACCCCCTCGGCCCGGTGGCCACCGCAGCGGCCGTCCACTTCAACCTGGCGTGCACCGCATTCGGTGTCCAGGAGCAGCCCTACCATCCCGCCGCCCTGCTGCCCGAGGTGTTCCCCATGGCACCGGAGTGGCGGGACGGGAGCCTGCTGCCGCTGGAGAAGCCGGGCCTGGGTCTGGCGATCGACCTCGACGCGCTGGCCGCCGCCCGTACCACTACCTGGAACGAGCCACCGCGCCTGTCCCGAAACGACGGCTCCTTCACGAACTGGTGAGAGGCATGGAACTCCCCGACCTTCTGATCATTTACCGTGGCCTGGACACGGACGACGTCCTCGCCGCCGGCGACACCCTCCACGCCGCCGGCGTGACCGCGTTCGAGACGACCATGGACAGCCCGGATGCCCTCGCCTCGATCGCCGGACTGGCACGCCGCCTCGGCGGCGGCGCGCTGGTCGGGGCGGGCAGTGTTCGCACACCCGACCAGGTCAAGGCGGCAGCGGACGCGGGAGCCTCGTTCCTGCTCTCACCTCACCTGGACCAGGCGGTGATCGCGACGACGAAGGCGGCCGGGCTGATCTCGATACCGGGAGCGTTCACGCCGACCGAGGTCGTCCAGGCGCACGCCGCAGGCGCCGACATCGTCAAGATCTTCCCCATCGCCCCCTTCGGCGCCTCGTACGTCGGCCAGCTTCGCCAGCCGCTGCCCGACATACCGCTGCTGGCCACCGGAGGAGTCACCGCCGAGCTCGGCAGGCAGTGCCTGCTGGCCGGCTGCGCGACGGTCGGGGTCGGGGTCGGGCTGATCGACGCGGACGCCATCAGAGACAAGAACTGGAAGCGGCTGGCGGACAGCGCACGCCGCTACCTGACCGTGCTCCGCGGGGAGACCGAGTAATGCAGGAAGGACCGATCATGCACCAGGACATCCCGGGGGTGCGGCTGAGCGGCCGGCCCCGTGCCGGTGACGGGCCCCGCTTCGAGGTGCTGGAGCCGGCGACCGGCCGGCGGATCCGGCACGTCGCCGCGGGCACCGGCCGCGACGCCGGACACGCCGTGGACCTCGCCGCCGCGGCCCTGGAGGGATGGCGCGCCACTCCGGCCCTGCAGCGGGGCGCGGCGCTGCGCGCGATCGCCGGGCGGCTGCGCACCGCCCATGATCTTGCCGAGACCGTCACTCGCGAGACCGGCAAGTGCCTTCGCGAAGCGCGCGCCGAGCTCGCCCTGGCTGCGGACTACTTCGACTGGTACGCCGACCTCACGCACACCCTCACTGACCAGGTGCTCTCCGTACGCCCCGGCCTGCGGCACCTCGTCCGCTCCGGGCCGGTGGGCGTGGCCGCCGTCCTGACGCCGTGGAACTTCCCCGTCTCCATTCCCGCGCGCAAGATCGCCCCCGCCCTGGCAGCCGGTTGCGCCGTGGTCTTCAAGCCCTCCGAACTGTCCCTGCTGTCCAGCCTCGCCTTCGCCGAGACCTGCGAACCCGAGCTCCCCGACGGGCTGCTGAACACGGTGGCCGGGGACGGGGCCGAGATCACCGGTGCCTGGCTGGACGACCGCCGTGTGCGTCTCCTGCATTTCACCGGCTCCACCACCGTCGGCCGCAAAATCGCGCAGGCCGCCGGGACGGCCCTTACTCCCGTGGTGATGGAACTCGGCGGGCGGGCGCCGTTCATCGTGCTGCCCGACGCCGATCTCGATGAGGCCGCGGACACGCTGATGGTGGCGAAGTTCCGCAACAACGGGGCCTCGTGCATCGCCGCGAACAACGTGTGGGTCCACGAGGACGTACGCGCGGACTTCCTGGATCGCCTCGCCCAACGGATCTCAACGCTGGTTCCCGGTGACCCGCTGGACGAGCGCACGACCCTCGGCCCCGTACGCACTCGCGAGATGGCCGCGCGCCTGGAGAACCTGATCGCCACGCCGGCCTCGGCAGGCGGCAGGGTGTACCGCGGCCCGCGGCCCGAGGCCGGCGGCTGGCACGTCGCACCGACCGTGGTCGTCGACCCGCCCACGGACACGCCCGAATGGCGGGAGGAGGTCTTCGGCCCCGTCGCCCTGGTCCGCTCCTTCACCGACCTGAAGGAGGCGATCGCCGACGCCTCGTCCACCGGACATGGACTGGCCGGGTACGTCTGCACCCGCGACGCCGCCGCCGGCACGGAACTGCTCGCCCGCCTCGATGTGGGCATCGCGGGTGTCAACGTGGCCACCCCCGCCACCCCGGAGATTCCCTTCGGCGGCCGCGGCGACAGCGGTATCGGCTACGAGGGCGGGCTGCCCGGCCTGCTGCCCTTCCTGGCCCATCAGAGCATCGCGGTGCCTGGCCCGTGATCGCCGGCCTGGTGCTCGACGCGCGGGCGACGGTGGCGGAGAGCCCTGTCTGGGACCCGGAACGGCAGCGGCTGTGGTGGGCCGACATCCCGGCCGGTCGGGTGCACCTCTTCTCTCCTGCGACCGGTGAGGACATGAGCTTCGAGGCGGGCGAGGCGGTCGGTGCCGTGGCCGTCCGCCGCGACGGTGGCCTGCTGCTGGCCACGGCTACCGGGATCATCGGCTGCGCCGCCGACGGCTCAGCGCGCACGGTCCTGCACGAGGTGGACACCGATCCGCCCGGCGGGCGATTCAACGATGGCAAGGCCGACCCCTGGGGACGCTTCTGGGCCGGAACCCTACTTACGGGTATCCGGGGCGCGGGCGCGCTCTATCGCCTCGACCCCGACGGCACGCTCCATACCATGCTGACCGGTGTCTCCGTCTCCAACGGCCTCGGCTGGAGCCCTGACGGGCGCACCTTCTACTACGCGGACTCCCCCACGGGCGGCGTGGACGCCTTCGACCACGATCCGGAGACCGGGGCCCTCACCAACCGGCGCCGCCTGATCGACATCGATCGCGGCCGCCCGGACGGGCTGACCACCGACGCCGAGGGATGCCTGTGGGTGGCATTGTGGGAAGGCGGGGCCGTCCAGCGATTCACACCGGAAGGCCGGCTCGTCAAGACCATCGAAATCCCGGCACGCAAGGTGACCAGCTGCTCCTTCGGCGGTCTCGATCTCGACACGCTCTACGTGACCACCGCCCGCGTGGGCCTGTCCGAAACGGAACTGCGGGAGCAGCCGCACGCCGGAGGGATCTTCGCGATAGCGGCTGGAACCCGAGGGCAACCCTCCGGAGGGTACGTCTAAGAGCTGTTTCTTATCTGCTGACTCATGATGTTGCCACGATCGGCGCATCGGGGGCTCTTCGAACTTGATCGGGGTTTGAGGTCTCGCCGGGCGCAGAGGGCTTGAGAAAGCTCGTGGCTCTCGGTGATCCTTCTTGTTGTGGAGGCAAGAAGATCACACAGAGAAGCCCAGACATCTGGCGTCTTCGGCAACTACAGTGCGTTCTCGTATGGCTGCAATGCGTACGATGCGTGGTGGTGGTCTACCTTGACGGCGTTATCGGTGACTCGTGTCGAGCGGGCCGGGTGCGCCGTCGGGCAGCACGACGAACATCAGACGTGCCGGGTGCTCGACGATGCGGGTGATGTGGCCTCCCTTGATGTCCGCGGCGAAGGCGACGTCTCCAGGCCCGAGCCGCCGGGTTTCCCCAGTGGTGTCCTCGGCCTCGATGCTCCCGCGGAGCACGACAACGAATTGGCGGGCCGGCGCCGGGTGCGCGGGGATGGTGATGTCGGCGAGAAGGTCGATGAACTGTATCGACGCCACCTCGGATGGGGTCGTGGACAACATGGGGGCCACGCCGGGTCCCAGGTCGGTTTCTTGTTGTTCGAGCGCGACGGTGGTCAGCCTGCTGCCACCGTCGCCGTCGTTCACGACCGCGGGAATCTGCAAGGTCATTTCTTGTTCTCCTGTTCTGTCGCGGCGTCACGGTGTGCTTGCGCAGGGCTCTCCAGAGTGGCGAGCGCCGACCGGGCGAATCGCATGGTCCCGTCTTCCAAGCGGCCGTGGCGCATCAGCAGGGCGTCTCGCAGGTAGTTCTGATGCAGCCGCCATGGTGCCGACGCCCCCTGTTGGGGAAACGCCTCGATACTGCGCATGACATATCCGGACTTGAGGTCGATGAGCGGGTCGGCCGACGGCGCGGGTCCGGTCGGCACGCAGAACCGGTAGCCCCGTCGTTCCATGTGATTGATCAGCCGGCAGACATAAGCGGAAACCAGGTCCGCCTTCAGCGTCCAGGACGCGTTCGTGTAGCCGATGGTGAACGCGAAGTTCGGCACACCGGAGAGCATCATGCCCTTGTAGGCCGTCGTCCTTCCGATCGCGATAGTGGCGCCGTCGACGCTCAATGCCATCCCGCCGACGGCCATCAGATTCAGACCGGTGGCGGTGACGATGACGTCGGCCGCCAGTTCCCTTCCGGACGCGAGCCGGATCCCGTCCTCGGTGAACGTGTCGATCCCATCGGTCACGATCGATGCTCTTCCGTCGCGTAAGGCATGGAACAGATCAGCGTCCGGCACGATGCACGGCCGCTGGTCCCAGGGGTCGTAGCGCGGCTTGAAATGGACGTCGACGTCGTGGTCCAGCGGTAATCGACGGTGCACGCCGTTGCGCAGGAAGCGTTTCACCCATGCCGGCCGGCGCCGGCTCAACTGGTAGAACAGCAGGCCCAGCAAGATGTTCTTCCACCGTAGGACCGGATAGGCAATTCTCGCAGGCAGCACGTCAGCGACGGGGTCGGTGGACGGCAGTGACAGGACATAGCTCGGTGAGCGCTGCACCATCGTGACGTGCTCGGCCGCCTGCGCCATCGCCGGCACGAGCGTCATCGCCGTAGCGCCGCTGCCGATGACCACGACGCGCTTGCCGACGTAGTCGAGATCCCGCGGCCAGTGCTGGGGATGCACGATGGGGCCCCTGAAGCGGCCGGCGCCCGGGAACTCGGGGGTGAAGCCCTGGTCGTAGCGGTAGTAGCCGGTGTTGACGACAAGGAAACCGCAGGTGAGCTGCATGGTCTCGCCGGTGTCGAGGCGCTTTGCCCGAACGGTCCAGCGTGCATCGGCCGTGGACCATTCCGCATTGATGACGCGGTGGTGGAACCGGATCCGGTCGGCGACGCCATGCTCTCTCGCGGTGCGCCGCACGTACTCGCGGATCGACCTGCCGTCGGCGATCGACCTGGCCTCTGGCCAGGGGTTGAACCGGTAGCCCAGGGTGAACATATCGGAGTCGGAGCGGACACCGGGGTAACGGAACAGGTCCCACGTGCCGCCGATCGCTCCGCGGGCTTCCAGGACGGCGTGCGTCTTGCCCGCGCATTTCCGGCGCAGATGACAGGCAGCGCCAATACCGGACAGACCCGCCCCCACGATCAGGATGTCGAGGTGTTCGAGCGTCATGGCTGTCCCTTCGTCCTCCAGCCGCCATGGCCCAGGTGCAGCCTCGACTATATCGACATCATGTCGACACAATCAACGGTATGTTGAGTAAGTCGACACTGCGTTGATCCCGTGCGACCGGCCCTATAGGCTGAATTGCATGACCCACGACGGCACTGCGACACCACGTTCGAGCCGTGGCCGTCGTGCTTCCCGGCCCACAGGCGACGATCGGGAGCTGGACATCCTCGCCACCGCGGCGAAGCTGCTCCAGGAGCGGGCGCTGAGCGAAATCTCGATCGACGACCTGGCGCGCGGCGCTGGGATCTCGCGCCCCACCTTCTACTTCTATTTCCGATCCAAGGACGCGGTGCTGCTCACTCTGCTCGACCGTGTGACCGAAGAGATCAGCGAGGCCGTGACAGGAGAGTTCGACCGGCTCCGCGAAGACCCGGTGCGCTACTGGCGTGAATGCCTCGTCGCCACCCACACGACCTACGGCGCGCACCGCTCGGTGCTGGCCGCCGCCGTCGAGGCCGGGCGCACCAGCGCGGAGGTCCGTCGCTGGCGGTCCGACATGAAGGAGATATGGATCACCAGGACCACGTTGGCCATTGAGGCCGAGCGTGCCCGCGGCACCGCGCCGCCCGGACCGCGAGCCCGCGATCTCGCCATCGCGCTGAACGCCATGAACGACTCGGTGTTCTATGCGACCTTGACCGGCGACGAGCCCGCGGTGCCGGCATCCGACGCCGTGGAGACACTGCTCCACATCTGGCTCACCACCATCTACCAGACCGCGCGCCCCACCTCGACTGCCTGATCCGAAAATTCACACCTTCGCTGGGCAGGCGGCAGCGAACCCTGACCGATGATCAGAGTCAGGAATCCACGAGGCGTTGTGAGCCAGGCCGCGTCGGGCTCGATCAGGACGGTCTTGCCGTTGCGGATGACGATCTTCTGCCGGTGAGGCTTGCAGTTGGCTGGCCAGGCTGCGGGCACGGCGGTCCTTATTGATGCGGCTGTCGTGGTAGTCGGCTCCCACGTCGTGGAAGCGGGCCTGAGGGCCGGACAGCAGGTGGTAGATGATGGTGAGCAGCGAGTTCCCGGCGGCGACGAGGATTTTGGACTTGCCGCGGCGGCGGGTGATGCGCCGATAGCGTTCCCCCAAGAACCCCTCGGTCTTGCTGACAGAGAGACGATCCGGCCCAGCGTGCCAGCCAGCCAGCGGCTTTCAACGCCGTCGCGATGCTCCACGAGCAGATCGCTGGCAAGCCCGGTGGACGCGGGCCGCGCATCACGGTGGATTTCGAGCTGAACGTGCGCGAGCCGAGTCAGTGAGGCTGGACCTCGAAGAGAGCCCGACGTGTCTGATCACCACGGGTCAGCCCGGAGCGCTGCGTGCTCACGTCCAGCCGTTCATGTGCCGACCGGGCGCGCGTCCCGGCGTATCCCGTCACGTGTCGAGCAGGTCCGCGTCGTCCGGGTTCAGGGCGGCGCCCAGTTCGAACTCGGCTGCGAAGCCCGCTTCTCCGAGTGCCGCGCGTAGCGCGGCGGCGATCCGGTCCACGTCACCGCGTTCGGCAGCGGGCAGCGGCGCGTCCACCGAGGCGCGGGCCGCGGAGGCCACACCGAGCAGGCGGGTGGCCCGCAGGGGGTGACCGGCGAGTGCCCACGCCCCGGCGAGCCCCTCAAAGGCCAGGGCGATCGCCCTCGGATCGCCGGTGTCCCGGGCCGCGGCCAGCCCTTCCCGATGCAGCTCCAGTGCCGTCTTCGCCTCCCCGCGCAGCTCCGCCACGATGTAACTTTCAGTGGTAAATGGCCGAGGATTTCGGCGCTATTTGGCCGGGAGCAGACGTCAGCCGCACATGCCAACCAGTCGGAGACTTTATCGGCTGAGATTGCGGCATTAGCGGATCGGGGTCTTTGTTATTGAGCGCGGACCAGGGCGAGCATGTCCTCCACTGAGCCGGCCGGGTCGCTGATCGGAAACTGCACCGCGCGGATGATCGCGTTGGGGTCGGCCAGCAAGGTAAGGCGCTTGAAGCGGTCGATGCCGGCCGCCCGGAAGGTCGGCAGCAGCAGCCCGGCCGCGAGCTTGCAGCTGGTCGTTGAGGGGGCGAGCGATGCGTCCGCGTGGGGGTTGCTCTGACATGGGAAGCGGCCATGTCAGCCTGCCGCCGGCCCGGTGAACCGGGCTTCCAGCTCGGCGATCATCTGGGCCGGCAGGCTGGTGTTCTTGCGCCTACCGGCCTGCGGACCGACCGTGTCGAGGCCGGCGACCTTCGTGATGCACTC
The DNA here is from genome assembly GCF_039871615.1 of Nonomuraea sp. B10E15. Lineage (NCBI taxonomy): Bacteria > Bacillati > Actinomycetota > Actinomycetes > Streptosporangiales > Streptosporangiaceae > Nonomuraea > Nonomuraea sp. B10E15. The sequence goes on from NZ_JBDPMB010000017.1 coordinate 188,945, forward strand.
GTCGGCGGCCTGGGCCATCGTCTCGAACTCCTTGCGCTTGATCGACTGGGGGTTGGCCGCCTCGAAGGTGGTGGCGCGGTGCATGTCCTTGACCGAGGTCATCGCCGCTCGCGCGGCGGACGAAGCGTCGCGGGCGCCGAACTTGTCGCCGTGTCCCGAGCGCATGTAGCGGGTGGTCCAGACCCGGCGCCGGCCGGGGTCGCGCCTGGCTGGGTCAGTCGAGGGCTGGAATCTGTCCAGACGGTCGCCCCGGTCGGCCGTGATCTCGCGGACGACTCGAACGACCCGCCGCAGCGGGTGGCCGTCAGGGATCTGAACGCCGGCGGCGATGTCGGCGTAGCTGACCTCGCGTCCATGGTTGCTCGTCGAACTCTTCCCCGCGCACACCCGCGTCAGCGGCGCCTCCGTCGGCTTCAACCTCGCCCCGGCCGCCATCGGCGGTCCCGGCCCGCTCGTCGCCGCGGCGCTGGTCACCGCCACCGGCATCGCCGTCGGCCCGGCCTACTACATGGTCGCGATCACCCTCATCGGCTCGGTCGCCCTCCTGCACTGGCTAGCGGAAACCGTGGGAGTCGACCTTACCGAGGCCATGACACGCTGACGATCAAGCGCTCTTCGCCGATTGTGCACCGGCATGCGGCAGTGGCACGACGGCTTCTGGAGGAGGCCCGGCTTCACGCGAGGAGCCGGGCCGGGTCCGGTACGGCACGACTCAGCGCAGTGCGTCGACCGGTTCCATGCGGGCCGCGCGCAGCGCCGGATACAGGCCCGCCAGGAGCCCCACCAGCGCACCCGCCACGGGCTCGGCCAGCGCCCAGCCGGCTACCACGATCCGGGCGCGCTGGATCTAGTCACCGGGAGCGTGCCGGGCACCGGCCAACCGGCGCATAGTGCGTTCTTCGCTCTCATCGCACGGAGCCCGCGCGAACAGTAGCTTTCGCATGGCGGAACCCTCCTGTCATGAGGATCCGGCTGCTCAAGGCTCCTGGCCAGAGGAGCAATCCCACACCCTTTGAGGAACGCAGCACTAATCTGCTGTCCCGCGCCCGAACTCCTCCTCGAACGTCTTCTCGCCCAGGGCGGTCAGTACGGTAGCTTTCGAGCGCGGCCACCTCGTCGGCGGGCGCCGTGGTGTCCGTAACGAGGGTGTGCAGGAGCGCGGTGGGGCCGACGTAGGCGTAGGCGGTGCGGCCGAACTTGCTGCTGTCCGTGGCGACGATGATGCGGCGACTGGAGGCGATGCCCGTCTTCTTCACCGCCGCGTCGTCGAGGTCGTAGGCGGTCAGCCCCTCTGCTGCGCTCAGGCCGCAGCAGCCGATGACCGCGGTGTCGAAGCGCAGCGCCGCCAGGGAGCCGGCGACGCCGAGATCCAGCTGCTCATGTCGAGCTATCTGCTGACCACCGGCGTGCTGTTCGTCACCTGCGCGCGGATCGGTGACGTCATTGGATACCGGCGCGCGTTCCTGATCGGTCTCGCCTGGTTCACCGGGGCCTGACTGCTGTGCGGGCTGGCCCTCGACCCGACCATGCTGGTGCTCGCCCGCATCGCTCAAGCGGTAGGGGCCGCGATGCTGATGCCGCAGGTGTTCTCACTCATCCACCGCCACTGGGAAGGTGCCGAGCGCCGCACGGCAATCGGTGTCTACAGCATGGTCCTCGCCTTGGGAGTCGTACTCGGCCAACTGATCGGAGGGCTGGTCGCCGGCGTCGACTTGTTCGGTCTCTCCTGGCGGCCGGTCTTCTTGATCAACGTCCCGATCGGTGTGATCGTGCTTTCGATCGCTTCGCGCGTTCTGCTGAGCTCACGTACCGACGAGTACGCTCGCCTCGATCTCGCCGGCGTAGCGCTGTTGACCGCGGCCATGACCGCGCTCACCCTCCCGCTCATATTCGGCCAAGACCACGGCTGGCCGGCCTGGGCATGGATCGTGCTCGCGTGCGGTGCCGTGCTGTCGGGCGTCTTCGTCCGGTACGAATCCACGGCACGGCACCCGGTGTTCGACCTCTCAGCGCTGAAGCGGAAGGGGGTGAAGCCGGGGTTGGCCGCATGCTGCATCGTCATGGGTTGCTACACCGTATTCGTGCTCACACTGACCCTGCATCTGCAGTCCGAGCTCGGCTACACCCCGCTCCAGGCGGGGCTCGCGTTCGTCCCGTACGCTCTCGGTTTCGGTGCGCTCAGCCTGAGTTGGAACCACTGCCCACAACGGCTGCGGCGTGCCATGCCGATCGTGGGCCCACTGGTCTTCGTGGCAGGGGTGACCCTGGTCGTGCTCCTCATCCGGGACCACGGGCACCCGTGGGCTTTCCTCCCGTTGCTGCTGTTCGCCGGGGCCGGGCACGCCGCCGCGTACAGTCCGCTGATCGCACAGGTCACCTCGTTGGTGGAACCCCGGTTCGCCTCGGCGATCTCGGCCATGAACTCCACCGGCCCCGTGCTCGCCGAGGTGATCGGGGTCGCGGGCCTCGGCAGCGTCTACTTCGCGGCATCCTCCTCCGCTGACGGTCTGCTCCTGGTCGTCGCAGCGGTCGCGGCACTCCTGGTCATTGCGACGACGTGCGCGGCTCTGGCGACCCTGGACCGCGCAGGCAGTGCGGACACCAGTAGGTGATCCGGTCCTGGGGGGCCGCGATGTGGGAGAGATCGACCCGCCGCCACCCGCAAAGCCGCGGATGCCTTGACCCCGCTCATCTTCGACGAGCCGCCGCCCAGGGGTCACGGCCGGCATCGTCAGCCGCGAGCGACAGCATGGGAGGCGGCTTCGAGTTGCCGATCTTTGCTCGCCTTCAGTGCCTGGAATTCCTTGGCGTGGGCGCGGATGGCGGCGTGCTGGACGCGGTTTTCAGCGGCCGCCCAGGTGGACACGAGGGCAGTTTCGGTCTTGCATCGAACGTCGGCCTTCGCGGCGTGGATTTCCCGTGGTGAGGGCCGCTGTGTCGCCCACCGCTCGTCACTGATCGCGGTGAGCGGGTCAGTGTAGCGGAATCCCGCGGTTGCCATGCACGTGCTCCAAGCGCGGAAGGCATGAACGACGTCCGCTTCGCGCTGGGAAGTGTCGAAGGTCTTGAAGATGAGCCTGTTGAACAGGCCGGCATCGACCTTGGGAGCGCCCCGCGCCAGGCGGTCACCAGCCTTCTCCAGGCACCTGTCGGCGGCACGCAGGTCTTCGGAGGACAGGCTTTGCCTCCGGACGGCGCGTTTCGCCTTGCGGTCGGCCAGGGTGCGTCCGTCGGGGGGCATGTGATAGCCGAAGCGCTCGGCGTCCAGCGGCTCGATGATGCCGTAACGGCGTCGATGGGGCGGTGAGATGTCGGCCTCGGCGGTGCGCGGCAACAGCTCCCAGGCCCGCCCGCGTTGGCGCATGCAGTCCCGGACGAGGAGCTCCTCGGCGGATTCCAAGGTCATGATCTCGGCCGGCGAGAGGTCGTACGTGTCGAAGGGCAAGACGATGCGTCGCCCCGCGGCGCCCGGGTCGAGGGCGATCTTCTCAAGGGATCGCGGGTTCGCCGCCGAGCATCCCGCGGTCGCGGCGACGACGACCGGCAGAAGGAACCATACCCGAACGGACATCCCTGGGCTCCTGTGATCGCGGGGCGACGCACCGACGGCACATCGCCCGGTACGCGTTACGAGTAGATCGACGACGTCTTGTTGTCGAACCCGTTGTTCGTCAGGTCCTTGTCTTCGCTGCGTTGGCGAGCTTGGTAGCCGTCTGGGCCGACGCAGTTGCGCTTGTTATAGAACCAGACCCGGTCATTGGAAAGGTTGGCCATTGAGCTGGCCTTGTTATTCATGTTGGCGGCGACGTTTTCGCAGTTGCCTTCAGTTATGGTTTGCCAGCTTAGACCGCGGAAGTTGTCGTGCTCGAACAGGCAGAAATTGTATCCACAGGGGGCTGCCTGCGCGGCCTGGCCGAAGCCGACGACGCTGATAGCGCTCAGCGTCAGTGCGCTGATGGTCAGGGCAATCGTGCGTTTCACCGGTTTCCCTTCTTTGCCCTGGGAGGATTTCCAGGGGTTTTACGATTATTTCCGCTTTGCGGGTGGGCGGGGCGGTATCTGACCCGGGCGGAGATCGAACGGCAGGACACCGGCACCTTATGGCGCCCTTTACTGTGAGTTCGCGTTCTCCACCTACTGGGCTTCAACCTGCTGCCGCGGCGGTAGAACCTCGGCTCCGCGGACACGCGGCAGCCGCCACCGCCCTACCGCTGGATCAGCTCATCAGGTCTCCATACCGGGTCGCGTCGCATCGGCCGCACTACCTCCCTTCGGCTTCGAGACGGGATGCCGCTCGTCGGTTATGAAGACGGTCAGCGTTCGCGCCATGACATTAGGGCACCCGACCCGTCAGCGAATCAGTCAACTGACTGGTTTCGCCGACCTCCTGCATGTCAACGCCGGCTGAAAGGGTGGCTCGGGCGCACCCCGTGAGCAGTCGGTCGGATGGCTCACGCCAATGGCCACCCCGGCGACGCGCGGCTGGTGACTACGCCCGCCTGGCCAGCGGCGACACGCACCTGGCCATTGACACGGCGGGCGGCGAGCAGGAGAGCGCGGCTCATTCTGATGGCCGCGGGCGGCTGGTCCATTTCCTGCTCATCGTCATCGCTCGGACGTGGACTGGGCTCATTACCCGGCGAGCCGGGCCGCCAGATCGTGTAGGTCGGCGGCCGACATTCCTGTGTGATGGGGGCCCAGCCTCACGGTTTTGACCTTGTCGTTGGCGGCAGGGTTCGACGATTGCCCGTATGGACAGCTCATTGCGTGACAAAGTGGTCGTTGTTGCCGGAGCGGGCACCGGCATCGGGCGTGCGACGGCCCGCTTGTTCACCCGGCAGGGTGCGCAGGTGGTTGCCGTGGGCCGCAGAGCGGAGCCGCTGGCGGAAGCGGCTGCCGGTAATGACGGGATCCATCCGCTGACCGCCGACATCGCCGCCGAAGGTGCCGCGGAGGAGATCGTGTGTGCCGTCATGGAGTCGCACGGTCGGCTGGACGTGCTGGTCAACAACGCGGGGATCGTCGGTGGCGGGACGCTCGGGACGTTCACCAGGGATCTGGTCGAACCACCGCTGGCGACAAATCTGGTCGCGCCGGTCATGCTGGCGCAGGCCGCGTTGCCCGCGTTGGAGGTCGGTGGCGGAGTGATCGTGAACGTCACGACGTCGGTCGGGCAACGCGGTCACCCGGGTTCGACATAATTCGGAGCTTCTAGAGGGGACTGTGGCCTGAACGTGCAGGTCAGCGGCTGGAGGCGGACCTCCAGGGCCGAAACTGCCTAGAGACGCGATTTTGGCGATTCGCCTGTGCTGGCCCGGGCTCTATGGTCTGGAGTCGTGTACGTGAAGACGACGAAGCGGGAGAACAAGTCCGGGACGGTCCGGTACCTGCATCTGGCCCATAACGAGTGGGATCCAGTGAAGGGCCGCGCAGTGCCGAAGGTCTTGTTCACCTTCGGCCGCGAGGACGAACTGGACCGCGAAGCGGTCAAGCGGCTGGTCACGTCTCTATCCCGCCTACTGGCGCCGGGCGATGCTCTGGCAGCGACGGCGACCTCGGACCTGGAGTTCGTGTCCTCGGTCCCGTTCGGCGGCACCTACGTACTCGATCATCTGTGGCGGCGGCTGAAGATCGACCAGATCGTCGGCAGGGTCGGACAGCCCAAGCGAGGCCGCCGACGGGACATGACCGTCACCGAGCGGGTGCTGTTCGGCCTGGCCGCCAACCGGGCCCTGGCACCGTCGTCCAAGCTGGCCGCCGCGGACTGGATCACCAACGACGTTCACCTCAACGGGCTGGCCGAGGTCGGCGAGCAGACGTGCTACCGGGCGATGGACTGGCTGCACGAGGTCAAAGACGACCTGGAGAAGCAGGTGTTCGACGAGATCGCCAACCTGCTGAACCTTGAGGTCGACCTGCTGTTCTTCGATTATCCGCTAATCGATCTTCAGACTTCGTGTTGGCAGCGTAGCGCGGTCGTCAGCCGGCGCGGTCGGCTCTTTGGAGCCTGCGCAGGTGTTCTTCGTGGCGGCGGACATTGGCCGCGACGGCTTCCAGACTCTGGCGGAGTTGGTCGAGCTGGGTGGCCAGGCCGGTGAGGGTGAGCCGCTCACCATGGAGGTCTCGGTGTTGCTCGATGAGCTGGCGCAGGTCGCGACGCCGGTAGAGGGTGGTGCGGCTGAGCCCAGTGCGGGCGGCGACGGCGGCAAAGGTCACGTGTTCACCGGCTCGGATGAGGCTGGTGCAGGCGTCGCGGACGGTGGCAGGCAGGTCGCCGCTCTGGTCGGTCATGACACCTCAGTGTGGGCCATGTGCTGGTCGAGCCGCTCCAGCAAGCGCCGGTGGCGGGCGGCTTCCTCGCCCCAGCCGCGGGCTTCGGCGTCGGCCAGGAGCGCGGCGGTCGGCCCGCTGCGCGGCGAGCACGGGCAGGAACGCGGCGTCGGTGCGGAAGTTGGGGCAGTGCTCGCAGATGTTGGCGTAGGCGCAGCTGCCCTGTGCGGCGGTGCGCAGGCAGTAGCCGCCGGCCAGCCGGGACTTCAGCAGCGGAGTGTCGGTCCAGCTCCGGGTGGCGCGGGTGATGTCGGTAATTGGCAGCATGGTCGGCTTGCCGGGGTTGGCAGGGGCGCCGAGCTGTGCCTTGACCTGAGTCAGAGCACGCTCGTAGTCGGCGCGGACGGTGGCGTCGAACAGCCGGGCATAGCGCAGGCTCATCGCCGCTGTGGCCGAGCATGACCATCAACGCCTGCAGGGAGCAACCAGAGTTGATCAAGGCGGTGGCCCAGGTGTGCCTGAGCTGGTGCGGTGTGGCCTTCGGCAGGCCTGCCGCTTCGGCTGCGCGGGCCAGTTCCTCGCGTAGTGCGGCGGCCGAGACACGCTTGCCGAGGTGGGTGAGCAGGAACTCGGTCGGCCGTCCGGTCTTGGGATGCGGCAGCGGCCGTGTCGGGGAGCGGGTCTGGGCGATGCGGTCGATCAGGGCCAGGGTGTCGTCGTCCAGGGGCACCATGCGTTCGGTGGCGAGTTTGCCGAGCGGGACCTTCAGCCATGCCCCGGTATCGGGGATCTCGTGGACGCAGTCCAGCTCCAGATCGCGCAACTCGCCGACGCGCAGCCCGGTGGCCCGGGCCAGCAGCAGCGCGTCGGCGAAGACCCGGTTGGGTGTGGCGTGCAGGGCTTGGGCGATGCGCCGGTCGGCGTCGACGGGCAGGTAGCGGGGCAGCGGCCGGGGCAGCTTGGGGATGTCGCGGGAGAAGATCAGCCGCCTTGGTGGGGCGTCGGGCCAGCCCCACTCGGTGATGTCGGTCAGGAAGCGGCCGAGGGTGATGATGCGGTTGCGTTGTTCCCCGGCCGAGATGGGCTGTCCGCCGCGCAGTGCCCGGGCGACCGCGACCGCGGACAGGTAGGTGGGCACCTTCACCGGCCCGGCCGGGCTGTTCCGGCAGGTCACCGCCCTCACCAAGCCCCAACGAGACCTGCTCGCCAAGCTTGCGATCCCCGCGCCCAAGCAGGTCGTCGACCTCCAGCCCGCACCCCACTGAACAGGGCGAACAGCTCCGCCTAGGGAAACGCCCTCCAGACGCCTACACCCATGTCAGCACAGGTCAGGACCTAGATTCGGGTCTCCAGGCCGCGGAATTATGTCGAACCCGGGTACTTCAGCGGCGCATGAAGCCGGTTCGCCGCTGGAGATCACGGTCAGTTACTGCCGCCTCGGCCTGCATCGAGAACCCGCGACAGTTATATACGCAACCTCACCAGTAAAATGCCGCTACTCCGTTATCGACGACAGGACAGCTCTTGCCGCCCGGTCAATGCGGGTGGCCGCGCTGGCCGGGTCGGGTGCGCCGAGGTCCAGCCAGGTCATGATGGCCTCGACGGTGACCGTCAGACAGAGCTGCGCGGCCCATATCGCCCAGAGCGGATCGTTGACGACCTCAGCGAGGTTACGGCGCACCTCCTCCGCCATGCTCGCGCGCAACTCGTCGATCTCGGATCGGAACCGCGACTCCCGCGCGGCCTGGTGAAAAAGCAGCCTGAACGCACCGGGATCGACGGCGGCCCAGCTCACCAATTCCTGGACGCTGCCCTCGGTGAGCTCGTCGCCGACGGCCTCAGCTAGATGGGCGGCGGCCCGCTGCAGCGCCGCGCGGTACAGGTCGTCCTTGGACTCGAAGTGCCGGTAAAGAATCATGCGGCTGACGCCGGCGGCCGTGGCGATGTCGTCCAGGCTCGTCCCGGTCAGGCCGGCTCTGGCGAAGATCGGGGTGGCGGTGGCGAGGATCTGCTCGCGCCGCTCGGCCCGTGCCAGCCTTGGGGAGTCGGAGATGCTCATCGGCCCACCTCTTGTTACGTTCGTGTATATATGGCAAGTATATACGCTGATGCAACAATCAAGGGAGTCAGGTATGCCCGCAGCCCACCGCGACGCGCATTTTGACGAAAGCCCTCGGTTCCCGGACGGCTTCCTCTGGGGCGCGTCCACCGCCGGTTTCCTCATGGACGGCGCGCCGCTCGCCGACGGCGCCGGGCCCTCGATCCAGCACACCTTCGCTGGCACCCCCGGAAACGGCTACCCGGCCATGGCGCTGGAGCGAGGTGTCGAGCACTACCGGCGCTTCAAGGAAGACGTGAGCCTGGCCCGGGAGATCGGCCTGCAGTCCCTCCGCTTCTCGATCTCCTGGCCGCGCGTCCTCCCCGAGGGGACGGGGACGGTCAACCGGCGAGCCCTCGACCACTACGACTCCTACGTCGATACTCTCCTGGAAGCAGGCATAACCCCCTTTCCCTACCTCTACTACTGGGACCTTCCGGCCGCCCTGCAGGATCGCGGCGGTTGGGCAAACCGTGACTGCGCCGGCTGGTTCGCCGACTACGCGGCCATCGTGTACGACCGGCTGGGCGACCGTGTCACCCGCTGGCTCACCGTCTGCGAGCCGTGGTCGATCGTCCACCTGGGTCACGTGATCGGCGAGGACGGGCCGGGCGTCCGGGACCTGCGTACCGCGCTGCGCGCCGGCCATCATCTGCTGCTCGGGCATGGCCTGGCGGTGCAGGCGTTCAGGGCGAGCCACGCCCGCGGCGAGATCGGCCTCAGCACCGTGATGACCGACATCCGGCCGGCCTCCCCGAGCCTGCCCGACCGTGACGCGGCCCGCCGCGCCGACGGCTACTTCAACCGGCTCTTCCTCGACCCCGCCCTGCTCGGCTCCTACCCCGGTGACTTGCCCGAGCGCCTGCGGCGCGACTGGCCGCCGGTCGCCGACGGCGACCTCGCCATCATCTCCACCCCGATCGACTTCCTCGGCGTCGTCTACTACCTCCGCCTGGCCGTCGCCAGCTCGGCGCCCGCCGAAGAGGCCCCCGACGGCTCGGCGCCACCCGAGGCACCTTCGGAGGCGGCCTTCAACGACGTCGATCAGCTCGGGATCGCCGAGCTGGCGGCGATCGAGCGTCAGGAGACCGTTCTGGCCGAAGTGCTGGACGTGCACGTGACCGAGCCCGCAGGGCCCGTCACCGAGCTGGGCTGGGAGATCGCTCCCTGCGGCCTTGAAAACGTCCTGTACGCGCTCCGCGACCGGTACGGAGACCTGCCCCTCTACGTGGCCGAGAACGGCGCCGCCTTCCCTGACACCCTCACCGCCGACGGCGTGGTCGACGACCCCGCCCGGCGCGCGTACATCCGCGACCACCTGCGGGCCGCGCACGAGGCCCTACGCGCCGGCGTCGACTTGCGCGGCTGGAGCGTCTGGTCGCTGCTCGATGACCCCGTGAACCGTTTCGGGCTGATCCACGTGGACCACGACAGCGGCCAGCGTGCCGTCAAGTCCTCGGGATACTGGTACCGCGACGTCATCGCGGCCAACGGGCTCGTTCCCACGGCGCCATGAGTCCTCCAGCAGGCTTCCGCCAGCCGGGCGTTTCCGCCTGCGGACGCGATGCTGAGTCGGGCAGGCGCCAGGCACCCAGTATCGGTGAGGCCGCGGACATACAGTACAGCGGGTACGACGGCGGACCACGGAACGTCACCATCAGGCCCCGCCGCACGGCCGCGGTGGGAGCGCCCTCGGATATCAGCAGCGGTCAGGCCAGACGAGGGACTGTAAGAACAACGGCTCTTCCACGATTCCGGTGGTGACGGATAGTCACGCGAGGAGTATCCATTTCCTTCTTGACTGAACTACTGCCCTGGTTTTCGCAGTTCAGGGGACAAGTACTGATCCGTCCTGGCATGGTCTGGCGTCGTGATCGAAGAGGGTTGGCCGTCTCGGGACTTGGCGGCGTTGGTGGTTCCGTTGATCGGCGGGTTGGTCGAGACCGGGGACCGATACGAGCCGTACCGAGTGCTGGATGAATCCGGGACGGCGGTTGAGCCTGTCGCCGCATTCTTCTGCGACCTGTTGGCGGCCGGGCGGGCGGAGTCGACGGTTCGTTCGTATGGGATGGATCTGCTGCGGTGGTTCCGGTTTCTCTGGGCGATCGAGATCCCATGGGATCAGGCGACCCGCGTGGAGGCCCGGGACTTCTCCCAGTGGATGCAGGTCGCCGGGAAGCAGCCTCGGCCGCACTGGCGTACGCGCCGGCAGAGCGGAGTCGAGAGCTCGGCAACGGCAAGTGGAGGGTACGCGCCGTCGGTATGTGCGCACAGCGAGACGGTCCTGCGGGCCTTCTACGACTTCCATCAAAGCGTGGGCACCGGGCCGATCATCAATCCGTTCCCGCTGCATCGGTCGCGGCGGGGTGGGCGGGCCAACGCGCACCACAACCCGATGGAGCCGTTTCGCAACGAACGCAGCGGTCTGTATCGGCCGCGGGTGCCCAAACAGGATCCCGCGCAGCGTGCCGGATGAGGAGTTCAACGAGATCTTCGCGGCGCTGCCGTCGCATCGTGACCGGGCGCTGGTGGCGTTCTATGTGTCCACCGGGGCCCGGGCGTCGGAGTTGCTGTCGGCCACGCTGGCGGGGGTCGAGCCTGGCCGCCAGTTGATCACGGTCGTCCGCAAGGGCACCCGTGAGCTGCAGCAACTACCGGCCTCCACCGATGCGTTCGTGTGGTTACGGCTCTACCAGGTGGAGATGGAGGAGCTGATTCCCAAGGGACGGCGGCAGCCGCTGTGGTGGACGCTGCGCCGCCCGGCCAGGCCGCTGACCTATCACGCGGTGCACCGGATGTTCGAGCGGGTGAACGAGCGGGTCGGCACCTCGGCGACGTTGCACTCGCTCCGGCACACGGCCGCCTACCGAATGGCCGAGGATCCCGGCTTGCCGCTCACTGACGTGCAGCTGGTGTTGGAACATGCGCTCAGCTTTACCTTACTCCCCGCAAGGAGGATGTGATCCGCCGGGTGCTGGCTCACCACGCCGAGCAGACCCGGCAGGCGGCTGAGCGTGCCCGGCCAGCTCCCGCGCCGGGCTACCGTCCCGAGACGCTGGAGGTTCTGTTTGGGAACGGCGTGCCGAGCTCCCGGCGAGGACAGCCGCGCTCGGCCTGGTCGTCAACGCGGTCACGCTGTGGAATTCGAGGTATTTGTCGGCCGCCGTCGACCAACTGCGGGCCGAGAGCGTGCCGGTCAAGGATGAGGACGCCGCCCGGCTCAGCCCGCTCGGCCACGCCCACGTCAACGTCCTGGGCCGCTACGCCATCGCCTCCTCCGCTCCGGCCGAAGGCCTGCGCCAGCTCGGCGAGATCCCCGACCCGCCCGACGGCGAGGGCACGGTGGAGGAAGAGGGCGTGTAGAGCTTTGGCTTTACGGCGGCTGTCACCCCTCCCGGATCCGGCGAATCGTCCGCGGCGGGCGGCCTGGCTGCGCGATTGCGGCCCTCTGCCGGTCTTTCAGAGGATGTGGGGATGAGCGAGGACAGGCACCCGGCCTTCGACACGTCGTCGACGAGCTGGACAAAGGCGAGCAGGAGGTGGGAGTCGTCATCGTCGAGCTCGTCCTCGGGACGTGCGCGGAGGCCGGCAGGTGCCGCCTATCCGTCAGGCCGACGCCGCGCCGAAGGCGGCGGCGTGGTCGGCGACCCACTGTGCGTAGGTGAAGGGCGGTCGGCCGGTGACCTGTTCGACCGTCGGCAGGACCTCCGTGGGCTTGCCGACTCTCGCTGTGAGCAAGTTGACGTAATCGTCGATCCCCGGGGCAGGCATGCCGGCGCGGGCCATCTCGTCCCGGAACCAGTCCTCGGACTGCTCTTCCCACCGCAACGGCCGCCCGATGGTCTCCGCGATGACGCGCACGCGGTCGATCTGGGTCAGCGACTGCGGTCCGGTCACCGAGTACCCCTCGCCGGCACGCCCATCGAGGAGGCTGCGGACGGCGACCGCGGCGATGTCGCGCGGGTCGATCGGGGCCGTCTCGGCGTCGCCGTAGCGTCCGCGTACGACATCGCCCTCGATGATCTGGGGCGCCCAGACCAGGTCGTTGGTCGTGAGCCCGTCGGGCCGCACGAAGGTCCACGCCAACCCGGACGCTTCGACGGATCGTTCGAGCCGCAGGTGCACCTCGCCGACCCAGCCGGGCTCGGGCCACGTGACGGACACCGAGGACAGCATCACGACATGCCGAAGGCCGGCTCGCTTGGCCACGTCGAGGAATCCGTCGATCCCCTGGAGAACGGGGAACAGGAAGGCCCGCTCGATGCCGGACAGTGCCTCAGACAGCGTTTCCGGCTGGGCCAGGTCGCCGGTCACGACCTGGACCTGGTCAGGGAACGCATGGCCGCTGGGGTTGCGGGTCATGACGCGGACCTTCTCACCCTCCTCCAGGAGTTGGCGGACGACGTGGGAACCGACGTTTCCGGTGGCACCGGTTACCAGGATCATGGTGGGGATCTCCTTTAGTTTCTTGGTTTCTTTGAGCCGGGGGCCGGGCGGTGACGATCGCGTCACTCGACCAGCCGTCCGGTGGATTCGAGGTCAGCGGTAAGTTCCACGAGGCGTGTGGATCGTTTGCGCGGCGTCCTGACAACCATGAGACGCCGGCGACCCGATCCCTGTGACATTGCGGTCTCCCATCAGACGCACGCCGAACGGTTACCTCGGCACCTTCGGTCGCGTCATGACCATGAGGAGGACGCGGTGCTCGCCGAGTCGGTCGGGCTGGCACTGCTGGTGGTGCTCGACACCCTCACGCCCACCGAACGGCTGGCGTTCGTCCTGCATGACATGTTCGCGGTGCCCTTCGGCGAGATCGGCGAGATCATCGGCCGGTCCGCCGACGCGACCAAGATGCTCACCAGCCGGGCCCGCCGGAAGGTGCAGGGCACACCGCGGCCGGAGGAGGAGCCGCGGCGGCAGCGCGCCGTGGTCGACCGCTCGAGGTCCTCGGTGCCGTGGGCCTGATCCTGCCCGCCTTGCTCGGCATCGCGCCGGTACTGGTACCACTGGCGGCCAGCGCCTGACGCTGCTCATGACCGGCGCCGCCGCGATCCGCTCCTGCGGGCGGGCGCGCTTGCCGAAGGGCAGCGACAGGGCAGGGCGTGCTCGATGAGCTTCTGTGCGCCCTGGTCGGCGACATGACCGGGCGGCTGCGGTGAAGGTAGCCAGGGATGACCACGAGCAGCGCTGGCTGAAGAGCGCCGTCGAACGGCTGACGCGACTCAGTCGATCCCTTCCGAAAAGGGTCAATGCGCCCGAGATCGCGAAATGTCCACGGGAGCGTCTGGCTCCTCGCACCAATCAACATGCATTACATGCCTGAGAAAGATCATCTCCTCTGACCTGCGAGAAGAGTCCAAGAGCCCAACGATGGGCTGCGCACTCATTCCCGCTTTCACTACGGTTCTCCCATGAGCGAAGACACGACGACGGCGCGGATGCGCGCGATCATTCAGGAGTCCGCGGGCGGCCCCGAGGTGCTGACGCTGGCCGAGGTTGACCGTCCTGAGCCGATGCCGACGGAGGTCCTGGTGCGGGTGCACGCGGCCGGCGTCAACCCCACGGACTGGAAGTCACGGACGGTCGGCAGGCTGCTGGGCGACCCGCCCGCCGTCCTCGGCTGGGACGTGTCCGGGGTAGTCGAGGCCGTGGGCCTCGGAGTCACCCGCTTCCGGCCGGGTGACGAGGTCTTCGGCATGCCCCGCTTCCCGCACAAGGCGGGCGGCTACGCGGAGTACGTGACCGCCCCGTCGCGGCACTTCACCCGTAAACCGGTTGGCCTCGACCACGTGCACGCCGCGGCGCTGCCGCTGGCGGCGCTCACCGCGTGGCAGGTCCTGCACGACACCGCGAACGTGCAGCCGGGCCAGCGCGTGTTGATCCATGCCGCGGCCGGCGGGGTCGGCCACCTGGCCGTGCAGCTCGCCAAGCATCTCGGCGCGTACGTGATCGGTACCGCACGTGGGTCCAAGCACGCCTTCGTACATGCGCTGGGCGCCGACGAGGTGATCGACTACACCGAGGAGGACTTCGCCGAGACGGTACGCGACGTTGACCTGGTCATCGACAGCATCGGCGGCGACTACGGGGCGCGTTCCCTGCAGACGTTGCGGAACGGCGGCACTCTTGCCCAGCTCAACCCGGAGCCTGACGAGGACCTTCTTCGCCAGGCCGGGGAGCGCGGCATCTGGGCGGGCTTCGTCCTCGTCGAGCCGGACAACGCCGCGATGGCGACGATCGCCGAGCTGGTCGAGGCGGGACGGCTGGGTGTCGAGGTCGACACCGTCCTGCCGTTCGAGCAGGCGGCCAAGGCACATGAGCTCGGCGAGACCAACCGAACCACCGGAAAGATCGTGCTCACTGTCGCCGGATGACCGGCCGCGGAACACCGCCCACTGGGTTGCCGGCTTCGAGCTGCGGATGGGATGCGGGTGTCACGTTTGCCCGCTGACCCTTAATCAGTTTCCTGGTCCCCATCGCCGCCCGCAGCGTCTGATGACGGCCACGCTGATGTACGTGATAATTGGCTGTTATCACGTACATCAGCGCCGAACGATCACGGTCGAGCTGGGGATCCGTCTCGGCGGCCGATGCGCGACTCGGGCACGTTATCCGGTACATCGCGCCCGCGTCGGGTAGCGACCGGTGAGCGCGGCCGCCAGCCGGAAGGTCACCGCGCTGCGCGGCAGCGGCGTCACCCTCGCCGAGGCTGCCGACGAGTTCCTCGGCACACACCGGGCCGCCAACCCCAACACCCACCGCGCCTACGCCTCGGCGATCGACCGGACCATCGCGCACATCGGCGGCGGCTCCCGCCGCCTGGGCGAGGTCGCCGACGCCGAGATCGGCGACGCCCTCGCCTCCCTATGGGGTGGGTGCGCGCCGTCGACGTGGAACCGCAACCGGGCCGCCGTCTCCTCTTGGCTGGCGTGGTGCTCCACGAAGAAGCGGTGGGCGGCCCCGTCGGTCCCGGCAGAGGCCGAACGGCGCCGCGAGAACGTCGACCACACCAAAGCCGTGGCCAAGACCAAGCTGGAACGGCTGCTGTCACGCCGAGACATCCCGCTGCGCGGCAAGACGCTCTACCGGATGTTGTACGAGAGCGCCGCCCGCGCCGCCGAAATCCTCTCCCTCAACGTCCAGGACCTGGACCTGGAGAACCGAAAGGCGCCGCTGACCTCCAAAGGCGGTGACACCGAATGGGTCTACTGGGACGCGGGCACCGCTCGTCTCCTACCCCGCCTCCTGCGGCTTCCCGACGGCCACCCGGACGGACCTGTCCGTACTCGAGGGCCGCTCTTCCTCGCCGACCGTGGCCCCGTTCCCGCCAGGCGGCCCGGGCCCGAGCACATTTGCCCGCACACCGGCCGTCCCCGTCTCGGCTACGACCGCCTCCGCGTTCTCATGGACAAACACCTCGGCCTGGATCCTCACCAGCTCCGGCATTCAGCCGCCACCCATCTCGGCGAGGCCAAGGTGCCGCTGCAGCTCATCATGCCCAAGACACGCACAAGAACCCGCGCACCGCCATGCGCTACACCCGCCCAGGCAGCGAAGCCGTTGCCGAGATCACCGCCATCCTCGGCCCGCCCAAACGCAGCCACTAACGGGCCCCAGCCAGGTCTTCATCCACCTCGCCGTTCCCCCCGGTATCAACCCCCGCCGAAGCGTCCAGCTAAGTTACTCGCGGGTGCCGCCAATGGCTGTCCGCAGGTTCCTCAACCCCGAACACGCCGGCCCCGGTACAGGTGATCCCGCCCCTACCACCGATGTCACCGAATCGGCCCGTCCGTCATCCGACCGAAGTCCACCTCCGACGGCCCCAAGCCGGGCGACGCACCGCCATCCGGCCCCGCATAACGCGGACGGCAGCCGTGCGTCATGGCCATCCGCTCCCGAAGGTGTTCCCAGCCCAAAGTAGGTCGTGACCGGGTTGCGGCTTGCGCTGAGGGGGTCGGCTCAGATGCCCAGGTGGACGTGGCTCGCCCAAGCCCGCGGCGCCTGGCGATAACACTTCCGGGCCCGCCGTACCGCGTCGTGGAGAGCGAAGGCGGCCCGGTCCGGCCGCAGGCCGCGGGCGTCGGAGCAAGAACGGTAGAAGTCCATGGCGATCTCGGCAGCGATGGTGTCGGCGACCGGCCACAATGTGCCCACCACCTGTGCATAGCCCGCCACCTGGAAGGCAGCGGACAGATGGATGGCCTCGTCTGCGAGCCCGGTCCGCACCTTTGCCGTACTGCAGGCCGACAAGTAGGCGAAGCGCGCGGCCTCCATGCCGCGCAGTCGGGTGACGTCGCGCAGGCTCAGCTTCTGGCTACCGCCGAGGCGGATGCCGCTCGACGCGGGCAGGCCCAGGTGCGCGGTGGCATGGGCGGCGACGTGCACTGCGCCGTAGCGTGGTAGTTCCTCGTGCAGGGGGCGCTCCAGACCGGCCCGGTGGGCGTTGCCGACGAGTTGGATGATCGCTTCGGCCTCGTCTCGCATCGCCGGCAACCTGTCCTCGTCGTCGTCCTGAGGCGTAACCACGAGCAGTTTCGCGGCGGCGCCCGACCTGGAACGGGCGGGCGCGAGCGAGCGCAGGGAGGGCATGTAGGACGAGACCATCCGGTCGAGGAGGTTGTCACCGTGCTTGCGGTGCTGGCCGGCCGCGTGCAGGGGCATGGAGGCGAGCAGTCCCACCGGGCTCCACCAGATCCTTTCGACTTCGCACTGGGCGACGATGGGCTCCGCGATGGTCTCCCAGAGCCAGGCCAGCAGTTCGATCGTCTTCTCGTCGTCCTCCTGACCGTCGCCAGCCAGGAACCGGGCCCAGCGCGCGACGTCGCCGGAGCTCAAATCGAGGAGAGGGACGGTCGTAGGCTCCCCGGTGCGGCCGAGGAGGATCGCCTGGCCATGGCTGGAGCCGTCAGCGTCGTCGCCCACGCACGAGACGATGACCGTCGTGCCGCCCAGGCGCTCCTGGAGCCGATTAAGAGAGGGGGGCCGGAACGGGTTGCCCTCGTCATCGTCGTCCTTCGCCTCGGCAATCAGCTGCTCGAAACGAGCCGCGGCCTCCCTCCGGGACTCCACCGCCTTAAGCCGCGTCCCGTGGCCGGAGCCCCAAGGGGGCTGCTCGGTCAGCGTGTCCAGCACCTGCGCGAACTCGTCGGCGAGCCTCGTCGGGGTGCGCAGGCCGAGCAGATCCCCGAGGATCACGCCGCGGGTCTGCTCCAGGAGTTCGACGGCCTCGCCGACGCGTCCGGCGGTGGTCGCGAGCAGCACGGCCTCCGTGGCCAGCCCGAAGTGGTTTTCCAGGCGGCGGGCCCGCGCGTCGAGCGGGGCGGCCCGGGGCGCGGTCGCCGGAAGCAGATCGACCGCGGCCCTGATCGCGTCGAGGGCGAGCCTGTGCTCCCCGATCCTGAAGTGGGCGTAGGCCTGGAGGCGACGGCACTCCAGCCGGGCGGCCGGGGGCGAGCCGGAAGCCTCGGCCCCGGAGATGAGGATGTCCACGATCTCGTGGTGGGGAGCGTCGTGCAGCAGGAGATGGGAGAGGAGGCAGGCGTGATCGGCATACCCCTGGTGTTCCGGTGAGAGCGCCTCGTACGTCTGGCGTGCCAGCCTGAGCGCCTCGGCTCGAGCGGCCTTCCGGTCGTCAGCCGATGCGGCCACCTTGGCGTAGGATGCCAGCGCGTGGCACAGCAACCCGGGCAGCAGCTGCGTACGGATCTCCCGCGCTGCCGGGGTGTCCTCGGCAGGCGCGAGGGCCAACGCTCTACGTCCCGCGTCGACGACCCCGCGAAGGACGTCCGCCCGGTTCGTCGTGTCGACGCGCAGGCGCAGCACTTGGGCGAGCCAGGCTAGAGCTTGCCCCTTCTCGTACGGGTCGGAGGCCGCGTGGGCGACGGACTCCTCGGCCGCCTTCACACACGGGTCGATGAGCCCGGGGTCGCGTTCTACCACGTAGCGTGCGTAGAACACGCGGGAGTAGTAGTGCTGGGCGGCCGCGTAGAGAGGGCCGGTCGACGGCGCGTCCTGCAGCATGGCCTGCGCGGCGCGCGTCGCCTCCGCCAGGATCAGTTCGTCGTCGGTGTGCTCCAGCATCTGGAAGAGGGCCTCCAGATGGGCGACGTGGCAGCCGGAACGCGCCCCGGGCGGCGCACCGGCCGTGGCCGCGAGACCGCCTTGCGCGGCCTCCACCGCTTTGCGCAACAACTGCGGATCCTGCTCGGCGCGCGCGAGGGCGCGCAGCGCGACCGAGAAGCCACGCAGGAGTTCGCCGGGGGCCGGCTGGTGCTCCGGCACGCAGGCGATCGCCTCTTTGAGGAAATCGACGGCGGTTCTCAGGGCGTCGGCATGGTGCCCTTCCGTGCCGCGGAGCATGTGAAGCTCGCCGAGCAGGTGCAGCGCCCTGACACGGACCATCCCCTCGGCGACCTGGAGCGCGTCGTGGGCGAGCCTGATGGCCTGCGCGCAGGCGTCAAGCCGGCGGCCGCACCGGTAACGCGTCGCCTGGAGCTCGGCTTCCATCAGCCGCACCCGGGCGTCGTGCGGAGCGGCGCGCCGCAGCGCGGCCATGTGCGTGTCGGCCTGAGACAGCGGTTCCTCGTCCCCGGTGAAGGAGTGCAGGGCAAGGAGTCGTTGCGCCTGCTCGCCGTGGGCGGCCATCCGGGCGGGCGGCGGCAGGAGTTCGATGAGCGCGTCGCCGAGAGCAACGGCCTCCTCCAGCCAGAAGTGTTCGCCCCGGGCGTGGGCCACGACGGTCAGGGCGTAAGCGAGCGCGCGCAGTGCCGCCGCCCTGCCCGGCCCTCGGCTTGACGCGAGCGCGGCTCTGCCGTGGGCGACGGCCTCGTCGAGCAAGCCGTCACTGCCTCCCCGGCTGCCCGCTTCGGCCGCCGCCGTCAGCAGCACGCACAGCGCCGTGCGAAGCTCGGGGGGCAGGCTCTCCGCCGATGTCCTCACGCTTCCGGCCAGCTCCATCGCTTCGGCGAGAGCGGCGGGGTGACCGCTTCTGGCCAACTGCTCGATGCGCGCGCCAAGCTCGACCAGGTTCATGGCTCTCCGTTGCGTTCTTGTCTCGGCTCACGTACAGCAAAGACACGACGAGGGTGACGGCGGACACGCCAGCCGAGACGAGAAGCGACACCCTCACAGGCGCCGCGCCCACTCCGGCCATGTGCGCGACGACCGAGCAGACCAGCCACGCGAGCGCCGCGCCCACCGAGGCGACGATCAGCGAGATCACCGCGCCGGCGGCCCGGCTGCCGTTCCGCTTCCAGAGCGTCAGCGTGGCGAAGAGCAGGGCCAGCGAGCCGAGCAGGGCGATCACCGGCGGCTGGATCGAACCGGCAAGCGGCACCTTGTAGGCGAACGCCTGAACGGCCGTCAGCGTCATGAGCATCGTGCCGGTCATGGCTGTCTGCAGGAGAGTGAGCCGCTCCTCGCGCTCGCGCGCATGCTCCTGCGTGACCTGGGTCAGTTCGGCCAGGCTGGTGGCGACGCGCTCGCGGATCGCCTCGGTGAAGTGACGGTCGTCGGCCAGGCGGGTGAGCAGGTCGCCGGCCAGGCCGAGGTCGGCCTTCAGCAGTGCTTCAGTGATGGGTGCTCCGCCGTGCCGCCTGAGGTTGTCGGACGCGATCTCCACCGAGCGTTCCATCTCGCGCAGCCGTATCGACGTCTGAAGCAGGTGGTGGGGCCCGGTGAGGAGCTGCGCCAGGTCCGCGCGGATGCCGATCAATGCCTGGTGGTCATCCTTCTGGCGGGTGCGTTCCGCGATCAGGGACTCCGCCCGGGAGAACAAGCCCGCGATCCCCTGATCGGCCTCCTCCCTGAGCCGCAGCAGGTGCCGTACCTTCGCCGCCTGTAACAGGTAGAGGGCGAACGGGGCGGGCGCGTCGCCCCCGCCCCACAACCACGCCTCCGACCGCTTCCGCCGGCTGGCGGTGGTGGCGCACAGAATCGTGCGAGTCCGGCCGGTCGGGGGAACCGGCTTCTCCTTGAGGACGGTGTGCGCGCGGCCGCCCGGCCACCTCGCCGGCCTCACCGCCACGTGCAGGCGAGCCTCTCCCATCGCCCAGGGTGCGTCACCGAGGGCCCGCGCCCACGTCGCCTCCAGTTGGTCGCCGGGCGCGAGCGCCACCGACAAGAGGTAGGTGTCGTGGAGCCGGTGGAGGACAGCCTCGGTGACATCCGCCGCCCGGCGGGGGTCGCGCCGCGCGGCCACCACGCCTTCCGTGGTACCGGGCCCGAGGTCGCTGGGTAGCTGAAGGGGGATCGTCCCGATCGGGGCGGTCATGCCCAGCCCGGAGCCGCACCGCTCCCACAGACCCCGTAGGTGCGCTGCTGCCTGCTCGGCGTGGGCCAGCACGAACAGGTGGACGATCAGCGAGTGTTCAGCCATCGGCACCGGGTTGCGCGGGCGGCTCAAACTCCACGGGGAACTCGGTCATGATCCGGTTCAGCCGCTCCGTGATCATCGGCGGCGGCGGGACCTCCGGGGCGTCGCCGACGCTGCGGCGGACCCTCACCGGCGACAGGAGCTTGAGCCTGGCCAGCAGGGTGGTCTGGTCCTGTCCCCGGAGCAATGATCGAAACCTGTGGATCTGACGGGAAGGGGTGTACCTTCCCGAATCATCTGATCATGGTTTCGAGATAAGGCCGACGTTGGCGCGTCGGTCGGGAAGGCACACCCGTGCTCACCGTAGT
>NZ_JBDPMB010000018.1:0-203628 GCF_039871615.1 Nonomuraea sp. B10E15
CCCGACGCCCGACGCCCGACGCCCGACGCCCGACGCCCGACGCCCGACGCCCGACGCCCGACGCCCGACGCCCGACGCCCGACGCCCGACGCCCGACGCCCGACGCCCGACGCCCGACGCCCGACGCCCGACGCTGTCGGGGATCGCGATGCCGACGGCGATCGGCTTGTGGCCGGCGGTGGCCCTCGGGTGCTGGGTCCAACCCCGGGGAGCGCCCGGCGGGACCTCCACGGGCATCATCTGGCGATGGCCGGCTGGCAGGCTGAGGACGGGAGTGCACTTTCTCGGCAAATCCTGCGTAAAAGCTCTCCGACGGTCGATGGCAGACGCGATGACCGGGGGCGGCGGACGCCGGAGTCGCGGGAGCCCCGACGCCGGCGGCGGTTCCGGCGCTTCGCGGGCAACCGTCCACAGCCTGTGGACGAGGTGTCCTCACCTCAGAGATCCCCGGTTTCGGTCGGCACGTATCATGGCCTTGTCATGACCGTAAACCAGAAGAAATTTCGCCTGTCAGGCCCCAAACCGGGTCGCTGGCAGGGATTTACTGGACGCTTGCACAATTAGCGGCCTTCAGAGCCTTCATATCCGTGGAGTGCCTGCGTAGACTCCCGGCACCGGCCAAGGTGATCTGGCGGAACGCGGATTCAACCGGAAGCGGCACCCACAACCCGGATGGTGCCGCAACACCCGCCGAGGAAAAGTGCAGCACCGCCCGGGCAGGACGACCGGTCTTGCCGAGGAGAACGATGAGCAGGCACATGCTGGCACTGGAGCCAGCGTCCAATCTGGCCCTGAGCGGAAACAATCTCACCATCGTGATCGTGGTCGCCGCGGTCGCACTTATCGCGCTAGCCGTCGCCGGCGGCCTGGTACGCGAAGTGCTGTCCGCCGGCCAGGGCACCGAACGCATGCAGAACATCGCGCGCGCCGTGCAAGAAGGCGCCGCGGCCTACCTGACCCGACAGTTCCGCACGCTGGCGATCTTCGTCGTCGTGATTCCCTTCCTGCTGCTCCTCCTCCCCGGAGAGATGGACGTCCGCATCGGGCGATCGATCTTCTTCGTGGTCGGGGCGGTGTTCTCCGCGCTGACCGGGTTCATCGGCATGTGGCTGGCCGTGCGCGGAAACGTGCGCGTCGCCGCCGCGGCCAACGACTCCGGCGAGAAGCGCGCCATGCGCATCGCGTTCCGCACCGGGGGCGTGGCCGGGATGTTCACCGTGGGCCTCGGCCTGCTCGGCGCGGCCGTGGTCGTGGTCATCTACCAGGGCAACGCCCCCGGCGTGCTTGAGGGCTTCGGCTTCGGCGCGGCGCTGCTGGCGATGTTCATGCGAGTCGGCGGCGGCATCTTCACCAAGGCCGCCGACGTCGGCGCCGACCTGGTCGGCAAGGTGGAGCAGGGCATCCCCGAGGACGACCCGCGCAACGCCGCCACCATCGCCGACAACGTGGGCGACAACGTCGGCGACTGCGCCGGCATGGCGGCCGACCTGTTCGAGTCGTACGCCGTCATGCTGGTCGCCAGCCTCATCCTGGGCCGCGTGGCCTTCGGCGAGGAGGGGCTCGTCTTCCCCCTCATCGTCCCGATGATCGGTGTGGTCACCGCGATCATCGGCATCTTCGTCACCGGGATGCGCGACCGCGACCGCAACGGCATGGCGGCGATCAACCGCAGCTTCTTCATCTCGGCCGCCATCTCGGCGGTGCTCGTCACGGCGGCCGCGTTCTGGTACCTGCCCAGCAGCTTCAGCGGCCTGACCGGCGCCGCCGTCGAGTCCACCGCCGACCCGCGGCTCATCGCCATCGGCGCGGTCCTCATCGGTCTGGTGCTGGCGAGCGCCATCCAGCTGCTGACCGGCTACTTCACCGAGACCAACCGGCGTCCCGTGCGCGAGATCGGCGAGAGCTCGGCCACCGGCCCGGCCACCGTCATCCTGGCCGGCATCAGCGTCGGCCTGGAGTCGGCCGTCTACTCCGCCCTGATCATCGGCGGCGCGGTCTACGGCGCGTTCCTGCTCGGCTTCGGCAACGTGACGATCGCGCTGTTCGCGGTGGCCCTGGCGGGCACCGGCCTGCTGACCACGGTCGGCGTCATCGTGTCGATGGACACCTTCGGCCCGGTCTCCGACAACGCCCAGGGCATCGCCGAGATGTCCGGTGACGTCGAGGGCGAGGGCGCCCGCGTGCTCACCAGCCTGGACGCCGTCGGCAACACCACCAAGGCCATCACCAAGGGCATCGCGATCGCCACGGCCGTGCTGGCGGCGACCGCGCTCTTCGGCGCCTTCCGCACGGCGGTCGAGACCGAGCTGACCGCGGCGAGCGCGGCGGTCAAGGAGACGCTCGGCACGTTCTCCTCGTTCAGCCTCAGCATCGACCAGCCCAACGTGCTCGTCGGCCTGATCATCGGCGCCGCGGTCGTGTTCCTCTTCTCGGGGCTCGCGATCTCGGCGGTCGGCCGGGCCGCGATGCGCGTGGTCTTCGAGGTGCGCGACCAGTTCCGCAACAAGCCGGGCATCATGGACGGCACCGAGAAGCCGGAGTACGGCCGGGTCGTCGACATCTGCACCCGCGACTCGCTGCGCGAGCTGGCCACGCCCGGCCTGCTGGCGGTCATGACCCCGATCGCGGTCGGGTTCGCCCTCGGTTATGCGCCGCTGGGCGCGTTCCTGGCCGGAGCCATCGCCTGCGGCACCCTGATGGCCGTCTTCCTGTCCAACTCGGGTGGGGCCTGGGACAACGCCAAGAAGCTGGTGGAGGACGGTCACCACGGCGGCAAGGGTTCGGAGGCCCACGCCGCCACGGTCATCGGCGACACGGTCGGCGACCCGTTCAAGGACACCGCGGGCCCGGCCATCAACCCGCTGATCAAGGTGATGAACCTGGTGGCGCTGCTGGTCGCCCCGGCGGTGGTCCTCTACGCGGGCAGCCCGGCGATCCGCATCGGCATCACCGTGATCGCCGTGGGCGTGGTGGTCGCGGCCATCATCGTGTCCAAGCGGCGGTCGGTGACGAGCGAGCCGGCCAACGACAACAACCGCGACAAGGAAACCGTCTCGTCGTGACCCGCTGAACCAGCGAACGCCCGCTCCCTCCCGGGGGCGGGCGTTCCGCTTCCCCAGGTCCCGCCCGGGGCGACGCCCGCTTCACCAGGGAGCTCCCAGGGGAACGTCTTCCACGGGAAGTCCGGGGTAGATCCGGATTTCCAGGGGAGTCGAGGAACCTGAGCATCCCGATGGGAGACTGGGCACGTGAACGATGACAAGCGGCCGAGCGGAGGCAAGGCCCTGGGTTTCATCCTGCTGGCGATGCTGGTCGTCCTGGCCGTGCTCGTCGGGCTGGCCACCTGGGCGACGAGGAATGGATGACCGGTGCGGACCTTGATTGTGCTTCGCCACGCGAAGGCCGCCCAGATCGCCGGCCTGCTCGACCGCGAGCGGCCGCTGACCGACCGGGGCGAGCGCGACGCCGAGCGGGCGGGCGACGAGATAAGGGCGGCCGGGTTCGCCCCCGAGGTGGTGCTCTGCTCGCCGGCGCTGCGGACCAGGCGCACGGCGGAGCTCGCCTTCCCCGACGCTGAGATCAGCTACGAGCGCGACATCTACGAGGCGTACCCGGACGAGCTGCTCGAGCTGGTGCGCGGGTGTGATCCGGGGCTGGGCACGGTGGTGTTGTGCGGGCACAACCCGGGCGTGCACGAGCTGGCGCTGGGGCTGGCGGGCGGCGACTACGTGTTCAGGCCCGGGGCCTTCGCGGCGATCGGGGTCGAGTCGCCGTGGGCGGAGCTTGCGCCGGGTGAGGGCCGTCTGGTCACCCGCTGGGATCCCAAGGAGGGCTGACTCAGCCCGCCGTGAGCACGCCGTCCTCGGCGTCGGCCGCCTCCACCTCGTCGCGCGAGATGCCCAGCAGGTAGAGGATGGAGTCGAGGTAGGGGGTGTTGACCGCGGTGTCGGCCGCCTGGCGTACGACGGGCTTGGCGTTGAAGGCGATGCCCAGCCCGGCCGCCGCGATCATGTCGAGGTCGTTGGCGCCGTCGCCGATGGCCACCGTCTGCGGGATCGGCAGGCCGGCCTCGCGGGCGAACCTCTCCAGCGCCCGCGCCTTGCCAGGACGGTCGACGACCTCCCCGACCACGCGGCCGGTCAGCCGGCCGTCGATCACTTCGAGCACGTTCGCCGCGGAGTAGTCGATGCCGAGCTCCTCCACCAGGCCGTCGGTGATCTGCGTGAACCCGCCGCTGACGATGGCGAAGCGGTAGTCGAGCCGTTTGAGCGTGCGGACCAGCGTGCGGGCGCCCGGTGTGAGCACGACCTCCTTGCGCACGTGGTCGATCACCTCGGCGGGCAGCCCTTCGAGCAGCGCCACCCGCCGCCGCAGGGACTCGGCGAAGTCGAGCTCGCCGCGCATGGCCTCCTCGGTGACCCTGGCCACCTCGTCGAGGCAGCCCGCGTGCGCGGCCAGCAGCTCGATGACCTCGCCCTGGATGAGGGTCGAGTCGACGTCCATGACGATCAGGCGCTTGGCCCGCCGCGACAGGCCGGTGCGCTGCACGGCCACGTCGACCTCCTGGGCGGCGGCTTCGGCGGCCAGCTCGACCCGCAACGACGTGGGGTCGGCGCCGGAGACCGACAGCTCGATGCACGTGACGGGCCACTGGGCGAGGCGTTCGATGCGGTCGATGTTGGCTCCGGCGGCGGCGATGCGGCCGGCGATGCCCGCGATGGCGGCCGGCTGCAGGGTGGCGCCGAGCACGCTGACCGACAGGCGGCCGCGGCGGCGCTGCTCCTTGGCCTGGGAGCCGGTGGACAGCTCCACCTCCATGCCGAGGTCTTCGGCCACCCGCTCGACGGCGGTCCACATGGCGCCGAGTGTCGTGCCGGTGCCGGTGGAGGGGCCGCCGGCGTAGGCGACGAGCACGCCGAGCGTGAGCCGGCCTCGGATGACGACCTGCTCGATGTCCGCAACCGTCACCGGAAAGCCGGACAGAACGGAAAAAAGCCGTGAAGTAACGCCCGGGCGGTCAGGGCCGTTCAATGTGATCAGGAGGGTGCGCTGGTCCACATCCAGTCACGGTACTGCGCCCGCTCGGATGCTCGCGAAGCAGGATGGGCTTTGGGACGCGGGTGTGACCATCGGAGTGCGCCGTCCACCGGCCCGCCGCCGCCCGGCAAAATATCGGCAAAGGCCGGGCATGTCGGCGCCGGCGAGGGCAGCGCAGGGCCGCAGGCCACAGGCTAGCTCCGCAGGATCAGGTGGGTGTCGCCGAACTCGTGCCACAGATACCGCTCCCGCAGCGCCGCCTCGTACGCGCGGGCCAGCACCTTCTCGCCCGCGATCGCGCTCAGCATGAGCAGGTGGCTGGAGCGCGGCTCGTGCAACCCGGTGATCAGCCCCGTGACGGCCCGCACGCCGAGCTCGGGCGTGACGACGTGCCGGGTCCAGCCCGCCGACGCGGCCACGCGCCCGTCCGCGCCGGCGGCCGTCTCCAGAGCGCGTACGACGGTCGTGCCCGCGGCCACCACCCGGTTGCCGCTCTCCCTGGCCAGGTTCACCAGCCGCGCCGTCGGCCCCGGCACGTCGTACCGCTCCGCGTAGGGCGGCTCGTCCTTCTCCGGCGAGGCCACGCCCGTGTGCAGGGTGATCGGCGCGATCCCGATCCCGTGCGCCACGAGCGCCGCCACCAGGTCGGCGGTGAACGGCCGGGCCGCGCTCGGCATCTCGGCGCTGCCCGGCACGGTCGCGAACACCGTCTGGTAGTCCTCGATCGGCCAGTCCCGCTCCACGTACGAGTAGCGGATCGGCACCCCGTGACCGCGCAGGTACCGCTTCACGTCCCGGTCGAGCTCGGCGCGCCACAGGCGCGGCGTCTCCCGTTCGATCAGCCGCAACGTCGCCCGTCCCGGCAGCGGCAGCCACTCGCCGGGCTCGCCGCCGCCGTAGGGCTCGGACGCCTTGGAGGTACGGCGGCGCAGCTCCACCAGCCACGTGCCGTCCTCCCGCGCGGTCGAGAAGTGCACGGCCAGCCGGTCCAGCCGGACCGCCGCCGGCAGGGTCGCCGAGTTGTTCACCACGATCAGGTCGCCGGGGTCGAGCAGCTTCGGCAGGTCGGAGAAGCGGTGGTGGAGGGGGTCCAGGTCGCCGCGCGAGACCATCAGGCGTACCGCGTCCCTGGCCGTCCCCCTCGCCTCCGGCGGCTCGTGGGCGGACAGGCCGGGCGGCAGCGAGAAGTCCAGCGCGCCGCTCAGCGACGCGGTCATTGGAGGCTCACCTTGCCGCTGGCCGCGCGGGCGGCGACCATGTCGTGCAGCGCCGCGGCGACCTTGGCGGGGTCGCCCGCCGCGCCGGCCTCCTCGGCGCCCACGGCGTCGGCCAGCATGCGGGTGTTCATCTCGCCCGGGTCCACCCACCAGACGCGCAGCTCGGGCTCCTCGGCGGCCAGCACGTTGGACAGCTGCTCCAGCGCCGCCTTGCTGGCCCCGTAGCCGCCCCAGCCCTCGTACGGGCCCGTGGCGGCGTCGGAGGTGACGTTCACCACCGCGCCCTGGGCCGCCCGCAGCGCGGGCAGCGTGGCCTGGATGAGGGCGAGGGGAGCGGTCACGTTCGTCTCCAGCAACGTCCTGAAGGCCTCCAGCGGGTAGTCGGCGAGCGGCGGCAACGGGGTGACGCCCAGGTCGCTGGCGTTGTTGACCAGCAGATCCAGCTCGGGAGCGGCCCCGGCGAGCCGCCGGACGTGCGCCGGGTCCCGCACGTCGCCGGGTATGGCGGTGGCGCCCAGCTCGGCGGCGACCCGTTCCAGGTCGTCCGCGCCGCGGGCGGTGAGTACGAGGTTCCATCCCGCTCCTGCCAGGGACCTCGCCAGGGCGAGGCCGAGGCCGCGGGACGCGCCGGTGATGAGTGCGGTGTTCGTCATGCCCACGACGTTAGGAACGCGACGTGCGGCGGGCATCGGGCTGAGGGCCGGACCGGCCCTGGAACGATGGTCCTAGGACCTTAAGGTAGGTGACGTGGCCACCGATCGAGACGCAGTCCTGCAGGCGGTGAGCTCCGCGGTGCTCGCGGTCACCCGCCACCTGTCGGTCCGCGAGGTGCTGCAGGTCATCGTCCGCTCGGCGCAGCGGCTGCTCGACGCCCGCTACGCCGCGCTCGGCGTGCCCGACGACGACGGGTCGTTCGCCGAGTTCGTCGCCGAGGGCATCACCGACAAGCAGTGGGACGCGATCGGGCCGCTGCCGAGGCAGCACGGCATGCTGGGGGCGATGCTCCGCGACGGGGTGTCCGCCCGGCTGCCCGACCTGCGTGAGGACCCGCGGTTCGAGTGGTGGCCGAAGGCGCACCCGGTCATGAAGGACTTCCTCGGCGTCCCGATCCGCGACGGCGACGAGGTGCTGGGCATCATCTTCCTCGCCAACAAGCGCACCCCCGGCGGCTTCACGCAGGAGGACCAGGACCTCCTCACGCTCTTCGCGGCGCACGCCGCGATCGCGCTGACCAACGCCCGCCTCTACGAACGCGGCCGCGAGCTGGCCATGCTGGAGGAGCGCAACCGGGTCGCCCACGAGCTGCACGACGCGGTCACGCAGAAGTTGTTCTCGCTCAGGCTGACCGCCCAGGCGGCGCAGGCCATGCTCGACAAGGCCCCCGGCAAGGTCGCCCCTGAGCTCGAACGCGTCCAGCGGCTGGCCGGCGAGGCCCTGACCGAGCTGCGCGCGGTGATCGTCGAGCTGCGCCCGGCCGAGCTCGACCGGCACGGCCTGTCGGAGACGCTGCGCAAGCACGTGCGCATGCTCGACCGGCTCCACCCGTCCCTGGTGGTGTTCGAGTGCGGCGAGTTGCCGCCGCTGGACCCGGCGGTCGAGGTGGCGGCGCTCAGGGTGGCCCAGGAGGCGCTGCACAACGCGCTCAGGCACTCCGAGGCGTCCCGCGTCTCGGTGCGCCTGGCATACGAGGAGGGCAAGCTGGTGTTGACCGTCGAAGACGACGGCAGAGGCTTCGAGCAGGCCGACTCGCGCGGGCTTGGCCTGGCGTCGATGCGTGACAGGGCCGAGTCCGTCGGCGGCGTCATGACCGTCGAGTCGGCCCCGGGTAGGGGGACCATGGTGTGCGTGGAGGTGGGCGCGTGATCCGGGTGCTGATCGCCGACGATCACCCGGTGGTGCGTCAGGGGCTGCGGACGTTCCTCGATCTCCAGGACGACATCGCCGTGGTCGCCGAGGCGGGCGACGGGGCCCAGGCCGTCGAGCTGGTCGGCGAGCACTGCCCCGACGTGCTGCTGCTGGATCTGAAGATGCCCGTGCTCGACGGCCTCGGCGCGCTGGAGCGGCTGACCGGCACGGCGACCAGGATCGTCGTGCTGACGTCGGTGAGCGACCGGTCCGACGTGGGCCCCGCGATGCGCGCGGGAGCGTCCGGGTTCCTCTACAAGGACGTTGATCCGTCCGCGCTGGTCCAGGCGGTGCGCGCGGTGCACGGCGGCCAGGTGCTGCTCGCCCCCGAGGCGGCGGAGGCGATGCTGGCCTCGCCCGACGGCGCGTCCGGGGTGCCGGGGCCGGTGCCGCTGACCGAGCGGGAGCGGGAGGTGTTGTCGCTCATCGCGGCCGGCCGGTCCAACAAGGAGATCGCGCGGAGCCTGGCCGTGGCGGAGAAGACGGTCAAGACCCACGTGTCCAACGTGCTGATGAAGCTCGGCGTGCAGGACCGCACCCAGGCCGCGCTCTACGCCGTGCGGCACGGCCTCGGCTGAGCCGGCTACTGGTTCCTGATCGGCTCGAAGATCGCGTGGTGGGCCGCCACGAGCGCGCGGCGTACCGCACGGTCGAGCTCGCGCAGGGCCGCTCCTCGCGCCGCGACCTGCGCGACCGTGAGGCCGCGGTCGTCAGCCAGGCGCAGTACGGTGGCCAGCCGCGTGGCGAGCGTGGCCACGCGGTGCGCGCGAGCCGGATAACCCGGCGCAAGCTCGCCGCCGCGCTGCCCCAGCCGTTCGGGACGGTCGGCAACCGGGCCGTCGACGGAGGCCAGCGCTTCGGTGGCCGACCGCATCGCGTCGGACAGGTCGCGCTCGGCCTCGGCGAGCGAGGGCAGGTCATGGCGTACGGGGCCGGAGTCGTGCACTTCCAGACGCACACCGACATAGGACGATCCGCGGCGGTCCGGCAGGGGCAGCAGGCCGGTGTTCCGGCCGTCGGCCACGGCGATCGCGGCCTGGCCGGCGTCGACCGCGGCCGAGTTGAACGGCGCCGGGCCCGACAGGCCCAGCGGGTCGCCGGGCGCCGGCAGGGCGAGCCGAAGCTCGCGCAGGCCGCCCACGCGGAGATCTGCGAGGTATTTACGCAACGGAACGTCGCCCGCGACGACGGGACCGCCGGCGGCTTCCACGTGGTCAGCCGCCTCGTCGAGGCCGACGTGACCGGCGAGCCAGGCGTTGCCCCAGGCGACCAGGGAGGGACAGACAGGCGATTCAGGGCGCACCGATCCACGATAAGCGCTCGCCCTGCAATAGGTTTGTCCCCGTGGGTGACTCCTGAAGGAGGGATCGGGGATGGGTGGTCAGGTGCTGCGGCTCCAGGACGTCGCCGTCAGGCGCGACGGAGCGGCCCTGCTGCGCGGCATCGACTGGACGGTCAACGAGGACGAGCGTTGGGTGGTCATCGGCCCCAATGGCGCAGGTAAGACCACGTTGCTGCAGGTCGCTGC
This sequence comes from Nonomuraea sp. B10E15, assembly GCF_039871615.1. Lineage (NCBI taxonomy): Bacteria > Bacillati > Actinomycetota > Actinomycetes > Streptosporangiales > Streptosporangiaceae > Nonomuraea > Nonomuraea sp. B10E15. The sequence continues at coordinate 9,688 of NZ_JBDPMB010000018.1, forward strand.
CACGTTGCTCTATCCGAGTGAGGGCCTGGTCGAGGTGCTGGGCGAGCGGTTGGGGCAGGCGGACGTCTTCGATCTGCGGCCGCGGATCGGGCTGGCGAGCGCCGCGCTGGCCGAGCGCATCCCGCCTGAGGAGAAGGTCATCGACCTCGTGCTGACCGCGTCGTACGCGATCATGGGCCGCTGGACGGAGGAGTACGACTCCAACGACGTCACGAGGGCCGTCGAGTTGATCGACATGATGGGCGCGGCCCATCTGATCAGGCGGAGGTTCGGCACGCTGTCCGAGGGCGAGCGCAAGCGGGTGCAGATCGCCCGCGCGCTCATGCCGGACCCCGAGATGCTGCTGCTCGACGAGCCGGCCGCCGGGCTCGACCTGGGCGGGCGCGAGGATCTGGTGCGCCGTCTGGCGCTGCTGGCGGGCGACTACCGCTCGCCGACGCTGGTGCTGGTGACGCACCACGTGGAGGAGGTGCCCACGGGGTTCACGCACGGGCTGCTGCTCCGGCACGGCTCTGTGGTGGCCCAGGGGCCGCTGGAGCACGTGATGACATCCGACAATCTCTCCCACACGTTCGGCGTGCCGCTCTCGCTGGAGCGGAGCGGTGAGGGCCGCTGGTACGCACGTCCGCACTAGATCGCCATTTATGCCGATAAAGTCGCTCGTCACTGAGTAGACGTTGCGGATAGCGGAAACCAAATAAGATCTACGGAGTCGGTCCCCTCGACTTCGGAGCGTCGCCATGTCCATCGAGCAGCTCATCGTCGCCCTTGTCGTGGTCGCGGCGGTGGGCTTCGCGGTGGCCCGTACGATCCGCATCATCCCGCAGGCCACGGCGGCCATCATCGAGCGCCTCGGCCGCTACCACCGCACGCTGACGCCGGGGCTCAACCTGGTGGTGCCGTTCATCGACCGCATCAAGGACCTGATCGACCTGCGCGAGCAGGTGGTGTCGTTCCCGCCGCAGCCGGTGATCACCTCCGACAACCTGGTCGTCTCGATCGACACCGTCATCTACTTCCAGGTCACCAACCCCAAGGCGGCCACCTACGAGATCGCCAACTTCCTGACCGGCGTCGAGCAGCTCACGGTCACGACGCTGCGCAACGTCGTCGGCGGCATGGATCTCGAGCGCACGCTGACCTCGCGCGAGGACATCAACACCGCGCTGCGCGGCGTGCTCGACGAGGCCACCGGCAAGTGGGGCATCCGGGTCAACCGGGTCGAGCTCAAGGCGATCGACCCCCCGGCCTCCATCCAGGACTCGATGGAGAAGCAGATGCGCGCCGACCGCGACAAGCGCGCCGCGGTGCTGGCCGCCGAGGGGCAGCGCCAGGCCTCCATCCTCGCGGCCGAGGGCGACAAGCAGGCCTCGGTGTTGCGGGCGCGCGGCGAGGCGGAGGCGGCCGTGCTGCGCGCCCAGGCGGACGCCGAGGCCCAGGCCATGCGCGCCAAGGGGCAGGCCGACGCGATCGGCATGGTCTTCAGGGCCATCCACGAGGGAAAGCCCGACCAGCAGTTGCTCGCCTACCAATACCTGCAGACCCTGCCGGAGATCGCCAAGGGCGAGGCCAATAAGATCTGGATCGTGCCGTCGGAGATGGGCAAGGCGCTGGAGAATCTCGGCGGTCTCTTCACACCCCCCAAAAACTCGGACACCCAGTGAGCGACCCGCTGCGAGGGCCATCGCCCCGGCCTTAGGCATGGCCGGCGGCGGTCCGGCGAGCGGGTTTCTCGGGTCAGGGAGGGTTTGTGACGGGGTGGGAACTGGCTGCGGTCTGCGTGGCCGGGGTGATGGCGGGCGCCATCAACGCGGTCGTCGGGTCGGGGTCGCTGATCACGTTCCCCACGCTGGTGGCGGTGGGCATCGATCCCGTCACCGCCAACGTGTCCAACACGATCGGGCTGGTGCCGGGCTCCTTCACGGCCGCCTACGGCTACCGCGTGGAGCTGCAGGGCCAGCGCGAACGCCTGGTGCGCCTGGGCGCGGCCTCGGCGCTCGGCGCGCTGATCGGCGGCATCCTGCTGCTGTTCCTCGATCCCGACGTGTTCGAGGTGGTCGTCGTCGCGCTGATCGCGCTGGCCTGCCTGCTGGTCCTGGTGCAGCCCAGGCTCAACGCCTGGCTGGCCGAGCGGCGGGGGAGGGCGCATCCGCACGGCGGCCTGGCGTTGTGGCTGGGCGTGCTGGCCTCGGGCGTCTACGGCGGCTATTTCGGAGCCGCCCAGGGGGTGCTGCTGATCGGGTTGATCGGCATCTTCCTCGATGAGGGCCTCCAGCGGGTGAACGCCGCAAAGAACGTGCTCGCGCTGCTGGTCAACGCCGTGGCCGCGGTGCTGTTCACGGTGGTCGCGGATGTCGACTGGCAGGCCGTGGCCGGGGTGGCGCTGGGCGCGATGGCCGGCGGCTTCCTGGGGGCCAGGCTGGGCCGGCGCATCCCGGCGCCCGTGCTGCGCGGGGTCATCGTCTGCGTGGGAATCGCGGCCATTATCGTACTGGTGTACGGATAAATTTCCGGCTATCTGGGTATGAATCTGTACATGAAGGGTGATTGGGTGGAGATCGTCATTGACGCGGGAGGGTCACCGCGTACCTACGAGATCACGGCCACCCGCGCCGGCCGGCGGGTCGAGGTGAACACGCGGCGGGGGCTCGTCGAGGTCAGCGAGGTCACCAGGACCGGCACCCCGGTGCGTACGGCCCGGTTCATGTCCAGTCGCATCCTCGCCCTCGTGGAGCACCCCGCCGACGAGGTCAGCTGAAGTCCGCCGCGCGGTCCTCCGCCCACCGGCGGAACGTCAGCGCGGGCCGCCCGAGCAGCCGCTCCACCGTGTCGGTGACCCGCTCGGGGCGGGTCACGAACGCCTCCCATCCCTGCAACGCCAGGTCCACGAAGGACGGGTCGCCCCAGGCCGCCAGGAGCTGCTCGCGGGCCTCGTCCACAGGGAGTTCCTCCCAGCGCACCTCGCGGCCGAGCACCTCGCCGATGACGCGCACCTGCTCGGCCTGGGTGAGCTGCTCGGGACCCGTGAGCACGTATTTCGCGCCGTTGTGCCCGGCGGAGGTCAGCACGTGCACGGCCACGGCCGCGATGTCCTTCTCGTGGATCAGCGACCTGGCGGCCTGCCCGAACGGCCAGCGCACGACGCCCTGCCCGATCTGGTCGGCCCACATGAGCGTGTTGGCCGCGAATCCGCCGGGTCGCAGGAACGTCCAGCCGACTCCCGAGTGCCGGATCAGCCGCTCCACTTCCTGGTGGAAGTACGCCGGCTCCCGGTCGTCCGCCAGATCCTCGACGTCCGCCGACAGGTAGACCACGCGCCGCGCGTGCTTGGCGATCGCCGTGATCGTGCCCGCGGCGCCCTCGGTGGAAGGGCCGGGCCAGAGCAGGAACACGCTCTCCACCCCGTCGAGGGCGGGCTCCAGGGTCTCGGGGGAGGTCAGGTCGCCGCGTACGGTCTCGACGGGCAGTTGCGCCCGTTCGGGATCCCTGGCGAGCGCCCGGACCTCCAGCCCGGCCTTCGCGAGCCGGGTCGCCACATGCCTGCCAACGTTGCCGGTCGCGCCGGTCACCAGAATCTTTCCCATGCGGCGACCGTAGGACCTCAAGCAAACTTCAGGTCAACCCCGGGCGCACCTGGAGCGTGCCGTCGCGCCTCACGCGCGTCTCGAACATGGGCGCGGGGGCGGTCGCGGGGCCGTGTTTCACCGAGCCGTCGGCCAGCCGGAACGTGCTGCTGTGCCACGGGCAGACCACACACGCCTCGCCGTCCTCCATGACGAGCCTGCCCTGGTGCAGCGGCCCGGCCAGATGGGGGCAGCGGTCGCCGAGCACGGTCACGGCCTCGCCCCGGCGCAGCACGAAGAGCTGGATGTAGCCGAGCCTGCGCGCCACGGGACGGCCGTCGGGCAGGTCTTTCAGCGCGCACAGGTCGTGCCAGCCCAGCGGCACCAGGTGGGTGACCTGCGGGGCGTGGTTGGCCCCTGCCGCCTGCCGGTAGGCCAGGTGGCCGCCGAGGTAGGCGCCGAGGCTGCCCACGCCGAGCCCGGCGAACGACAACAACCGGCCGGGACGCTCGTGCCCGCGCATCCGTGCCAGCAGCGAGGCGGAGAACAGGCCGAGGGCGGCCACGTTCGACGCCATGTGCACGAGACCCACCCGCTGCTGCTCGCGGTGGAGGGACGACCAGTCGGTCAGTCCCGCCGCGGCCGTCGGCAGGGCGTTGGCGATGCCGGTGGCCAGCAGCAGGCGCGAGGCCCGGGGGTCGGCGCGCGCCAGGTCCAGCACGGCGGCCGACATCCAGCAGCCGAGGCTCACCGTGGCGAGTGGCGGGTGCAGCGGCTTGCCGGTGGGCACGCCGTGCAGCAGGTCGCGTACCCGTCCCTGGGGGATGCGCCGGCGCACGGCCTTCGCCAGCGCCATGACGGCTTTGTCCATGGCTCTCGACTTCTCGAGCCGATCGGCGAGGGCGACCGGCCCGGCGAAACCCCTTAGCTGCCGACGCTTCGCTCGCACTTCCTCTTTCACGACAAGTCCCCTACCCCGGCCATGAGGGCATCACTCGGACAGGTGACCTCTCGCCGCGGAGAGCTCAACCAGCTCCAGCGCGTACGAACCGAGCGAGGGCGAGCCCTCCTCGATGATCCGCACCTTCTCCCTGACCTGGGCGGCCGTCACCTTGAACAGCGGCCACGTGCCGCCCTCCGTGTGGTGGTTGGCCAGGATCGGGGCGAAGCGGTCGAGTGCCTTGGCGAACTTCGCCTCCGGCGTCTTCCTGGCCTCGAACTCGTCCCACAACTCCCGCATCCGCGCCGCCTGGTCGGCGGGCAGCAGGCCGAAGATGCGGTCGGCGGCGGCCCGTTCGGCCTCGACCTGGGCGGAGACGGCCACCGGATCGTAGAGGAAGGTGTCACCGGCGTCGATCTCCACCAGGTCGTGCACCAGGAGCATGGCCACCACCCGTTGGAGGTCGGTCCCCGGTGGGGCGTGCTCGCCGAGGATCATCGCCAACGTGCCCACGTACCAGGAGTGCTCTGCGGTGTTCTCCCGTCGCGAACCGTCGATGAGATGGTTGCGGCGGATGATCCGCTTCAACTTGTCGATCTCGATGGCGAAGGCGATCTGGGTGTTCAGGCGGTCCTCTTCTGGTGCGATAGTCACGCGCGACACCCTATTGTGCGGTGATCACCCGGGATGGTGAAATCCTGACCGGATCTCCGCTGAACAGTGCGTGACCACCCGGAACGTCGAGCGCATGGGGAAGCCCCGGAGCCCCCGCGTGGTCTCCGGGGCTCGTGCCCCTGGGGTAGGCGCGGTCCCCCAGGTCTAGTGGCCGGCCCGCGCCAGCGTCATGTCCGCGCGGAGATCAGGCGGCTCCTCGACGTCGGGTCGTAGCGAGATCCACGCTCGCCGGCCGTACAACCTGTCCAGGCCGGGGGAGGCCGTGCCCGGCGCCTCGTCGCGCCGGACGATCTCCACGATCAGGAACTGCGAGCGCGTGCGGTGCCGGTAGACGTTCGCGCTCCTGGCCCAGCACGCTGCGGCGATCTCCTCGCTGTACGCCTCGAACTCCTCGGCGCAGATCCCGGCCCTCGTCAGGATCAGCGCCTTCTCGCCCCTGGACGTGGGCGTGATCCAGAGCACCAGCGGGATCCGCCCGGCCCTGGTGTGCATCGTGGTCTCCAGGCAGACCCGCTGCAGGCGGTGCCGGGAGATCACGCACCAGATGTGCGAGGTGACCCAGTTGCGGCCGGTCCTGGTCGCGGCCGGCACCGAGATGGCGCTGCTCAGCAGGATGAAGGGCATCCACCGGCCCTCCTGGGCGGCGCCGAGCAGCGACAGCGTGAACAGCGTCAGCGCCGCCGCGAGCAGCAGCTCCGTACGGATCCGCCAGAGCCTGACGAACCGGCCGCTCCGGCCGGGGGCGGGCAGGTCCTCGTAGCCGGGGTAGATCTGGTTACGCGGGTTCCTCGGCACGTCAAGACACCTCCTCCGTCACGCGGTGCGGGAGGCGGAGCTGGTCGAAGCGCGGGTCGCGGTAGCGGCGGGCGCCGAGTCCCACCCGCTCGACGGTCCAGCCCATGCGGTGCGCGAACTCGTCGGGCTCCATGCAGATCTCCCGGTCGGCCCATGCGACGAGTTCCCGGATCCGGGACTTGATTCGGCTGAGTCCCTTGGTACCTTGTGAGTACATAGAAGACCCCTTTCGCGGCATTTTGAGGTGGCTTCTTGGCCGGTCCGACGGCTGATGGCCGGTCTCGTCGCAGGGTGGCAGCCCATATGCGGCGAGTCGGATATCGGCCTCGGACCGGCTTTTTGCGTGCTCGAATGAGCGGACTCTCGCTGCGCGGTCAGGCGATGAAGTGGTCCTTCCGGCAAGTGGCCTCCCTGGGGTGGATTCTCAGTTCCGGGACGGCGACGTTGCCGGCGAGGCGGCCCGCGTGAGGGCGCGCGATCGTGGGCGGAAGGCCTGATGCGTACGGCCGTGTGGTCATATCGGCCTCCTCACCATCCAAGGTCCCTCCTGAGATCGATCGTCCCCCTAGGCCTGCGATGCTGCAAGACTTTGGGCAAGGGAAGATTTAAGTTTCTTCGCGACTTGCTTCACGGCTTGCGATGCAACTTGCACGAGAAGAGTCATAGGTCGGTCGACCTGCCACGAACTCCGGCTTCGCCACCCCTACCGAGCCTGTCTTGCCCCTACGCTCTCCCCGTGAAAGCCTTCATGGCAAGGCCGTACGCGACTATCCATGCAAGTTGCATGTACGATTGGCCGTACGGCCCACAAAGCCGGGCCCCCAAACGACCCCTTCCGGCTACACCTTCATTCCCGACAAGGAGAGTGGACGGTGCCATCGCAGCAGGGCAGTCCCACAGTACGCAGGCTCCGGCTCGGGCAGGAGCTGCGCCTCCTCCGGGAGCGAAGGAAACTCACCGGCGCCAAGGCCGCCCGCGAACTCGGCTGGTCGGCGAGCAAGGTCAGCCGCATCGAGGCGGCCAAGACCATGCCCGTCGCCGACGACATCAAGGCCCTGGCCGAGCTCTACCGCGTCGACGGGACGAAACTTGACGAGCTCTTCGGCCTGTTGCGGGATGCGGAGCAGCGCGGGTGGTGGGAAGATTACGAAGACACTCTTCCTGAGGAATACACAAGATTCCTCGGGCTTGAGGCGGAGGCGACCTCACAACGATCGTGGGAACCACAGATCGTGCCCGGTCTCCTGCAAACCGAGGACTACGCGCGGGAAGTCATCCTGGCCTCCCGGGGCATCGCGCGCATCACGCACAGCGGTGTCCGGAGCCGCGTCGAGGCCCGCCTCGACCGGCAGCGTCGCGTTCTGCACCGGGCACATCCCTGCGCGCTCACGGTCGTGCTGGATGAGTCGGCGCTGACGCGCCGCTTCGGGGAGCCTTCGGTGATGCACGAGCAGATGGAGCATCTCCTGGAGATCTCCCTGCTGCCGCACGTCAGCATCCATGTCCTCGCCCTGGACGCACTTCACCCGGTGAACACGAGCGCGTTCATCCACCTGAAGTTCCGTGACTTCGACGACGTGGTCTATCTCGAACAGCTGTACACCGCCCACTTCGTCGAAGATCTCGAACGCGTGGCAGGCTATGAGGCGGCCTTCGGCCACATCAGGTCGGAGGCGCTGGATGAGGACGAGTCGCGCGTGCTCATCCAACGTAAAGCTATGCTGTGGCGGCGTTAGTAACACCGAAACCTCAACAAGGGGCAATGGGGCCCCTTTGTCTATTTGGGGAGAGCATGCACATCCAACCTGTCGAGGCGGCTTGGCGGAAGAGCACCTTCTGCAATGGCGCAGACGCCTGCATTGAAGTCGCACCCTTGGCCAACGGTAATGTCGCGCTGCGCGACAGTAAAGAGCAGGACGGCCCTGTCCTGGTCTTCACTCCGGCGGAGTGGGAGGCTTTCACCGCGGGAGTCCGTGACGGTGAATTCGACATGGCCACCCTAGGGGCCGGCGCATAGAGAACGGCCCTGGCGCGTTGCTGACACAACCTTCAGGGCCGTTCGAGACGAGGCCTGGCACGCCTCGCCGCACTCCGGCTCACCTGCAGACTTGAGCACAGAAGACCTTCCAATGATGGCACACCCACAGTCCGGTTGATCAAGCGGCACGCATCAGGTGCCCCCGATATCCGCGCGATCCCGCCTCCGTGACAGCGGCGCCCCGCACTCTTTTCTCAAGCATTTGTCGCCGGGGCCCGACAGGGCGAGATGAATGGCCGTCTCCCGGCCCGTTCCCGCGAAAAAAATATGGTGCGAACGGCCTGCGTCCTGGATGGGGCGCAGGCCGTTCTTGTGCGGTGGTCGGGAAAGGCCAGGCCCTGGGCGACACCCTGCGTGAATGGTGCTCCCCGTGTTCGACGACACGCTTTCCGAGCCGCCCGTGACCTCCGGCGGCCGACGTCGCTGATCAGGTGAGGTCGGTCGACGTCGGAGGAGGGCGCACGGCTGTCCGTGGTGGGTCGTCGGGCCGTCGCGCGTGTGGCCAGGCGGAACGACGGGCCACGTGACGCGATGTCCGATTTGTTGTCAAACGTGTGGACTGCACGGTAACCGCCCTGCATGGCATGCTCGATCCCTGGAAGACAGGATTCGAGTGGAAGTGGCGGTAGATGAAACTCCCCCATGCCCTCCCGGTGCTCGCTGTCGTCGTGTCCCTGGCGGCATGCTCGTCGCCGCCGGAGAGGGAGCCGCAACGCGGGCAGGTGGAGCAGCAGCGGGCACCCTCCACGCCCTCGGCCACGCCCTCGGCGAAGCCGACGCCGCAGCGGCGGCCGTACACGATCGCCTTCGGCGGGGACGTGCACTTCGAGGGGATGTTGCGCCCCCGGCTCTCCAACCCGCGCACGGCTCTCGGGCCGATCGCGAGCGTGTTGCGCAAGGCCGATTTATCCATGGTGAACCTGGAGACGGCCATCACCACCGGAGGTACGCCGGCGCCGGGCAAGCAGTACACGTTCAGAGCCCCGCCCAGCGCGTTGAGCGCGTTGAAGGCCGCCGGGGTCGACGTGGCGTCCATGGCCAACAACCACGGCATGGACTACATGGACGACGGGCTGGCCGACACGCTGGCGGCGATCAAGCGCAGCAAGTTCCCCGTGGTGGGGATCGGGAAGGACGCGGCGCGGGCGTACCGGCCGTACCGGAAGACCGTGAACGGCAACCGGGTGGCGGTCATCGGGGCCACCCAGGTCATGGACGCGGAGTTCATCCAGTCGTGGACGGCCACGTCCGGCAAGGGCGGGCTGGCCTCGGCCAAGGACGAGGCGAGCCTGCTCCGGGCCGTACGCAAGGCGCGCAAGAACTCCGACACGGTGATCGTCCACCTGCACTGGGGGACCGAGATGCAGAAGTGCCCCAACCCGGCGCAGCGCTCGCTCGCCCCCAAGCTGGTCGAGGCGGGCGCCGACGTGGTGGTCGGCGGGCACGCCCACATCCTGCTCGGGTCGGGATATCTCAAGAACGCGTACGTCAACTACGGCATGGGCAACTTCGTCTTCTACAACTCCAACCCGGCGACCACGGGCAGGACCGGGGTGCTGACGTTGACGATCAACGGGCGGAAGGTGCTGAAGGACACCTGGACGCCGGCCACCATCCAGGGCGGCGTCCCGGTGCCGATGAAGGGGTCGTCCAGGACGCGGGCGGTCGCGGACTGGAAGGAGTTGCGCTCGTGTACGGGCCTGTCGGCCCGGCCCGGCAAGTGATCCCTCCCGTTGGTATTCTGCTGGACAGTGCGTCCAATAGGAGGTCGCGATGCGGTGGGTCGAGTCCGGTGACGTACGCCTGGCGCTCTTCGAGGAGGGTGACCCCGATCGGCCGACGATCGTCCTCCTCCACGGCTATCCCGACACCCACCGCGTCTGGGACGAGGTGGCCGCGCTCCTGCGCGACCGCTTCCACGTGGTGCGTTACGACGTGCGCGGGGCGGGCAGGTCCTCGGCCCCGCGCGACCGGCGCGCCTACGACTTCGACCACCTGATCGCCGACCTCGGCGCAGTGCTCGACGCCGTGGGCAAGTCCAGGGTCCACCTCGTGGGCCACGACTGGGGATCGCTGCAGGGCTGGGAGGCCGTCGCGCGGGAGGGCATCCGTGACCGGGTGGCCTCGTTCACCAGCCTGGGCGGGCCAGGGCTGCGGCAGATGCGGCATTTCATGCGGCACGGGCGGCGGCGTGACGTCGCGGCGCAGCGGACGAGGTCGTGGTACATCGGCGCCTTTCTGCTGCCCGCGCTGCCCGAGCTGGCCTGGGGCTCCGTCATGCCGCGGATCGTCACCCGCGCCCTGCTCGGCGAGGGCGTCACGCCACGGCCGGGGCATCCGGCGCCCACCCTGGCCGAGGACGGGCGCAACGGGCTCTGGCTCTACCGGCGCAACATGGCCGCCACGCTCGGCGACCCGGGCCTCGACCCGAGCGTCTCCGACGTGCCCGTGCAGATCATCGAGGCCACGCGGGACCGGTTCGTGACGCCCGCGCTGCCGGCCTCGTTCGACCGGTGGGTGAGCGGGTTGTGGCGCCGCAGGCTCGCGGCCGGGCACTGGGCCCACCGCAGCCGTCCCGGCGCCGTCGCCGGGATGATCGCCGAGTTCGCCTGCCATGTCGAGGGCGCCCGGGCCGGCACGGCGTTGCGGCGGGCGCGGGTGGGGAGCGGGCGAAGGAGGTTCGGCGGGCGGCTGGTGGTGGTGACGGGGGCCGGGTCGGGGATCGGGCTGGCGACGGCGCGGGCGTTCGCGGCGCACGGCGCCGAGGTGGTCTGCGCGGACATCGATCTCGCCGCCGCCCGGCGGGCCGCCGAGACGATCGGGAAGGACCTCGGGGGTACGGCACACGCGGTGCGGGTCGATGTCGCGGATACGGAGGAAATGGAGAACTTCTCGCGAAATATCATCGCCCAATATGGAGTGCCGGACATTGTGGTGAACAATGCCGGAATCGCGGTCGTTGGATCGTTTCTCGACCACACCGTGGACGACTGGCGCAGGACCGTCGACATCAATCTGTGGGGCGTTGTGCACGGATGCCGCCTGTTCGCCGCCGCCATGGTCGAGCGCGGCCAGGGCGGCCACATCGTCAACATCGCCTCCCTGGCCGCCTTCGCGCCCTCACGGCTGCTGCCCGCGTACTCCGCCTCGAAGGCCGCGGTGAAGATGCTCAGCGACTGCCTGCGGGCCGAGCTGGCCGGGCACGACATCGGGGTGAGCGCCATCTGCCCGGGCTTCGTCTCCACGGCCATCGCCCGCAACGCCATGTACACCGGTGCGGACCTGTACGACGACGCCGTACGCGGCCTGGCGCGGCGCGGATATCCACCCGAGCGCGTGGCCGCGCACGTTCTGCGTGCGGTGCACAGAAATCAGGCGGTCGTTCCGGTCAACCTGGAAGGAAAAATCGGATACGCCCTATCGCGGATTTCGCCACGGGCGATGCGCGGGCTGGCACGGTTGACCGGAACCACGTCGGTATCCAGAAATCGCGGGTAACGATCGCACGTACGGGAGAAGATGATTCCGTGTCCTCGCCGCAAATTGATGAAGACTGCAGCCAGCCCAAAGCACTCAGGCGGCAACCCGCACAGCGCCGCAGCGCCCGGCGCGTCGAGCGCATGCTCGACGCCTGCGCCGAACTGCTCGACGAGACCGGGTACGAAGCCCTGTCCACCACCCGCATCGCCGAGCGGGCAGGCGTGGCGATCGGGTCGGTCTACCAGTTCTTTCCCGACAAGCGCGCGATCACGCAGGAGCTCACCCGGCGCAACGTCGAGGAGTTCGTCCGCCGGGTCGACCGCAAGTTCCTGGAGGAGGACCACCGAGGGTGGTGGGAGGCGGTCGACGCGATCATCGACGAATACGTCGACATGCACCGCACGGTCGCCGGCTTCAAGAGCCTGCACTTCGGTGACGTCGTCGACCTCAACCTGCTCGACTCCGACTCCGACAACAACACCGTGATCGCCGGGCGGCTGCGCGGGTTGTTCCTGAAGGAGTTCGGCCTGGCCGACAGCCCCGAACTCGACCTCGCGGTGCTGGTGGCGGTCGAGGCGGGCGACGCGGTGCTGAAACTCGCCTTCCGCCGCGACCCCGACGGGGAACCGGAGATCATCGAGGCGGCCAAACACCTGATCCGCGGCTTTCTCTCCCGCCAGCTGCGTTCATGGTCGCCGCACGACTGAGCGCTCAGTGGCCGCCCGCGTACGGCGGCTCCGTCACCAGACCGGGCAGCCAGGCGGGCACGTCGTCCGGCTGCCAGTGCCGCCGCTGGCCGAGCGCGGCCGTCGGCAGTTCCTCATAGCCCGGCGCGGCAGGCGTGCGCAGGCACGGCCCCGGGTAGGAGACGGGACGCGCGTCCCTGGCCTCCCTGATGTGCAGGCGGGTCTCCAGGGCGCGCAGGCTGCGCTCCGCCGACTCGATGGCCTCGAGACGTGCCGACAGATAGCCGGCGAGGCCGGGGACGAGGGCCGACAGTACGACAGCGCAGGCCAGCGTGAAGGTCATCTGCTTGGACACGCCCATCACGGCCCCCTTCGCTCGCTTGACAGCGGAGCATCTGCTATATGCCCTGTGACCTGCACGAACACGCTCAGGGGGCGCAGAGTTGGGCGAGTCGTTACCGATTTGTGAGTGTGTGGATTGGCCAGGCAAACGGCCGGGCGGCTCGGTAGTCTCGCGGTGTGGCGCATGTGACCCGTGAGCACCTTGATCGTCTGCTTGAGCAGGCTCTATTGGCCGACGACCACGATTCCCTGGCCAGTCGGCTCTACGACGTCGCGCTCGACTATTCCTCGGGCGACGTCTCCCGGGCTTCCATCCTGGTCCTCGCCGCCGAGGAGTGGCGGGCGGCGGGCCAGCCGGCGCGCGCGATGGAGTGTTTCCAGCGCGCGGTCGAGGACGGTGGCGAGGCGGGTTTCGACCCGCGTGCCGGCATCGCCGACACGCTCTTCGAGCTCGACAGGCCCGACGAGGCGAGGGAGGTCATCGAGACGATACGCGCCGAGGGCGACGTCTCCACGGCGACCGCCCACACGATCGCCGAGACGCTCGTCGCCTACGGAGACCTCCGGGGTGGGCTCGAATGGGCCACCCAGGCGGTCCTCGACTGCGACGAGAACGACCCCGAGCAGGTGGCGCTGCTGCGCACCCGCTACCGCATCAGGGTCGATCTCGGGCTCCCGGAGGACGAGCTCGACGAGATGGTCTCCTGACCCGATCGCCTCGCGCGACGTCGCGGCCCGTCCCAGGGCGGGGCCGCCGGTGGCCGGAGTTCGCTGCGGCATGCCCGCAGAACAGCGCCGCAGAACAGCGCCGCAGAACAGGGGCCGCAGAACAGGGCCCGCAGAACAGGGCCCGCAGAACGGCGGCAGGATGCGAAGGGGCCGCGGCCGGACGGCCGCGGCCCCTTCGGTTATGGAGATCCGGGCGCGGCAGGCACGTTCCGCGCCCGGACGAGATGGCCGGACTGCGCGCTCACCGCAGGCCGAGGCCGTCGGTGACCCCCGTGACGCCCGGCACCGCCGACCGGCCGCCGGTCAGCATGGAGGTGCCCTCGACGCTCTCCACCGCCTTCGGCAGCAGCACGCCGATGACGTCCTCGCCGACCTCGCGGACGGGCTTGTCCAGGTCCTTCGGCGACCGGATGCGGGAGCCCGCGATGCGGTTGCTGTGGGCGGCCTGGCCGAGCGACATCTCCGCCGGCAGCTTGGCCAGCAGCGGCGTCTCGGGCAGGGACGGCAGGGAGGGCAGCGCCGGCACGCTCGACAGGGTCGACACGTCCTTCATGCCGGCCCGGCCCGGCACCGTGGGGAACACCACGGGCGAGGCGGAAGTCAGCATCGGCATGCCCCAGGTCGCCGCGACCCCGCCGATGTCGGCGCCGCCCAGCGCCGACTTTCCGGCGGCCAGGCCCGTCAGGCCCAGCTGCCTGGCCAGCCGCCCGGTCGCCATGGCCAGCTTGCCCGACTCCTCGGCGACCATCCGGCTGCCGCCAGTGCCGCCGTCGTTGATGTCCACCCTCGACTGCTCGTGGCAGAAGGACAGGGCCGAGTCCGGCGACAACACGACCGGCTTGGTGTTCGAGCAGGAGTCAGCCGTCGAGGGGGTCGCGGCCCACCACGTGACACCAGCGGTCACCGCCGCCACCGCGAGGATGCTTCGGACTTTCTGGGATGACACTGCACGTCCCCCTGATCGATTTCGCTGATCTGACGAACGCTGAACGTAGCCAGCCGGCCGGCCGGGGGAGCGCGGCTTGTCCGAAGTGTGGGGCGAACCTTACCCAGCTCCATGCCGCATGACCGCGGCATGACACGCCGGAGCTCGCGGAGCCCGGAAACCGTTCGGGTCTCCGGGCTCCCGGCCGGGCCTCAGCCGCGCTGGATGAGCAGCTCGTCGTCGCCGAGCTCCACCATGACCTTGTCGCCGTCGGCGATCTCGCCCGACAACACCGCCTTGGCCAGCTTGTCGCCGATGGCCGACTGGACCAGGCGGCGCAGCGGGCGGGCGCCGTACATCGGGTCGTAGCCCGTCAGCGCCAGCCACTCGCGGGCCGCCGGCGTGACCTCCAGCGTCAGCCTGCGGTCGGCCAGGCGCTGCGCCAGGCGGTCGACCTGCAGGTCGACGATGCGTGCCAGCTCCTCGGAGCCGAGCGCGTCGAAGAGGATCACGTCGTCGAGCCGGTTGAGGAACTCCGGCTTGAACGAGTTGCGCACCGCCCCCATGACGGCCTCGCGCTTGGCGCCGTTCTCCAGCTTGGGATCGACGAGGAACTGCGAGCCGATGTTGGAGGTGAGGATCAGGATCGTGTTGCGGAAGTCGACCGTGCGGCCCTGGCCGTCGGTCAGCCGCCCGTCGTCGAGCACCTGCAGCAGGATGTCGAACACCTCGGGGTGGGCCTTCTCCACCTCGTCGAGCAGCACCACGGTGTACGGGCGCCGCCTGACGGCCTCGGTGAGCTGGCCGCCCTCCTCGTAGCCGACGTAGCCGGGGGGCGCGCCGACGAGCCTGGCCACGCTGTGCTTCTCGGAGTATTCGCTCATGTCGATGCGGGTCATCGCCCGCTCGTCGTCGAACAGGAACTCCGCCAGCGCCTTGGCCAGCTCGGTCTTGCCCACACCGGTCGGCCCGAGGAACACGAACGAGCCCGTCGGCCTGTCGGGGTCGGCGATGCCGGCCCGGCTGCGGCGTACGGCGTCGGAAACGGCCTGTACGGCCTGCTGCTGGCCGATGAGCCGCCTGCCCAGCTCCTCCTCCATGCGCAGCAGCTTGGCCGTCTCCGCCTCCAGGAGCCGCCCCGCGGGAATGCCGGTCCACGACGAGATCACCTCGGCGATGTCGTCGGCCCCGACCTCCTCCTTGACCATGGTGTTGTCGGGCTGCGCCGCCTCGGACGCGGACTTCAGCACCTGCTCCAGCCGCGGCACCTCGGCGTACATGAGCCGGGACGCGGCCTCGAAGTCGCCGTCGCGCTGGGCCCGCTCGGCGGCGCTCCTGGCCTCGTCGAGCTGCTTCTTCAGCTCGCCGACCTTGTTGAGCCCGGCCTTCTCGTGCTCCCAGCGGCCGACCAGGGCGTTGAGCTCCTCCTGGCGGTCGGCCAGCTCCTGGCGCAGGCGTTCGAGCCGCTGGACGGAGGCCTCGTCGGTCTCCTTGGACAGCGCCAGCTCCTCCATCTTCATCCGGTCGACGTTGCGCTGGAGCTGGTCGATCTCCACGGGACGGGAGTCGATCTCCATGCGCAGCCGCGAGGCGGCCTCGTCGACCAGGTCGATGGCCTTGTCGGGGAGGAAGCGGTTGGTGATGTAGCGGTCGGACAGCGCGGCGGCGGCCACCAGCGCGCTGTCGGCGATCTGCACCTGGTGGTGGGCTTCGTAGCGGCCCTTGAGCCCGCGCAGGATGGCGATCGTGTCCTCGACCGTGGGCTCGCCCACGTAGACCTGCTGGAAGCGGCGCTCCAGCGCGGGGTCCTTCTCGATGCGCTCGCGGTATTCGTCGAGCGTGGTAGCGCCGATCATGCGCAGCTCGCCGCGGGCCAGCATGGGCTTGAGCATGTTGCCGGCGTCCATCGCGCCCTCGGCGGCCCCCGCGCCGACGACGGTGTGCAACTCGTCGATGAACGTCACGATCTGCCCGTCGCTCTCCTTGATCTCGGAGAGCACGGCCTTGAGCCGCTCCTCGAACTCGCCGCGGTATTTCGCGCCCGCCACCATCGCGCCCAGGTCGAGCGAGATCAGCCGCTTGTTGCGCAACGATTCGGGCACGTCGCCGGCCACGATGCGCTGGGCCAGCCCTTCGACGACGGCGGTCTTGCCGACGCCCGGCTCGCCGATGAGCACCGGGTTGTTCTTGGTGCGGCGGCTGAGCACCTGGATGACGCGGCGGATCTCGGAGTCGCGGCCGATGACCGGGTCGAGCTTGCCGCCCCTCGCGTGCTCGGTCAGGTCGACGCCGTACTTCTCCAGCGCCTGGTAGGTGTCCTCAGGGGTCTCGCTGGTGACGCGGGCGTGGCCGCGTACTTTCTCGAAGGCGTCGAGCAGCGCCTGCGGCGTCGCGCCCTGAGCCTTCAGCAGGTCGGCCACGGGTCCGCCGTCGGCGGCCAGGCCCACCAGCAGGTGCTCGGTCGAGACGTAGAGGTCTTCGAGCCGGTTGGCGTGCTGGGCGGCGGTGTTCATCACCGTCAGGAGGTGGCGCGAGCTCGACGGCGCCCCCACGGTCGCGCCCTGCGCCTTCGGCAGCGTTGCCAGCTGCTCCTCCGCCCGCGCCCGCAGCGCGCGCCAGTCGGCGCCGACGGCTTCGAGCAGCGGCACGGCGGTGCCGCCGGTCTGGGAGAGCAGCGTGGTGAGCAGGTGAACGGGGGCGATCTCGGGGTTGCCCTCGGCGGCGGCACGCCGCATGGCACCCGAGAGCGCCTCCTGGCTCTTCTGGGTGAGCTTGTAGTCCATCTTTTCTAGGCCCCCGGTGGCAGCTCGTAGCGGATCAGCGCTCGGACCATCCGCATCTCGGCACGCAGGCGGTGAACCTCCTCCCGCAGCCGCAGCGCTTCGTTCTCGAGCTCGAGAATCCGCTTGATGCCCGCGAGGTTGATGCCCTCCTCCTGGGAGAGCCGCTGCACCTCGCGGAGCTGGATGATGTCGCGTGTCGAGTAGAGGCGGCCGCGCCCCGCGGTGCGGCCGGGGCTGACCAGCCCCAGCCGGTCGTACTGGCGCAGGGTCTGGGGATGCAGCCCCGACAGCTGCGCGGCCACCGAGATCACATAAACGGGTGTGTCATCTGACAGGTCGAAATAGTTGGCGTCCATCGGCTACTCGCTTCTGGCTCGCTGAATGAGCTCAGCGCGTGGGTCCTCACTGGCGTTGGCGGTGTTGAACTCGGTGAGGAGCTCGCGCGACTTGTCGTCGAGCGTCTTCGGCACCACCACTTCGACTGTCGCGAGCATGTCGGCCTTGGTGCCGTCTTTGCGGGTGACGCCCCTGCCGCGCACGCGGAACGTGCGGCCGTTGGGCGTGCCCGGGGGGATGCGCAGCGTCACCGGCATGCCCTTGAGGACGGGCACCTTGATCTCGGCGCCCAGAGCGGCCTCCGTGAACGTCACCGGGACGGTGATCGTCAGGTTGTCGCCCGACCGGCCGAACACGGCATGCGGTTTGACGTGCGTCTGGATGTAGAGGTCGCCGGCGGGGCCGCCGTTCTCGCCCGGGGCGCCCTTGCCCTTGAGCCTGACCCGCTGGCCGTCGGCCACCCCCGCGGGGATGCGGGCCTGGATGGTGCGGGTGCTCTTGGCCCGGCCGTTGCCCTCGCACACGGGGCACGGGTCGTCCACGATCAGCCCGCGGCCCTTGCAGTCGCGGCAGGGCTCGGAGAAGGCGAAGTTGCCCAGGTTGCGGCTGGCCGCCCCGGTGCCCTCACAGGTGGGGCAGACCCTGGGGGTCGTGCCCGCCCTGGCGCCCGTGCCGGTGCACGCGGCGCAGGCGGCCGAACTCGTGAGCCTGAGCGACACCGTGGTGCCCTCGGCCGCTTCGGTGAACGTCAGCGTCACCTCGGACTCGACGTCCTGGCCGCGCCGCGGCCTGGACGTGGTCGAGGTGCGGGTGGAGCCGCCCCGGTTGAACAGCCCGCCGAACAGGTCGCCGAGCCGGTCACCCGCGCCTCCGCCGGAACCCGGCTGCGCCGTGCCGCCGAACAGGTCGCCGAAGTCGAACGGGAACCCGCCACCGCCGCCGGCCCGCTGGCCGCCCACCCCGGACCCGAACAGCGTGCGCGCCTCGTCGTACTCCTTGCGGCGCTTGCTGTCGGACAGGACGTCGTACGCCTCGGAGACCTCCTTGAACTTGGTCTCCTTGGTCGCGTCGCCCTTGTTGGTGTCGGGGTGGTATTGCCTGGCCAGCTTCCGGTAGGCCTTTTTGATCTCGTCGGCGGTGGCGGTCTTGGGCACACCAAGGACGGCGTAGTAGTCCTTCTCCAAGTAGTCCTTGGTGCTCATCTACGGCCCTTCGTCCTCGTGTCAGTTGTCGTCGTCATCGGACGCGGGGGTGGCGTCCTCGGGCTCGGCGACGGCCACCCGCGCCGGGCGTAGCACCCTGTCGCCCATCCGGTAGCCGAGCTGCAGCACCTCGACGGCGGTCGGCTCGGTCACCTCGGTCGAGTAGCTGTGCATCAGCGCCTCGTGGACCGTCGGGTCGAACGGGTCGCCCTTCTGTCCGAAGGGACTGAGCCCCAGCTTGGTGAGCACCGCTTCCAGGGACTCCGCCACCTTCGCGAAGCCTCCGGTCAGCTCGCCGTGGTCGCGGGCCCTTCCGATGTCGTCGAGCACGGGAAGGAGCTCTGTCAGCGCCCCCGCGACCGCCTGCTCGCGGACCGCCACCCGGTCGCGCTCGACCCGCCTGCGGTAGTTGGTGTATTCGGCCTGCAGCCGCTGCAGGTCGGCGGTCCGCTCGGCGAGCTGGGCCGCCAGCTCGCCGTTCTGCGCCTGCGGCGCCTCGGCGGGCGCCTCCTGCTCGTCGGCCGGGGCCTCGCGCACCTGGCCCGTCTCGGGGTCGATCTTGCGGTTGTCGCGGATCACTGGCTCCTCGTGCCCGTTTTCACGCGCCGGCATCACTTGTCCTTCTTCGGCTGGTCTTCGTCGACGATCTCGGCTTCGACCACGTCGTCATCGGCCTTCTGGCCCTCCTGACCGGACGCGGCGTCCTGCGGGGCGCCCTCGCCGCCGGCCTGCTGGCCCTGGCTCTGGGCGTAGATCGCCGAACCCATCTTCTGGCTGACGGTGGCGAGCTTCTCCGCCGAGGTGCGGATGACGTCGGTGTCGGTGCCTTCCAGAGCCTTCTTCAGCTCGGCCAGGGCGTCGTTGACCTCGGTCTTGATCTCGCCGGGGACCTTGTCGTCGTTCTCGCGGAGGAACTTCTCCGTCTGGTAGGCGAGTCCGTCGGCGTTGTTGCGGACCTCGGCCTCCTCGCGGCGCTTCTTGTCCTCCTCGGCGTACGACTCGGCCTCGCGCATCATCCGCTCGATGTCGTCCTTCGGCAGCGCGGAGCCGCCGGTGATCGTCATCGTCTGCTCCTTGCCCGTGCCCAGGTCCTTGGCGGAGACGTTGACGATGCCGTTGGCGTCGATGTCGAAGGTGACCTCGATCTGCGGGATGCCGCGCGGCGCCGGGGCGATGCCGGTCAGCTCGAACGTCGCGAGCTTCTTGTTGTAGGAGGCGATCTCGCGCTCGCCCTGGTAGACCTGGATCTGCACCGACGGCTGGTTGTCCTCGGCCGTGGTGAAGACCTCGGAGCGCTTGGTCGGGATCGTCGTGTTGCGCTCGATGATCTTGGTGAAGATGCCGCCCTTGGTCTCGATGCCCAGCGACAGCGGGGTCACGTCGAGCAGCAGGACGTCCTTGACCTCGCCCTTGAGCACGCCGGCCTGCAGGGCGGCGCCGATGGCGACGACCTCGTCGGGGTTGACGCCCTTGTTGGGCTCCTTGCCGCCGGTCAGCTCCTTGACGAGCTCGGAGACGGCGGGCATGCGGGTCGAGCCGCCGACGAGCACCACGTGGGCGATGTCGGCCACCTTGATGCCGGCGTCCTTGATGACCTGGTTGAACGGGCCCTTGGTCCGCTCGAGCAGGTCGGCCGTCAGCCGCTGGAACTCGGAGCGCGTCAGCTTCTCGTCGAGGTGCAGCGGACCCTCGGCCGAGGCCGTGATGTAGGGCAGGTTGATGTTGGTCTCGGACTGGCTGGACAGCTCGATCTTGGCCTTCTCCGCCGCCTCGCGCAGGCGCTGCAGGGCCATCTTGTCCTTGGCCAGGTCGACGCCGTGGGCGTTCTGGAAGCGCTTGACGAGCTCGTCGACGACGCGCTGGTCCCAGTCGTCGCCACCGAGGTGGTTGTCACCGGAGGTGGCCTTGACCTCGACGAAGCCGTGGCCGTCCTCCTGGCCGACGTCGAGCAGGGACACGTCGAAGGTGCCGCCGCCGAGGTCGAAGACCAGGATGGTCTGGTCCTGCTCCTTGTCGAGCCCGTAGGCGAGGGCCGCGGCGGTCGGCTCGTTGATGATGCGGAGCACGTTGAGGCCCGCGACCGTGCCGGCCTCCTTGGTGGCCTGGCGCTGGGCGTCGTTGAAGTAGGCGGGGACGGTGACCACCGCGTCGGTGATCTTCTCGCCCAGGTAGGCCTCGGCGTCCTGCTTGAGCTTCTGCAGGACGAAGGCGCTGATCTGCTGCGGCGAGAACTTCTTGCCGTCGATCTCCTGGGACCAGGTGGTGCCCATCTCCCGCTTGACCGACCGGATCGTCCGGTCCACATTGGTGACCGCCTGGCGCTTGGCGACCTCGCCGACCAGGACCTCGCCGTTCTTCGCGAAGGCGACCACGGACGGCGTGGTCCGCGAGCCCTGCGCATTCGCGATGACGGTGGGCTCACCGCCCTCGAGGATCGAGACGACGGAGTTGGTCGTCCCAAGGTCGATACCTACCGCACGTGCCATGAGTGAGTCCTTGTGGTCAAAGTTGAGTCTGGCAGACTCAAGCTAACGGATGTGTGTCGTCTTTGGCAAACGACTTGAGCCTACTCGACTCAACCCTCATGAGCGCCGAGACATTCCCGCAACAAAGGCCACATCACGCGCAACGGGGCAGCGGGTTCTGAGGTTCCGCGCCCCGCGAACCCCCGGCGCCGCGGGGGTGCGTCGCCGGGGGTTCGCGGGGCGGGCTGCTCGCGTTACGGCTTGGCGCCGTCCACCACCTTGCGCTCGCCGAGCGGCTTCTTGAGCTTGACCGTGGTGGTCTTCTCGATCGCGATCATGATGCAGGAGACGTTCTTCGCCTTGGGGGACGTGCCCTCGTACAGGGTGACCGTGACGCGCTTGGACGTCTCCTTGACCTTGACGCGGTCCAGCACCGTGCAGGGCTCCACCCCCGACTCCCACGTCAGCTGGAGCTCCTTGCCCTTGGCGACCGGCTTGGCCTTGGCCCAGCGGGCCTTGTGCACGTTGATGGCGTCGCCCGTCGGCTTGACCTGCTTGGGCCCCTTCGGGGGCGCCTTGCTGGGCACGGTGCCGACCGGGTTGGACACGACGGGCGGCTTGTCCTGGCTGGGGGAGGAGACCCGCTCGGCAGGCTGGGCCGTGCCGCAACTCGTCGCCAGCATCAGACATCCGGCCAGAAGGGGCGCTGTCATTGTCCGCATACCCCTACCACGGATCCCGCCGGCCGACGGTTCACCATAGTCTGGTCATGTGCTCCGTCAGGCATTGCTCGCTGTCTCCAAGAGCCGGCGCGCCGAGCGCCTCATCGCCGCGTCGCCGCTGACCAGGGATGTGGTCAGGCGCTATGTCGCCGGCGACGTCGGCGGCGCGGTCGACGAGCTGTCCCGCAGGGGGTTGCGCGTCTCCGTCGACCACCTCGGCGAGGATGTGACCGGCCGGGTCCAGGCCGAGGACACCGTGATCGCCTACCTGTCGCTGCTCCGCCTGCTGCCGGCGGGCGCCGACGTTTCGGTCAAGCTCACGGCGCTCGGGCTGCGGCTGTCGGAGGAGCTCGCCTTCGACCACGCCGCGGCCATCTGCAGGGCCGCGGCGGCCAGGGACGTCACCGTGACGCTCGACGCGGAGGAGCACGACACGATCGCCATGCTGCACGCCGTGCACGCCGCGCTGCGCAAGGAGCACCCCGACGTGGGCGTGGTGGTGCAGGCCTACCTGCCCGACTCGCTCGACCGCTGCGAGCAGCTCGGCGACGCCAGGGTGCGGCTGTGCAAGGGCGCCTACACCGCTCCCGGCGCCTACACCTCCACCGCCGACATCGACCGCTCGTTCGTACGCTGCCTGAAAGTGCTGATGGCCGGCGCCGGCTATCCCATGGTCGCCACCCACGACCCCAGGCTGGTGCGCATCGCCTCGACACTCGCCGTGCTCGACGGCCGCGACCCGGCCGGCTTCGAATACCAGATGTTGTACGGCGTGCGCCCCGACGAGCAGGCCCGCCTGGCGGCCCTCGGTTTCACGATGCGCGTCTACGTCCCCTACGGCGCCGACTGGTATCCCTACCTGATGCGCCGGCTGGCCGAGCGCCCCCGCAACCTGGCCTTCTTCCTGCGCTCCCTGCTGTCGCGGGGCTAGCCCGCGATGCCGGGGACGGGCCGGTAAGCTGCATCAGCGTCTATTCCTCGAGGGGCGGAAATGATCGCGATTCTGGGCACGGGCAAGATGGGCGAGGCGCTGCTGTCCGGGCTGCTGCGCGCCGGCTTCATGCCCGGCGACATCATGGCCACCACGCGCAGGGCCGAGCGGGCGCAGGCGCTGCGCGAGACCTACGGCGTGCGCACCGTCACCAACTCCGAGGCGGCCAAGGCGGCCGACACGCTGGTCCTCGCCGTCAAGCCCCAGGACATGGCCACGCTGCTGGCCGAGATCGCCCCCTACGTGCCCGCCGACCGCCTGGTGATCACCGCCGCGGCCGGCATCACGACGTCGTTCGTGGAGCAGCGGCTCGGCGTCGAGGTGCCCGTGGTCAGGGTGATGTCCAACACGCCCATCAAGTTCGACGAGGCGATGAGCGTGATCTCGGCGGGCGCGCACGCGGGCGAGGAGCATCTGAAGCTCACCGAGGCGCTGCTCAGCCCCGTCGGCAAGGTGCTGCGCATCCCCGAGTCGCAGCAGGACGCCGCCACCGCGCTCTCCGGCAGCGGCCCCGCCTACTTCTTCTACCTCGTCGAGGCCATGGTCGACGCGGGCATCCTGCTCGGCATGCCGCGGGCGGCCGCGCTCGACATGGTCACCCAGTCCATCGTCGGCGCCGCCGTGATGTTGCGCGACTCGGGCGAGCACCCGGTGATCCTGCGCGAGGCCGTCACCTCTCCTGGCGGCACCACGATCGCGGCCATCGCCGAGCTCGAGCGCCACAGCGTGCGGGCCGCGTTCCTGGCCGCCATCGAGGCGGCCCGCGACCGCGGCCGCGAGCTCGCCTCCGGCTGACCGCTCAGGCGTCGCGCCGCCGCAGCAACACGGCGCCGACGATCATGGTCACGGCGATCCAGGCGAGATAGACGCCGAAGCCGCTCCACGGGCCGCGCGAGGCGTTGCGGACCAGCGGGACGGCCACCTGCATGCCCGCGTTGGTGGTGAAGTGGTCGGCCACCGTCCGGCTCACCTCGCCCGGCAGCATGCCGGCGATCTGGGGCAGCACCAGCATCAGCGCGATGGCCGAGACGATCGCGCCGGGCGTGTGGCGTACGAGCGTGCCCAGCGCCAGCCCGAACAGGCCGCACGCGGTGAGGTAAAGGCCGCAGCCCACCACCGCCCGCACGGCCTCCGCCATGTCGAGCGAGGGCGGCTGGGTGATGGCGACGCCCACGGCGAGCGAGGCGGCCGACGCGAGCGTGCACACGACCAGGGAGGTGACCGTGAACACCACGATCTTGCCGGTCAGCAGGCTCATCCGCCTGGGCACGGCCATCAGCGACGTGCGGATACCGCCCGTACGGTATTCGCTGGAGATCACCAGCACGCCCAGCGTGGCGATGGACAGCGACGCGAACATGATGCCTGTCAGGCTCAGCATGACGGTCTGGGCGCCGGGGATGGCGTCCTCGGTCGAGCCCCTGGCGGCGGAGGCGATGAGCGTGCCGATGCCCAGCATCAGCCCTGCGGTGACGGCCAGCGTCCACATCGTGGAGCGGACCGAGCGGATCTTGGTCCATTCGGACCTGAGGATGTCGATCATGAGGTGAACTCCAGGCTGTCCTTGGTCAGCTCCATGTACGCCGCTTCCAGCGAGGGCTGCACGAACGTCAGCTCCGCCAGCGGGATCCCGGCCCGCGCGGTGAGCGTGCCGATCTCGACCGGGCTCATCGCGGTCACCCGCAGGTGGTCGTGGTGGAGCTCGCCCACCTTGATCAGCTCGGCGACCTCGGCCAGCCGGGGCGAGCGCACCCGTACGTAGCCCTGCGAGCTGCGCCCGATGAACTCCTCCACGCTCGTGTCGGCGATCAGCATGCCCTTGCCGATCACGATCAGATGGTCGGCGGTCTGCGCCATCTCGCTCATCAGGTGGCTGGAGACGAACACCGCGCGGCCCTCGGCCGCCAGCTCGCGCATGAACGTGCGGATCCACAGGATGCCGTCGGGGTCGAGCCCGTTGACGGGCTCGTCGAACAGCAGGATCTCCGGGTCGCCGAGCAGCGCGGCGGCGATGCCCAGGCGCTGCGACATGCCCAGCGAGAACCCGCCGATCCGGCGCCCCGCCACCTCGCGCAGGCCCACGGCCTCCAGCACCTCGTCCACCCGGCCGTTTTGGATGCCGTTGCTCTGCGCGATGGCCAGCAGGTGGTTGCGGGCGCTGCGCCCGCCGTGCACGGCCTTGGCGTCCAGCAGCGCGCCCACCTTGCGCAGCGGGTGCCGCAGCTCGGCGTACGGCAGCCCGTCCACGAGCGCCGTGCCGCCCGACGGCCGGTCGAGCCCCAGGATCATCCGCATGGTCGTGGACTTCCCCGCGCCGTTGGGGCCGAGGAAACCGGTCACCCGGCCGGGCTCGACGTCGAACGACAGGTCCGACACGGCTACGGTCTTGCCGTAGCGCTTGCTCAGGTTCGTTGCCCGTATCGCGGTCATGATCCCAGCGTGCCGTCGCGCGAGGTCGTGTGCCTCCTGCGCGGGAACCGCTTCCCGCGCGGGGGTCTGGGAGCCTGGTCCTACTCTCCCGGGTGGACGAGCGCCGCCTCGTAGGCGACGATCACCGCCTGCGCCCGGTCCCTTACGCCGATCTTGGCGAACAGGTTCGTCACGTGGTTCTTGACGGTCGAGGGGGACACGGACAGGGCCGCGGCGATCTCGGCGTTCGACCGGCCGCGGGCGATCAGCACGAGGATCTCCCGCTCGCGCTCCGTCAGACCGGCCACCCCGGCGGGCGCCGGGCGCCGGGGGCCCGCGTCCAGGGCTCCTGCGGCTCGTACGAACGTGCCGATCAGCCTGGTGAGCAGGCGCGGCGCGACGGCGGACTCGCCCCGGTGCACCACGCGCACGCCCTCGATCAGCTCCTCGGGGGAGACGTCCTTGGGCAGGAAGCCGCCCGCGCCCGCCCTGAGGGCCGCGACCACGTTCTCGTCCAGGTCGAACGTGCTCAGCGCGAGCACCCGGACCTCCGGCAGCTCCGACGTGATCAGCTCGGTCGCGCGAACCCCGTCGAGGCCCGGCATGTGCAGGTCCATCAGCACCACGTCGGGGCGCAGCCGCCGGCTCAGGTGCACCGCCCGCTCGCCGTCGCCGGCCTCGCCGACGACACACATGTCCGGCTGGGCGTCGAGCATCAGCTTGAAGCCCACGCGCACCAGCGCATGGTCGTCGGCCAGCAGCACTTCGATCACGGTGTCTCCAGGGGGATGCGGGCGTGTACGCGGAAACCTCCTTGCGGGGCGCGGGGCCCTGTGGAGAGCTGGCCGCCGCACAGCGCCACCCGCTCGGCCATGCCTCCGAGCCCGAACCCCGGCGACCCGGTCCCCTTCGTGCTGCCGTCGTCGACCACCTCGACCTCCACGGCGTCCGGTTCGTACGCGAGCCGCACGCTCGCCCGCGCGCCGGGTGCGTGCTTGCGCGTGTTGGTCAGCGCCTCCTGCACGATCCGGTACACCGCGTGGTCCACGACGGCGGGCAGCGCGACGGGCTCCCCCTTGACGGTCAGGTGCGCGGGCAACCCCGCCGACCTGGCCTCCTTGATCAGCGTGGGCAGCCGCTCGGCCCCCACCCCCGTGGCGGCGTCCGGCCCTTCCTGGCCGTCGGCCCTGAGCACGTCGAGCAGGCGGCGCATCTCGGACATCGCCTGGCGGGCGGTCTGCTCGGCGCTTTCCAGGGCGTCCCTGGTGACCTCCTGCTCGGCTGGGAGCGTGGCCCTGGCGCCGCCGACCAGGGCGTTGATCACGGTGATGTGGTGGGCGACCACGTCGTGCAGCTCCCTGGCGATGCGCCGCCGCTCGGCGCGGACCGCGGCGTCGGCGGCGTCGCGCCTGCCGCGTTCGTTCAGCTCGGTCCTGAGCCGGACGAGCTGCCCGACCCCGACGGGCACGCCGATGTTGAACAGGGCCGCGGCCCAGCCACCGTTGACCTGGTCCAGCTCCAGCACTGTCGCGTAGGCGACGATCGCCGCCGCGGAGGCGATCGCGGTCGTGCGGCCGGCGGTGTAGCGGCCCAGGCTGTAGTAGGCGATGAGCGCGGGGACGTTGCTGGACGGCGCGACGTCCGCCGTCACGCCGACCGCGTTGATCGCGGTGACCAGCGCGGTGACCAGGACCGGCCGGTGGCGCCGCATGAGCAGGAGCATGACGGCGACCAGGTACGGCAGCGCGGTCAGGGCGAGCGCGGTCCTCTCCATGACGAG
The DNA here is from genome assembly GCF_039871615.1 of Nonomuraea sp. B10E15. Taxonomy (NCBI): domain Bacteria; kingdom Bacillati; phylum Actinomycetota; class Actinomycetes; order Streptosporangiales; family Streptosporangiaceae; genus Nonomuraea; species Nonomuraea sp. B10E15. The sequence continues at coordinate 36,549 of NZ_JBDPMB010000018.1, forward strand.
CATGACGGGGATCCCGATGATCCCGGGGGAGCCGAGCACGATCACCAGCGTCCTGTCGAAGACCTTGGGACGCCGGAAGAAGCGGATGAGCCTGAGTAAGGACCGTGCTGGGCGCACGCTAAGACACTAAGTCACGAATCGGTGCGGTCGCGGGGAGATGTCCACCGGATGAACCCGGGCTACAACGAGGTGTCTGCGCTGCGGTAACGTCGGCGGGACAGGGCGATCGCGGAGGGGTGGCATGAGCCGGTCGACACAGGTGATCTGGGACGACGCTCTCACCTCCTACGATTTCGGCCCCGGCCATCCGCTCGCCCCCGTGCGGGTCGAGCTGACCATGGCGCTCGCCCGCGAGCTCGGCGTCCTCGACAAGGTCGAGGTGGCCGGATGCGTGCCCGCCACCGACGACGAGCTGGCCATGGTCCACGAGCGCGACTACATCGAGGCCGTCAGGCGCGTGTCCGCCGACGGCCGGCCCGATCTCGGCGCCGGGCTCGGCACCACCGACAACCCCGCGTTCAAGGGCGTGCACGACGCCTCCGCGCTGATCGCCGGCGCCTCACTGGCCGCCGCCCGCGCGGTCTGGGAGGGCTCGGCCGAGCACGCCGTCAACATCGCGGGCGGGCTGCATCACGCGATGCCCGCCACGGCCAGCGGGTTCTGCGTCTACAACGATCCCGCGCTGGCGATCGCGTGGCTGCTGCGCCAGGGTGCGGGCCGCATCGCGTACGTCGACGTGGACGTGCACCACGGCGACGGCGTGCAGGCGGCGTTCTACGACGACCCGAGGGTCCTGACGATCAGCCTGCACGAGAGCCCGCGCACGTTGTTCCCCGGCACCGGGTTCCCTCATGAGACCGGCGCCGACGGCACCGCCGTCAACGTGGCGCTCCCCGCCGGCTGCGGCGACCCCGGCTGGCTGCGGGCCTTCGACGCGGTCGTGCCGCCGCTGCTGCGCGAGTTCGGGCCGGAGATCCTGGTGACGCAGCACGGTTGCGACAGCCACGCGCTCGACCCGCTGGCCAACCTGATGCTCAGCCTCGACGGCCAGCGCACCGCCTACTCCGCCCTGCACCGCCTGGCTCACGAGACGGCGGGCGGCCGGTGGATCGCGACGGGCGGCGGCGGTTACGAGCTGGTGCAGGTGGTGCCGCGGGCGTGGACACATCTCATCGCGGAGCTGGCGGGCCATCCGATCGATCCGGCCACGCCGACGGGCGCGGAGTGGCGCCAGTTCGTACGCGATCGCACCGGCGAGACGGCGCCGCTGACCATGACCGACGGGCGCCATCCGGAATTCAACGACCTTTCCGGTGGTTATGACCCATCTGACCCCATTGACCGTGCGATCATGGCGACCCGAAACGCGGTCTTCCCCCTGCACGGGCTCGACCCCCTGCCCTGACGAGGAAGAAAAGCAGTGCTGAGCCGCGACGAACTCCGAGAGCACCTTGTCCAGAGCCGCATCGCCGGCGATGTCGCGACCTCCCGCGAGAACAACCTCGACCACTACAGTTCCCTGGCCAACGGCGATCCCTACTACATGCTGGGGCTCACGTTCGACCAGCCGTGGTCCTACCGCGACATCCTGGCGCTGATGGCGAAGTCCGCAGGCGTGGTCTCCGACCCGTCGCACCGCTGGGGCCAGGACACCATCGACCCCGACCTGACGATCGACGCGGTCGACGCCATGGCCGAGCGCGTCGCCGCCGTGCTGTCGCGGCCCTGCCCGTCCGTGTTGTTCGCCACCGGGCACCCGACCGGCCTGCTCGCCGTGCACCTGCCGCTGGCCAGGCTCTGCGCCGAGCGCGGCGCGCGGTTGCTGACCCCGGGGGAGGGCTGGACGTACTCCGGGTCGGGGTTCGCCCGGCCGCGGCAGATCCGCTATCTGCAGGGCGTCGCGATGCTCGACGACAAGGGCGGGTTCGTGCACACCCACGACGCCGACCCGATGCGCCACATGTTCTCCGAGCTCGACGGCGAGCTGCCCGATCTGGTTATCGCCGACCACGGCTGGGCAGGAGCGGCGGGAGAGGCAGGTGCGCCCACTGTGGGGTTCGCCGACAGCAATGACCCGGGGTTGTTCGTCGGTGAGGCTGAAGGGAAGATTGACGTAGTAGTGCCACTTGACGACAATGTGCTACCGCGATATTACGCTCCGTTGACGGAGCGGCTCGTCACTCTGGTCTCACGAGCCCTTCACGTCTAATTCGGTCCTCCCCATACCGTCTTTTCGCGCCTGCATTCCAAGAGGCTCGCCGTCCCTTTGCCAACTTTTGGCGGCGCTCCGGCGACTCTTATGTGTGGCAACTTGGACAGTTCCAACGTCCGGGTGAGGTGCTCGACCCGGCTGCTGGCCAGCGATTTTGCTGGTTCGGCTGACAGGTGGCTCCGTTGACTGAGAAAATAGGGGGTTTGCGCACTCGGAGTCCCGACTTACGCTGACGGCAGTACACGTGCGTGAGCAATGGCACCAGTGGGGATAACCCGTAAACACGTGCGGAAGAGGCGTCCGATGGGTGCAGGCGAAAGACCTCTCAGTGAGGTGAAGTTCCTGACCGTTGCTGAAGTGGCCACGGTCATGAGGGTGTCCAAGATGACGGTGTACCGGCTCGTCCACTCTGGCGAGCTGCCGGCCATCCGAGTCGGCCGGTCGTTCAGGGTGCCTGAGCAGGCGGTACACGACTATCTGCGGGAGGCCTACATCGAGGCTGGTTAGCGTAGCGACGTGGACGACCATGTCGTGAGTGCTGTCGCGGGAGAGGCCCGGTCGCCATAAGACGCGACCGGGTGCTCACCCCCCCAATGGGCGATCTACCGCCGATCGCCGGTAGTCTGTGAGCCGGTGTGCGCTCGCACTCCGTTCAGACTTAGTCACGACCTGGGGGTCCCGTGGGCTCTGTGATCAAGAAGCGCCGTAAGCGGATGGCGAAGAAGAAGCACCGCAAGCTGCTCAAGAAGACGCGCATCCAGCGGCGCAACAAGAAGTAACACCGACGCAGCTGCGAGGCGCTGATGACCCACACTGTGCTCGTCACCGGGGTCTCGCGCCACATAGGCGCCCGGGTGGCGAGCGAACTTGCCGCCGACCCGGACATCGGCCGTGTCATCGGAGTGGACACCGTGCCGCCCCCCTCGCTCACGCGAGACGGTGGCATCTCGCTCGGACGGACGGAGTTCGTCCGGGTGGATCTGCGCAGCCCCGACATCGCGCAGGTGATCGCGGCCGCGGACATCGGCACCGTTGTGCACATGAGCCTCGTCAGCGCTCCGTCAAGGAGCGGCGGCAGGGCCGCCATGAAAGAGCACAACGTCATCGGCACCATGCAACTGCTCGGTGCCTGCCAGCGGTCGGCGACCGTGCGGCGCGTGGTGGTCCGCTCCACCACCGCCGTCTACGGCTCGTCGCCGCGCGATCCTGCGGTGTTCACCGAGGACCTGGAGCCGCACGACGGCCCCAGCCACGGCTACGCCAAAGACGCGGTCGAGGTCGAGGGCTACGTCCGGGGTTTCGCTCGGCGCCGTCCTGACGTGACGGTGTCGCTGCTGCGCTTCGCCAACTTCATGGGTCCCGGCGTCGACTCGCCGTTGACGCGCTACTTCACCCAACCGGTGTTGCCGACCGTGCTCGGCTTCGACCCCCGGCTGCAGTTCGTCCACGAGGACGACGCGGTCGAGGTGCTGCGGCGGATGGCGACAGAGGATCACCCCGGCACGTTCAACGTGGCCGGGGTGGGCGTGTTGCTCCTGTCGCAGTGCACGAGAAGGGCGGGGCGGCCGTCGCTGCCGCTGCCCGCGCCCGCCTTCACGACGCTCGGCAGCGCCGCGCGCGGGCTCGGTCTGGTCGAATACTCGCCCGAGCAGCTCAGGCTGATGAGCCACGGACGGGCGGTCGACACCTCCAGGCTGGAGAACGAGCTCGGGTGGAGGCCCAAGTTCACGACCGCCGCGGCCTTCGACGACTTCCTGCGCTCGCGCCGCCTGCAGCCGTTCGGAGGTGCGCGGAGTTGAGCGTTCCCGACGAGGACGACGCTCGCGTCATCCCCATCAGCGCGGCGCCGTCCTACACCGGCGAGCCAGAGCCCCTGGCGAAGCTCCTGGCCTTCCTGCGCAGGCGCATCAGCGGCGACTACGACGTCGACGAGTTCGGCTACGACGCCGAGCTGACCGACAAGGTCGTCCTGGAGCTGATCAGGCCCCTCTACCACCATTGGTTCAGGGTGGAGACGGCCGAGCTGAAGAACATCCCGGACGAGGGCGGCGCGCTCGTCGTCGCCAACCACTCCGGCACGCTGCCCGTCGACGCGCTGATGTTGCAGGTCGCCCTGCACGACGAGGCGGGCAGGGCGCTGCGGCTGCTCGGCGCCGACCTGGTCTACCAGCTGCCGCTGCTCAGCCACCTGTCCCGCAAGACGGGCCACACGCTGGCCTGCCGCGAGGACGCCGACCGGCTGCTGCGCAAGGGTGAGCTGGTCGGCGTGTTCCCCGAGGGGTTCAAGGGCGTCGGCAAGCCGTTCTCCGAGCGCTACAAACTGCAGCGGTTCGGCCGTGGCGGCTTCGTGGCCTCGGCCATCCGTGCCGGGGTGCCGATCGTGCCCACCGCGATCGTCGGGGCTGAGGAGATCTATCCCAAGCTCGGCGACCTGAAGTTCCTTGCCCGGCTGCTCGGCCTCCCCTACCTGCCGATCACGCCGTTCTTCCCGCTGCTCGGGCCGCTCGGCCTGGTGCCGCTGCCGTCGAAGTGGGTGATCGAGTTCGGCGAGCCGATCCGCACCGACGACTACGAGCCGTCGGCCGCCGACGATCCCATGCTGGTCTTCAACCTCACCGACCACGTGCGCGAGGTCATCCAGCAATTGCTCAACGAGCTGCGGTTGCGGCGCGGGCCGGCTTTCCCGCTCCTTCTCTGACCGCCCGGTCTCGCACGGGCGAGGGCGCCTATGCGCTGGCCGGCTCGAGCGGGTTGCGGCGAGCTCTCCGTGACCGGCCTTCCGCCGGGGGGACAGGTCGTCAGCCCTGCGTGCGGTAGTGCCTGCGCAAGGCGATGCCCGCGGCGACGCCGCCCGCCACGGCGCCCACGCCCGCGGCGATGGGCAGCGCCGTCAGCGTGGCCTTGCGGCCGGTCCTGAAGTCCCTGATCGGCCAGTCGTGCTTCTTGGCGTATTCGCGCAGCTCGCTGTCGGGGTTGATGGCCACGGCGCGCCCGACCAGCGACAACATCGGCAGGTCGTTGGCGGAGTCGCTGTAGGCCGTGCACTGGGTCAGGTCGAGCCCCTCCCTGCGCGCCAGCGCCCTGACCGCCTCCGCCTTGGCCGGGCCATGGAGCAGGTCGCCGACCAGGCGCCCGGTGTAGACGCCGTTGCTCGACTCGGCGACCGTGCCGAGCGCGCCCGTCAGCCCGAGCCGCTGCGCGATGACCCTGGCCAGCTCGACGGGGGTGGCGGTGACCAGCCAGACCCGCTGGCCCGCGTCGAGGTGGCTCTGCGCGAGCGCCCGCGTGCCACCCCAGATGCGGTCGGCCATGACCTCGTCGTAGATCTCCTCGCCGAGGCGTACGACGTCGTCGACCTTGGCGCCGGCGACGAACGCGAGCGCGGTCTCCCTGGCCACCGCGATGTGCTCGGGGTTCTCGTTGCCGCGCAGCCGGAACACCGCCTGCCCCACCGCGAACTTGAACAGGTCGGACGTGGTGAACAACCCCCGGGTGGCCAGCCCGCGGGCGAAGTGGTAGATCGAGGCGCCGCGCATCATCGTGTTGTCGACGTCGAAGAAGGCCGCCGACTGGAGGTCGGGCTCGACCGGCGCGACGGTGACCGCTGCCTGTGCCGCGGCCTCGCCGGCGGCCTGGGGCTCCGTTTCGTGTCGTCGTCGCATTAGCCGCCACATGCGCTTCAGCTTATCGACCTACCCGGGGGCGACCAGACCTTTGATGTAGTCGAGGTAGCCCTCGGCCTGGGCCAGCTGATCCCGCTTGAGCTGCTGCAACATCGGCGCGACGACCTCCTGCTGGTGGCGGGCGAATTTTTTGATCTTCGGAGAGCGTGGTTCGGCCCGTCTCAGCCTGCTGATCCCCGCGCGCGTCGATTCCTCCATGTCCTTCAGCGTCCTGCCGACCAGCGGGCCGCCGTTGGACGAGCCGAGCAGGCTGGCGACCTCTTCCGCGCGGGCCTTGGCCGAGCGGAGCTCGCGCTCGCCGCGCGCGGCCTCGTTGGTGCTGAGCCCGACGAGAGCGCTCTCCGCGGCGCGCTTGAGAGGGTAGAGGGAGTCGCCGGGGACCGCCTGGTAGGTGGAGAAGGACGCGACCATCATGGCCGCCGCCAGTCCGAAGGCGGCCAGCTGCGACAGCAGCGGCCTCGGGCGCGGGGGCCGGCGGTGGGCGTGTCGTGGGCGGGCCGACCTCTCGGGCAGGAGTTCGCCGGTGATCGGCCCGGTGATCGGCCCGGTGATCGGCCCTGTGATCGGCCCGGTGATCGGCGCGGTGGTCGGCCCTGTGACCAGCTCGGCGCGGAGCCGGTCGCGGAAGGCGGGGTCAGGGGCGCCGCCGAGAGGCAGCCTGGGCAGGTCCGTGAGCTGCTCGAGCACGCGCTCCCGCCGTTCGCGTGCCCTACCCATGACGGCTCCCTTACGGATCCTGCTGTGACATTTGCCTAACGAGGTGCGGATGGTGGAGGTTACGCCAGGTCGTGCTTAAGAGCCCTGGCCAGCGCCCGGATGGCCCGAAACTGCAGCGCTTTGATCGCTCCGCTCTTCTTTCCCATGATGAGCGCGGTCTCCGCGAGCGACAGGCCGTGCAGGAAACGCAGGACCACGCATTCCTGCTGTTCGGGATTGAGATCCCGGACGGCACGCAGCACCCGGTCGTTGATGATGGCCGTGACCACGGCGTTCTCCGGAATGTGCGAGCCGTCGAGCGGGACATCGATCACTTCTCCCGTCGGCACCTCGAGCCGGTAGCGGCCGGACTTGAAGTGGTCGGTCACCAGGTTTCGCGCGATGGTCACGAGCCAGGCGCCGAAGTCGCGGCCCTGCCAGGTGAAGTCGGCGATCCTGCGCAGCGCGCGCAGGAAGGTCTCGCTGGTCAGGTCCTCGGCGAGGGGGTGGGAGCCCACCCGGAAATAGATGTAGCGGTAGACGAGGTCCACGTAGCGGTCGTAGAGCGTGCCAAACGACTCCGTGCAGCCGCTCTTGGCATGAAGCACCAGCGTGCGTACGTCATCGGGCACTTCTTCGTGCACGGCGAGCTCGCCCGTCAGGGCAGGCGCGGCGCCCGCTGGCGCAAGCAGCCCGGCGAACGGCGACGAGTCAGGCATCCGGTATCCCTGGGGGTAAGGGGTGCGGCTGCTCGAACACTCTAGAAATCAACCGGAAATTCCACAATCCACAGCATGCTGGCATGACTAGGCGTAATCGGAAGATACCGTGTTACCGCGAACCCCCGCCGCCTGCGGCGCGCATCTCGCTGCCCGTGGCCCCCAAGGGCGGCCCGAGCAGGCACGTTTCGTCTACGGCTACCGGCTGGGAGGCATAGTCCGGCAGCATTGGAGTCACCATGGAGATCCTCGTTGCTGTCATAGCCCTTGCCGGTGCGCTCCTGGCCGCGTTCGCGGCGGGCGCCCTGATCCAACGACTGAGGGACGAGCCGGACGGGTGGTTGATCGCCTGGACCGTCGCGGTGACCGCGCTCGCGCTGTCACTGGGCGTGATCGCCATCGGCTCCTTCTTCGGGTTCGGCAGCGTCACGTTCCGGATCTACCAGGTGACGGGGTCGTTGCTGGCCCCGCTCTGGCTGGCCGTCGGCATGGTGCAGCTGCTGGCGGAGAAGGCGCCGCCGAGATTCCTGTCCTGGTTGTTCGGCATCGCGCTCACCGTCGTCTCCGTCGCGATCATGATCTTCGACCCGCTCCGCGTCGAGCAGATGGGCCAGGCGCTGCCGTCGGGCTCGGCCGCCTGGGCGATCATCCCCAACTATCTGCTGACCGGCGTGCACGCCATCGACGCGCTGGTGATGCTGGCGATGCTCGTGGTCGCCGGGCTCAGGTGGCGCGACGGCGACGAGTACGACACCGACAACCTGCACGCCTCGGCCGTCATCGTCCCGTCAGGGCTGGCGCTCGTGGGCGCGATGCGGTTCTCGGTGCCCGCGATCTTCACCACGGCGCTGCTCGCCGTCGCCGCGGCGGCCGTCTGGTACACCGTGCTGCGGCCCCTGGCGCCGTACGAGGACGACGAGGACGACTTCGCCCCCGAGCGCGACGAGCGCCCGCCGCGCGGTGACGATCGCTCTCAGCGCCGCGACGTACGGGCACAGCACCGCGAGGAGCGGCCGGCGCCCGCGGTCCCGCCGGGGGAGCGCCCGATGTTCCGCGACGAGCAGCCGGGCCACCGGGGCCGGCCGGAGAGCGTGCCCGCCGCCGACCCGCCGCGCAGATCGTCGGGGCTGGGCGATCTTGTGGCCGAATATCGCGCGGGCGACCAGGAGGTCGACTACGCCGCCCGCATGGCGCCGCCGCCCGACGCCGGGCCCTCGACCGGCTACATCATGAACGGCGCGCCGCCCGCCGGCGCGTCGTCCCAGCGGCCCGACTTCGCCATGCCGGGCACGGGGTCGGTCTTTCCCGGCGCCGACGTGTTCACCCCGGCGCAGCAGCAGGCCGGCGGCAAGCCCTCGCCCAACATCTACGGCCTGCTCACCGTCTTCACGATCATGGACGGCGCGGGCGACGCGTTCGACATGCTGGCCGAGGCCACGGTCGAGGCGGTGCGCCGCGGCGAGCCCGACACGCTCGTCTACGCCTGCCACGCGGTCAAGTCGGCGCCCCTGCAGCGCATCGTCTACGAGCTTTATCGCGACGAGATCGCCTACCGCGACCACCAGCGCCAGCCGCACGTCGAGAGGTTCATCAACGAGCGGCAGGCGATGGTGCTGGCCACCAACGTCATCGAGCTCAACGTCAACGCCGCCAAGGTGGTGCCGCTGCCGACGGTGATGTTCTAGGCGCTGAGCGCGGCGCGCAGGCGGGTCTCGTCGACCCGCCAGAAGTCGTGCTGCACGCCGTCGATCAGCGTGACCGGGATCATCTCCCAGTATTTCTCCTTGAGCTCCTCGGAGGAGTCGATGCTGACCTCCTCCCACGGCACGCCGAGCTCGTCGGCCACTCTGGCGATGACCTCGCGCGCGTCGTCACACAGGTGGCAGCCGGGCTTGCCGAGCAGGGTGATGCGATGCATGAGGCCAACGGTATGCGAGACGTCCGCCACTTCGCGCCCGCGACTTTGTGCATCGGTTCACAAAGGGATTAACCTGAAAGACGGTTCGATTCCGTTCACCGCGGTCCCCAAGCCGCCTGTTCCCTGGAGCTCCGGCACGTGAAGAGCCCGTCCCAACCCCGTGACCGCGGCATTCCCGAGGCGACGGTCGCCAGGCTTCCGTTGTACCTGCGGGCGCTGCACGGGATGGCCGAGCGGGGCGTCGCGACCGTCAGCTCCGAGGATCTGGCCGGGGCCGCCGGGGTCAACTCCGCGAAGCTCCGCAAGGATTTGTCACATCTCGGTTCGTACGGCACGCGTGGCGTAGGCTATGAAGTCGAATACCTCGTCTACCAGATCTCGCGCGAGCTCGGCCTGACGCAAGACTGGGCGGTCGCGATCGTGGGAGTCGGCAACCTCGGGCGTGCGCTGGCCAACTACGGCGGCTTCGTCTCCAGGGGCTTTCGGGTCGCGGCGCTCGTCGATGCCGACCCCGAAGTCGTGGGCGACACCATCGCGGGATTGAATGTGGAGCACATCGACGACCTGGAAGCCGTGATCGTTCAGCGTGGAGTCTCGATCGTGGTTCTGGCGACACCTGCGGTGGCGGCGCAGAAGGTGTGTGATCGCGTGACAGCCGTGGGAGTGACCAGCATCTTGAATTTTGCCCCAGTTGTGCTTTCGGTCCCGGACGGCGTCGATGTCCGTAAAGTCGACCTATCAATCGAACTGCAGATTCTCGCGTTCCACGAGCAACGCAAGGCTGGGGGGCCACTCATGGCGGTGGACAGTCAATGAGTGTTCTGGCTATCGGACTCAGCCACCGGACGGCGCCGGTGGCCCTGCTCGAGCGCGTCTCGGTGACGGGTGACGCCCTCGCCAAGCTCCTGCACGACGTGCAGGGCGACCCCTGCGTGGCGGAGGCCATGGTCATCTCGACCTGCAACCGGGTCGAGGTCTACGTCACGGTCGACCGCTTCCACGCCGCCGTCACCGCCGTCAGCCGCCTGCTGGGCGTGCACTCGGGCGTCCCCGTCGAGGAGCTCACGCCACACCTCTACGTGCACTACGAGGAGCGGGCCGTCGAGCACCTGTTCTCCGTGGTGTGCGGCCTCGACTCCATGGTCGTCGGCGAGGGTCAGATCCTCGGCCAGGTCCGCCGCTCCCTCAAGCTGGCACAGCGCCGCGGCACCGTCGGCGCGACCCTCAACGAGCTGGTCCAGCAGGCGCTGCGGGTGGGCAAGCGGGCCCACCACGAGACCGGCATCGACCAGGCCGGAGCCTCCCTCGTCACCGCGGGCCTCACGCTGGCCGGCGACCTGGCCGGGCGGCGGGCGCTGGTGGTCGGCGCGGGCTCCATGAGCTCGCTGGCCGCCGCCACGCTGGCGCGGGCCGGGGTCACCGACATCGTCGTGGCCAACCGCACGTACGACCGCGGCGCCCGGCTGGCCGAGTCGGTCGGCGGCCGGGCGGTCGAGTTCTCCGCCGTGGCCGACGAGCTGGCCGGCGCCGACCTCGTCATCACCTGCACAGGCGCGGGCCGCCACGTCATCACGCCCGGCATGCTGACCCGGCCCGTGTTCCTGCTCGACCTGGCGCTGCCGCACGACATCGACCCCTCCGTACGCGCCGTGCCCGGCGTCACGCTGGTCGACCTGGAGACGATCCAGGACTCCGGCGTCGGCGCGCGCGAGGGCGACGCGGTCGAGTCCGTACGCGCCATCGTCGCCGAAGAGCTGCGGGCCTACGTCGACGCCGAGCGGGCCTCCAGGGTCACGCCGACCGTGGTGGCGCTGCGCAGCAAGGCGGCCGGCGTCGTCGAGTCGGAGCTCGGCCGGCTCCTCATGCGGATGCCCGACCTGGACGAGCGGGCGCGCGACGAGGTCGCCATGACCGTGCAGCGGGTCGTCGACAAGCTGCTCCACGAGCCGACCGTGCGCGTCAAGCGGCTCGCCACCTGCCCGGGCGGCGATCATTACGCCGAAGCGCTGCGCGAGCTGTTCGGCCTGGATCCGACGATGCCCGAGGCAGTGAGGGAGGTGGAGCTGTGACCTCGCTTCCGCACGCGTTGCGGCTGGGCACCCGCCGCAGTCTCATGGCGACCACGCAGTCCCAGATGGTGGCCGACGCCTACATGGAGCGCACCGGCCGCGCGATCGAGCTGGTCGGCATCACGACCTTCGGCGACGTGACCAGGGCCCACCTCGCGCAGCTCGGCGGCACGGGCGTGTTCGTCAGCGCGCTGCGCGACAAGCTGATCGACGACGAGGTCGACTTCGCTGTCCACTCGCTGAAGGACCTGCCCACCACGCAGGACCCCCGCTTCACGCTGGCCGCGCTCCCCGCCCGCCACGACCACCGCGACGCGCTGGTCGGGCCGCGCAAGTTCGCCGATCTCGCCCCCGGAGCCAGGGTCGGCACCGGCTCCCCCCGCCGGGTCGCCATGCTGAGCGCCCTGCGGCCCGACCTCGAATACGTCCCGATCCGCGGCAACGCCGACACGCGCATCGGCAAGGTCACCTCCGGCGAGCTCGACGCCGTCGTGCTCGCCTCCGCCGGCCTGAACAGGATCGGCCGCGACGCGGAGGTCGCGCAGATCTTCGAGGTCGAGGAGCTGCTGCCCGCCCCCGGGCAGGGCGCGCTGGCGGTGGAGTGCCGCGCCGACCGCGCCGACCTGGTCGAATTCCTCGGCGTGCTCGACGACCCGCGCACCCGCTCCGCGGTGACGGCCGAGCGCGCCGTGCTGAACGCGCTCGAGGCCGGATGCTCCGCACCGGTGGGTGCGTTCGCGGCCGATGACGGGCACACTCTGAACCTGACCGCAGTGGTCGTCTCGCTCGACGGCCGCGAGGCGGTCCGCAAGTCCGCCGCCGGCTCACCTTCGGAGGCTGCTAACCTGGGCCGCCTCCTGGCGGCCGAGATGATCTCCGAAGGGGCCGACAGATTGATGGGGGAGCAGTCCCATTGAGCTCCGATAGTCCAACCTCCGGTCTCGTCGCTTTCGTGGGCGCGGGACCCGGCGATCCCAAGCTGCTCACGCTCCGCGCCGCCGAGTTGCTCGGTAAGGCCGGCGTGGTGGTGCTCGACACGGAAACGCACAGCCCGCTGCTGGGGCACTGCCGCGAAGGCGTCGAGGTCGTCGAGGACGACCTCCAGTCCGCCGTCAAGCGCGCCGCGCGCGGGGAGGTCGTGGTCCGCCTGTGCGAGGGCGACCCGACGCTGTTCTCGTCGATCACCGAGGAGGTCGCGGCCTGCGCCGCGGCGGGGGTGGACTTCGAGATCGTGCCCGGCGTGCCGGCCGCGACCGCCGTGCTCGACTACGCCGGCATCCCGGCGGCCACCGAGATGCCGGAGTTCAGGGTCGTCGACGCGGCCCAGGACCAGGACTGGGCCGTCCACGCCGCCTGCCGCGGCACGCTGGTCATCTACCACGGCATCGGCGACGCCGTGGCCATCGGCAAGGCGCTCATCGCCGGAGGCAAGCCCGACACCACCCCCGTCGCGGTGACCAGCGGCGGCACCACCACCGAGCAGTACACCGTGGTGTCCTCGCTCGGTCGGCTCCAGGCCGACCTCAAGCACGCCGGGTTCATCGAGCCGGCCCTCATCGTGGTCGGCGACGCCGTGGAGTCGCGCGACAGGCTGTCGTGGTTCGAGACCAAGCCGCTGTTCGGGTGGCGGGTGCTGGTGCCGCGTACGAAGGAGCAGTCCCGCAGCCTGTCGGAGCAGCTCATCTCGTACGGCGCGGTGCCCGAGGAGGTGCCGACCATCTCGGTCGAGCCGCCCCGCACCCCGCAGCAGATGGACCGCGCCATCAAGGGCCTGGTCACCGGGCGCTACGAATGGGTGGCCTTCACCAGCGCCAACGCGGTCAAGGCCGTGCGCGAGAAGTTCGAGGAATACGGCCTCGACGCGCGCGCGTTCGCCGGGCTCAAGGTGGCCGCGGTGGGCGACGCGACCGCGCGGGCCCTGGTCGAGTTCGGGGTCAAGCCCGACCTGCTGCCGTCGGGCGAGCAGTCGTCCGAGGGGCTGGTGGCCGAGTGGCCGCCCTACGACTCGATGCTCGACCCGATCAACCGTGTGCTGCTGCCGAGGGCCGACATCTCCACCGACACGCTCGTGGCCGGGCTCACCGAGCTGGGCTGGGAGTGCGACGACGTCACCGCCTACCGCACCGTGCGGGCCGCGCCGCCGCCCGCGCCCATCCGCGAGGCCATCAAGGGCGGCGGCTTCGACGCCGTGCTCTTCACGTCGTCGTCCACCGTGCGCAACCTCGTGGGCATCGCGGGCAAGCCGCACAACGTCACCGTGATCGCGGTCATCGGGCCGCAGACGGCCAAGACCGCCGAGGAGTTCGGGCTCCGCGTCGACGTCATGGCCGGAAAACCGTCCGCGTCCGCCTTGGCCACCGCGTTGGCCGAGTTCGGAGCCAAGCAGCGCCAGGCGGCCGTGGCCGCCGGCGACACCCCGCGCCGGCCCTCGCAGAACCGCCGTGGCGCCAGGAGGAGGGCCAGATGAGCGCGCGATTCCCCGTCGCCCGTCCCCGCAGGCTGCGCAGGAGCCCCGCCCTGCGCCGCATGGTGGCCGGCACCAGGGTGCACCCCGCCGACCTGATCCTGCCCGCGTTCGTCAAGGAGGGCATCGCCGAGCCGCAGCCCGTGGCCTCGATGCCGGGCGTGGTCCAGCACACCCGTGACTCGTTGCGCAAGGCCGCCCACGAGGCCGCGCAGGCGGGTGTGGGCGGGCTGATCCTGTTCGGCATCCCGGCCGTGAAAGACGCGCGCGGCTCGGCCGCCGACGACCCCGACGGCATCCTTCAGGTCGCGCTGCGCGAGGTGAACGCCGAGGTCGGCGACGCCGTCGTGGTGATGGCCGACACGTGTCTCGACGAGTTCACCGACCACGGGCACTGCGGCATCCTCACCTCCTCGGGCGACGTCGACAACGACGCCACCCTGGAGCGGTACGCCTCGATCGCGGTCGCCCAGGCGGCGGCCGGGTCGCAGATGGTGGCGCCGAGCGGGATGATGGACGGCCAGGTGGGGGCGATCCGGGCGGCGCTCGACGGCGCCGGCCACGGCGACGTCCCTATCCTGGCCTACACCGCGAAATACGCCTCGGCCTTCTTCGGGCCGTTCCGCGAGGCCGCCGAGTGCGCACCGCAGTTCGGCGACCGCAGCACCCACCAGCAGGATCCCGCGGGCCCGCTGGAGGAGGCGCTGCGCGAGCTCCGCCTCGACCTCGCCGAGGGCGCCGACGCGGTCATGGTCAAGCCGGCCATGGCCTACCTCGACGTCATCACCCGCTTCCGCGACGAGGCCGACGTGCCCGTGGCGGCCTACCAGGTGAGCGGCGAATACGCCATGATCGAGGCTGCCGCGGGCAACGGCTGGGTCGACCGCGACCGGACGATCATGGAGTCCCTGGTCGCGATCAAGCGTGCGGGGGCCGACCTGATCCTCACCTACTGGGCGACCGAAGTGGCGCGGCGGCTCTAACCGAGGGGTTCCCGTCAACGCGTGAGGCGCGTGCGTTAGAGTGCGAGCAGACGAGAAAGCTGTTACACGGCTGCCGTTACGGCCTCGACCTGGCACGCACATGAGCAGGTTCTCGTCAGGCAACCAAGTGCCGGTGTGTCCCGCGTGTGCGTACGGCCCGGAGCCGGGACCTCCTCAGGCGCTGGACTCGACGGGAGACACCAATGGTGGGGGTACCACTGGCTCGGCGTACCAGAAAACGTTCGCGGCCTACACGCATCGATCTCGTGCTCGAATACGCCGCGATGGGCTGGCCCGCGGTGCCAGGGGCGTTCCCGCTGCGACAGGGGCCGCGCGCCTGTTCGTGTGACCGCCTCGGCTGTCCCGACCCCGGCGCCCATCCGCTGTCGCCCGCCTGGCACCTGCAGGCCACGACCGACCCGGCGCTGCTCACGCGCTGGTGGCAGGCCGAGCCGGAAGCCAACGTGATTCTTCCCACCGGCCGCGTGTTCGACGTCTTCGACGTGCCGCTCGCGATCGGACTCTCCGCACTCACCCGCATCGACAACGCCGGAGCGCACTCAGGCCCGGTCGCCGCCAAAGGCGACCGGGTCTTGTTTTACGTGGCGACACGGGGCAACCCGGAGGACGAGGACGAGTGGTGGTCGTGCCACCTCGACTGTGACCCCGCCACGATCGACGACACGCCTGGGCTGCGCTGGCACTGCCGTGACAGCTATGTCGTCGCGCCGCCCTCCACCCTGCCGGCCGGCCAGCCGGTCTCCTGGCTGCGGCCGCCCGACGGCCTGCCCCTGCCCGACCCGCTGCGCATCCTGGAGTGGCTGGCCGACTGAGGTCATGACCGGCGGATGTCGCGCTGGTCGACCTCGGTCACGACCTGCGCCACCGTGGCGAAGTCGTCGTCGACGTGCAGCACCGTGAGCCCATGGTGCACGGCGGTGGCGCACACCAGCAGATCGATGGGTCCGGCCGAGCGGTGCTGGCCTTTCTGGGTGAGTTTGTACTGTGCGTTCTCCACCCAACGCCAGGCGGTCTTCGGGACTGGCGCGAACTCGCAGAGCGTGTTGAGCTCCTCTTCCAGGTGGTCTCTATGGGCGGGGCCGGTGGCCGAATAGAGGAACTCCGTCCTGGTGGGCTCGCAGATCCGGAGCGGTTGCGTGGTGATCCGGTCGGCCCACTCCTCCAGCACATCGGTGTTCCGCAGGAGATGCCACAGTGCCGACGTGTCGACGAGGTAGGACATCAGGTGATGGCCCTTTTCCAAGCCGCTTTCGCCGCGCGGCGGGCCTGCGCCGCCTCGTCGAACTCGCCACGCTCTGCCCGGGCGGCCAGCTTCTCCAGGGCCTCGATCCGCCTTACCCGGGCGACGTACTCACGGAGGGCGACGTTCACGGTCTCCTTTTTGGTCGTCGTTCCCATCATGCGCATGGCCTCTTTGAGGGCGTCGTCATCGACGTCGATCTGTGTTACGGCCACGAATCCTCCCGATGTTGATGACCCTTATAGATAGCATACATCGCCACCATGGCGAGGTCGTCCCGCGACGAAGGGCGAGGGGGCCCGCGGCTAACCTGGGTCGGGTGAGCCGTACACAGAACTCCGAGGACCTGTTCGCCCGCGCCCGCCGGCTCGTGCCCGGGGGCGTCAACTCTCCGGTGCGCGCGTTCGGCGCGGTGGGCGGCACGCCCCGCTTCATGGCCTCGGCGCAGGGCCCCTACCTCACCGACGTCGACGGCAACCGCTACGTCGACCTGGTCTGTTCCTGGGGCCCGATGATCCTCGGCCACCGCCATCCCGCGGTCGTCGAGGCCGTGTCCGAGGCGGCCGCCCACGGCTTCTCCTACGGCACCGCCACGCCCGGCGAGGTCGAGCTGGCCGAGGAGATCGTCGGCAGGATGGCGCCCGTCGAGAAGGTGCGCCTGGTCAGCTCCGGCACCGAGGCGACGATGAGCGCCGTGCGGCTGGCGCGCGGCTTCACCGGGCGGTCCAAGGTGATCAAGTTCGCCGGGTGTTACCACGGGCACGTCGACGCGCTGCTGGCCGCGGCCGGGTCGGGGGTGGCGACGTTCGGGCTGCCGGACACGCCGGGCGTGACGGGGGCGGCGGCGGCCGACACGATCGTGCTGCCGTACAACTCGGTCGAGGCGGTAGAGCAGGCGTTCGCCGCCGGCGACGTCGCGTGCGTGATCACCGAGGCGTGCCCGGCGAACATGGGGGTGGTCCCGCCGCGCGACGGCTTCAACGCGCGGCTGCGCGAGTTGTGCACGGCCCACGGCGCGCTGCTCGTCGTCGACGAGGTGCTGACGGGCTTCAGGGTCTCGCGCTCCGGCTGGTACGGCCTCGACCCGGTCGACGCCGACCTGATGACGTTCGGCAAGGTCATGGGCGGCGGGCTGCCGGCGGCGGCGTTCGGCGGCCGGGCCGACGTCATGGCCCACCTGGCTCCTGAGGGCCCCGTCTACCAGGCGGGCACGCTGTCCGGCAATCCGCTGGCCTGCGCGGCGGGGCTGGCCACGCTCCGGGCGCTCGACGACGACGCCTACGCGCGCGTGGACGCCGCGGCGTCCCAGGTGGGCGGCGCGGCCTCGGAGGCGCTCGCCGCGGCGGGGGTGCCGCACCGGCTGCAGCGGGCGGGCAGCCTGTTCTCGATCTTCTTCACGGAGTCGGAGGTCACGAACTTCGAGGAGGCGAGGACACAGGACACCGCCGCGTTCACCGCGTTCTTCCATGCGATGCTGGAGCAGGGCGTCTACCTGCCGCCGTCGGCGTACGAAGCGTGGTTCCTGTCGGCCTCGCACGACGACGAGGCACTCAACCGCGTCGCCGACGCGCTCCCGGCGGCGGCGAAGGCGGCCGCGGCCTAGGCCGGCCGCGCGAGGGTGCTCTCCAGGCGCTCGGGGCTCCGCCGGACGCGGCGGGGCCTGCTGCCGGAGTAGAGCACGCCCGCGATGATGAGCGCCGCCGCCAGCACCGTGGGCCACGACAGCGGCTCGCCGGTCACCAGCGCCGCCGACGACATGCCGAACACCGGCACGAGCAGCGCGTACGGCCCCACGGTGGAGGCGTCGTAGCGGCGAAGCAGGAATCCCCAGGCGCCGAAGCCGCCCAGCGTGGAGACGAACGCCACGTACGCGAGGGACAACCAGCCCTCGAGCGGCGCGTCCAGCGTCGGCGCGCCCTCCAGCAGGAAGGACATGAGCAGGAGCGGCGGCGTCGACAGGGCGCTGACCCAGACCATGAAGCGCAGCGAGTCGGGGGGCGCGGCCCTGCGCTGGATGATGATGCCGACGCTCCAGGCGGCCGCGGCGGCCACGCAGAGCGCGAAGGCTCCGATCGGGCCCGACACGCCGAAGTCGAAGGCGACCAGGACGAGCCCGCAGAACGCGACGGCCAGCCCCGTGAGGCGGCGCGCGGTGAGCCGCTCACCGAGCAGCGTCGCCGCGAACAGCACGGTGAACAGTGCCTGCGTCTGCAGGACGAGCGAGCTCAGCCCGGCCGGCATGCCGGCCCGCATGCCGACGAGCAGCAGGCCGAACTGGCCCACGCCGATGGCCGCGGCCACCCCGGCCACCCAGCGCCATGCGACCCCCGGCCGCCCCACGAACAGCAGGGCGGGGAACGCCGCCAGGGCGAACCTGAGGCCGGAGTACTGCAGGGGTGCGAAGTGTCGAAGGCCGGTCTGCATGACGACGAAGTTGAAGCCTCAGACCAAGCGCAGGAGCTCGCCGCGAGAGAGCGACGTAGGAGCCAACGAGTGGCGAAGCGGGCGCGACCATGAGCACGCGGCTATGCCGACGGCGAGGGCGAGGTGCCGGGGGCTCATTCAGCGAGCGGGCTTCTGGTAGCGGATGCGCTGCTCGCGGGCCTGCTCGGCGAGGACCTTGAGGTACGAGACGGTGTCGGGGCGCTGCCTCTTCAGCTTGATGATTCTCATGCATCTATTTTCATCTGCTACACAATCAACCACAAGCGAGACTTTCTACGCTAAACCATTTAGACTGGCTTACATGTTGGACTTGAACCGGCTCAAGGCTCTTCACGCTGTGCACGTCTACGGGTCGGTCGGCGCCGCCGCCGACGCGCTGATGGTGACCCCGTCGGCGGTGTCCCAGCAGATCGCCAAGCTGGAACGGGAGACCGGCGCCAAGCTCATGGAGCGCAACGGCCGCGGCGTACGGCTGACCGACGCGGCCGGCCTGCTCGCCGAGCACGCCGAGCGCATCCTCGCCCTGGTCGAGACCGCGGAGGCCGACTTCGAGGCGCTGCGCGGCGAGGTCGTCGGCCGGCTCAACGCCGCCGCCTTCCCCACCGCCTCGCGCGGCCTCATGCCCGCCGCCCTCGTCGCGCTCAGGGGACGCCACCCCGACCTGTGGGTGCAACTGCACGAGCGCGAGCCCGAGCGCGTCGTACGCGACGTGGCCAGGGGCGAGCTCGACCTGGGCGTGATCCAGGACTGGCTCAACAGGCCCATGGCCATCCCCGACGGCCTGTCCAGGGCCACGCTGCTCGACGACATCGCCGACGTCGCGATCCCCGCCGACCACCCGCTGGCGGGCAGGAAGGAGGTGGAGCTGGCCCAGCTGCACGGCGAGCGGTGGATCAGCGGCTCGCCCGGCACCGTCTGCCACGACTGGCTGGTCTTCACGTTGCGCAGCGCCTCGATCGAGCCGGTGATCGCCTGCATGGCCGAGGAATATCCGACCCAGCTCGCGCTCGTGGCCGCCGGGCTGGGTTGCGCGATCGTGCCCCGGCTCGGCCGGGACTGCGTGCCCGACGGCGTGAGCCTCGTTCCCCTCAGGCCGCGCCAGTCACGCCGCATCTACGCGATCTGGCGCTCCGACGCAGCCCGCCGCCCCGCGATCAGGGCCATGGTCGAGGCGCTCGCCGAGGCCAGCAGGACGCAGGAGAACGCCTGGGCGGTCAGCTGAGCGTGACGGCCACGATGCCGCCGACGATCACGCCCGCCGCCAGCAGCCTGCGCCGCAGGTCGCCCTCGGCCAGCAGCCGCCCGCCGAGCAGGACCCCGATCAGCACGCTGACCTCCCGGGCCGGCGCCACCACGCTCACCGGCGCCATCGTGAAGGCGAACAACACCAGCACGTACGAAACGAAGATCAGCACAGCCGTCCCCACGATCCGGAACCGGTGCTCGCGCCACACGGGCAGCACCAGCTTGCGCCGCGTGCCCAGCACGACGGGCGCGAGCACGAGAGCACGGGCGGCCTCGCCGAGGTAGTTGAGCATGAGCGGCGCCACCGCGAACGCGGTCACCACCTGCGAGTCCCACACCGTGTAACCGGCGATGAACACCCCCGTGGCCAGCCCGGGCGCCACCGCCTTGAGCCCGGCACTCGCGTTGCCGCCGCTGAGCATGAACACGCCGATCCCGACCAGCACGATCCCCGCCACACCGGCCGGCGACGGCCGCTCGCCGAGGAACAGCACGGCGAAGAGGCTGGCCAGCATCGGCCCGGTGCCGCGCGCGACCGGATAGACGACCGACAGGTCCGCGGTGCCGTACCCCCGCTGGAGCAGCACGAAGTAGCCGAGGTGCAGGGCCATGCTGCCGCTGATCACGGCGAGGTCCTGCCAGGTAGGAAGGTCGGCCGTGACGATCAGGTATCCGGCGAACAGCGGCGCCCACACGACCGCGGCCGCGACGGCGACGAGCCAGACGAAGACGAGGCCGTCGGCCTGGGAGGCCTTCTTGCTCAAAATGTTCCACGAGGCGTGGGCGACGGCGGCGACCAGGATGAGGACGAGTGCCCATGGACTCAACGCGGCGCCTCCCCTCAGGGCGCGACTTTACCCTCGCGTGAACGCCGGGCTGACGCGGGCCCCAAGGGCTCGGCGCGTGGCTCGGCGCGACCGAGCGGATAGGCTGTGCCACACCATGGCTGAAATGACCGTCGTCCACCTTCTGCGTCACGGTGAGGTGCACAACCCCAAAGGCATCCTCTACGGCAGGCTGCCCGGCTACCACCTGTCGGAGACCGGCCGGCTCATGGCCGAGACGGTCGCCAAGGCGGTCGGCGGCCGTGACATCGTCGCCGTCTACAGCTCGCCGCTCGAGCGGGCGATGGAGACGGCGACGCCGCTCGCCGACAAGCTGGGCCTTGAGATCACGCAGGACGTCCGGCTGATCGAGGCCGGCAACCTGCTGGAGGGCCGCATCTCGGGGCCCGGCCTGGCGCTGCTGCGCAACCCGCGCAACTACCGCTATTTCTGGAATCCGCTCCGCCCGTCATGGGGCGAGTCCTATCCGGCCATCGTCCAGCGCATGCGCTCGATGATCGACGACGCCAGGGCGGCGGCGCGCGGGCACGAGACGGTGCTCGTCAGCCACCAGCTCCCCATCTGGGCGATCAGGATGGCCGCCGAGCGGCGCAGGCTCTGGCACGATCCCCGGCGCAGGCAGTGCGCGCTGGCCAGCCTCACCACGTTCACGTTCGACGGAGATCGTCTGGTCAGCGTGGGCTACAGCGAGCCGGCCGGCTCGCTCGATCCCGGCCCTTCAGTCCCCGGAGCCTGAGGCGCTCCCCGATGTACGGGGTGGGCGGCGCCGCCGGTAGAGTTGCAAGCTCTACCGGTTGTAGTACAAGGAGATCTTCCTCCGTGCGCACCAAGTCCATCCTTCTCGTTCTCCTGGCTGCGACGGTCGCCGGCTGCGCGGGCAATCAGAGCGGCCAGCCGCAGGCGGGTGACACCCGTTTCGTCGCGGGCGACGGGAAGATGCAGGTGTTCGAGGCGGGCGAGCGCAAGCCGGCGCCCGCGATCGAGGGCCCCACGCTCGACGGGGGCACCGCATCGCTCGCCGCGCACAAGGGCAAGGTCGTGGTGCTCAACTTCTGGGCCTCGTGGTGCGGCCCGTGCCGGGCCGAAGCTCCCGTGCTCAAGGAGGTCGCCGCCAAGACCAAGGACAGCGGGGTCGAGTTCCTCGGCGTCGACTTCAAGGACCGCCAGGCCGACGCGCTGGCCTTCGAGCGCACCGAGAAGACCGGCTACCCCCACATCTTCGACCAGCCCGGCAAGGTCGCGCTGGCCTTCCAGGGCACGGTGCCGCCGGCCGCCATCCCGTCCACGCTGATCATCGACGAGCGGGGCCGGATCGCGGCCAGGGCGCTGGGCGCGGTGAAATACACCGACCTGCTCAACGCGGTGACCAAGGTGCGCGATGAATGACGTCGTCGCCTCGGGCTCGCTGCTGCTCGCGGTGCCGATCGCGGTGCTCGCCGGGGTGGTGTCGTTCCTGTCGCCGTGCGTGCTGCCGCTGGTGCCCGGCTACCTGTCCTACGTGACCGGCATGAGCGCCGACCCCAAACGCGGGCGGCTGGTGCTCGGCACGGTCCTGTTCGTGGCCGGGTTCGGGCTGGTCTTCGTGCTCAGCGGGGCGCTGTTCGGCGGGCTCGGGTCGGTCATGCTCGGCAACGCCGAGATCATCACACGGGTGCTCGGCGTGCTCACCATCCTGCTGGGACTCGCGTTCCTGGGCGTCGTGCCCGGCCTGATGCGCGACGTGCGCATCCACCGGGTGCCGTCCGCGGGGCTGGCGGGCGCGCCGCTGCTCGGGGTGGTGTTCGGGCTCGGGTGGACCCCGTGCATCGGGCCCACGCTGGCCGTCGTGCTGGCGCTCGGGCTCAACGAGGGCAGCGCCGGGCGCGGGGCGCTGCTCGCGGTCGCGTACGCGCTCGGGCTCGGGCTGCCCTTCGTGGGGGCGGCGCTCGCCTACAGCAAGGCCCTGCGTACGTTCCGTGCCATCCGCAAACACTCGCGCCTGATCACCAGGGTCGGCGGCGGCATGATGGTGGCCGTCGGCGTGCTGCTCGTGACCGGGCTCTGGGGAGAGATGATCGCGGCCATGCAGGGTCTGATCGGCGCCTTCGAGCCGGTGATCTGATGAGCGTCCAGGAGCTGGAGAAGCCGCGCTCGCCCAGGCCGGCCGGGTTCGGGCCGGTGGGCTGGCTGCGCTGGGGATGGCGCACCCTCACCTCGATGCGTACGGCGCTGATCCTGCTGTTCCTGCTGGCCCTCGGCAGCGTGCCCGGCTCGGTGGTGCCGCAGCGCGGCGTCGAGCCCGGCAAGGTGGCCACGCTCTATGAGCAGAACCCGGCCCTCGCCGAGTGGTACGACAGGTTCCAGCTCTTCGAGGTGTTCTCCTCGACCTGGTTCGCCGCCGTCTACCTGCTGCTGTTCACCTCGCTCATCGGCTGCATCGTCCCGCGCACCACGACCTACCTGCGCGAGTTGCGCCGCAAGCCGCCCGCCGCGCCGAAACGGCCGTCCAGGCTGCCGCACTCCGCCACGTTCGACGGCGACCTCACGGTCGAGCAGGCCGCCCGGCGGCTGCGCGAGATGCGTTTCCGGGTCGCCACCGGCGACGGCTGGGTGTCGGCGGAGAAGGGCTACCTGCGCGAGACGGGCAACCTGTTCTTCCACGTCGCCCTGCTCGGCATCCTGATCGCGATCGGCGCCGGCTCGCTCTTCGGCTACCGGGGCAACGTCCTGGTCGTCGAGGGCGACGGGTTCGCCAACACGGTGGCCGCCTACGACCGGTTCATGCCCGGCAGCCAGGTGTCGGCCGAGTCGCTGGAGCCGTTCTCCTTCGAGCTGGCCGACCTCAAGGTCTCCTACCAGGTCACGGGCGAGAGGAAGGGCCAGGTGCTCGACTACGCGGCCCGCCTGAAGGTCAACGACTCGCCCGAGGCGCCCGCCCGCGACTACGAGCTCAAGGTCAACGAGCCCCTCGACGTCGGCGGCACCCAGACCTATCTGATCGGCAACGGCTACGCCCCCGTCTTCAGGGTGACCGACGGCAAGGGCCAGGTGGCCTTCGAAGGGCCCGTCCCGTGCCTCATCGAGGACAAGGCCACGATGACCTCGGGATGCGTGGTCAAGGCGCCCGACGCGCAGCCGGAGCAGCTGGGATTCCTGCTGCGCTTCCTGCCCACGAGCGTGCCGCTGACCGACGGCAGCCACGTCTCCGCCTTCCCCGGCGAGCTCAACCCCGAGGTGCAGGTGCTCGGAGCCTTCTCCGGTGACCTGGGCGTGCGCTCGGGCCGGCCGCAGTCGGTCTACGAGCTGGCGCCGCCCGAGGTGATGAAGAAGCTCAACCCGCTGCTCATGGCCTCCGACACGCCCAGGCCGCTGGCCGTGGGGCAGTCGGTCGACCTGCCGGGCGGCGTGGGCACGATCGAGTTCACCGGGGTCAAGGAGTGGATCACGCTCCAGACGACCTACGACCCCGGCCGCATTCCCGCGCTGGTGGCGGGCGGCACCGCCGTCGTCGCCATCGCCCTGTCGCTGATGATCAGGCGGCGCAGGGTGTTCGTCAGGATCGAGGGCGGCAAGGTCGAGGTGGGCGGCCTGACCCGCACAGAGGGTTCCGCGGCGGGCTTCACCGAGGAGTTCGCCGACATCGTCAAGGATCTATCAGCAGGAGAAAAGGATGTCCGCTGAGCAACTCGCCGAGCTGAGCGACCTTTTCGTCGTCGCCGCCGTCCTGCTCTACGTCGTCGCGATGATCGGGTTCGCGATCGAGCTCGCCTTCGGCCGGGCCCGTCCCGGTGCGGCCGCGCGGTCCGCGGCCGGCCCGCTCGCCGCCAGGAAGCCGGTCACGGTCGGCGCCACAACTGTTGACGGGGCGCCGGGCCGCGACGCGGTCACGGGGCTCCCGGGTGACCACGTGGACGCGGGCGACGACGCGACGGCGCCCGGAGGAGACGTCGCCGCGACGGTTCGGGACGGCGGCGCGCCGCAGTCGAGAACCGCGGTCAGGGCCGGTACGGCCGCCCTGGCGCTTGCGTGGCTCGGCTGGGCCGCGAACCTCGGCGCCATCGCCACCCGCGGCCTGGCCGCCGACCGGTGGCCCTGGGGCAACATGTACGAGTTCGTGGTGGCCATCTGCTTCGCCGCCGTGACCGCGTTCCTGCTCACCCAGGTGCGCACCAACGTGCGCTTCCTCGGCTCCTTCGTCATGGTCACCGCCGCGCTCGGTCTCGGCCTCGCGGTGAAGACCTTCTACACCACGGCGGGGCCGGTGGTGCCGGCGCTCGACTCGTACTGGATCGCCATCCACGTCTCCGCCGCGATCGTCGCCAGCGGCCTGTTCACGATCGCGGGGGTGTCAGGCGTGCTCTACCTGCTGCGCGGCGACGGGCTCTCGCGGCTGCCGGCCCGCGCCGACCTGGAGCGGGTGGCGCACCGGGCGATCGTGCTCGCCTTCCCGGTGTGGACGTTCGCCGTCATCGCGGGCGCTCTCTGGGCCGACCGCGCGTGGGGCCGCTACTGGGGCTGGGACCCCAAGGAGGTGTGGTCGTTCATCACGTGGATCGGCTACGCCGCCTACCTGCATGCCAGGGTGACGGCCGGCTGGCGCGGGAGGTCGGCGACGATCGTGCAGTTGGTGGCGTACGGTTGCCTCCTGTTCAACCTGGTCGGGGTCAACATCTTCTTCGAGGGCCTGCACAGCTACGCCGACGTGGACTAGCTGACGTCGTCACCGCGCATGCGGCGGTCGAGATCACGGAGGAAGTCGGGGTCGTCGTCCGGTCCCTTCGGCGTGCCGGGGCCCGGGGGGACGGGCCATGCCGCCCGCGGGGCCCGCGGGCGGCCACGGGCCATCCACACCAGGCCGCCGAGCAGCGGGATCAGCACGACTATCAGGATCCAGAGCGCTTTTGGTACGTTCCTAACTTCGTCTTCCGGCGTGGTCACCACGTCGAAGAGGGAGAAGAGCCAGAAGGCGAGCAGCCCAAGGCCGATAAGAACACCTGCCATGCCCGAACTGTAAGCCATCCTCAGCGTGATCGTGCCGCTTGATGTCCCATTTCGGGTGACTAGGAGAAGATCGACGTCGTACGGTGGAACCCGATGTGCCGGTCTGCATGGGCTTCACGGCGTTGAGGGGTGCGATGGCCTTTTCTCACGACAAGGGCCGGCATCGACGCGGACGTTGGTGGCGGCGCGGTTCCTACCTCTTCTCCCGGCGCGGCGAGGCGCCACCCGACTCCGAGCGCTCGTTCTGGTCCAACGCCCGTGAAAGGCGCAGGGAGGCCCGCGCGGCGGCCAGAGAACGCGAGGGCACGGACCGCCGGCGTCCGGCGGGCAGCGGCAAGCTCAGCGGCCGCCAGGAGCGGTCGGCCTGGCCCGGCGCGGGCCAGCCGGAACGCAGGCACTGGCCCGGGGGCGATCAGCCGGACCGCAGGCACTGGCCGGGGGCCGACCAGCCGGAGCGCGGCGCCTGGCCGATCGCCGGGCAGCCGGAGCGGGGATGGCCGGGCGGTGACCGTGCGGAGCGCGGGGCCCGGCCTGAAGGGGAGGCGGGGACGTCGCCGGGCCGTCGCGAGCGCCAGGTGACGTGGGACGCCTTCACGGTGCGCGAGCGCCGCGCGCGGCTGCCGGCCGCCGTGGCCGAGCGCCCCCGCTACACCTGGTACGACTTCGAGCTCAACGAGGAGCCGCCCAGGGCGCAGCCGAACCGGCCCGACGTGCCCTCGATGGGCGACGGTTTACGCCACTGCGGCAGGCTGGAGCAGATCCTGCACCGGCAGTGGGACGTCCGGAGAGGGCCGCCGTCCCCCGAGGTCGTCCACGCGGTGGAGAGCCTGGCCCGGCTGCCCGACGGGCTCAAGGACAAGCTCGCGGCCGGCCTCGAAGGCATCTACGTCGGCCCCGGAGGCGTGCCCGACCTCGACGACATGGGCTACTTACGCGGCGCCCCCTTACCGTCGGGCCGCGCGACCTGGGACATCTGCGCGGGTGCGTACGGGGACCGCAAGATCGTGGTGGGCGACCGTCCCTCGCCCACCCCTGACGTGATGATGCACGAGGTCGGCCACGCCATCGACGACGTCGATTCGGCGCACGGCGAGTGGGTATCGGACTCGCCCGAGTTCGTGCGGCTCTACGAGACGGCCATGCCGGTGCTGGCCTCGACGTTCCACCGCCAGGGAGGCGGGCTGGGACGCAAGGAGTTCTTCGCCGACGCCTTCGCCGCCATCGCCTCCCGCCAGCGTCCCGCCCTGGTGGACATGCTCGGAGGCGACACGCGGATGGCGCTCGACGTCATGCTGTTCTTCAACCGGCGCTACGGAATCTAGGTGGTCCACCATGTACGTCATCCGGCTCGCGGACGGGACGCTACGCGTGCCGCAGAGCCTGACCAGCGAAGACGGTCGGCTGATCGGCAACGCGTACGTGGAGCTCCAGCCCGATGATCCCGATTACGAGACGTTCCTGCCCGAGGCGCTGACGGAGGAGGAGGCAGCCGAGCGCCGCCGGCGCTGGGAAGAGGAGAACGACGATCTGGAACGCGAGTTCCTGGCCTTCAAGGCCGAGCAGGAAGGTGCCTGAGGGGGGAACGGACGGACAGGCGCCAGCCACGGTCGGCGGATGGCGCCGCCCCGTGCTCACCGTACGGAAGTGTGGCCGGGAAGCACGCAACAAGTCGATCCCGTCCGCGGTGATCCTGGCGGACAGGATCACCGACTGGACGGAACGTCAGACGCGCGGGGACTCACCTGCCGGCCTGTCGGCCGTGAGAACGTCCTCGCCTCGGAGAAGGGCGTGGACTTCCGACTCGCGGAAGCGCCGGTGCCCTCCGGGGGTGCGGATACTGCTGATGCGGCCTGCCGCAGCCCAGCGCGTAACCGTCTTTGGGTCTACCCGGAAGAGGGCGGCAACCTCTCCTGGGGTCAGCAGACGCTCGCTGCTACTCTCCACCAATCTCTCCCCCTCGCATCCCGCTTCCTGCCAGCGGGCGGACAGGTAACCAGTGTGTCGAGCGAAGCCTGATTTATCCGTGGTTTTCTACAAAGATCACGGGTTGTTATCAGCTGACTGCCCGATTGTTATATGATAGAGCCTCTTTGGGGCTCTCGTGGGTGTTTCTTTACGAAACTCCCTGACTGGGACAGTAGCAGTGCTCGCGTCTGATGCGAAGAGCGACCGCGACACGGGTCCGAGTAACCTCGAACCCGTGCGTCCCGTTCTCGTTTACACCGCGTCGCGGATCGGCCTGTTTCTGGTGACCCTGAGTGTGCTGTGGCTGCTCGGACTGACTAACCCGCTGGTGCTGATCGTCTGCTCATTCCTGATCAGCGGCATAGCCAGCTACGTCCTGCTGTCCAGACAGCGTGATGCCCTGAGTGCGCGCATCAGCGACAAGGTCGACCGGCCGAAGCCGCACGACGACTAGGGCAGGGGGAACATGCCAATCCGGGCATGGTACTCCCGTCCGAGTCTCGTCGTGTCGCTACCGACAAGTAGTCCGGTGGGATGCGCGTAAAACGCCTTCACGCCGATCCCGCGCTCGCGCGTCGGATTCCAACTCAGGGCCTTTCCCGTGCGCGGATGAATGGCGCCGATGCCGGGCCGTGACACCGCTCCAGGGCCGGCGGAGTCGCGGCCCCGCGGATTGTCCAGCCAGCGCAGGTGCCCGCCCACATAGACCGCCGCCCCCGTCACCGAGACCGCGTAGAGCGAATCGCCCCCCGTGCTGTTGACCCAGGTCGGCTTGATGCGCGAGCCCTTGGCGTAGGTCTCGAACCTGGCGGTCGTGTCGCACATGCCGGCCCTCGGGCCTCCCGTGGTGACCACCGCGAAATAGCGGCCGTCGGGGGAGAAGTCGAGGCCGCGCACGTACGACGGGAACGCGGCCATGCACTTGCGCGCGTACACGTCGGTCCGCCACGGAGCGACCCTGGCCACGCGCCCGCTGACGTCGATCAGCCCGAGCTGCGGCCTGGACGCGCCGTCGAGCGTGGTGAACGTGCCGTCCACGGCGAGCCTGTCGCGCGAGACGGCCAGCGCGTAGACCTTCACCTGCCTGGTCAGCGGCTTGCCCGGCGTGATGGCGAAGTCGGGGTCGGCCGCGCCGGTGACCGCGTCGAGCCTGGCCAGCGCGGTGCGCGGGCTGATGAAGTCGCCGCCGACGTACAGCTTGGAGCCCTGCCGGGCCAGCGTGGTCACCGTGCCGCCGCCGATGCGCGGTGCGAAGCCGGGCACCAGCGCGCCGTCGGAGAGGCGCAGCTTGGCCAGCGCCCTGGACGGCTCGTTGTTGACGCCGTAGAACTGGCCGCCGACGTAGACGGTGCCGCGCTCGCCCGCGGCCAGGCCGTGGACGGCGCCGGGGACGACGGGCGCGAAGTCCTCCAGGATCCGGCCGGTGGCCAGGTCGTAGGCGAACACGTTGGAGCGCGGATAGGTGGTGGTGCGGGCGGCGTCGGCGACCTCGCTGAACGCACCGCCGACCACGACGGTGCGACCCACGACGGCGATGGCGTTGACGATGCCGTCGAGCACGTGGGGAGTGCTGTCGATCGGGTCGGCCAGCACGACGCGAGGATGCGCGGTGGGGGCCGAGGCGATGATCGCCGCAAGGGCGAGACGGGCAAGCATTCGCCAATTTTTAGCAGACGTTGCGTAATGAGGTGGATACTTTCCGTTGAATGTTCCGGTGGCCATATGGTGTGGGCATGACGCGCGCTCAGTTGGACAAACAGCCGGACGAGGTCGCCGCGATGTTCGATCGCACCGCCCGGCGTTACGATTTCGTCAACGATGTGGTCTCCCTCGGGCAGGTCAGGCTCTGGCGCAGGGCGGCGGCCGCCGCGGTCGACGCGGGGCCCGGGGAGATCGTCCTTGACCTGGGGGCCGGCACGGGCACCTCCACCGACGCGTTCACCTCGCTGGGCGCGCGGGCGATCGCCTCCGACTTCTCGCTCGGCATGCTCCGCACCGGCGTGCGCCGCCACGGCGGCAACGCGTTGACGGGGCAGGGGGTGCCGTTCGTCGCGGGTGACGCGCTGCGGTTGCCGTTCGCCGACGACTCCTTCGACGCGGTGACGATCTCGGTGGCGCTGCGCAACGTGCACGACACCCCGCGGGCGCTGAAGGAGATGCTGCGGGTGACGAGGCCGGGCGGGCGCCTGGTGATCCTCGAGTTCTCGCACGTCACGTTCGCCCCGTTCAACCTGGTCTACCGCGAATATCTGATGAAGTTGCTGCCCAAGGTGGCCAAGGTGTTCGGGTCCAATGACGACTCCTACGAATATCTGGCGGAGTCGATCCGCGACTGGCCCGACCAGCCGACGCTGGCGCGCATGATCCAGGACGCCGGCTGGGAACGGGTGGCATGGCGCGACCTCACGATGGGGATCGTCGCCATGCACAGGGGGTTCAAGCCCGCCTGAGCTCGATGGTGATGAGGTGCGGGCACAGGCCCTGGAACCGGTGCCTGAGCACCAGTCGCGATCTCGGCTCGCCACCGCTCAGACCAGGCCCGCGGCGGCCCCGGGGGGTGGTCGATCTCCCGGCCGTTGTCTCTCGCGAACTCGTTGGGCCCGCGCCAGATCCACCTGTTCACGGCGGCGGTTGATTGTGCCCAGCTACCCTTGCGTTGTCTGCTCCCGCGTGTACTGTCGGACATGTCCGCGGCTCCGGATTTTGGTCTGAGTCAGAGTCAGGGTGCAGCGCGGCTACGGGCGGGTGGGTTCCGACCATCCGTCCATTCGCGCACCCGAAATTCCCGGATCTGCCCCTCCCTTCTTCCTCCGCATTCCTTCATGGCGGGCTACCACAAGGGTGTGCCGGAGGGCGTTCCCGTGCAATTCCCGCGGGGATGATGGCAGGGACTCTTTCCGGGGCGAAAGCAGACCTTCCCGGCGAGGATTGCCCAGTAGTTGAAATGGGCATAATCAGTGAATTCCTTGGGAGGAGCCGAGTGGTCGGAGAAATCAATCCGACACTCCGCCGCCGGAAGCTCGCCGCCGAGCTGCGGCGACTTCGCGAGGAGGCGGGGCTCCACGGCGTGCAGGTCGCGCGGTCCTTACGCTGGTCGACCTCCAAGATCTCGCGCCTCGAAACGGGCCAGGTGGCGCCTTCGGCCAAGGACGTGGCGCTGCTCCTCAAGCACTACGGAGTCGACGACGAGCTCAGCCGCCTGCTGCTCGAACTCGCCCACGGCGAGAACAAGGGGTGGTGGGACGCCTACGCGGACGTGTTCGCCGACGCCGTCGTGGAACTCTTCGGGCTGGAGGACGGCGCGAGCCTGGTCAGGGCCTGGGGGTCCTTCAGCCTCCCCGGGCTGCTGCAGACACGCGACTACGCCGAGCACATGGGTTACCTGGCCCGCATAGTCGAGATGGCGCCGCCCGGCAAGATCGAGCGCAGGACCCGTGCGAGGCTGCGCCGGCAGCGGGTGCTCATGAAGGACCCGCCGCTCAACTACTCCGTCGTGCTCGACGAGGCGGTCCTGCGCCGGCGTTTCGGCGACGCGGACGCCAAGCTGATGAGTGACCAGATGAGCCATCTCATGAAGATGAGCGACATGCCGAACGTCAGCATTCGCGTGCTCCCGCTGGAGCAACCGCATCCTACCGACATCGCCAACTTCATCCTTTTGAGCTTTCCCGCGATGCCGGTGCTGGGGCACATCTCCCGCGAGGCCGTCTACTTCGAGAACCATCCCGTTTTCACGCTGTCAGAAGACGAGGAGACGGTCCTCCAGTACTCTCTGGTGTTCGACGGGCTCCTGGGTCAGGCCCTGAGCGAGGAGGAGTCACGGGCTTTCATCGCCTCGCTGGCCGGCCTTTAGGCGATCATTTCGGAAAGTAATCGTCATCAATCGGTTACCAAGCGCTTCTACGATGCCTCCAACCACTAGTGTGGCCGTAGTGACTCTTGAGGCTGGGGGGACGCCGTCCGATGAACGGTTCTGTCCTGTCGGATGGCTGGCGGAAGAGCTCGTTCAGCGGAGCGGCAGGTGAGTGTGTCGAGTTCGCCAGGGGCGCCGGCGGAGAGATCATGATCCGTGACTCCAAGGACCCTTCCGGACCGGCCCTGATCTTCACCCCCGGCGAGTGGCGGGCCTTCGTCAAGGGGGTCCGGAACGACGAGTTCGACGTTTGACGGCGCCCGGCACGCAGGTAAAGGCCCTTCGTCAGGACGAAGGGCCTTGTCGTGTCCGGGAAGTGCCCCCCGACTGCCACTATGTGCACGAAAAGCAGTAGACTTCGGGCCGACAAGTTTGTGAAGGGGTTCACAAAGGAACGAAGGCGCGACACCCCAAGGCCTTCGAGCGTGTAGGACAGGACAGTCCAGTGACCGTGCCAGCAGCCCGACCTCAAGCGCAGGAGCTCGTCCCGAGAGAGCGAAGCCGACAGAGTGGCGCTGACGCGACCAGGGGCACAGCTGACGCTGATGTCATCGTCGTCGGCGCCGGCCCGGCCGGCTCCGCAGCCGCCTTCTACCTCGCCCAGGCCGGCCTCGACGTGCTGCTGCTGGAGAAGACCAGGTTCCCCCGCGAGAAGGTCTGCGGCGACGGCCTGACGCCGCGGGCCGTCAAGCAGCTGCTCAACATGGGGGTCGACATCGACGCCCCCGGCTGGGTCAGGAACAAGGGCCTGCGCGTCGTGGGCGGTGGCCTGCGGTTCGAGCTCGACTGGCCCCAGCTGGAGCGCTTCCCCGACTTCGGGCTCGTACGCACCCGGCAGGATTTCGACCAGATCGTCGCGGCCACCGCGGTGAAGACGGGCGCGCGCCTCATGGAGGGCGTCACCGTCACCGGCCCGGTGCTCGACGACCGCAGCGGCCACATCGTCGGCGTGACCACCAAGGACGGCCGTACGTTCCGCGCGCGCGTGGTCGTGGCCGCAGACGGCAACAGCACCCGCCTCGCCCTCGGCATGGGCCTGCACAAGCGCGAGGACCGCCCGATGGGCGTGGCCGTGCGCACCTACTTCGAGAGCCCCCGCCACGACGACGACTACCTGGAGACGTGGCTGGAGTTGTGGGACGGCGACACGCTGCTGCCCGGCTACGGCTGGGTGTTCGGCGTCGGCGACGGCACCGCCAACGTGGGGCTCGGCCTGCTCAACACCAGCGCCCAGTTCAAGAACATCGACTACCGCGACCTGCTCAGGCGCTGGTGCCGGTCGATGCCGGCCGACTGGGGCTTCACCGAGGAGAACATGACGGCGCCCATCCGCGGCGCCGCGCTCCCCATGGCCTTCAACAGGCAGCCGCACTACACGCGCGGCCTGATGCTGGTGGGCGACTCCGGCGGCTCGATCAACCCGTTCAACGGCGAGGGCATCGCGTACGCCATGGAGACCGGCGAGATCGCCGCCGAGATCATCGCAAAGGCCCTCAGGGGCACCACTCCCGCGCAGCGCGAGCGGACCCTGCGGGCTTACCCCCGCGTGCTGAAAGACGCATACGGTGGTTACTTCACTCTCGGCAGATGGTTCGTCGAGGCGATCGGGAAGCCGGGCGTGATGCGCTTCGGCACCAGGCACGGGCTTCCCCACCCGAGGCTGATGCGCTTCGCGCTCAAACTCCTTGGTAATCTCACCGACCGGCGAGGCGATGCGTCGGACAAGATCATAAACGCACTCTCGAAGGTCGCGCCACCAGCATGAATCTCACAACTGACAGATCCGGCTGCGCGCCCGCGCGCGCGGCGACTCCAGAGGAGGCGTAGCGATGGACCTTTACGTGCCCATCCTGGTGCTCGCCGTTCTCGCGGGGGGCTTCGCGATCTTCTCGGTCGCCATCGCTCCCTTCACCGGCCCCAAGCGCTGGAACCGCGCCAAGCTTGACGCCTACGAATGCGGCATCGAGCCGACGCCCCAGCCGGTCGGTGGTGGACGGTTCCCGCTCAAATACATGGTCACCGCGATGCTCTTCATCGTGTTCGACATCGAGATCATCTTCCTCTATCCGTGGGCGGTCTCGTTCGCGCCGGAGCTGAACGACGCGGGCCAGGCGATCGCCCCGGGCCTGGGGCTGTTCGCCCTCGTGGAGATGCTGCTGTTCATCGTCAC
This sequence comes from Nonomuraea sp. B10E15, assembly GCF_039871615.1. Taxonomy (NCBI): domain Bacteria; kingdom Bacillati; phylum Actinomycetota; class Actinomycetes; order Streptosporangiales; family Streptosporangiaceae; genus Nonomuraea; species Nonomuraea sp. B10E15. The sequence goes on from NZ_JBDPMB010000018.1 coordinate 70,117, forward strand.
CGTGCTCGCCGCCTACGCGTACGTGTGGCGCCGCAAGGGTCTGGACTGGGACTGAAAATGGGACTTGAAGAGAAACTCCCCAGCGGGTTCATCCTCAGCACCGTCGAGGCGGCCGCCGGATGGGCGCGTAAGAGCTCCGTGTGGCCGGCCACGTTCGGCCTCGCCTGTTGCGCCATCGAGCTGATGGCCACCGGTGGCCCCCACTACGACCTGGCGCGCTTCGGCATGGAGCGCGCTTCGGCGTCTCCTCGCCAGGCCGACCTCATGATCGTCGCCGGGCGGGTCTCGCAGAAGATGGCTCCCGTGCTGCGCCAGATCTACGACCAGATGGCCGAGCCCAAGTGGGTCATCTCCATGGGCGTGTGCGCCTCCAGCGGCGGCATGTTCAACAACTACGCCATCGTGCAGGGCGTCGACCACATCGTTCCGGTCGACATCTACCTGCCCGGCTGCCCGCCGCGGCCCGAGATGCTGATCGACGCGATCGTGAAGCTGCACGACAAGATCCAGAACATGAAGTTCGGCGCGCACCGCGCCAAGCAGATCGACGAGCTCGAGCTGCAGGCGCTGCGTACGCTGCCGCTGATCGACCAGGGGGCATCGAAGTGACCTCGCCCGACAACCTCCCTGGCAGCCCGGACAGCGGGCAGACGCCTGAGGCCCAGGTCCCCGCGGTGCCCGAGGCGCCCGTCGCCAGGCACGGCATGTTCGGGGCCTCGGACTCCGGCGACACCTCCGGCTACGGCGGTCTCGTCGTACGCCGGCAGCCCCAGATCTCGACGCCCCGCCCGTACGGCGGCTACTTCGACGAGATCGTCGACGCGCTCGCGCTCGACGACGCGATCGAGCGGGTCGTCGTCGACCGCGGCGAGCTCACCCTGCACGTCAAGCGGGAGCGGCTGGTCGAGGTGTGCCAGAAGCTGCGCGACGACCCGGCGCTGCGCTTCGAGCTCTCGCTCGGCGTGTCCGGCGTGCACTACCCGCACCTGACGGGCGAGGAACTGCACTCGGTCATCCACCTGTGCTCGATCACCCGCAACAGGCGCGTACGCGTCGAGGCCGCCTGCCCCGACGACGACCCGCACATTCCATCCACCGTTGGCGTTTACCCTGGTCATGACTGGCATGAGAGGGAGACGTACGACTTCTTCGGCATCATCTATGACGGCCATCCTGGCCTCACCCGGATCATGATGCCCGACGACTGGGACGGCCACCCGCAGCGCAAGGACTACCCGCTGGGCGGCATCCCCGTGGAATACCGGGGCGCCACCATCCCCTCGCCCGATCACAGGAGGTCGTACGCGTGAGCGAGCATGTCGAGCTGAGCGTTGACGACCGGCGGGAGGAACACGCGTGAGCACGGCTTATGACGAGGCGACCGAGGGCAAGGTCTACTCGGTCACAGGGGCCGACTGGGACCAGGTCGTGTCCGGCGTGCGCGACTCGCAGGACGAGCGCCTGGTCGTCAACATGGGCCCGCAGCACCCGTCCACGCACGGCGTGCTGCGGCTGGTCCTGACCCTCGACGGTGAGACGGTGACCGAGGCGCGCGGCGTCATCGGCTACCTGCACACCGGCATCGAGAAGAACATGGAATACCGGACGTGGACGCAGGGCACCACGTTCGTGACCCGCATGGACTACCTCTCGCCGATCTTCAACGAGACCGCCTACTGCCTGGGCGTGGAGAAGCTGCTCGGCATCGAGGACCGCATCCCTGACCGGGCGCAGGCCATCCGCGTGATGATGATGGAGCTCAACCGCATCGCCTCGCACCTGGTGGCCATGGGCACGTTCGGCATGGAGCTGGGCGCGACCACGCCGTTCCTGTTCGGCTACCGCGACCGCGAAATGGTCATGGACCTGTTCGAGTACATCACCGGCCTGCGCATGAACCACGCCTACATCCGGCCGGGCGGCGTGAGCGTCGACCTGCCCGCGGGCGCGGTCGACAAGGTCGGCGAGTTCCTCAAGGAGATGCCCAAGCGGATCAAGGACATCCGCAAGCTCCTCGACGAGAACCCGGTCTATGTCCGCCGCACGCAGGACGTCGCCTACCTCGACCTGACCGGCTGCATGGCGCTGGGCATCACCGGCCCGATCCTGCGCGCCGCGGGCCTGCCGTGGGACCTGCGCAAGTCGCAGCCCTACTGCGGCTACGAGACGTACGAGTTCGACGTCCCCACCGAGCGTGGGTGCGACGTCTACTCGCGCTATCTCGTCCGGATGAAGGAGATGGAGGAGTCCCTCAAGATCGTCGAGCAGGCGCTCGACCGCATCGCGGGGCCGCTCAAGGGCGACCCGGTGATGATCGAGGACAAGAAGATCGGCTGGCCCGCGCAGCTCGCGCTCGGCCCCGACGGGTTCGGTAACTCGCCCGACCACATCGCCCACATCATGGGCACCTCGATGGAGGCCCTCATCCACCACTTCAAGCTGGTGACCGAGGGCTTCAGGGTGCCGGCCGGGCAGGCGTACGCCAGCATCGAGTCGCCCAAGGGCGAGCTCGGCGCGCACGTGGTCAGCGACGGCGGCACCCGCCCCTACCGCGTGCACTTCCGCGAGCCGTCCTTCTGCAACCTGCAGGGCTTCCCCGCGATGGCCGAGGGCGGCCAGGTCGCCGACGTGATCGCCGCGGTGGCATCTATCGACCCCGTCATGGGAGGTGTGGACAGGTGAGCGAGCTTCGCGAGCGAACAATGAGACACAGCACCTGGGTCATGAGGGTGCCGGAGGCGCGCTCATGACCTATTCACCGGATGTCCGTGAGCGTCTCGAACGGGACGCCAAGGAGATCATCGGGCGCTACCCGAAGACGCGGTCGGCGCTGCTGCCCCTGCTCCACCTCGTGCAGTCGGAGGACGGCTACGTCTCCGACCACGGGCAGGAGTTCTGTGCCGAGATGCTCGGCATCAGCAAGGCCGAGGTCACCGGCGTCGCGACCTTCTACACCATGTACAAGCGCAAGCCGGTCGGCGACTATCACGTCGGCGTCTGCATCAACGCGCTGTGCGCGGTCATGGGCGGCGACCAGATCTGGGAGGAGCTGTCGGAGCACGTCGGCGTCGGACACGACGAGGCGACCCCCGACGGCAAGGTCTCGCTGGAGCGCCTCGAGTGCAACGCGGCCTGCGACTTCGCCCCCGTCATGATGGTCAACTGGGAGTTCTTCGACAACCAGACGCCCGAGTCGGCCAAGCAGCTCGTCGACGACCTGCGCGACGGCAAGGACGTGCGGCCCACGCGCGGCCCGAAGAAGCTCTGCACCTTCAAGGATGCCTCGCGCGTGCTCGCGGGCCTGCCCGACGGCCTGGCCGGTGACGGCCCGTCGGCCGCCGGCCCCTCGCTGGAGGGCCTGAAGGTCGCCAAGGCCAACGGATGGAAGGCCCCTGAGGCATGAGCGTCACTCTCACCCCGGTCCTGACCGCGAAGTGGGACCAGCCCGACTCCTTCACCCTCGACGGCTACGGCGAGTACGAGGCGGCCAAGAAGGCGCTGGGCATGGAGCCCGACGCCGTCATCCAGGCCGTCAAGGACTCCGGGCTGCGCGGCCGCGGCGGCGCGGGCTTCCCGACCGGCATGAAGTGGGGGTTCATACCCCAGGGGGATGGCAAGCCGCACTATCTCGTCGTCAACGCCGACGAGTCGGAGCCGGGCACCTGCAAGGACATCCCGCTGATGATGGCCAACCCGCACGCGCTGGTCGAGGGCGTCATCATCACGTCGTACGCGATCCGGGCCAGCCACGCCTTCATCTATGTGCGCGGCGAGGTGCTGCACGTGATCAGGCGGGTGCAGGCGGCCGTGCGGGAGGCGTACGCGAAGGGCTATCTCGGCACCGACATCCTCGGCTCCGGGTATGACCTGGAGCTGGTCGTGCACAGCGGCGCGGGCGCCTACATCTGCGGCGAGGAGACGGCGCTGCTCGACTCGCTCGAAGGCTTCAGGGGTCAACCGCGGCTCAAGCCTCCGTTCCCGGCCGTGGCGGGTCTCTACGCCTCGCCCACTGTGGTGAACAACGTGGAGTCGATCGCCAGTGTTCCCTCCATCATCGGCAACGGCGCCGACTGGTTCGCCGGGATGGGCACCGAGAAGTCGAAGGGCTTCGGCATCTTCTCGCTGAGCGGCCACGTCACCCGGCCCGGCCAGTACGAAGCGCCGCTCGGCATCACGCTGCGCGAGCTCCTCAGCATGGCCGGAGGCATCCGCGCCGGGCACCGGATCAAGTTCTGGACCCCGGGCGGCTCCTCCACGCCGATCTTCACCGACGAGCACCTCGACGTGCCGCTCGACTTCGAGGCGGTCGGCGCCAAGGGCTCGATGCTCGGCACCCGAGCCCTGCAGATCTTCGACGACACCACCTGCGTGGTCCGTACGGTGCTGCGCTGGACGGAGTTCTACGCCCACGAGTCGTGCGGCAAGTGCACGCCGTGCCGCGAGGGCACCTACTGGCTCAAGCAGGTGCTCAAGCGGCTGGAGGCGGGCCAGGGCACCGAGGACGACCTGGCCACGATCACCGACATCGCGGACAACATCCTGGGCCGGTCGTTCTGCGCGCTGGGCGACGGCGCCACCAGCCCGATCCACTCCTCGGTGAAGTACTTCCGCGATGAGTACCTCAAGCACTTCGAGATCGGCGGCTGCCCGTTCGACCCGAAGAAGTCCACTCTCTGGGGTGAGCAGTGACCGTCGTAGAGACCGAAACGAACCTGGTGACCCTGACCATCGACGGGTTCCAGGTCAGTGTCCCCAAGGGCACTCTGATCATCAGGGCCGCCGAGCTGCTGGGCATCCAGATCCCGCGGTTCTGCGACCATCCGCTGCTCGATCCGGCGGCCAACTGCCGGCAGTGCCTGGTCGACATCCCCGACGCGGGAAACGGCCGGGGCTTCCCCAAGCCGCAGCCGTCGTGCGCGATCGAGGTCGCCGAGGGCATGGTGGTGCAGACGCAGCTCACCTCGCCGGTCGCCGAGAAGGCGCAGCGCGCGGCCATGGAGTTCCTGCTGCTGAACCACCCGCTCGACTGCCCGGTCTGCGACAAGGGCGGTGAGTGCCCGCTGCAGAACCAGGCCATGTCCAACGGCCGCGGCGAGTCCCGGTTCCAGGAGCAGAAGCGCACCTTCCCCAAGCCGCTGCCGCTGTCGACGCAGGTGCTGCTCGACCGCGAGCGCTGCGTGCAGTGCGCGCGCTGCATCCGCTTCTCCGACCAGATCGCCGGTGACCCGCTCATCGAGTTCTTCGAGCGCGGCGCCAAGGAGCAGGTGCGCACGGCCGACGGCAAGCCGTTCAACTCCTACTTCTCCGGCAACACGGTGCAGATCTGCCCGGTCGGCGCGCTGACCGGCGCCGCCTACCGGTTCAGGGCCCGCCCGTTCGACCTGGTCTCCACGCCGAGCGCGTGCGAGCACTGCGCCTCCGGCTGCAGCATGCGCACCGACCACCGGCGCGGCCGGGTCACCCGCCGCCTGGCGGGCAACGACCCGCAGGTGAACGAGGAGTGGAACTGCGACAAGGGCCGCTGGGCGTTCACCTACGCGCAGCAGCCCGACCGGCTGAAGACGCCGCTGGTCCGCAACGAGGAGGGCGTGCTCGTGCCCGCCTCGTGGCCGGAGGCGCTGTCGGTGGCCGCCGAGGGCCTGGCCAGGGCGCGCGGCAGGGCCGGCGTGCTGGTCGGCGGCCGGGCCACGGTCGAGGACGCCTACGCCTACGCCAAGTTCGCCAGGATCGCCCTGGGCAGCAACGACATCGACTTCCGCGCCAGGCCGCACTCCGCCGAGGAGGCGCAGTTCCTGGCTCACGCGGTGGCCGGCAAGGGCATCGAGATCGACTACGCCGACCTCGAGAACGCCCCGCACGTGCTGCTCGTCGGGTTCGAGCCCGAGGAGGAGTCGCCGATCGTCTTCCTGCGCCTGCGCAAGGCGTGGATGAAGAAAGGGCTCAAGGTCACCTCGATCGCGCCGTTCGCGACGCCCGGCCTGGTCAAGATGGGCGGCACGCTCATCCGCACCGCTCCCGGCGCCGAGGCCGACGCCATCGGGGACCTGCTCGGCACGCTGGCCCCGGGCACGATCGTGCTCGCGGGCGAGCGCATGGCCACCGTGCCCGGCGCGTTCTCCGCCCTGCTGCGGCTGGCCAACGTCTGCGACGCCCGGCTCGCCTGGGTCCCGCGCAGGGCCGGCGAGCGCGGCGCGGTCGAGGCGGGCGCGCTGCCCAACCTGCTGCCGATCGGCCGCCCGGCCGACGACGAGACCGCCAGGGCCGAGGTCGCCAGGGCGTGGAACGTGGCCTCGCTGCCCGCCGGGCCGGGCCGCGACACCGCCGGCATCCTCGCCGCCGCCGGCGAGGGCGCGCTGGACGCGCTGGTCGTCGGCGGCGTCGACCCCTACGACCTGCCCGACCCCGCGGCGGCGCTCGACGCGCTCGAGCGCACGCCGTTCATCGTCAGCCTGGAGATCCGCGCCAGCGCCGTCACCGACCGCGCCGACGTGGTGCTGCCCGTCGCCGCCGTCCAGGAGAAGGGCGGCACGTTCGTCAACTGGGAGGGCAGGGGCCGCTCGTTCGAGGCGCCGCTCAAGGTGCCCGGGCTGCAGTCCGACCTCGCGGTGATCGGCAACCTGGCCGACCGGATGGACGTGCACCTCGGCCTGCCCGACGCCAAGGCCGTGCGGCGGGAGCTGTCGGGGCTGGGCGCCTGGCGCGGCAGCCGCGTCACCGCCCCGCACACCGCCACCCGCGCCCAGGTCGCCCCGGCGGCCGGCGAGGCGCTGCTGGCCACCTGGCACCTGCTGCTCGACGAGGGCAGGCTGCAGGACGGCGAGCCCTACCTCGCGGGCACCGCCCGCGAGGCCGAGGCGCTGGTCAGCGCGGTCACCGCCGCCGAGATCGGCGTCGCCGACGGCGACAAGCTCGTCATCGGCGGCACGGGCGCCGACACCGTCACGCTGCCGGCGCGCGTCGCCGACCTGCCGGAACGCGTGGTGTGGGTGCCGGCCAACTCCGGCGGCTGCTCGGTCACGCGTGACCTGCGCGCGGTGGCCGGCGACATCGTCACGATCGGGAGCGCCTCATGATGCACCTACTCGCGGCCGATCCCACCCTCGCCGACTTCGGCAAGGACCCGCTGTGGATCACCATCGTCAAGGCCGTGATGCTGTTCGTCTTCCTGATGCTGAGCGTCCTGTTCGGCGTCTGGTACGAGCGCAAGCTGATCTCGCGGATGCAGCACCGCTACGGCCCCAACCGGGCTGGCAAGTTCGGCCTGCTGCAGACCGTGGCCGACGGCCTGAAGATGGGCCTGAAGGAGGATCTCTTCCCGCGGACCGTCGACAAGGTCCTCTACCTGCTGGCGCCGGTCATCATGGTGGTGCCCGCGTTCCTGGCCTTCTCGATCGTGCCGTTCGCGCCGATGGTCAACCTGTTCGGCGTGCAGACGCCGCTGCAGCTGGTCGACCTGCCGGTGGCGGTGCTGTTCATGCTCGCCATGGGCGCGGTCTCGGTCTACGGCGTGGTGCTGGCCGGGTGGTCGTCGCGCTCGCCGTACGCGCTGCTGGGCGGGTTGCGGTCGGCGGCCCAGGTGGTCTCGTACGAGATCGCCATGGGGTTGTCGTTCGTGGCCATCTTCCTGTTCGCGGGCACGCTGTCGACGTCGGAGATCGTCGCGGCGCAGGAGCAGACGTGGTTCGCGGTGCTGCTGATCCCGTCGTTCCTGGTCTACGTGGTCTGCATGTTCGGCGAGGCCGCGCGCATCCCGTTCGACCTGCCCGAGGGTGAGGGCGAGCTGGTCGGCGGCTTCCAGACCGAGTATTCCTCGTCGCTGAAGTTCGCGCTCATCATGATGGGCGAATATCTGCACACGTTCACCGCCTCCGGCATCGCGGTGACGTTGTTCCTGGGCGGCTGGCGGGCTCCGTGGCCGATCTCGCTGTGGGACGGCGCGAACGTCGGGTGGCTGCCGGTGTTGTGGTTCTTCATCAAGTTCCTGCTGACGTTCAGCTTCATCGTGTGGGTGCGCGCCTCGCTGCCGCGCGTCCGGTACGACCAGCTCATGGCGTTGGGCTGGAAGGTGCTGATCCCGGTGAACCTGGCGTGGATCCTGCTGGTGGCCGCGGTGCGCAACGTCGTGATCAACGAGGGCGACCGGATGATCGGCATCGGGCTCGGCGCGGTGATCGTGATCGGGGCACTGGCCATCTGGATGCGGTTCGACACCGTCAACCAGCGGCGCAGGGAGGCCAAGAAGGCCCAGGTGGAGGCCGAGTTCGAGGAACTGTCCAAGGAGCCGGTGGCGGGCGGCTTCCCGGTGCCGCCGCTCGATCTGCCGCACTACCACGGGGTGCAGCACAAGGAGATTCCCAGTGGGACTAACTGATTGGCTGAACCCCGTCAAGGGCTTCGGGGTCACCTTCCATACGATGTTCAAGAAGCCCGTCACGACGAACTACCCGGAGGAGAAGAAGCCGACGGCTCCGCGCTTCCACGGGCGTCACCAGCTCAACCGCTGGCCTGACGGGCTGGAGAAGTGCATCGGGTGCGAGTTGTGCGCCTGGGCGTGTCCGGCCGACGCGATCTACGTCGAGGGTGCGGACAACACCGACGAGGAGCGCTTCTCGCCGGGCGAGCGTTACGGGCGCACGTACCAGATCAACTATCTGCGGTGCATCCTGTGCGGCCTGTGCATCGAGGCCTGCCCGACCCGCGCGCTCACCATGACGAACGAGTACGAACTCGCCGACAGCAGCCGCGAGAGCCTCATCTACACCAAGGAGATGCTCCTCGCGCCGCTGACCCAGGGCATGGAGCAGCCTCCGCACCCGATGCGGCTCGGCGAGACCGAAGAGGACTACTACCGCCTGGGACGGACCAATGGGTGAGACCATCACTTTCTGGGTGCTCGCTGTCGTCTCCGTCGGCGCCGCGCTCGGCGTGGTCTTCAACCGGAAGGCCGTCTACTCGGCGCTGATGCTCGGCACCGTGATGCTCAGCCTGGCCGTCCTGTACGCCGTGCAGGACGCGCCCTTCCTGGCCGCGGTGCAGATCATCGTCTACACCGGCGCGATCATGATGCTGTTCCTGTTCGTGCTCATGCTCGTCGGCGTGGACTCGTCGGACTCCTTCGTCGAGACGCTGAAGGGCCAGCGTTTCTGGGCCGCCGTCGCGGCGCTCGGCTTCGTGACGCTGATCGTCCTCGCCATCGGCAACGCGTTCTTCGGCGACCAGGTCGGGCTGGCGCAGGCCACGGCGCAGGGCGGCTACATCCGCTCCATCGCGCTGCTGCTGTTCACCAAGTACGTCTTCGCGTTCGAGATCACTTCGGCGCTGCTGATCACCGCCGCGCTCGGCGCGATGGTGCTGGCGCACCGCGAGCGGCTCACCGAGAAGGCCACGCAGAAGGACCTGTCCCGCGCCCGGTTCCAGGGCGATCGCCCGTCGCCGCTGCCCGGCCCCGGCACGTACGCCAGGAACAACGCCATCGACATGCCCGCGCTGCTGCCGGACGGGTCGGTCGCCGAGTCCTCGGTCAACCGCTACATCGCGCGCTACGACGTCGAGCACGGCCACCTGCCCGAGGACCCCAAGCTCGCCGCGGCCATCAGGCACCGGGCCGATGACGACGGCGCGGACACCGACGCCGACAAGAGCAACGGGGTGACCAAGTGACCACGCAGTACCTGATCCTTTCCGGGTTGCTGTTCGCCATCGGCGCGATGGGCGTGCTCATCCGGCGCAACGCGATCGTGGTGTTCATGTGCGTGGAGCTCATGCTCAACGCCTGCAACCTCGCCTTCGTCACCTTCTCCAGGCAGGTCGGCAACCTGGAAGGCCAGATCATCGCGTTCTTCGTGATGGTGGTGGCCGCGGCCGAGGTCGTCGTCGGCCTGGCCATCATCGTGACGATCTTCCGAACCCGCAGGTCCGCGTCCGTCGACGACGCCAACCTGCTGAAGTACTAAGAGGTGACTGGTGGAATCTCATATCGCTGAGATCGCCCAGCACACCGGCGGCGTGATCGGACTGTCCGGGCTGATGATCGCCTTCCCGCTCGTCGGGGCGTTCATCCTGCTGGTGTTCGGCCGGTTCACGAACCGCTGGGGCCATCTGCTGGGCGTGGCCATGTCCCTCGCCTCGTTCGTCGTGGCGGTGCTGGCGTTCTTCGAGCTGATCGGGTTCGGGGCGGAGGAGCGCCGGCGGGCCGTGCACCTCTACGAGTTCATCCCCGGCATGGTCGACATGGGGCTGCTGATCGACCCGCTGTCGATCAGCTTCGCCCTGTTGATCACCGGTGTGGGCTCGCTGATCCACATCTACTCCATCGGCTACATGTCGCATGACGAGCACCGGCGCAGGTTCTTCGCCTACCTCAACCTGTTCGTCTCCGCGATGCTCCTGCTGGTGCTGGCCGACAACTACGTCGGTCTGTTCATCGGCTGGGAGGGCGTGGGCCTGGCCTCGTACCTGCTGATCGGGTTCTGGCAGTTCAAGCCGTCGGCGGCCACCGCGGCGAAGAAGGCGTTCGTCGTCAACCGCGTCGGCGACTTCGGCCTGCTGGTCGGCATGTTCGTGATCTGGACCACGTTCGGGACGCTCACGTTCCAGGGCCTCGGCGAGCAGATCACGCCCGGCACCGAGAACGGCACCATGCTGGCCATCGGCCTGCTGCTGCTCCTCGGCGCGTGCGGCAAGTCGGCGCAGTTGCCCCTGCAGTCGTGGTTGCTCGACGCCATGGAGGGCCCGACCCCCGTGTCGGCCCTGATCCACGCCGCGACCATGGTCACCGCCGGCGTCTACCTCGTGGTGCGCTCGGGGGCGTTCTTCTTCCCCGAGGGCTCGGGGGCCGCGCTCGCCGTGGCCGTCGTCGGCGCGGCCACGCTGCTGGCCGGTGCGATCATCGGTTGCGCGAAGGACGACATCAAGAAGGGCCTGGCCGGCTCGACGATGTCGCAGATCGGCTACATGATGCTCGGGGCGGGCCTCGGCCCCGCGGGCTACGCGTTCGCGATCGGCCACCTGATCACGCACGGCTTCTTCAAGGCCGACCTCTTCCTCGGCGCCGGCTCGGTCATGCACGGCATGAACGACGAGGTCGACATGCGGAAGTACGGCGGGCTGCGCAAGTTCATGCCCATCACCTTCGCCACGTTCTTCATCGGCTACCTGGCGATCATCGGGTTCCCGCTGCTGTCCGGCTACTTCACCAAGGACGGCATCATCGAGACCGCGGTGCACCACCAGCCGATCCTCGGCTGGCTGGCCGTGCTCGGCGCGGGCATCACCGGCTTCTACATGTCGCGGATGGTCTTCATGACCTTCTTCGGCGAGAAGCGCTGGGCCGACGACGCCCACCCGCACGAGTCGCCGTCCGTCATGACCATCCCGCTGATGGTCCTGTCGCTCGGCGCGCTCGGCCTGGGCGCCTACCTCGTCCTGAGCAACCGGCTGATGGTGTTCCTGGCCCCGGCGGTCGGCCGGCCCGAGGAGCTGCCCGCCTTCCACTTCACCAGCACCCCCGGCCTGGCGACCCTGGCGCTCGTCGCGGTCGGCGCGGCCTTCGCGTGGATGAGGTACGGCCGGGCCGAGGTTCCGTCCGTGCAGCCGCGCGGCTCCTTCCTCACCACGTTCGCCCGGCGCGACCTGTACGGTGACGCGCTCAACGAGTCGCTCTTCATGCGTCCCGGCCAGTGGCTGACCCGCCTCGCGGTGTTCTTCGACAACCGCGGCATCGACGGGCTGGTCAACGGTCTGGCGGCGGGCATCGGCGGCAGCTCCGGGCGCCTGCGGCGGATCCAGACGGGCTTCGCCAGAACGTACGCGCTGTCCATCCTGATCGGTGCCGCCCTGCTGACCGGCGCCCTGCTCCTCGTTGGGAACATCTGATGTCACCCTGGCTTCCGATACTCATGGCGGTGCCCGTGCTGGGCGCCATCGTGGTGGCCCTGCTTCCCAAGGGCAGAGACAAGCTGGCCAAGCAGGTCACGCTGCTGGTCTCGCTGGCGGTGCTGGTCCTGACGGGCGTCATGGCCGCCGGGTTCAAGCCGTCGGGCGAGCGCTTCCAGTTCGTCGCCGAGTACGACTGGATCCCGAGCTTCGGCGTGAAGTTCGGGGTCGGCGTCGACGGCGTGGCGCTCGTGCTGATCGCGCTCTCTGCGGTGCTGGTGCCGATCGTGGTGCTGGCCTCGTGGCACGACGCCGACGGCGTCAAGACCGCCGACGGCACGCTCATCACGCCCAAGCGCTCGGTGAAGACGTACTTCTCGCTGCTGCTGGTGCTGGAGACGATGATGATCGGCGTCTTCGCGGCGACCGACATCTTCCTGTTCTACGTCTTCTTCGAAGCCATGCTGATCCCGATGTACTTCATGATCGGCTCGTACGGCGGCGCCCAGCGGTCCTACGCGGCCGTGAAGTTCCTGCTGTACTCGTTGTTCGGCGGCCTGCTCATGCTGGTCGCGGTCATCGGGCTCTACGTGGTCGCGGGCAAGCAGACGTTCATGTTCCCCGAACTCGTCGGGGCCATCCAGGACCCGACGATGCAGAAGTGGCTCTTCGGCGGGTTCTTCATCGCCTTCGCGATCAAGGCGCCGCTGTGGCCGGTGCACACGTGGCTGCCCGACGCGGCCGCGCAGGCTCCGGCCGGAGCCGCCGTGCTGCTGGTCGGCGTCCTGGACAAGGTCGGCACGTTCGGCATGCTCCGCTTCTGCCTGGAGTTGTTCCCCGACGCGGCCAAGACGTTCACGGTGCCGATCATCGTGCTGGCGGTCATCAGCATCATCTACGGCGCCATCGTGGCCATCGGGCAGACCGACATGAAGCGGCTCATCGCGTACACGTCGATCTCGCACTTCGGGTTCATCGTCATGGGCGTGTTCGCCATGTCGTCGGTCGCCCAGTCCGGCGCGGCCCTCTACATGGTCAACCACGGCTTCGCCACCGGCGCGCTGTTCCTGGCCGCCGGGTTCCTGATCGCCAGGCGCGGCTCGCCGTTCATCGGCGACTACGGAGGCGTGCAGAAGGTCGCGCCGGTGCTCGCGGGCTTCTTCCTCGTCGCCGGTCTGGCCGGGCTCTCCCTGCCGGGCCTGTCGTCCTTCGTGAGCGAGTTCATGGTCATGATCGGCACGTACTCGAGCCAGGCCCACGGCTCGGGGGCGCTGACGGCGGCCGCGGCCGTCTCCGCGGTGGCGGTGATCCTGGCGGCCGTCTACATCCTGTGGATGGTGCAGCGGACCCTGAACGGCCCGACCGCCGAGCCGGTCAAGCCGTTCAAGGACCTGAACGCCCGCGAGGTCTGGGTGCTGGCTCCGCTGGTCGCCCTGATCATCGGGTTCGGGTTCTTCCCCGCGCCGCTGCTCAACGTGATCAACCCGTCAGTGCAACAGACGCTGACCAACGTGGGCGTACCCACCTCCACCATCGCTGAGAAGGGGACAGGTCAGTGAACTCCATCCCAGCGCCGACGATCGAATACGGCACGCTCGCGCCGCTGCTGGTGGTCTTCGGCGCTGCCATCATCGGGGTGCTCGTCGAGGCCTTCGTGCCGCGCTACATGCGCAAGCCGATCCACGTGGCGCTCACCCTGCTCAGCCTGGCCGGCGCATTCGCGCTGGTCCTCCTCCAGGTCGTGCGCGGCCAGGTGTCCACCACGGCCTCCGCCGTGGGCGCGCTCGCGGTGGACGGGCCCTCGCTGTTCATCTGGGGCGTCATCCTCGTCCTGTCGTTCGTCTGCGTGCTGCTCATCAACGACGAGGGTCACTTCGTCGCCTCGGCCGCGGCCGTTCCGGGCAGCGCCGACGAGGAGGAGGCGGAGTCCGCGGGTGGCGGCCACACCGAGGTCTATCCGCTGGTCCTGTTCGCCGTGGGCGGCATGCTGCTGTTCCCGGCCTCGCACGACCTGCTGATGATGTTCGTGGCCCTCGAGGTCATGTCGCTGCCGCTCTACCTGCTGTGCGGCCTGGCCCGCCGGCGCCGCCTGCTGTCGCAGGAGGCGTCCATGAAGTACTTCCTGCTGGGCGCGTTCTCCTCGGCGTTCTTCCTGTACGGCGCCGCGATGATCTACGGCTTCGCGGGCACCGTCTCGCTGCCGGGCATCAACCAGGCCCTGGCCGCCGGCGGCGCGCTCGACCCGCTGCTGATGATCGGGCTCGCGATGCTCGGCGTCGGCCTGATGTTCAAGATCGGCGCGGCTCCGTTCCAGGCCTGGAAGCCCGACGTCTACCAGGGTGCACCCACGCCGATCACCGCTCTGATGGCCTCCGGCACGCTCGTGGCGGCCGTGGGCGCCGTGCTGAGGGTGTTCTGGGTGGGTCTGGGCAACCTCGACTGGAACTGGCGGCCGGTCATCTGGGGGATCGCCGCGCTCACCATGATCGTCGGCTCGATCCTGGCGATCACGCAGACCGACATCAAGCGCATGCTGGCCTACTCGTCCATCGCGCACGCGGGCTTCCTGCTCGTCGGCGTGATGGCCACGTTCGGCACCGCCGCGCAGAACGCGGCCTCGCTGAAGGCGATCCTGTTCTACCTGGCGGTCTACGGCATCACCACGGTCGGCGCGTTCGCGGTGGTCACGCTCGTACGCGATCCGGGCGGCGAGGCGGGGCACCTGTCGCGCTGGGCCGGGCTCGGCAAGCGCGCGCCGATGCTGGCCGGGGCGTTCGCCTTCTTCCTGCTGGCCTTCGCCGGCATCCCGCTGACCAGCGGCTTCTTCGGCAAATATGCCGTGTTCGCGGCCGCGCTGGAGAGCGGCACGCAGCCCGGCGACTCGATGGGCGGCTGGATGGCGGCGCTGGTGGTCGTGGGCGTCGTGGCCTCGGCGATCGCGGCGTTCTTCTACGTCCGCGTGATCGTGCTGATGTTCTTCAGCGAGCCCTCGGCCGACGGACCGGCGATCGCGGTGCCCAGTATGGGAACCGTGGCCGTCATCGCCGTCTCCCTGCTGGTTACCGTAGGAGTGGGGCTCTACCCGGAGTCCGTGCTCGGTGTTGCTGACGACGCTGCTCGCAGCCTGTTCATTAGATAAGGGGATCCCGTATGTCCGCGCCTCCCGTGGTTGACCTTCCCATTGAGGACGAGCGGTTGGCGCAGGACGTGGCCAACGGACTGGCCGCGGTCGAGAAGCTGCTGCGCTCGTCCGTGGAGAGCGAGGACGCCTTCGTCACGGAGGCGTCCAAGCATCTCATCGAGGCCGGTGGCAAGCGGTTCAGGACGTTGATGGTGTTGCTGGCCGCGCAGTTCGGCGACCCGTCCGCGCCGGGTGTGGTGCCCGGCGCGGTCGTGATCGAGCTGACCCACCTGGGCTCGCTCTACCACGACGACGTCATGGACGAGGCCCCGGTACGCCGGGGCACGCCCTCCGCCAACGCCCGGTGGGACAACACCGTGGCGATCCTCACCGGCGACTACCTGTTCGCGCAGGCCTCCGACATCCTGGCCGACCTGGGTCCCGAGCTGATCCGCATCCAGGCCCAGACGTTCTCCCGCCTCGTCCAGGGGCAGATCCGCGAGACCATCGGCCCGCGCGACGACGAGGACCAGGTCGGCCACTACCTCAGCGTGCTGTCCGACAAGACGGGCTCGCTGATCGCCGCCTCGGGCCGCTTCGGCGCGCTGCTGTCCGGGGCTCCCGCGGACGTGGAGGAGCGGCTCAGCCGCGCGTGCGAGGCCATCGGGGTGGCCTGGCAGCTCGGCGACGACCTGCTCGACGTGGCCTCCACCGGGGCGGAGTCGGGCAAGACGCCGGGCACCGACCTGCGCGAGGGCGTCAGGACCCTTCCGGTGCTGTACGCGCTGGCCTCGGGTGAGACGTCCCGGCTGACCGCGCTGCTGTCGGGACCGGTCGCCGAGGAAGAGGTCGAGGAGGCGCTGACGCTGCTGCGGGCGCACCCGGGGATGGCGCGGGCGCGGCGGGAGCTGGAGTCGTGGGTGGACCGGGCCCGTGCCGACATTTTCGGCCTTCCCGACATCCCCGCCAAGAACGCATTTTTGGCGCTATGTGACTACGTGGTGGAGCGCAGCGGCTGATCGCCCGCCGGTCCGCTCGGGGGATCGCCCGCTCGGCCGCCCGCCGGTTCGCCCGCTGGGGTGGCCGATCGCCTGACCCGGGCGGCCGTACGCGCCGTCCTGAGGCTGTCGTACGTGAAGACCGCCAGCGCCACCCAGACGATCGCGAAGCCGATCCACCTGCTGGGCGGCATGACCTCCTGCACGATCAGCACGCCGCACGCGAACTGCAGGATCGGCGCGATGTACTGCAGCAGCCCCATGGTGCTCAACGGCACCCGGATGGCCGCCGCCCCGAAGCAGATCAGCGGCACCGCCGTGACCAGGCCGCCGCTCGCCAGCAGCGCCGCGTGCCAGATCCCTTCGGTCCCGAACGTCGCCGCGCCGGTGCCCTGCAGGAAGAGCAGGTAGCCGAGGGCCGGCAGGAGCAGGACCAGCGTCTCCACGGCCAGGCTCTCGGTCGCGGCCACGTTCGCCCGCTTCTTGACCAGCCCGTACACGCCGAAGCTCATCCCCAGCGTCAGGGCGATCCACGGCGGCCGCCCGTAGTCGACCGTCAGCACGAGCACGGCCAGCGCCCCGAACCCCACCGCGGTCCACTGCAACGGCCGCAGCCGCTCCCGCAGCAACACCACCCCGAACAGCACGTTGACGAGAGGGCTGATGAAGTACCCCAGGGCGCTCTCGACCACGTGCCCGGTGTTCACCGCGTAGATGTAGGTGCCCCAGTTGACGGTGATCACGACGGCGGCGAGGCTCAGCAGGCCGAGCTTCGCCGGCCGGCGGGCCAGCTCCCTGAACCACGACCAGTGCCTGCGCACGGCCAGCACGGCGGCGACGGCCACCAGCGACCACACCATCCGGTGCGCCAGGATCTCCACGGCGTCCGAGGGCTTCAGCAGGGGCCAGTAGAGCGGGAACAGACCCCACATGGTGTAGGCGGCGGCCCCGAACAGTACGCCGCGCCGAAGGTCAGGCATGTACCCCAGTTTCGGGCATTACCACCTTTAAACACAAACGTGTTTCTCTATAGGGAATTATGCAGGATCTCTTAAGTGTTGACGGGTATGTAGGCTGAGGGAAGACCTCTGGAGGTGCGAGATGGGCTGGCTGTTCGGCGGCAACAAGACATCGATGGTCCGACCGGAGGACGCCCTGCCGGGACGCGCGGAGCCCATGCCCGTGCCCGCCCGCCACGCCGTCCTCGACGCCCCCCTCGCCCCGCCGTACGCACCGGGGCTGGAGGTCGCCGACTTCGGCCTCGGCTGCTTCTGGGGCGCCGAGCGCATCTTCTGGCAGACCCCGGGCGTCGTCACGACGGCCGCCGGCTACCAGGGCGGCCACACCCCCAACCCGACGTACGACGAGGTCTGCAGCGGCCTCACCGGGCACGCCGAGGTCGTCAGGGTCGTCTTCGACCCGGCGAAGGTGTCGTACGAAGAGCTCCTCAAGGTCTTCTGGGAGGCTCACGACCCGACGCAGGGCATGCGCCAGGGCAACGACGTCGGCACCCAGTACCGTTCGGCCATCTACTACCACTCCCCGGAGCAGCAGAAGGCCGCCGAGGCGTCGCGCGACGCCTACCAGCAGGTGCTCAAGCAGGCCGGCTACGGCGACATCACGACCGAGCTCGCCCCCGCCGGCCCCTTCTACTTCGCCGAGGACTATCACCAGCAATATCTGTACAAAGTGCCCAACGGGTACTGCGGCATCGGCGGCACGGGCGTCAGCTGCCCCGTCGGCCTGACCTCAGGGGAGGCCTGAGCTGATGCTCGGCCCGGGGCGCTGCGCTTCTATATAGAAAGATGTACAGTTGATGCATGACTGTTCTCCACGACGCTAATGAGCTGAGCGTCACAGAGGCGGCCCAGCGAGGCGTTGCCCGCCTGGTGGCTGATGCGGAGCAGGGGACCGACCTTGTGGTCACCCGGCGGCATCAGCCAGTGGCGGCCGTCGTGAGCATTCGCCGGCTCAATGAGCTGGAGGAAGCGGCGGCTGATCTTCGCGATCTGGCGCTGGTGCTCGCCCGGTCGGTCACGGATACGGGGGAGCGGGTCTCGTTTGATGAGGTGCTTGCCGCTTTCGGGCATACTCGCGAGTCGCTGTCCGCCATCCCGGACGATGAGTGAATCGTGTCCGACGTCGTCTTCACGGCGCCGACGGTCGACGACCTCCGGCGTATCGGCCCGGACGCGGTGCCTAAAGTACTCAAGAAGATCCTGCTCCTCCTGGACAACCCTGAAGCCGGCTACCCGCTGGGCGGGGAACTGAGCGGTTTCCGGAAGCTGGTGGTCGGTCGCAATACCTGGCGTGTCGTCTACCGCATCACCGAGGACAAGGCGGTGGAGATCTGCGAGGTGTGGGCTGTCGGTGAGAGGGCCGACGCGGAAGTGTACGCGGAGGCGACAGCGAGGGTTCGCGAGGCGGGTGCGGACCGGCCCGAGATCATCCAGCTCGGCCAGGTGATCGAACGCCTCGGCGCGCTGGCCGATCACATTCGAGTGGAGAAAACTCCTCCTAGGGAACCGGTTCCAGATTGGCTCGCGGACCGGTTGATCTACACGGTTGGGATGGCGCGTGAGCATGTTGCCGCTCTCGATCTTCGAGAGGCGGTCGACATGTGGGCTGAGTACCGATCCAAGCCTCATTAGGTCGCGCTGTTCGCCGCTCCGATCGCGATCGTCGCGGTGGTCCGCACTGTCGGCGCCATCGTCGGCGCCTTCGACGGCGGTTCGGTGCTGGTGGCGCTGGACTCCGGTCTTTTCCTCCTCAGCGAGGGCGCCGTTCAGGCCCTTTTCGTGGTGACCTTCGTTCGCAACCATCGGCACTGGTTCGGCCGGCGCCGCTCGGCACCGGCCTCTCCTGAGCCGGCCGGCCTGACCTCCGGCGAGGCGTAGACCTGCGGAGGCCCGCGATCAGGCGGCCTTGCCGCGGGCGATGTAGACGTTCATGCCGGTGAAGTCGAGGGTGATGTTGTACGGCTTGTAGAAGCTGTGGAAGAAGGTGACCGGCACGTCGAACCCGAGGGGGGCGAGTGCGGACTCCGGGTGCGTGTTGCAGTAGATGTCGTGGGCGGTGGCGCTGCCGAGGCGGATCTCCTTCGGATAGCACGGGTAGGTGACCGCTGGGTGGCTGTGAGCGTGAGTCCTGATGGGGCGGTCGTAGTCGGTGCGGATCCGCAACCGTTCGGCCGTATCCCCGTGCATGACCGCGGCGGCCTCGCTGCCTCCGCCGATGGGCAAGGCCACCACGCGCGGGCCTGAGCCGGCGACGCTGCCCCTGCTGTGGACCATGTGCTCACGGGCCAGCCACAGCGGCAGGGGCTCCGCGCCCGCCCGTTCGGCGGCGGCGCGCGCCTGCCTGGCCGCTTCCGGGGTGTTGCGCCGCAGGATCAGCGATCGGCCCGCGTAGTCGAAGGTGGTCAGCAGGTGGTAGAAGACCCACGTGCCGATCATGCCGTCGTTGCCGGTGTCGACATCTCCGCCCGACTCCGACTCCGACCACGCCACGGGGATGTTACGCAGTTCGATGCCGCCCAGCCTGAACGAGTCCAGCACCCCGAAGTACTGCCATATGGTGCCGTCCAGATAATCGATCTTCTGGCTGGCGACGGGGCTCAGCCCGGCCTCCTTGGCCACCGTCGAGGACAGGCCCAGCCATGGGGAGCCGGTGTAGAACGTGAAGCGTTTTGACGATCCACCGTTGACCGAGGCCTCCACCAGCGGTTTCGGGTCCATCTGCGGCCAGGGCAGCCGCGCGATGTCGCCGTGGATCTGGTACGGCTCGCCGCGGACCGCCGCGAACCACGTGGCGAAGACGTCCCTGCCGGCCGCTTGCCAGTGTGGTGCGGCGAGGGCGAACTTGTCCTGCCGGATGTAGCAGTCGGCCAGGAACCGGTTGGCATCCTTGTCGCCGGGTGCCAGCCCGATGGCCATCTTGAGGTATTTCTCGGCTTCGGGGAACCGGTTGGCCAGCAGCCCGACGTAGCCGCGCCGGCGGGCCGCGTTCAGGTTCGCGGGGTCTGCTCTCAGGATCTCCTCGTACGCGCGCCCGGCCTGCTCGAACTTCCCCGCCTTGAACAGCGCGTCCGCGTCACCGCCGCGGGCTCGGGCCGTGGCCGCCCCGCCCAGCAGCGGTGCGGTCGCGGCGGCACCGGCCAGCACGGTGGCGCCCCGCAGCAGGGAACGCCGGTCCCATCTTCCGCCTTCAACCATGCCTTTCTCCTTTACGTCGATCGTCGTCCGCTGCACCTCGCCGTCCGGCGGACGGTCACAGCAGCTCCCGCCGGTTCGGCTCGCCCCGCTCGGTGAGGGCGACGCCGTAGTTGCCGGGGGCGTCCGGGCCGCCGACGTCGACCCGGCGCGGGCGGCCGGGGACGGGTGGTCTCGTGCCGGGCCAGCCGGTCCAAGTGCTTCACGCACGCCGGCGACAGCCCGTCCCGTGCTCTCCCGCCGTCAACCCCATCCACTGTCGGCCGACCGTGTCCCCGCCTCGTGCGCCCGGTGTCATCGTTGGGTCACGGTCGCGGCGTCTCGCCGGTCCGCCTGCTGCCGGCTCTGCCTGTCGCGGGCGCTCCCATGGGTGGGCGATGAGGGGGCCGGTGCGACCGCGTCACCTCGTCGTACGGGTGAGCACGCCCAGTGGGTCGGCCAGCAGGTCGGAGAAGCCGAGTTCGGCGGCGCCGACCAGGGTGGCGTCGTCCCCCAGGGCCGAGGTGCGCAGTCTCACCCGTTCGCGCGCGACGGGCAGCACGTTGGCGGCGATGCGGGCGCGTACCTGGGCCGCGGCGCCCGGATACATGTCGCGCAGCATGCCGCCGAAGACGACCATGCCGGGGTTGAAGAGGTTGATGAGGTTGGCCACGCCGATGCCGAGCCAGTCGCCGACCTGGCGCAGCGCCTCCTGGGCTGCGGGATCGCCACGGTCGGCGTCGTCCACCACGGCTCGTACGGCGTCGCGGCCGAACAGGTCGGCGGGCCGGCCCGCGGCGTCGAGGAGTGCCCGCTCGCCGGCCTCCGCCTCCAGGCAACCATGGGAGCCGCATCCGCAGGGACGCCCGTTGTACGGGTTCACCACCATGTGCCCTAGCTCGCACCCGTAGCCGCCGTCGCCGTCCAGCAGCTTGCCGCCCACGATGATGCCGCCGCCCACGCCGACGTCCCCGTGGAGGTAGATCAGGTTCTGGAAGCCGGCGCCCGCTCCGCGTTGCTGTTCGGCCAGCGCGCCGAGGTGCGCCTCGTTGCCCACGGCAACCGGCAGGCAGAGGCCCAGCCGGCGGCCGAGCTCGGTGCCGAACGCCTGGTCCACCCAGCCCATGTCGGGCCCGAAGCGCACCATGCCGTCGCCCGGCCGGATCATGCCGCAGTAGGAGGCGCCGACGCCGACGCACACGGAGTCCGGAGGCGCCGTACGGTGCAGCTGCCGGCCGAAGCGGGCGAGCACCTCGACCACCCGGTCGAGGTCGGCTCCGGCGCGCGGGCGGACCGTCTCCCTGCGGTCCAGCATGATCCCGCCGAGCGCCACCCGGGCGGCGACCAGCCGGTCCACGGCGACGTCGAAGGCGAGCACGTAGACCTGGCCGGAGTCGGGGCGGACCACCAGCGACGGCCGTCCCGCCCGGCCGGTGTCGGCGGGCAGCTCTTCGCGGACCAGGCCTGCCGTGGCGAGCTCGGTGGTCAGCGCCATGATGGTGCTGCGGTTCAGCCTCATCCGCTCGGCCAGCGCCGTGCGGGAGACCGCGCCGCCCAGGTGCACGTGCCGGAGCAGGGTGCCGGCGTTGTGCCGGCGGATCTCCTCCTGGGCCAACCTGACCTCCGGGATCGTCCCGTCCACTCAAGTATCTGATCTGGACGATACCCGGACAACGGCCTCCGGGGCTTCAGGCGTCAGGCGCAGGTGTAGCCGGAGGGGAGGGCGGTGTCGCCGTTCGGGCGGCTCGCCTGGAAGCCGACGCCGCCGGCGCTGGCCCCGGGGGCGAGGGTGCCGTTGTGGCCGGCGTTCCTGATGGTCACGGTCTGCCCGCTGACGGTGGTGGCGCCGTTCCACGAGCCGGTCAGCGTGTGCCCGGCCGGCAGGGTGAAGGTGACGGTCCAGCCGGTGATCGTCGTCGTGCCGGTGTTGGTGACGGTGAGCGGCTGGATGACGTACCCGGTGCCCCACTGGGTCTGGACGGTGGCCTCGGCGGTGCAGCCTCCGGTGGACGTGCCGGGCCGGGTGGTGATCTGCGCGGTGGTCGAGACCGGCGAGGTGTTGCCCGCGGCGTCCCTGGCCCTGACCTGGTAGCGGTAGGTGGTGTCGGGGGTCAGGCCCGTGTCGCCGTACGAGGTCGTGGCCGAGGTGGCGACCTGGGCGAACGTGCCGCCGCTCGCGCCGGGGGCGCGCAGGATGTCGTAGCCGGTGACGCCCTGGTCGTCCGTCGACGCCGTCCAGGTCAGGCTCGTGCCGGTGGACGTGGTGCCCGAGGCCGTGAGGCCGGTCGGGGCGGTCGGCGGGGAGGTGTCGCCGGAACCGTCGCCGAGGGACGGCGTCTGCCAGTCTCGCCACTCGGCCAGGTTGCCCTGCGCCCTGGACGAGATCCTCATCGCGCCGGGTGCGTTGCCCGTCTTGAGGAGGAACTTCTGGATGTGCTGCTGCAGCGGGGTCCGCCACTCCGACCGGTTGGCGCAGTGGCTGCCGTCCTGGACGTCGGACCAGTAAGTGATGTTGTCTCCGGCGCCGAGCGCTTTGTACACCTCCGCCCCGCCGAGGGCCGCCACGCTGGCCGACCTGGGACCCAGGTTGGTGATGTGGGGGTTGTCCATGATGAAGAGCCCGCGCGGGGCGATCATGGCCACTGTTTCGTGCGTGTCCACAGGCAGCCGGTTCGGGTTGCCGGTGAAGGAGCCGAACGCGTCGCCCAGCCATGGTTGCTCGCCGTACGCGCTGCTCAGGCTCTGGGCGCCCTCCCCGGGGATGCCGCGGAAGATGGGCACGCCCGCGCTGCCCGACTCGATCGGCATGGTCAACGCGATGCGCTGGTCGAACGCGCCCACCACGAAGGCGCCCTTGCCGAACCGCGAGCATCCGGTGACGCCGGTGGCATCCGCTCGCAGGATGCCGCCGCCCGACTGCTCGATGACGTCGATGATGCGGCTCACGCCCCAGGCCCAGGCGACCAGCAGTCCGGTGCTGCTCGACGAGCCGTAGACGTCGTAGAACGCGCCCTGCTTGTTGTTGCGCGGTGTGCCCTCCCTGCCGACCGCGTACGGGTCGTAAGTGATGACCGCCGCCCCCGCGGCCCTGATGGCGGCCGTGTCGGCGCCGAAGCCTCCCAGCACCACGACCGCGGGGAACGGCCCGGAACCGCTCGGCAGCGAGACACCGGCGGAGAAGCCGGTGCTCCTGCCGTTGTGGTTGACGTTCACCGTGATGCCGGTGCTGGAGACCGTGCCCGTGACGCTCGCCGGCTTCGCGGGCTTCTCGCCGTAGACGAATCGTTCCGCCAGCTTCTTGATCTCCGCCCGCCGGCACCGCCAGTCGGACCTGGCGGTGATGCGCGTGCCGTCCAGCTTCCTGAAGGGGTCGGGGAGCCGGGAGTCGGACGGCAACGATCCTTCGCCGGGCAGGCCGGTCACCGCGCAGCCGGCGCCCTCGTCCTCGACGCCGGCCGCGAAAGACACGGCGGGGGCCGCGGCGGGAGCCGCAGTGACGGCCGCAGTGACGGCCGCAGTGGGGGCCGCAGCGAGCGCCGCTGTCTCCGCTCCGGCGGCCCAGAGTGCCGCCGCCACCAGCGCGACGGCCGCCGTATGCATCGTCGAGCGGCCCGAGCATCTGATCACTGTGGCTCTCCTTCCGCACGGGGGTGCGGGCGACGATCGCCGATCGATCGTTCAGCGCGCGCGTCCAGCCGCTGATCAGTGTGGGAATTGCTCCGAAACATGTCAACGGTTCATGGAAATTTTTCGGAACAGGGCGGGGGAGACGCCTTGTGACCAGGCGTTGGCGGTGGCGGGGCGATGAAACTACGCCGTTTGGAAGGCCCGCGTCCGCCTGGGCCGGGCTCCGAAAGTTTCGGTCCAGCGGGCGGTCAGGCGTCCTGCTTCGCGGCCGCGAAGTGGCGGGGGAGCCCGGTCATGGCGACGTCGAGGGCGCGGGTGACGTCCTCGATCAGGGCGGCTCCGTGCCGCCCGTTCTCGATGGAGGCCCGGCCGGCGCTCGCGAGCGCTCCCACCATGGCTCCCACGACGGCGTGCGCGGTGACGTCGTCCAGGTCGGGGAACACCTCCCGCAGCGCCTTCGCCCACTCGTGCTGGAGGTCGAAGATCCAGCGCAGCGCGATCGCCCGCAGCGCGGGAACGGTGAGGGCCAGACGCGTGCGGATCACGACCAGGTCCTCGTCGGCGTCGACGCTCCACCGTCCCGGTTCCAGCACCATGGCGAAGGCCCGCCGCAGCAGGCTCTCCAGCGACTCTCCCGGATGGGGCGCCGAGGTCAGCGTGCGTATGGCGTCGACCCGCTCGGGATAGTCGGCGAAGGCGAGGTCCTCTTTCGCGGGGAAGTGCTTGTAGAACGTGGCGGGCGACAGCTCGGCGGCCGCGCAGATGTCGGCCACGGTGGTCTGGTCGTATCCCCGCTCCGCGAACAGCCGCAGCCCTGTGTGCACCAGGGTCTGCCGGGTGCGCCGTCTCTTGCGCTCCCGCAAGCCCATCTGCTCCGCCATGCGCTCAGCATAGTAGACAGCGTATGAAGGTATGTATTATCTAAAAGTAGAGACTCTCTACTAAGGAGGAGGTCGTATGGCCGCCGGGCCTGGTACACGACCCATGCAACTGCCCACCGCGCGGGAGCACCCCTTCGACCCGCCCGCCCCGCTTCGCGACCTCGCCGCCCAGGGACCGCTGCACCCGCTGAGCTTCCCCGACGGTCACATCGGCTGGGTGACGACCAGTCGCGATCTCGCCCGTGCCGTGCTGGCCGACCAGCGCTTCAGTGCCCGGCAGGACCTGCGTCACCTGCCCTTCGAACACGCACTCGGCGAGGACCCCGGCGCGCCGATGCTGCCTGGGATGTTCCTGCGCCTCGACCCGCCCGACCACACCCGCTACCGCAGGCTGCTGACCGCCCACTTCACCGTGCGCCGGCTCAACGGGCTGACCCCGCGGATCCAGCAGATCGCCGACGAGTGCCTGGACGCGATGGAGCGGGCGGGCTCCCCGGCCGACCTGGTCCAGCACTTCGCTCTGCCGATCCCCTCGCTGGTGATCTGCGAACTGCTCGGCGTGCCGTACGCCGACCGGTCGGAGTTCCAGGGCACCACGGAGACGATGGTCCGCCTGGGCACGCCCAAGGAGGAGTACATGGCCGCCATGAACCACCTCTACGGCTATTTCCGCCGGCTGGTCGCGGCCAAGCGCGCCGACCCCGGGGATGATCTGCTCAGCGCGCTCGTCACCGGCAGCGACCTGACCGACGAGGAGCTCACCGGCGTCGGGCTGGTGCTGCTCATCGCCGGGCACGAGACGACCGCCAACATGCTCTCCCTCGGCACCTACGCCCTGCTGCGCCATCCTGACCAGCTCGCCGCCCTGCGCGCCGACCCCACGCTGATCGACGGCGCGGTCGAGGAACTGCTCCGGTACCTGTCGATCATCCAGTTCGGCGCGCAGCGCACCGCGCTGGAGGACGTCGAACTGGAGGGCATGACCGTCAGGAAGGGGCAGACGGTGGTGATCTCCATCCCGATGGCGAACCGCGACCCCGGACAGTTCGGCGACCCCGACACCCTCGACCTGGCCAGGCAGGCCACCGGCCACGTGAGCTTCGGTCACGGGGTGCACCAGTGCCTCGGCCAGCAGCTGGCCAGGATCGAGATGCGGGTCGCGTACGCGGCGCTGTTCCGCCGATTCCCCGGCCTGCGCCTCGCCGTGCCCGAGGAGGAGCTCGCGATGAAGACCGACATGGCCATCTACGGGGTGCACCGGCTGCCGGTGGCCTTCGATCCCGCCTGAGAGCGCCCTGCCGGGCGGGTGCCGCGGCCCGGCGGAAATCCGTTCGACGCCGGGCTCGCGGGCTGCCTACTGTTGACCGCCTGAGCACATTGTCACGGACACGAGCGGGATGGGGCGTACGGCATGACGGGAGCGGCGGGGCCGGAGTTCGCTCAGGAGCGCATCTGGGACGCCGAGGCTGCTCGGCGCTATGACACGCCGGGCACCGGCATGTTCGCGCCCGAGGTGCTGGAGCCGACCGTGAGCCGCCTCGCCGAGCTCGCGGGCGGCGGGCGGGCGCTCGAGTTCGCCATCGGGACCGGCCGCGTGGCCGTGCCGCTCGCCGAGCGTGGGGTGCCGGTCACCGGCGTCGAGCTGTCGAGGCCGATGATCGAGCAGCTGCGTACGAAGGTGGACGAGGCGACGATCCCGGTGGTCGCCGGCGACATGGCGACCGCCTCGGCCCCTGGGCCGTACTCCCTCGTCTATCTCGTCTTCAACACGATCTCCAACCTGCTCTCCCAGGCCGAACAGGTCG
Organism: Nonomuraea sp. B10E15; assembly: GCF_039871615.1. NCBI lineage: Bacteria > Bacillati > Actinomycetota > Actinomycetes > Streptosporangiales > Streptosporangiaceae > Nonomuraea > Nonomuraea sp. B10E15. Next base: position 96,613 of record NZ_JBDPMB010000018.1, read on the forward strand.
CGTGCTTCCGCAACGCCGCCCGCCACCTCGAGCCCGGCGGCCGGTTCGTGATCGAGTTGTGGGTGCCCGAGCTGCGCAAGCTGCCACCGGGCCAGCCGGCGACGGTCTTCACCGCCGAGCCCGGCTACGTCGGCCTCGACACCTACGACGTCCTGCGGCAGCTGGTCGTGTCGCACCACTTCACCTTCGACGAGGGCAGGCAGGCCGAGCTGTTCCGCAGCCCGCACCGCTACATCTGGCCGGCCGAGCTCGACCTCATGGCCCAGCTGGCCGGGTTCGAGCTGGAGTCCAGGCACGCCGACTGGGCCGGAGCCGAGTTCACCGCGGAGTCACGTTCGCACGTGTCCGTCTACCGCCTCCCGCCCGGCCGGCCGTGAAAGGGCGGATCCTCTCGCGGTGCGGGCGCCTCTTGTGGAGGACGGTCATGCCGGGGAGGAGACCCGGACGGGTGACGCCATGACCATGGCCGGGCGGCGGGCGCGCTGATCGACTCTGCCGGACTCGTGCAGGTCCGTGACGGGCGGCCACCTGCCGTCCCGTCATGATGAATCCGAAACCCTGCGTCTATTATTGGTCCCGATGGCGATGATCTCCATCACATCCTCATTGCGGGCAGGAATGTCGCGGCCGGCTCAACCGTGCAGGTCATCACCGCTAACTTGACGTTAACCACGTGTTTCGCGGAGGCGGAAATTCGTTGGCGGGTGGTTCTGCAGGTGGACAAGGAGCGGCGGGCGGCAGATATTGGAGCAGGAGGTTTTCATGGATGTGCGCCTTGACCATCTCGTCTGCTGGGTTGCCGACCAGCGCAGGTCCCTGCATTTCTACGAGCAGGTGCTCGGGCTGCCCGGGGTGCGGACGGAGGAGTTTCGCGATGGAAAGGCGGCCTTTCCCAGCGTGCGGATCTCGGCTGGGACGATCCTCGATCTCATCGCGTACGACGCCTTAAAAGGGGTCGACGAGCACACGGGGGTGAAGGGCAGTTCCGGGCATCCGATCAACCATTTTTGTCTGTCCGTGGCCAAGGAGGATTTCGACGCCCTCCAGGTCCGGTTGAAACAGCACGGAGTGGAGATCTCCGGCACCGCGACCAACATCTTCGGCGCCCAGGGCATCGCTCCCGAGGCGATTTACTTTCCTGATCCCGATGGGAACGTGCTGGAAGTCCGCTATTACGATTGATCGTTTCGGGGGCGCGGCCGGCACGGTGCGTCCGCCGGAGCCCGGGAAGTGTCGGCCGCGTCTGGTACACAGTCGGGCATGGGTGTGAGCGTCGATGAGTTCCTCGAGCTGCTGAACGAGCTGCCCGAGGTCCGGATGAGCCACGGTGGCGAGTGGATCGGGCTCAAGGTGCGTGACAAGGGCTTCGGCTACCTGTGGGAGGCGACCGAGACCGTCGGGCTCAAGGCCACGATCGAGGAGCAGATCGCCCTCGTGGCCGAGCGGCCCGAGGTGTTCGAGGTGCAGTTCACGGCAGGGCGGTTCGGCTGGGTGGTGGTCCACCTCGACAAGATCGACTCTGACGAGCTGTTCGAGCTGGTGGCCGAGGCGTGGTGCCTGACCGCGCCGAAGCAGCTGGTGGACGATTTCGAAGCCACCCACCAAATCGGGCAACAGGTGCAGTCTGGGTAATCTCGGGCAGCGTGACCCATGTGAACATGCGGCTGCGGGAGTGGCGCGCCGACGACGCCCCGGCCGTGCTGCGCGCCTTCCAGTCCCCCGATCTGCGGCACCAGGCGCCGTGGCCCGTCGTCACCCTCCAGGACGCCATGGGCTGGATCGCCGCCTGGCCGGGGGCCGGTCACGCCTTCGCCGTGACGGTGGGCGAGCAGGTCGTGGGCAACGTCGCGGTCGCCGGCATCGACGCCCGCGGCAACGGCTGGGTCTCCTACTGGGTCGTGCCCGCCTACCGCGGGCGGGGCATCGCGGCGGCGGCCACCGACGAGCTGGCCCGATGGGCGTTCGGCGAGCGTGGCCTCCACCGGCTGGGGCTGGAGCACCGCACGAACAATCCGGCGTCGTGCCGGGTCGCCACCAAGGCGGGCTTCCGGCCCGAGGGGATCGAGCGGGGCAAGCTCTGCCACGAGGGAGTGCGCTACGACGTCGAGCGGCACGCCCGGCTGGCGACCGACCGCTGAGGCGTTGGGTTCCGGAGGGAGTGCCTGGTCACCGACCGGCGCGCTGATCTACCCTGTGCGGGTGGACAGCGAGAGTCTGGCGGCGGCCGGGCTGCTGGCGGCCCTGAGCCGGGCGTCGGGGATTCTCGCGGAGTTACGCCATCCCTTCGTGAGAAGCGAGCGCTTCTCCTACTTCTTCCCTCCCGCGGGCGCCAGGACCGGCGCCACCTTCATCCTGCCCGACGGCCGCGAGGTGCGGTTCGAGGTGTCCATCGCCGCCTCGGGCGGCGCCTTCCAGGTGGCGGGCACGATCACGGCGGAGGGCGAGTCCCTGCTCGACCTGCCGCGCAGGAGCCTGCCCGGCGTCTCCGACGCTCTCGCCGTGCTCGACGACTACGCGGGGGAGGTGGCGGCCCCGGCGGGACGGCTGATCGACCGACTCCTCGACGAAGTTGTCTGATTGTCAGACAGTAAGGCACAATGGCGAGCATGAGGAAGGGACCGCTCGCCGTCGTCGGCGCGTCCGTGCTCTGGGGCACGGCGGGCACGGCCGGGCTGCTCGTCTCCGCCGACTCCGTGGCGCTGGCCGCCGCGCGGCTCGTCATCGGGGGCACGGCGCTCGCCCTCTACGCCGGAGCCGGTCTCAGAAGCGCGTTCAGGCCCGGGCTCCTGCCGGCCGCCGCCGCGGTGGCCGCCTACCAGCTCTGTTTCTTCGCCGCGGTCGGCCGCACCGGCGTGGCCATCGGGACGGTGGTCGCGATCGGCAGCGGGCCCGTCTTCACCGGGCTGCTCTCCTGGTTCCTGCACGGCCGCAGGCCGAGCGGGCGCTGGACCGTCGCGACCACGGCGGCCATCTGCGGGTCCGCCGCGCTGATCGCCGGCGGCGGGGCGCAGGCGGGTGGGGAGGTGGTGTCGGGGGTGCTGTTCGCGCTGCTGGGCGGGTTGCTGTACGCCTTCTACACCGTCATGGCGGCCCGCGAGATCGGCCGGGGGGTCAGGCCGGACGCCGTGATGGGGGTGATGTTCGGCGGGTCGGCGGTGATCATGTTGCCGATCCTGATGGCGAACGGGGTCTCCTGGCTGGGGGAGCCGCGCGGGCTGGCCGCCGTGCTCTATCTCGGGCTCGGCACCACCGCCCTGTCCTACTTCCTGTACGGCCGAGGGCTGCGCACCACCCCCGTGGCCACGGCCGCCACGCTGGCGCTGGCCGAGCCGGCCGTCGCGGCGCTGCTCGGCCTGGTCGTGCTGGGCGAGCGGCTGGCCCCGGTGTCGGTCGCCGGGCTCGTCCTGCTGGCCCTGAGCCTCGTCGCGGTGGCCGTACCGGAAAGAAGGCCGGAAAGGGCGTTAGAGTCGCAGCCGTGACGTTGCCGCTCAGACCCGTCTCCACAGTGGGCGCGCTCGCCGACGCCCTGCGCAGCAGGGTGCTCTCCGGCGAGATCGCGCCCGGCACCCCGCTGCCCGAACAGGAGATCGCCGCGTCCTACGGCGTGGCCAGGCCGACCGTGCGGGAGGCGCTGGCGACGCTGGTGCACGAGGGCCTGCTCAGGCGCGAGCGCAACCGCAGCGCCTACGTCCCGGAAGTGACGCTCTCCGATCTCGACGATCTCATGTACGTCCGGCGGCCGCTCGAGGACCTGATGGCCCAGGCGGTGGCCGGGCGGCGGGTGCCGGAGGCCGACGCGGCCCTGCACCGGATGGCCGCGCTCCCGGCCACGGCGGCGTGGTCGGAGAGCGTGGCCGAGCACATGGCGCTGCACGAGGCGCTGATCGAGGCGGTGGGAAGCCCTCGGCTCGAACGCCTCTACGGCGCCCTGGCCGCCGAGACCAGGCTCGGGCTGGTCCGGCTGCGCGAGGTCTACGAGGACAGGGAGGTGCTGGTGCGCGAGCACCGCGAGCTGCTCGACGCGATCGCCGAAGGGCCGCAGGACGCGGCGCGGGCGGCGGTGGCGGCGCATCTCAGCCACTCGTGGGGCGGCCGCCACCGCTGAGGTGTCCCGGGGCGCCGAAAGCGTGCCCGGCAAACGCCCTTCATTGCGTACGAACCCTTGCGGGACCACCCCTGAACTCGCAAGAATCGCGCCCATGCACGGCAATCCGATGCCGGACTCCTACGTGTACGTCACGGAAGAAGGCGTCACCCGTCACTATGCTGACGGTAGCGTCGAGGCTCTCGCCTGGGAGGACGTCGTCGAGGTCCGTGTCGTCACGGAAGCCGGCGCGGACGTCCTCTACATCCTGCTCGACCGCGACGGCGAGGGTTGCGTCGTGCCGCGTTCCGCCACGGACGCCGGCTTTCTCGCCCGCCTGCGCTACCTGCCGGACTTCGACCTCGACCGGCTCACCCTGGCCGCCGACTCCACGCGTGACGGGGTGGTGGTCGTGTGGCGCAGCCCGGATCCGCCGTCGGCGCTGCCGGACCTGGAGTACGACTAGCGCAACCCGGCTGAACGATTCACGAATTTGTCGCCGTATTTCCTCGTTCACTGCCACTTCTGGACCGTTCCGTCAAGCCCTCATGCAGCTCAACAATCGTCCGGTTGTGGACATATGCCGTTATTCCCCACGCCTGAATCGATCTTTAATCTTTAGTGGGGGCCGCCGCCCTTGATTGTTCGAGGGACTTGTCAACCCGTGTGGTGCAAGGAACGTCAACAGCGGTGCATCGAGTATCAGGTGGTGTTATGAGGGTGGGGACTGGGGAGTCCGCTGTCGTGCTCCTCGAGGCCGTACCACGTCGTGCGTCGAGCATCTGGACGCGGGCGTACCTGCGGCTCCTGTTATCCGGCGACACGATGTGCGTGCTGCTCGCGTGCGTCTGCGTGCTGGGCGTCCGGCTCGTCGCCGGTGTGTACGTTCCGCCGGCCGAGTACCTGCTGGGATTCGGCCTCGTCGTCTCCTGGCCCGTCGCGCTCATGATGGGCGGCGCCTACCGCCAGCGCGCCAACGGAGAGGGCACCGACGAGTTCAAGGCCGTCTTCAACGGTGGCGCCGGGCTGATGGCCACGGTCGCCATCATGGCCTACGCCACGCAGACCACGATCGCGCGCAGTTTCGTCATGGCGATGTTGCCGCTCGCGCTGCTCGCCACGCTCTATTTCCGCTATCGCATGCGTAAACGTCTTCACCGGAGAAGAGCGGTGGGCGAGTACATGCGGCAGGTGGTCGCGGTCGGGCACCGGGAGTCGATTCTCGACCTCGTGATGCAGTTCAGGCGCCAGCCCTATCACGGAATGCGCGTGGTGGGGGCGTGCCTTCCCGAGGGCGGAATGGACGTCGACCTGGACGGTGTTCCGGTGCTGGGCTCGTTCGGCGACGTGGCGAACGTCGTGGAGCGCGAGAAGGCCGACGCCGTGGCCGTCCTGGCCTGCCCGGAGTTGGACGGGGCGGCGCTGCGCAGGCTGGCCTGGAGCCTGGAGACCGCGCGTACCGACCTCTTCGTCGCGCCCGCGCTCCTCGACGTGGCCGGGCCGCGCATCAGCATCAGGCCGGTGGCCGGGATGCCGCTGCTGCACGTGGAGCATCCGGAGTTCGACGGCACGAAGCAACTCGTCAAGAGCGTGTTCGACCGGCTCGTGGCCGGGAGCGCGCTGCTGCTGCTCGCCCTGCCGCTGCTGGCGATCGCGCTGGTGATCCGGCTGACGAGCCCGGGGCCCGCGCTGTTCTTCCAGGTCAGGGTCGGCAAAGGCGGCGAAGAATTCCGCGTCGTGAAATTTCGTACGATGGTGGTGGATGCGGAGCAGCGCAAACGTGTACTCCTCGACGCGAACGAGTTCGACGGAGTGCTCTTCAAGATGAGGAACGATCCAAGGATCACCCGGGTAGGCGCCTTCCTGCGCCGGTACTCGCTCGACGAGCTGCCCCAGCTGCTCAACGTCATCCGCGGCGAGATGTCCCTCGTCGGCCCCCGCCCGCCGCTGCCGGAAGAGGTCGGCAAGTACGGGACCGACGTCCGCCGCCGCCTGGTGGTCAAACCGGGCATGACCGGGCTCTGGCAGGTCAGCGGCCGCTCCGACCTGACATGGGAGGAGTCCGTACGCCTCGACCTGCGGTATGTGGAGAATTGGTCGCTCATCCTCGACCTGCAGATTCTCTGGAAGACCTGGTCCGTCGTCACCCGTGGAGAAGGGGCTTACTAGCTGTGAAAGCACTCGTGCTCGCCGGAGGGTCGGGCACACGGCTGCGGCCCATCACGCACACCTCGGCCAAGCAACTCGTGCCGGTCGCCGGCAAACCGGTCCTGTTCTACGGCCTGGAGGCGATCGCGGCGGCGGGGATCACCGAGCTCGGCATGGTGGTCGGCGACACCCAGGCCGAGATCGAGGCGGCCGTGGGCGACGGGTCGGCGTTCGGGCTGCAGGTGACGTACCTGCGGCAGGAGGCGCCGCTCGGGCTGGCCCACGGCGTGCTGATCGCCCGCGACTTCCTCGGCGACGACGACTTCGTCATGTATCTCGGCGACAACTTCATCGTGGGCGGCATCACCGACCTGGTCGCCCGGTTCGTCCGCGAGCGGCCGGCCGCCCAGATCATGCTCACCGAGGTCGGCGATCCGCGCCAGTTCGGCGTGGCCGAGCTCGACGGCGCGGGGCGGGTCGTCGGCCTGGAGGAGAAACCCGCGCGTCCCAAGAGCGATCTGGCGCTGGTCGGCGTCTACCTGTTCAGCCCGGCGGTGCACGCGGCGGTGGCGGAGCTGAAACCGTCGTGGCGGGGCGAGCTGGAGATCACCGACGCCATCCAGTGGCTCATCGAGGCAGGGCTGCGGGTGGAGTCATCGGTGATCACCGGCTACTGGAAGGACACCGGCAACGTCACCGACATGCTGGAGGTCAACCGGCTGGTCCTGGAGTCGGTGGAGCCGCGCGTGAGCGGCCACGTGGACGCGGCCAGCGACCTGGTGGGCCGGGTCGTGGTCGAGCCGGGCGCGGTGGTCGAGCGCTCGCGGGTGGTCGGCCCGGCGATCATCGGCGGCGGCGCGCGGATCCGCGACAGCTACGTCGGCCCGTTCACCTCCATCGGCGCGTCGTGCACGATCACCGGCAGCGAGATCGAGTACTCGATCGTGTTGCCCAGGGCATCCATCGCGGGAGTGGGCCGGATCGAGTGGTCGCTGATCGGCCACGACGTCGAGGTCACCCCCGCGCCCCACACCCCCAGAGCCCACCGTTTCGTACTGGGCGATCACAGCAAGGTGCAGATCAGTTCATGAGAGTTCTGGTGACGGGTGGCGCGGGGTTCATCGGCTCCCACTTCGTGCACGGCCTCGACGCAGCGGACGTGACCGTGCTGGACAAGCTCACGTACGCGGGAAGCCGGGCCAACCTCGACGGCGTGCGGCACACGTTCGTGCACGGCGACGTCTGCGACGCCGGCCTGCTGGCCGAGGTCGTGCCCGGCCACGACGTGGTGGTGAACTTCGCCGCCGAGTCCCACGTGGACCGGTCGATCGAGGGGGCGGCCGAGTTCGTGCGCACCAACGTGCTGGGCACGCAGACGCTGCTGCAGGCGTGCCTGGAGGCGGGGGTGGCCAAGATGGTGCAGGTGTCGACCGACGAGGTGTACGGCACCATCGAGTCGGGCTCCTGGACCGAGGACGCGCCGCTGGCGCCGCGCTCGCCGTACGCGGCCTCCAAGGCGGGCGCCGACCTGATCGCCCGCTCCTACGCGATCACCCACGGGATGGACGTCTCGATCACCCGGTGCGGCAACAACTACGGGCCCCGCCAGTATCCCGAGAAGATCATCCCGCTGTTCGTCACGCGGCTGCTGCGCGGCGCGACCGTCCCGCTGTACGGCGACGGCGGCAACGTGCGCGACTGGATCCACGTCCAGGACCACTGCGCGGGCATCCGCCTGGTGATGGACAAGGGCGAGCCCGGCGAGGTCTACCACGTCGCGGGCACGGCCGAGCTGACCAACCTGGAGCTGACCGGCCGCCTGCTGGAGGCCTGCGGCCGGGACTGGGACCTGGTCGAGCACGTCGAGGACCGCAAGGGCCACGACCGCCGGTACTCGCTCGACGACGCGAAGCTGCGCGCCCTGGGCTACCGGCCGGAGATCCCGTTCGAGCAGGGGCTGAAGGACACCGTGCGCTGGTATGCCGAGCACCGGGGCTGGTGGGCGGCTTGACAGGAGGCGTCATGAGATGGCTCATCACGGGCGCGGGCGGCATGCTGGCCACCGACGTGCTCGACCGTACGGCGCTGACCGGCGACCCGGTGGTGGCGCTCGCCCGCAGCGAGCTGGACCTGCGCGACCGGCGCGCGGTGCGCGACTTCGTGTGCGCCTACCGCCCCCGAGCGGTGATCAACTGCGCGGGGTGGACCGCCGTGGACGCGGCCGAGTCGCGCGAGGCGGAGGCGCTGGCGATCAACGGGCACGCGGTGCGCTGGCTGGCCGAGGCGTGCGACCAGGCCGGGTCGCGGCTGGTGCACGTGTCGACCGACTACGTCTTCGACGGCGCGAGCGCGGCGCCGTACCGCGAGGACGCGGCCACCGGGCCCGTGAACGCCTACGGGCGCACCAAGCTGGCGGGGGAGCGCGCGGCGCTGGAGCACGGCCATTACGTCGTGCGGACCGCCTGGTTGTACGGCGCGGCAGGTACCGACTTCGTCCGGACCATGATCAGGCTGGCCGGTGAGCGGCCGTTCGTGGACGTGGTCGACGACCAGCGCGGGCAGCCGACGTGGGCGGCCGATCTGGCCGACTTCCTCGTACGGCTGGCGCAGTCGGACCTGCCGCCGGGCGTCTACCACGGCGCATGCTCGGGCGAGACGACGTGGTACGGCCTGGCCAAGGAGGTCTTCACGCTCCTCGGCGCGGACCCCGGGAGGGTGCGGCCGGTGACCAGCGCCGACTGCCCGCGCCCCGCCCGGCGTCCGGCCAGCAGCGTGCTGGCCTGCACCAGAGCTGAGCCGCTGCGCCACTGGCGGGCGGCGCTGCACGCGGCCTGGCCGGTCATCGCCGCGAATGCGGGGCCTCAATGCAACGTGGCGTAGAACTCCTGGCACGCGCGATAGTCCGGCAGCAGCCCGGCCGCGAGCGCCTCGTCGAGCGAGGGAGCCGCGGCGTCCTTCTCCGACAGCACGGGCTCCACCTCGGGCGGCCAGCCGATCGCGAGCGCCGGGTCGAGCGGGTGGACGCCGTGCTCCCGGCCCGGCGCGTACGGCTGCGAGCACAGGTAGACCACCGTGGCCTGCTCGCTGAGCGCCATGAACGCGTGCCCGAGCCCTTCGGCGACGAGCATGCCCCGCCGCGTGCGGTCGTCGAGCGTCCGCGCCTCCCAGCGGCCGAACGTGGGCGAGCCCGCCCGCAGGTCGGCGACCACGTCGAGGACGCTGCCCGACACGCACATCACGTACTTCGCCTGGCCGGGCGGCACGTCGGCGAAGTGCACGCCCCGCAGCACCCCGCGGCCGGACACCGAGCAGTTGACCTGGGCGAGGTCGAACGGCCGCGGCAGGTCGGCCGCGCGGAACGCCTCGAGGAAAGAGCCACGGGGGTCGGTGTGGACGCGCGGCGTGTACACCCACGCTCCGTCGATCGAGAGGCGCTCCATGAGCGCAGCATGACAGAGCACTCCACCGCAAGGTAACTCTTCATCCCCTATGCCAGCCGATCAGGAGGAATACCCCATGATGACTGCGGTCTTCTCCAACAGCGATGCGAGCGACGAGAGGCGGCGCGAGCTCCTCTACCAGGGCGAGGTGTTCGTGTACGCGGCCTCGCCGGCCACGACGGAGCTGATCGGCTTCGCCAGGGAGCTGATCTCGGAGGCCTTCGGCGGGCTGGACCCGGAGACGGCGCAGCACGAGATGCCGGTCGAGGCCTTCGCCGAGGTGCTGGCCGGGCTCAAGCCCCGCTTCATCCACCACCCCCGGTGCAAGGAACTGCTGCCCGCCGTCATCGAGGAGCGCGGCTGCGACCTCGGGCGGACCTATTTCGACGTGCCCAGGATGCGCACCTCCACCTCCAACGACTATCTGGTCTCCGGCATCTCCTACGCCTTCCACCCGCACCGGGACTGCTGGTATTCGGCGCCGTTCAGCCAGGTCAACTGGTGGATCCCGATCTACGGCGTGGTGCCCGAGAACGTCATGGCCTTCCACCCGCGCTACTTCGACCAGCCGGTGCGCAACAGCAGCAGGGTGTACGACTACGCCGAGTGGAACCGCACCAGCAGGCAGTCCGCGGCTGCGCACATCCGTAGTGACACCCGCGTCCAGCCGCGGCCCGAGCAGCCGATCGATCTGGAGCCGCAGGTGCGCGTGGTGCCGGAGGCCGGCGGGACGCTCATGTTCTCCGGAGCCCAACTGCACTCAACCGTGCCGAACACCTCGGGCAGGACCAGGTTCAGCATCGACTTCCGCACCGTGCATCTCGACGATGTTCGCGCCCGGCGCGGCGCGCCGAACGTGGACGCCCGGTGCACGGGCACGACGCTGCGGGACTTCGTCCGCTGTAACGATCTGGCCCCCATGCCCGAAGATCTCGCGCTGGAGTACGAGAGCGCGGCCCTTGCCGGAGCGAGCTGAATGAACACCTGCCGACTGTGCGGCTCACATGAGCTTGCCGGGGTCGTGGACCTCGGCGCGACTCCGCCGTGCGAGCTGTTCCTGACCGTGGAGCAGCTCGACGAGCCCGAGCCCACCTACCCGCTGCACCTGCGGGTCTGCACCCGCTGCCGGCTGGCCCAGCTGCCGCCGCTGATCACGCCGGAAGAGACGTTCACCGAGTACGCCTACTTCTCCTCGTTCTCGACCTCCTGGGTTGAGCACGCGCGCCGGTTCGTGGACCAGGCGGGACCGCGGCCGGGCGACTTCGTGGTGGAGGTGGCCAGCAACGACGGCTACCTGCTCCAGCACGTGGTGGAGCGAGGGGTGCGCTGCCTGGGCATCGAGCCGTCCGCCAATGTCGGGAAGGCGGCGGCCGCCAAGGGGGTGCCGACGCTCACCGCATTCCTCACGCCGGAGGTCGGGCGGCGGGTGCGCGCCGAGCACGGGCCGGCCGATCTGGTGGTGGCCAACAACGTGTACGCGCACATCCCCGACATCGTCGGCTTCACGAAGGGCCTGCGGGCGCTCGTGGCGGATGACGGCCGGGTCTCCGTCGAGGTGCAGCACCTGCTGACGCTGATGGAGCTCAACCAGTTCGACACGATCTACCACGAGCACTTCCAGTACTACACGGTCGCCTCGGCGCAGCGGGCGCTGGCGAGCGGCGGTCTGCATCTCGTCGACGTCGATCTGCTGCCGACACACGGCGGGTCGATCAGGCTGTGGGCGCGGGCGGCGGAAGGGCCCGTGTCGCCGCGGGTGGTCGACGTGCTGGCCAGGGAGAAGGCTGCCGGGCTGCACGAGTCGTCCGGGTACGAGGACTTCGCGGCGCGGGTGGCCAAGGTGCGGCGCGACCTGCTGAGGTTTCTCATCGACGCGGCCGACGCGGGCAGGACCGTCGTCGGATACGGCGCTCCCGGCAAGGGCAACACCCTGCTCAACCACTGCGGGATCCGGCCCGACCTGCTCGCGTACACCGTGGACCGCAATCCGTACAAACACGGCCGGTTCACGCCCGGGTCGCGGATCCCGATCCGCGCGCCCGAGCGGATCGCCGAGGACCGGCCCGACTACGTGCTGGTGCTGCCGTGGAACCTGCGGGATGAGCTGGTGGAGCAGCTCGCGTACGTCCGTGAGTGGGGAGGCGCTCTGGTCTTCCCGATTCCGAGTCTGGAGGTCGTCGCATGAAAGTCGTGCTCTTCTGCGGCGGGCGCGGCACCCGGATGCGCAGCGGCGCGCCCGGCGGGGACATGCCCAAGCCGATGCAACTCGTCGGCCCCCGCCCGCTGGTCTGGCATGTCATGCGCTATTACGCGCACTTCGGGCACAAGGAGTTCGTCCTGTGCCTCGGCTACGGGGCCCAGCACATCAAGGAGTTCTTCCTGACGTACCAGGAGACAGGGTCGAACGACTTCATCATGCGCAACGGGCACGTCGAGCTGCTGTCCACCGACATCTCGGACTGGCAGGTGTCGCTGATCGACACCGGGCTCGACGCGCCGATCGGCGAGCGCTTACGCAGGGTGCGACCGTACCTCGGCACGGACGAGATGTTCCTGGCCAACTACGCGGACGTCCTCACCGACGCCCCGCTGCCCGACATCATCGACCGCTTCGCCGCCTCGAACGCGGGCGCGTCGATGATGGTGGTGCCGCCGACCAACACCTTCCACGTCGTCGACGTCAGCGAGGGCGGGCTCGTCGGCGGCATCACGCCTGTCAGCACGATGCCGCTCTGGGTCAACGGCGGCTTCTTCGTGCTCCGCCAGGAGATCTTCGAGCACATCCCGGAGAACGGCGACCTGGTGGCCGACGGCTGCGCCGAACTGGCCAAGAGGGGCCGCCTGCTGGCCTACCCCCATCGCGGTTACTGGCGGCCGAGCGACACCGTCAACCAGCGCCTGGAGCTGGACCGTTCCTGGGCGAGAGGCGAGCGGCCCTGGGCGCTGTGGGAAGCATGATCGGTCTGCGCCCCGCGCAGCTGGACGCGGTCGTCGCGCTCGGCGCGCACTGCGACGACATCGCCATCGGCGCCGGTGCGACCCTGCGGACGATCTGCCGCAACCGCCCGGGGCTGCGGGTGGACGCGCTGGTGTTGTCCGGCGGCGGCACCGAGCGGGAGGCGGAGGAATGGGCGGCGCTGGCGGCCTTCTGCCCTGGCGCCGACCTCAGCCTCACCGTGCTCAAGGTGCCCGACGGGCGGCTGCCGGCGCACTGGGACGAGGCCAAGAACGCCCTGGAGGGCCTGCGCGCCAGGACCCGGCCCGGCCTGATCCTCGCCCCCTGGACCGGCGACGCCCACCAGGACCATCAAGGGCTGGCCCGGCTCGTTCCGACAGTGTGGCGGGATCACCTGGCGCTGGGCTACGAGATCGTCAAGTGGGACGGCGACCTCGGGCGCCCTTCGGTCTACCAGCCGCTCGACGACGACATGGCCGAGACCAAGGTGAGGTTGCTTCAGGAGCACTACCACTCGCAACGGCACCGCCCCTGGTACGACAGGGAGGCCTTCCTCGGGCTCGCGCGCATCCGCGGCGTCGAGTGCAACGCCAGGTACGCCGAGGCGTTCCACGTGACCAAACTGACCATCGATCTGGCTGGAGACTGACTGTGCGGATCCTACTGACCGGGCACCAGGGTTACCTGGGCAGCGTGATGGCTCCCGTGCTGTCCGCCGCGGGGCACGACGTCGTCGGCCTCGACTCCGGGCTGTTCGCCGACCGCGTGCTCGGGCCGGCGCCTCATGATCCGCCCGGCTACGCGGTCGACCTGCGGGACGTGAGTGCCGAGATGCTCGACGGCGTCGACGCGGTGGCACACCTCGCCGCGCTGTCGAACGACCCGCTCGGTTCGCTGGCCCCCGAGCTGACCTACGACATCAACCACCACGCCTCCGTGCGGCTGGCCCGGCTGGCCAGGGATGCCGGCGTGCGCAGGTTCGTCTACGCGTCCACCTGCTCGGTCTACGGCGCTTCCGGTGGCGACGACCTGGTGAACGAGGACGCGCCGCTGCGGCCCGTGACGCCGTACGCGGAGTCGAAGGTCAGGGTGGAGGACGACCTGGCCAAGCTGGCGGACGACGACTTCTCGCCGGTGTTCATGCGCAACGCGACGGCGTTCGGGTTCTCGCCCAGGCTGCGGGCCGACATCGTGCTCAACAACCTCGTCGGCCACGCGCTGCTGGCCGGGGTGGTGAAGGTGCTCTCGGACGGTACCCCGTGGCGGCCTCTGGTGCACGCGCTCGACATCGCCGCAGCCTTCGCCGCCGTGCTCGCCGCGCCGCGCGAAGCGGTCCACGCCACGGCCTTCAACGTCGGCACCGAGCGCAACAACCTGCGGGTTTCGCAGATCGCCGAGCACGTGGCCGCCGCGGTGCCCGGCGCACGGCTGCTGGTCACCGGCGAGACCGGCGGCGACCCCCGCTCCTACCGGGTGGACTTCTCCAGGATCAGGGCCGTGCTGCCGGGCTTCGACTGCGCCTGGAGCGTCGAGGCGGGCGCGGCCGAGCTGGCCGCGGCCTACGCCACGCATGGCCTGACCACGCCGGCCTTCGAACGGAGCTTCGCCCGGCTGGCCCGCATCGCGGCCCGCCAGGCCGAAGGCAGCGTCGGCGCCGACCTGAGGCCGGTGGGGCATGTCTGAGCCGCTGATCGGCATCGGCCTGCCGGTCTACAACGGCGAGCCGTACCTCACCAGATCCCTCGACAGCCTCATGGCGCAGAGCGAGACCGACTTCGAGCTGGTCATCGGCGACAACTGCTCCACCGACGGCACCGAGGAGATCTGCCGCGAGCTGGCGCGCAAGGACCCGCGGGTGAAGTACGTCCGCCGCGAGCGCAACATCGGCGTGCTGGGCAACCACAACCGCCTGATCAAGGAGACGCGGGGCGAGTTCTTCTCCTTCGCCTCCTCCGACGACGAATACCACCCCGACCGGCTGGCCAAGCTGGTCGCCGCGCTGCGCGCGGAACCCGGCGCGGTGCTTGCCTTCTCCGCGGCCGAGGAGATCGACGAGGACGGCGACGTGCTGCGCGTCTGGCGTAACTCCATCAGAACCGACCATCCGTCGCCGGTCGTACGCATGCGCGCCAAGCTCGCGGACCCGGAGGAGAACCTCCAGCTCTACGGCCTGATCCGGCGCTCGGCAATGGAGCGGGTGCGTCCGCAGGCGCCCTTCAAGGGCAGCGACCGGGTGACGATCGTCGAGCTGGCCCTCCTGGGGTCGTTCGTGGCGGTGGACGAGCCGCTGCTGCGCCACCGTCAGCACACCCAGCGCATGAGTGAGGTCGTCGACGCGCGCGCCTACCGCATGCGGGAGCAGGGCACCGAGCGCCGCTTCTACCTGCCCAACGTCGAGGAGGGCGTCTTTCTGCTGCGCGGTGTCAACCAGGCGCCGCTGACGCGGGGGGAGCGGGTGCGCGGCTACGCCTCGCTGTGGCCGTGGGTGTGGCGCAACACCATCCCCATGGCACGTAACGTCGCCCACGCCGGACTGGATGTCCTACGGAGGCGGCACTGAAAGACGGGACGCGATGGCGGCAACGGCGGAGCTGGGCGGCAAGTTCAAACGGGGCCTCGCGTTCAGCCTGATCAACACGGTCCTGTCCCGGCTGGTCACCTTCACTCTGGGCATCGTGCTGGCGCGCATCCTGACGCCGGAGGAGTTCGGCATCTACGCCACGGCGCTGCTGGTCCAGCTCTTCCTGATGGTGATCAACGATCTCGGTGTGGGCAACGCGCTGATCCGCCGGGAGGGCGAGGTCAAGCCGATGATCCCGACCGCCTGGACGATGTCCGTGGGCGGCGGGTTGATCTGCACGATCCTGGCCTACTTCGGCTCCGGCACCCTGGCCTGGGCGCTGGGCAGCCCGAACGCCACCGGCGTGCTCCAGCTCATGTCGCTGAACATCCTGATCAACGGCTTCGCCTCGGTGCCCGCCTCGGTGCTGGCCAGGGAGTTCCGCCAGGGCAAACGGCTGAAGGCGGACGCGGCCGGGCTGGTGGTCAACGTCACGCTCACCTTCACCCTGGCCATGACCGGGTTCGGGCCTTGGTCGCTGGCGATCGGGCACGTCACCGCGGGGGCGTTCGTGAACGTGCTGCTGATGGCGTTGTCGGGCTGCTGGCCGGTCTTCGGCTTCGACCGCCGCCACAGCGGCGAGGTGGCGCGCGTCGGGCTGGCCATGGCCGGGTCCTCGGTCCTGCTCATCGCGCTGCAGGGCACCGCCCAGGCGGTCACCGGCCGCTTCCTCGGCGAGGCCGCCATCGGCCTGTTCTTCATCGCCAACAACGTGGCCAACTGGCCGATCCAGATCATCTCCAAGACCCTGGAACGGGTGGCGCTGCCCACCTTCGCCCGTGCTCGCGAGGGTGACGGCGACTTCGGCACCACCGCGGGCACGGTGATCGGCGTGGCGGCCGGGGCCGTGCTCATCTGCGGCACCGGCCTCGCCGTACTGGCCGAGCCGATCGTGCAGGTCGTCTACGGCCACCAGTGGCTGGCCGCGGCCACCATGCTGGCCGGGCTGGCGCTGGCCAACGTCGCCAGGATCGTCGCCGAGCTGGTCTTCCACCTGCTCATCGCGGCCAACTCCATGCTGATCTCGGTGCTGCCGCAGCTCGCCTGGCTGCTGGTGCTGGTGCCCGCCTCGGCGATCGGCGCGCACGTGTGGGGCTTCGAGGGCATCGGGTGGGCGCAGGCGGCCGTGGGCTTCGGCTGGGCCGTTCCCGTGCACCTGTGGTGCGCCCGCAAGGCAGGGGCGCGGCTGGGCGCGCTGCTGCGCACGCTGGTGCTGCCCGTGTCGATCTCGGCGGTGCTGGCGCTGCTGCTGTTGGGGCTGGTGACCGTCGCGCCCAACGAGCTGGTGGCGATGCTGGGCGGTGGCGTGCTGATCGCCGGTGCGCTGTTGCTGGTCTACCGGCAGGTCAAGAGGCTAACCGCCATCGACGCACGGTAGCTCGGGGCCCAGCCAGGTGACCCGGTAGGCCGCGTCGATCCGTACGAGCCGGTTGTCGGCCCAGGCGGAGATGGCCGAGCACGAGCTGTCCACGGGACTGTAGAGCCAGGCGTCCAGGACGACCCGGTTGCCGGTGACGATGTACTTCCACCTGTCGCCGCCCTTGTGCACGCGGATGGTGGAGCTGCCGCCGATGAGCAGGTTGTCCACGACGGTGGCCTCGGGCGAGCCGTCGGAGATGAAGATCGGCGCGGTGACCCCGGAGGCGGGCACCTGGCGCTGGTCGAAGGTGTTGTGGCGGATGACGATGTCGCGGCCGCCCCGGTAGGCCTGGAAGCCGTCGGAGTGCCACTCCTCCTCACCGCACAGCAGCGCGTAGGAGTCCTGGATCAGCACGTTGTCGCCGCCTGTTCCGAACGCGTCGCCGTGGCCGACGACCTTCACCCGGGTGGCTGTGAACTCCGACTCGCTGACACCGGTCCCCGCCTCGCAGGAGTCGGGCCGGCCCACCGTCGAGTCGGTGATGGCGAACGAGCCCTTCCCGCGGGGACCGTTACGGCTGTTGTCGACCCAGCCCTCGATCCAGCTGTCGCGGATCACGACGTCCTCGCCCTCGACGAGCAGGTTGCCGGTGATGTGCAGGCCGTCGATCACCTGGCCGTCCTTGTCGGCGACGAAGTCGCCCTCGGCCTTCTTGAGCTCCTTGCCCGGCGGCACGCCGGTGCACTCGGGAGTCGGATATTCCGGCGGCGGGGGACAGGCCCGCCCCCCGGAGGGCGTGGCCGGGCTGCTGGCAGGCGTGGAGGAAGGGCTGCCGGCGGGGGAGGGGCTGGTGCGCGGCGGGGCGCTGTGCTCGCCGGCGGCGGGCGGCGAGCCTCCGTCGGAGGAACGGCCGGTGCTGTTCACGGCGAGCACGCCCGCGCTCACCACGGCCACGCCCGCGCTCAGCACGGCCACGCCGACGGCCAGGCGTAAGGCCACGCCCGAGCGCCGCTTGCTGGGTGAGGGCATGGGTGATCCGTCCTTCGAGAGGTCAGGTTTCGATTCTCGCCGACGATCCGGCGGCACGCGCGGAGCCGACCGGTTCGCGCTGGTGCCGGAGCAGGGCGCCGCACGCGCCCACCGTGAGGAAGACCAGGCCCGTGATCAACGCGTACGCGAGCATGTCGAAGGTGATCGCCGCGACCGTGGGCACCGACAGGCAGGCGACCAGCGTCATCGCCAGGTCGCGCAGCTCGGGGTCGCCGGTGAGGGAGCGCACCCGCAGGGCCGCGTAGATGCCCGACAGGAAGACCGCCACCAGCGCGAACAGCCCGACGATCCCGTTGTCCAGCAAGGTCATCATGTACTGGTTGTCCAGCCAGCCGTACTTCAGCGGCAGGTTGGTGCCCACGCCGTGGCCCAGCCACGGGTAGCGCTCGATGCGCAGGGAGGTCGGCGCGTAGTCGACCAGACGGCCCTTGATGCTGTTGTCCTGGCTGAAGTTGGAGAACAGCGCGATCAGGGTGCCGACCAGGCCGGGCACCAGGATGCGCATGATGACCAGGAAGACGCCCGCGGCGATGGCCATCCTGACCCGCACCCGCCATGACCAGGAGTAGAACAGCACCAGCCCGGCGACCGCCGCGCCCAGGATGGCCGAGCGGGACAGCGAGAACATGATGCCGCCGCTGATCATGGCGAAGCAGCACCACCACAGCCACTGCCTGGGCTCCTTGCGGCGGTTGGCACGGAAGGCGAAGTAGAGGGCGAGCGGCGCGGTGAAGGCGCACATCACGCCGTACTCGATGGGGTGGCCCGCGGTCCCGGACGGCCGGCGGAAGATGGATCGCTCCAGGATGGTCTCTTCGGTGGAGACCGAGCGCAGCCCCGGCAGGGTCAGGAAGTCGGTGAGGTCGACCCCGAGCCGCGACTGCAGGATGCCGACGAACGACATGAACGTCGCGCCCACCACCATGCACTTGAGAACGAGTTCCACGCCCTTGCGGGTGCGCAGCCCGTCCACTGCCGCCAGGCCGGCGGCGATGACCGAGAAGAGCGTGATGAGCGTGCGGTCGGTGGCCTTGAGCTCGTCGGCCGGCAGACCGGAGTAGGTGGCCGCGCCGTAGGTCAGCAGTTGCGTGATGGCGTAGCAGAACAGGACGGTACGCACGACGTTGCGCCCCTTGGCCACGCCGAGGGTGTCCACCTGCTGGGCGCAGAACCACAGGACGCCGATGCCGAGACCGAAGAGCATCGTCGGTGCCAGGTCGAGCGGGATGCCCTGTAGCACCAGCTTGGCCGGCAGGGCGCACAGCACCAGCACGTACGTGCACAGCAGCACCGTCGCGTCCTTGAGCGGGCGCCCGGAGTCCGCCGTGACCGGTGGAAGGACCGTCGTAGTCACGGCTTCAGTCGGTCACGCGAGGGATGTCCGTCAGGGTGTCATCGTCGGCCGGGCCGGTGAGCTCCTTCGACGGGATGGCGGGGACGGCGCCGTTGTACTGCTTGACCTGCTCGGCCTGCTCATCCGGCTGCGGCTCGGGCTCGGGTGGTGCTTCCTGCTCGGGCACGGCTCGCGCCTCCTGGCGGCGGCGTCGCTGGTTGAGGTAGCTCTCGGTGCCGTAGACGGCCAGCAGACTGGCCGCCAGTCCGACGCCGAGGGCGGCGCCGGCGGCGCGCAGCTTGAGATTGTTCTGACCGATCGGCGTCGTGGGCTCGATGATCGGCGTCATCACGATGTAGGTGGCGGGGATCGAGGGCGCCAGCCTGCGCTGGTGCTTGAGCAGGTCGAGCCTGGTGCGGACAATGGCGTCGGTCACCATCCGCCTGGCACGCTCCGGCGAGGTGCTGGTGGCCTTCACGGCGATGAAGGGCCCTTCCAGTTCGCCGCTGGTGACCGAGAGGCTGTCGTCGGAGTCCGGGTCGACGAGAGTGTCGGCGACCTCGGGCGTGTTCATCGCCTGGATCAGGAAGGTCGACGTGATCCTGAGGCCCTCGTCGAACGCCAGCAGTGGGTTGGCGTAGGCGTTCTCCGCAGGGTTGCTGGCCACCTGCGAACCGCCCGTCGGGACGGTGAGGATCAATAAGCCCTCGGAGTCGTAGTACGTCGGGTAGGTGATGAAGATCGCTCCCGTGACGCCGAGGGCGGCCAGGAACATGGGCACGGTGACGTACCACCGCCGCACCATGACCTGCAGGGTCTTCCAGAGATCCACGACATTAACCCCTCAGCGACATGTCCCGGCGCACGGTGATTCTCGCCCAGTCCAGATCGAGATACAAGTCCGCGAAAACACCCACAGCCTGCCGTGAATTTCCAGCTTCTGCGATGTCCGAAATCGGACAGTTTATTCGTGTAACGAGCTCTGGAACGTGCCCGATATTGGTGCGGATAAGTGCGTCTTTGGGGGAGCGATTGTCATACGCCCAGCTGCTCGCGCAGCTCAGCCCAGCTTCCTGCCCGGGTGTCGCGAGGGCTGAGCGTGGTGACGGGGAGTGGCCAGGTGATCGCCAGTTCGGGATCGTCGAACCTGACCGACAGGTCCTCGGCGGGATCGTGTTCGCGGTTGATTCGGTAACACGTGTCGGCCTCTTCCGTCAGCACCTGGAAACCATGCATAAAGCCCGGTGGCACGTAAAGGCAGGCGAAACTGACATCGTCCAGCAGGTACGCGGCCGAGCGCCCGAAAGTCGGCGAACCCGGCCGGGCGTCCACGATCACGTCATGCACCGCGCCGCGCGCGCACCGTACCAGCTTGGCCTCGCCCGGCCCGCTCCTGCCGTGCAGCCCGCGCACCGTCCCGAGCTTGGAACGCGACTGGCTGTCCTGCACGAAGGAGTGCGGCTCCAGGCCCGCCCCGGCGGCCACGGTCGCGTCGAAGGTGCGGGTGAAGAAGCCTCGCTCGTCACGGTGGGGGGTGGGCACGAACAGCAGCACGCCGTCCAGTTCGCCACGTCTGATCTCCATGAGCGCATGATGTCCAAAGGAGACACCGTGATCCAGTGCCGGTTCTGCCGCTCCGCCTCCGGCCGCGTCGTCCTCGACCTCGGACCGCAACCGGCCTGCGACCTGTTCCCGCCGGCCACCGATCAGGGACCGGATCCGGTTCACCCGCTGCGCATGTGGGCGTGCGCCGCCTGCGGCCTGGCCCAGCTCGCCGAGGACCCGGCCGGCGCGGAGGAGCCGCGCGGAGCCGAGCCGGCCGCCCTGGTCGAGCAGGCCCGCGACGCGGTCTCCCGGATACGCCTGGCCGGCTGGCTGGACGGGGTGCGCACGGTCGCCGAGTTCGGCAGCCCGCACGGCGGTTCCTGGCTGGGACTGGTGGACCTCACCCCGGTGGACGGCCCAGGCGCGATGGAGGGCGGGGCAGACCTGGTCATCGACTGCTTCGGGCTGATGCACGAGCCCGACCAGGCCGCGGGGCTGGCCGCCCGCGCCGAGTGCCTGGCCCCGGGCGGTGTGCTGCTGCTGCAGTTCCACAGCCTCGCCGCGATCCTGCGCGGCGGCCAGTGGAACGCTCTGCGGCACGGCCACCACGCGTACTACTCCACCCCGGTGCTGGCCGCCATGCTGCGCCAGGCCGGGCTGGTCGCGCGCAGCGCCTTCCGCTTCGACCTGTACGGCGGGACCGTGCTGCTGGCCGCCACCCGCGACGGTGAGCCGGACGAGTCGGTCACCACCCTGATCGAGGAGGAGGTGGCGGCAGGCGTCACCGACCCCGCGGTGCTGGAGCGCCTGGGACAGGACGCCACGCGCGGCGCCGAGAAGCTGCGTGCCCTGCTGGCCGAGCAGAGCGGCCCGGTCATCGGGTACGGCGCGGCCTCCCGGGCCGTCGCGCTGCTGTGCCGCGCGGGCGCGCACGCCGGCCGGCTGCCCGCGGTGGTCGACGCCTCGCCGGCCAAGCAGGGCCGCCGCATGCCCGGGACGGACATCCCGATCGCCGGCCCGGAGCGCCTGGCCGGGGCGGGTCAGGTCCTGCTCTTCCTGCCCGACCTGCTCCCGGAGGTCCGCGCGAGCTACCCGGACGTCTCCGGCTGGATCGTGGTCCCGTGACCGGCCTCAGCGTGGTGATCGCCGCGCACGACGAGGAGCGTGTGCTCGGTCGCTGCCTGGACGCGCTGCTGCCGCAGGGCGAGCCGGAGGTGGTCGTGGTCGCCAACGGTTGCGCCGATCGCACCGCCGAGATGGCGCGCGAGCGCGGCGTGAAGGTGATCGAGCTGCCCGCGCCGGGCAAGGTCGCCGCCCTGCGCGCCGGAGACGCCGCCTGCGCCGCGTTCCCCCGCCTCTACCTGGACGCCGACGTGGTGCTCGCGCCGGGCTCTGTGGCGGCGATGCTGGCCTGCCTGGCCGGGACGGGCTTGTCCGCCTGCGCGCCGGAGCCCGAGCTGGACCTGGCCGGCGTTTCGCGGGTGGCGGCCGGTTTCCACCGCGCCCACGAGCGGCTCATGGCGGGCCGCCGCGGGCTGGCGGGCACGGGCGCCTATCTGCTGACCGAGGCCGGCCACGCCCGCGTGTGGCCGATGCCGGACGTGCTGTCCGACGACGGCTGGGCGCACCGCTCGTTCGCTCCGGCCGAGCGGGCCACCGCGGGCCGGTCGCTGGTACGCCCGGCCCGCACCGTCGCCGCCGTGGTGCGCCGCAGGGCCCGCGTACGGCAGGGCAACCGGCAGCTCGACCGGCTGGGCCGTACCGAAACCAGGCTGGGCGGTGCGGACCTGGTGACACTCGTGCGGCGGCGGGAGGTGGCGGTGTGCGACGCCGCATGCTTCGTCGCGGTGCTCGTCGCGGAGCGGCTGGCCGGGCCGCGAGCCGGTGGCGGCTGGGCTTCGGATCGTTCCAGTCGTGAGTAACGTCGCGGCAATTTCGCCGAAATAGGTGGAGAAGGAAGGTCTTCATGGGGGACGAGAGGGTTCCTATGCAGGATGTGACATTCGCCTTTCAGCGGGCCGAGCTCATGGCCCACGCCGAGCGGTTTCGCGAGCAGTTCGCCACGGCCGAGCCGTTCCCCCACGTCGTGATCGACGACTTCCTGCCACCCTCGGCCCTGGAGCCGGTGCTGGAGGAGTTCCCCGAGCCGCGTGGCGTCACCTGGCAGGAGTTCGACAGCGCCAGGGAGATCAAGCTGGCGCTGTCGGACACCGAGTTGATGGGGCCCGTGACGCGGAATCTGCTCCACGAGTTCAACGGCCAGGTGTTCGTGGACTTCCTGGAGGCGCTGACCGGCATCACCGGCCTCATCCCCGACCCGCACTTCGACGGCGGCGGGCTGCACCAGAGCCGCGCCGGCGGCTACCTGAAGGTGCACGCCGACTTCAACAAGACCAAGCGCCTCAACCTGCACCGCCGGCTCAACGGCATCCTCTACCTGAACCGGGACTGGTCGCCCGAGTGGGGCGGCGACCTGGAGTTATGGGACAGCGACATGACCGCGTGCGTCAAGCGCGTGGCCCCGCTCTTCAACCGTTTCCTGATCTTCGCGACCACCGACAACGCCAACCACGGCCTGCCCGACCCGATCACCTGCCCGCCCGACCGCGCCCGCCGCTCGATGGCGCTGTACTACTACACCAACGGCCGCCCCCAGGAGGAGTTCAGCGGCGAGCACAGCACGCTGTTCCGCCAGCGGCCCGGTGAGGACTTCAAGGGCACCTTCCGGCAGAGGCTCAAGCGCTGGGTGCCGCCCGCGCTGGCCGATCTGTTCTCCCGGCGCGGCGCATAGTGGCGGGCGAGCACGTCCTCATCGTTGTGCAGAACCTTCCGGTTCCCCTGGACCGCCGGGTCTGGCTGGAGTGCCGGGCGCTGAAGGCGGCCGGCTACGAGGTCTCGGTGATCTGCCCCCAGGGCCCCGGCGACCCGGCCTACGACGTGCTGGAGCGCGTGCACCTGTACAAGTACGCGCCGCCGCGCCAGGCCGCCGGTCCGGTCGGTTACGCCTGGGAGTTCGTGTACTGCTGGATCCGCACGGCGCTGCTGTCACTCAAGGTACGGCGCCGCCGCAGGTTCCACGCGCTGCAGGCGTGCAACCCGCCGGACACGTACTGGGCGCTGGCGCGGCTGTGGCGGCCCTTCGGCGTGCGCTTCGTCTTCGACCACCACGATCTCAATCCCGAGGTGTTCCGTTCCCGCTTCGGCGAGCCGGCCTCCCTGGCCGGGCGGTCGCAGCTCAAGGCGCTGCTGTGGCTGGAGCGCCGGACCTTCCGCGCCGCCCACCGGGTGATCTCCACCAACACCTCCTACCAGAACATCGCGGTCGGGCGCGGCGGCGTGCCGCGGGAACTGTCCACCGTGGTCAGGTCCGGCCCCGACACCACTGTGATGCGGCCAGGCCAGCCGGTGCCCGAGCTGCGCCGCGGCCGGAAGCACCTGCTGGTCTGGCTGGGCATCATGGGCCCGCAGGACGGCGTGGACGTCGTGCTGCGCATCGCCGAGCAGGTGATTCACCGGTACGGCCGCACGGACGTGGGCTTCGCCCTGCTCGGCTTCGGCGACTGCCTGGAGGACCTCAAGCGCCTGGCGAGCGAGCTGAGGCTCGACGAGCACGTCGAGTTCACCGGACGGGTGGGACCGGAGGAGATCGCCCGCTACTTCTCCACCGCCACCGCCGGGCTCTCGCCCGACCCCTTCAGCCCGCTCAACGACGTCTCCACGATGAACAAGACCATGGAGTACATGGCCTTCGGCCTGCCGGTGGTGGCCTACCGGCTCACCGAGACGGCCGTGACCGCAGGGGAGTGCGCCGTCTACGCCGACCCCGACGACCTGGACGGCTTCGTCAAGGAGCTGATCGCGTTGCTGGACGACCCGCCGCGCCGCGCGACCCTGGGCGCGGCGGGACGCCACCGCGCCGAGACCGTGCTGGACTGGCGCCGGCAGGCCGAGGCCTACGTGGCGGTCTACGACTCGATCTTGCGCAACCAGACCTCGCGCCAGTAGGGATAGATGGAGCGCGGGCAGTGCCGGTGGTAGACGGCCTGGCAGATGACGTTCTCCAGGATCAGGCAGTCCTTCAGCTTGATCATGCGGCCGGTGGGCTCGTCGATGATGCGCTCGACGCGGCGCAGCACGCGGGCCCGCTTGCCGCAGTAGAGCAGCATCTCGGCGTCGAAGACCATGCCCCGGTTCTTGTTGTCGGGCCGCAGCGTCTTGACGATCTCCTCCTTGCTCTTGACCTCGACCAGGTCGCCGGGCCGCAGGCCGAGCGGTTCGGCGGGCGGTGTCGGGCCGGTGGCCGTGCCGCGCAGGAACGGCCACTCCTCGCCGCCCCTGATGCGCAGCCGACGCGGCAGCCGTAGCGTACGCCGCTGGAAGATGTTGAACGCCAGCACGGCCAGGCCGCGCAGCACGGTCAGCAGCCGCTCGTTGCGCGTACGCACGTCGTGGACGTACTGGCTCCAGTCGTAGGGCCCCAGCCCGCCCTCGGAGGCGTTCAGCAGCTCGGTGGCCTGGCAGCGGTGAAGCGGCTCGCCGTCCTCCGCCGTGCCCCGCACGGTGTCCTTCTCCAGCGTCTCCAGCGCGGCGCCCCCGCCCTCAGGCGGCCTCGGCCCGCCCTCCAGCCACTCCTCGCGGAAGAACAGCAGGCACCCGGCCTGGCAGCCGCCGTGCGCGCTGCCATCGCAGCGGGCGCCGACCAGGTGCACCGTGTTCTGCATGCGCCGCCTGGTGCCGGTCTGCTGGATCGTGTCGCAGGTCTTGTCCGCTCGCTTGTACACCCGCATTTCCTGGCCGGCGTAGGCCAGCATCTCCGGCATGAACGGTAGCCCGCCCAGTCTGCCGTTCTCGTCCAGGGAGGCGAGGATCTCCTCCTTGCCGCGCACCCGCACGATGTCCCCTGCGCGCACTTGCGCGACGTCCCCCGCGCGAAGCTGCTTGTTCAACGTCCCCTCCTGAGCACCTTCTTGGCTGTCGCGATCAGTGCGTTCCTGGCCTTGCGTACCGGGCTGGCGGTGACCTCGCCCTCGCAGACCAGGATCTGCCCGGTCATCGCCCGGCGTTTGTACTCGTCCTCGCCGCGCCCCAGGTCGATGCGTGCCACGCCCATGTGGGGCGCGGCCGCGATCAGCTCGCGCAGCAGGATCCAGCCGGGCGACAGGCGCGCGTGCGCCGGGTCGTAGACGGGAAACCACCAGTGCAGCACCCCGCCAGAGCGCAGCCCGAAATGCGCCGCCAGCAGGTGCGGCCCGGCGTGCACGGCCGACAGGACCCCGGCGAACTCCGGATCGCGGGCGGCCAGCAGCTTGTGCAGCATGTCGGCCCGCCTGGGATCGGTGAAGTAGTCACGGGCTCCGGTGGCCGTGTACTGGGCCCGCTTGAGCTCGATCACCCTGTCGAGCAGCGCGTGATCGAGCGCGTCCGCGGTGAGGACCACCTCGCCCAGCTCCCGCCCCGCCTTGCGGGCCCGGCGCCTGGCCTGCGCCAGGTTGTCCTTGGCGGTACGCGAGGCCCGGCCGAGGTAGCCGTCCAGGCCGCCGGTGACCTCCAGGAAGGGCGAAGGGCGGCGGCGCCTGACCCATCGGTCGAAGTCCGGCTGCTCCAGCAGGTGGTCGAAGGCCAGGCCGCGCACCCGTGCCGCCCGGACGAACTCCAGGGCGGGGAAGGCGGTGCCCGGTGCCCGGATCGGCGCCTGGAAGTCGGCGGCCGGCCAGCCCGCCGGCCTGGCGATCGAACCGTCGCGCTGGAAGGGCAGCAGCGCCAGCACCTCGGGGTCGCCGTGCACCGCGACCTGGATCTCGCGCCCGCTCGCGTGGACTGCGGCGGCGAAATCGGGGTGGAAGTAAGGGCTGTCCAGCGCCGGATCGGTGGCCCTGAGCCGGTGCCAGGCGGCCAGCTCGTCCGGCGTGAGGGCGTCGAAGGCGACGATGCGCACGTCAGCCCCCCGGAAGCTTCCGCAGCCGGCGCGCTGGCCGCACCAGGGCCACCAGCGCGGCGCGAGCCGTACGCTGACCGCGCAGCGCCCTGACCGCCTCGCCCAGCAGCACCGCGGCGAAGTAGGCGGCGCCGCGCACTGGACCGTTCCGGTCGCGGAACAACCTGACCCGGTTGACCGCGATCAGCGCGGCCAGCATCGGGCTGGTGTCGGACTCGCCGCCGATGTGCTCGAAGACCGCCTCGGGCTCGTACCACAGGCTCCAGCCCAGGTCGGCGGCTCGTAGCGCGTACTCGGTCTCCTCGCTGTAGAGCAGGAAGGACTCCTCCCACGGACCGGCCGCCCGCACCAGCGGGGTGGCCACGAGCATGGCCGCACCGGTGGCCCAGGCCGCCGGGCAGGGCCGCTCGTAGGCCGCAGGGTCGGTGACCAACTCGCCCAGCCGGCTCGACCGCCCGGCCAGGGTGCCGCCGAGCACGGCCTGCGCCAGCGCCCGCGTGACAGTGGGCGCGCGGCGCAGCGAGGGCTGCAAGGAGCCGTCCGAGTTGACCAGCTTCGGTACGGCGATGCCGCATCCGGGACGGTCCAGCGCGCGCGCCAGCACGGGCAGCGACCCCGGCGCCAGGCGGCAGTCCGGGTTGAGCACCAGCACGGCGTCGACCGCGCCGAGGTCGAGCGTCGCGACCGCCGCGTTGATCGCCGCCGCGTAACCGGCATTGCGCCCGAGTTGCACGATCCGGCACCCGGCCGCCTCGGCCACCCGGACGGACTCGTCGCGGGAGGCGTTGTCGGCGACCACCACCCCGGCCAGGTCGCGGGGGAGCGAGCTGAGGCAGTCCTTCAGCACCTCGGCGCTGTTGTAGCTGACGATGACGGCCGCTATGCGCGTCATCAGCGGAGACGCTTGATCGTCCGCGAGACCAGTTTCCTGGCCCGCATCCCGGGTGACCGGCTGTCCTCCAGCAGGGCGGTGGCCCAGCCGGGACCGATGTCGCGGTGGAGGCTGGTGCGCGGCTGGAGCCAGGCGCCGGCACGGGCCCGGCCGCCGTCACTGGTGTAGGCGAGGCTGACACCCGCCCGGCGTAACCTGGCCAGCACGTGCCGGTCATAGGAGCCGAACGGGATGGCCACCCTGCCGACCGGCTCCCCACACAGCTCGCTGAGCACCTCGGGGGCCCGCGCCAGCTCCTCGGCCTCCTGCCCGGGCGCGAGCCGCCGCCAGTCGCGGTGGGCCCAGCCGTGCGAGCCGATACGCATGCCCTGCTGCACCAGTTCCCGCACGCCGTCGGCGTCCAGCCTGGCCCGCTCGCCTAGCCGGCCGGCCAGCACGAAGAACTCCGCGCGGAGCCCCCGCTCCAGCAGGGCCGGCAGACCGATCTCCAGGTCGGAGTCGTTGCCGTCGTCGAAGGTGAGCCTGACGTCCGGCCGGTCCTTCACCTCATCGAGGACCTGCTCGAACTGTTCGACACTGACCCACGTCACGTCCTCGCCGGGGTCGAGTTCCCGGAGTGGTTCGCCGATGCCGTGGACAGTCAGGTTGAGGACCGAACGGGTCAATGTCCCCCGACCTCTCTAGTGGCAGCCGTCCCGATCAATATCGTTCCAAAGCGCCGTACTTGTTACATCTCGCAGTGGCCGGTTCCGGCCGTTCCAGAGCTGTTGCCACGGCCTTTGAGCACGTCTAAGGTGACGTGGGTTCCGGCGTAGGGCGGGGATGCATGGAGCAGCGGGCACGTGACCTGGTCGCGGAGGCCGACAATGCGGCCCCGGCACGATTACCGTCCCTGACGGGTCTGCGCTGGCTGGCCGCCTTCGGCGTGTTCGGCTTCCACATCCTGGCCAACCAGACGATGACCAGCGATCCCGGGTTCGTCCACGGGATGGGTGTGCTGTTCGGCGCCGGCGCCTCAGGGGTCTCGCTGTTCTTCGTGCTGTCCGGGCTGGTGCTCACCTGGTCGGCCCGCCCCGGTGACCGCCCTGTGCGCTTCTGGCGCAGGCGGGCCGCGCGGGTGCTGCCCGACCACGTGGTGACCTGGCTCTGCGTGCTGGCCATGCTGGCGCTGGTCGGGCGCGAGCTGTCGGCGGGACCCGCGCTGGCCGGGCTCGTCCTGGTGCAGCCGTGGGTGCCCGACGAGGGCTACTACTTCGCCGTCAACACCCCGGCCTGGTCGCTGGCCTGCGAGGCGTTCTTCTACGCCGTCTTCCCCTGGCTGGTCGCCCTGGTACGCGCGGTGCCCGCGCGGCGCTGGTGGCTGCTCGCCGTGGGACTGGTGGCCGGCGTCTGGGCGGTGTCCGCTCTGGCGACGCTCATGCCGGAGCCGCGCGCCTACTGGTTCGTCACGATCTTCCCGGTGACCCGGCTGCTGGAGTTCACGCTCGGGATCTGCCTGGCGCTGATGATCCGGAACGGGCGTTGGCGCGGGCCCGGGGTGGGCGTCTCGGCGGGCCTCGTGGCCGTGGCCTATCTCGCCGCCGGGCTCGTTCCCGAGCCCTGGGGCTGGGTGGCCTGGATGGCGGGCCCGCTGGCACTGCTCGTCGCCGCGCTCGCCGCCGCCGACGCACGGCGCGGGCGCGGCCTGCTGGGGCATCCCTGGCTGATCCGGCTCGGTGAGATCTCCTTCGCCTTCTACCTGGTGCACCAGCCGGTGATCCGGCTGGGCACCAAGCTTCTGGGTCACGACCTGAACGCGGTGGCGGTGGTCGCCGTGTCGGCCGGCATGTTGGTGGTGAGCGTCGGCCTAGCGTGGCTGCTGTTCAGGTTCGTCGAGCGGCCCATGGAACGCCGGCTGCGTCCTGTGGAGGGCGGGCGCGTGGAGCGCCACTTGAGGCACTAGCCGGCCCGCGTACCATCGCAGGGTCCGCGCCAGCCCCTCCGCCAGCGGCGTGGCCGCCCGCCAGCCGAGCACCTCCTCCGCCGGTCGCACGTCGGCGAGGTGGGCGCGGTCACGTGCCCGGTCGGCGATCGCTCCGTAGACGGGTGCCACGGACGTCCCAGCCAGCCGGTGGAGCAGGTCCACGGTGGCCCGGATGGAGGTGCCCGTGCCGCTGCCCACGTCCAGGGCCTGGCCGTCGGCCGCGCCGCTCAGCGCAGCGGCCACCAGCGCGTCGACGACGTCGTCGACGAAGACCCAGTCGACCAGGCGGGTGCCGCTGCCCACCTGCGGTGACCGGCCCTGCAGGAGCTCGGTGGCCACGTACGGCACGAGCTTGCTCAGGTCCTCCTGGCCGGGGCCGTACACCATGGCGATGCGCAGGACCGTCACCGGGACGTTCCACAGATGGTGGAAGAGCATGGCGTAGCCGGTGGCGGCGGCCTTGGCGGCGGAATAAGGGGAGTGCGGGGCGACCGAGCCGGCGTGCGGCTCCTCGACCGAACCGGCGAACACCAGCCTGGCCGGCGTGCGCGTGGCGGCGGCCAGGAGGTTGACCGCGGTCAGCAGGTTGCCGCCCAGTGTCTCGGAGACCATCGCGACCTCGCGCCTGCCGCTGACCTCCCCGGCCAGGTGGAAGACCACCTGAGGGCGGATCGCCCGCATCAGGGCGGCGGTCGCCTCTTCCTCGCGCAGGTCGCACTGGTGCCAGATCTCGCCGTGCAGGGAAGCCCGCGGCCCCCGGCTGACGGCGTGGACCTCGACCGACAACCCCCGGAGGCGGCGGGTCACGTGGGCGCCGATGAAACCGGAAGCTCCGGTGATCAGAACGCGGTGCATGCTCTCTCCTAAGTGTCGACTTCAGAATGATCACGAGGAAAGAGCGGTCCGGGCGGTGCCCGGGGGGAATGTAAGCCGGGTGGGCCTGGATCAGGGTCAGGATCGGGCCTGGCCCGTTGCCGTTCCCGGCGATGGCGCGCGCGGGGTCTGCGAAGGGAGCGGCGGCGCAGCGCCCGAGAGCGGGCGGGAGCGGGCCGGCGCGTGGCTGTCGGGTTACGCCGGGGCGCGCTCGACGAGAGGGCGGGGCGAGGGCTGCGCGACAGCGGGCACAGCCGCTCGTCGCCCTGCTCGACCGGCAGGTGCTCGCCGGTCAGGTGCTCGACCGCCGACGGCGGTGGATGGGTGCTCGCGGACGGCTCGGTGGGCGCCGCGAGCACGAGTAATATCAGGACCAGCCAGTGCAGGACCACCAGGCCATTGTCACGGCTGGCCCGCCGGGTGTCTCCGTCTTGGAGCGATCCAGCAGAGCCGTCGATCTGTCGCCCCGGGATGGTGATCCCTATCATCGGGTAATGGTCCCGTTACAAGAGCATGCCGGGTTCGCCGAATCCGAGCGGCTGCAGAGCCGCCTGCACGAGCTCGTCCCTGGAGGGGCGCACACCTACGCCCGCGGCAGCGACCAATATCCAGAGGGCATGGCACCGGTGCTCGTGCGCGGCTCGGGCGCCAGGGTCTGGGACGCCGACGGCAACCGCTACGTCGAATACGGCATGGGCCTGCGCGCGGTCACGCTGGGTCACGCGTACGAGCCCGTGCTGGCCGCGGTGCGCGCCGCGCTCGAGGACGGGCTGAGCTTCAGCAGGCCGACCGACCTGGAGGTGTCGGCGGCCGAGGACTTCCTCCGCCACGTGCCGGGCGCCGAGATGGTGAAGTTCGCCAAGAACAGCTCGGACGCGACCTCGGCCGCGGTCCGGCTGGCCAGGGCGGCGACCGGACGAGACCTGGTGGCCATCGGCGACCAGCCTTTCTACTCGACGGCCGACTGGTTCATCGGGACGGTGGCGATGAACGCCGGCGTGCCCGCGGCCGTACGCGAGCTGACCGTGCGCTTCCCCTTCAACGACCTCCACTCGCTGCGGGCGCTCTTCGAGCGGCACGACCGGCAGGTGGCGTGCGTGGTCATCGAGCCGGCGACCGCGACCGCCGAGCCGGCGCCCGGCTACCTGGAAAGCGTGCGTGCGCTCTGCGAGGAGCAGGGCACGGTGCTCGTGTTCGACGAGACGATCACCGGGTTCCGCTGGGCCATGGGGGGCGCGCAGACGTTCTACGGCGTCACGCCCGACCTGTCGTGCTGGGGCAAGGGCATGGGCAACGGCTTTCCCATCTCCGCCCTCGCCGGCCGTCGGGAGCTGATGGAGCTCGGCGGCCTGCGTACCGACCGGCCGCGCGTCTTCCTGCTGTCGACCACGCACGGGCCCGAGCGGGTCTCTCTGGCGGCCTTCCGCGCGGTCGTGCGCGCGTATGAGGAGGGCGACCCCATCGCGATCATGGAGCAGCGCGGCCGCGCGCTCGCCGAGGGGGTCAACGCGGCGGCGGCCGAACTCGGCCTGGGGGACCACGTCGCCGCCGTCGGCCGGCCGTCGTGCCTGGTGTTCACCACGGCCGATCACGAAGGGCGGCCGTCACAGGCCCATCGCACGCTGTTCATCCAGGAACTGCTCAGGCGCGGGGTGCTGGGGCAGTCCTTCGTCATCTCGGCCGCGCACACGGCCGGCGACGTGGCCCACACCGTCGAGGCCGTACGCGAGGCTCTGGCGGTGTACGCCAAGGCGCTCGAAGCACGCGGTGTCACAGGGCTGCTGAACGGGCGCCCGGTCGCGCCCGCGCTCCGCGGCCTGGCGGAGCCGCGCCGGCTGCGTTGACGGGGGAGCTCCCGCGTGACCGCGGCGGCTCCCCCGCGAACGTCAGCCGATGCGCCAGGTGTCGCCACCCAGCAGCAGCTCGCTCAGGTCGCCGGTCCCCGTGCGGGCCGCGGCCTCGTCGAGCTGCTCGGCCATGAGAGTGTCGTAGGCCGGGCGGGCGACCTGCCGGAAGATGCCGATCGGCACGTGCTCGAACGCCGGCTCGTCGAGCCTGCTGAGCGCGAAGGCCACCGACGGGTCGGGGTTGTGCGCGTCGTGCACGAGGATCTGGTCGTCGCTCACGCTGTCGCGGGCCACCACCTCGATGCCCCCGCTCGTGGCGCGTACGACGGCCTTCGAGGCGCTCGCGATGGGCTGGCCGTGTTCCAGCCGCACCGTGATGTCGTCGCGGACCTCGGGGTCCTTGAGCTGCTCGAAGGCGTTGTCGTTGAAGATGTTGCAGTTCTGGTAGATCTCCACCAGCGACGTGCCGTGGTGCGCGGTCGCCTCGCGCAACACCGACTGCAGGTGCTTGCGGTCGGAGTCGATGGTCCTGGCCACGAAGGACGCCTCGGCGCCGATGGCCAGCGAGATCGGGTTGAACGGCTTGTCGAGCGACCCCATCGGCGTCGACTTGGTGATCTTGCCGACCTCGCTCGTGGGGGAGTACTGGCCCTTGGTCAGACCGTAGATCCGGTTGTTGAACAGCAGGATGTTGAGGTTGACGTTGCGGCGCAGCGCGTGGATCAGGTGGTTGCCGCCGATCGAGAGAGCGTCGCCGTCACCGGTGATCACCCACACCGACAGGTCGGGACGCGAGGCGGCCAGCCCGGTCGCGATCGCCGGCGCCCGGCCGTGGATGGAGTGGAACCCGTAGGTGTTGAGGTAGTACGGGAACCGCGACGAGCACCCGATGCCGGAGACGAACACGATGTTCTCGCGCTTGAGCCCCAGCTCGGGCAGGAAGCTCTGCACGGCGGCCAGGATCGCGTAGTCGCCGCAGCCCGGGCACCAGCGCACCTCCTGGTCGGACTTGAAGTCCTTCAGGGTCTGCTTCACGTCGGTCTTGGGAACGAGCGAGAGCCCCTTCCCATTGACTAGCTCAGTCACTGTCGATCACGTCCTGGATGACTCCGGCCAGCTCCTCCGCCTTGAACGGGAGCCCGCGCACGCGGTTGTAGCTGATCACGTCGACGAGGTAGCGGGCCCGCAGCAGCAGGGCCAGCTGGCCCAGGTTGATCTCGGGCAGCAGCACCTTGTCGTAGCGCTTGAGGATCTCGCCGGTGTTGGCGGGCAGCGGGTTGAGGTGGCGCAGGTGGGTCTGGGCGACCTTGCCGCCGCCCTTCCTGATGCGCCGCACGGCGGCGGCGATCGGGCCGTACGTCGAGCCCCACCCGATGACGAGCACCCTGGCGTCGCCGTCGGGGTCGTCGAGCTCGAGGTCGGGCACGTCGATGCCGGCGACCTTGGCGGCCCGGGTGCGGACCATCAGGTCGTGGTTGGCGGGGTCGTAGGAGATGTTGCCGGTGCCGTCGGCCTTCTCGATGCCGCCGATGCGGTGTTCGAGGCCGGGGGTGCCGGGGATGGCCCACGGGCGGGCGAGGGTCTCGGTGTCACGCTTGAAGGGCAGGAACGTGCCGTCCTCGCTGTTCGGAGCGGTCGTGAATTCCTGCGATATGTCCGGCAGATCGGAAATTTCGGGCAGGCGCCAGGGCTCCGAGCCGTTGGCCAGATAGCCGTCCGACAACAACATGACCGGCGTGCGATATTTGACGGCGATCCTGGCCGCCTCGATGGCCGCGTCGAAGCAGTCGCTCGGCGACATCGGCGCCACCACCGGCACCGGCGACTCGCCGTTGCGGCCGAACAGGGCCATCAGCAGGTCGGTCTGCTCGGTCTTGGTCGGCATGCCGGTGCTCGGCCCCGCGCGCTGCACGTCGACGACGATCAGCGGCAGCTCGGTGGTGA
This sequence comes from Nonomuraea sp. B10E15, assembly GCF_039871615.1. Lineage (NCBI taxonomy): Bacteria > Bacillati > Actinomycetota > Actinomycetes > Streptosporangiales > Streptosporangiaceae > Nonomuraea > Nonomuraea sp. B10E15. Next base: position 130,603 of record NZ_JBDPMB010000018.1, read on the forward strand.
CCGCCAGGCCGACGGTCTCGGCCTTCAGCGCCACGCCGGGACCCGACGTGGTGGTCACGCCCAGCGACCCGCCGAACGCGGCCCCGAGCGCCGCGCCGACACCGGCGATCTCGTCCTCGGCCTGGAAGGTGCGGATCCCGAACCGCTTGTGCTTGGACAACTCGTGCAGGATGTCGCTCGCCGGGGTGATCGGATAGGACCCCAGGAAGAGCGGCAACTTCGACTGCACGCTGGCGGCGATCAGACCGTAGGCGAGCGCCTGGTTGCCGGAGATGTTGCGATAGACGCCCGGAGCCAGCCGCGCGGGCTTGACCTCGTAGCTCACCGAGAAGCCCTCGGTCGTCTCGCCGTAGTTCCAGCCCGCCTGGAAGGCGGCGATGTTGGCCTTGGCGATGTCGGGCTTCTTCGCGAACTTCTGCTCGAGGAACTTGACGGTGTGCTCGGTCGGCCGGTGGTAGAGCCAGGACAGCAGGCCGAGGGCGAACATGTTCTTCGACCGCTCGGCGTCCTTCTTCGACAGGTCGAAGTCTTCGAGAGCCTTGACGGTCAGCGAGGTCAGCGGGACCGCGTGCACGCGCCACTCGCTCAGGGAGTCGTCCTCGAGCGGGCTGGCGGCGTAGCCGACCTTCTGCAAGTTGCGCTTGGTGAACTCGTCGGTGTTCGCGATGATGTCGGCGCCCCTGGGCAGGTCGCCGAGGTTGGCCTTGAGCGCGGCAGGGTTCATCGCCACGAGCACGTTCGGCGCGTCGCCGGGCGTGAGGATGTCGTGGTCGGCGAAGTGCAACTGGAAGCTCGAGACGCCGGGCAGCGTGCCCGCGGGCGCGCGGATCTCGGCGGGGAAGTTGGGCAGGGTCGACAGGTCGTTGCCGAACTCCGCCGTGCCCGCCGTGAAACGGTCGCCGGTGAGCTGCATGCCGTCGCCGGAGTCTCCGGCGAATCTGATGATCACGCGGTCGAGTTGCTGGACCTGCTTCGTCACAGCTCAGTCCTCCTCGACGCGCCAAGGCGCGGTTGATGTAGGCGCGTTCTCTGTTTCCATGCTAGATCCTCGGAAGGTCACGCGTTTGCGGGCCGCGAAAGCGGGTAACGCGGCCGGGGTCAGGGTGAGGCGGGAGAACGACGACACAGCCCGGACGCGAGCCTGCAGAGGTCCACATGCAGGCGGGCGAACAGGACGGTTCGGGTCACGTGCGCCAACTATACGTCCCCCTACACGCGCACTATGTCTGGGGCTGCTCGCTCCCAGACGTGTACATGCGTCCGGCCTGCATCCCCGCAGTGCCGTACAACTCGGGAACGGTGACAAAGCTGTAACCCTTCCCGCGCAACCTTTCGAGGATGTCCGGAACGGCATCGACGGTTTCCCGATGGATGTCGTGCATGAGAATGATCGCACCTGGATGCGCCTCGCGCACCGCTCGTTCGACGATGTCGGCAGATTTCCCGCCCTCGTGGTCGTGGGTGTCGACGTCCCAGGTGACCAGTGACATGCCCTGCTCGGCCGCGACGGCGCGCAACTCCGGGCCCACGGCCCCGTACGGCGGTCGCACGAGCGTCGGCGTGCGCCCGGTCGCGACGGAGATCGCGTTCCCGGCCTCCCTCAGCGAGTCGGCGATCTTGCTGGTGGTCACGTCGGCAAGGTTCCTGTGCGTCCAGCCGTGGTTCCCGACCAGGTGACCCTCGGCGCTCATCCGCAACACCAGGCCGGGGTCGGCGGCGGCGTTCGCGCCGAGCGGGAAGAACGTCGCCCGCGCCCGGCCGTCCTGGAGCCGGTCGAGCAGCGCCCCGGTGTAGGGACCGGGACCGTCGTCGAACGTCAGCGCCACGCACTTGGTCTCGGCGCAGTCGGTGGTCACGGCCAGGTTCCTGACGGCCTCGGTGTTGTTCGCGGGGTGGCCCGTGGGCGGAGGGCCGTTCAGGTCCTCCGCGGCCCTCCGCGCCGCCGCCCTGACGCCGTCCTGCGCCCGCGCCCCCAGGCCGGACAGCAGCGGCGTGACGTCGTCAGCCGGCACGGCCACCGCCACCCGGCCCAGCCGGCACGGCCCGGCCTGGCAGTCGTCGAACTCGACGACCAAGTCCCCGTCGCGGTTGAAGGCCATCGAGTCGAACCGGTCGGCGTCCGCGATGATCCCGCCCGCCACGATCTGCGACCCGCGCTCCTGGATCAGGCGCCGCTTGACCAGCACGCCCAGCCTGCGCAGCGCGTCATCGCCCGCGAGCAGGCCGGAGGAGCGGACCGCCCTGCCGTCGTGCGGGTCGAACCAGTACGTCCGCGTGGAGTGTTGCCAGCCCGCCTTCAGCTTCTCGCCGGTGCGCATCCGCACGGCGATCGCCCCGGGGGAGGTGGCGGCGAGCTGCCAGTTCACGTTCAGCTCGGACCGGGTGCCGGCCGCCCTCGTCCTCGCGCGCTCGCGGAAGGCGCGCAGTTGCGCCCGTGCCCGCTCGCGCAGCGTCCGGTTGAGCGCGGGAGCCTCGTCCAGCTCGGGGTAGGTGATGTGCGCGTATGTGCCGTCGGCGGAGTCGCTGTCGGTGAGCGTTCTGGTGGACAGTCCGACCACGGTCGTGGGGTCGACAAAGTCGATCGACGTCGGCTCTGCCGGGACCACGATGTCCCTGTCGGGTGCGGTGGCGGCCACGCCGCAACCGGACACCGAGAGGGCCAGCAGAGCGATTCCTGAAGAGAATCGCTTTTTGCGCATGCATGTCAGGGTATGGGGGCGATCTTCTGGTTTACCCTGATTTGGGATGATCAGGTCCTGACTTTTGACCATCTCCCGGTTTGCGTCTCCCCTGAGTTACCATCCCGTCATGGACGGCTATTTCGGGTCGTACGTGCTCGTCGCCGCGCTGCTCGCCATCGGCGTCGCCATCGTGGCCGGCGCCCTGCTCGCCAACCGCCTGCTCCGCCCGTCCAGGCCCACGCCCGACAAGCTGACCACGTACGAGTGCGGGGTCGACCCGGTGGGCGAGGGCTGGGCGCAGTCCCAGGTCCGCTACTACGTCTTCACGTACCTCTACGTGGTGTTCGCGGTGGACGCCGTCTTCCTGTTCCCCTGGGCGACCGTCTTCGACGCCCCCGGCTACGGGCTGACCACGCTCGTCGAGATGTTCGTGTTCCTCGGGTTCATCGCCCTCGGCATCGTCTACGCCTGGCGCAAGCGCGTACTCACCTGGACGTGAGGGTGTGGCACGTTGTGTGCCATGTATGCCGTGTCCGTCTGCCCTCAGTGCGACCAGCCGCTCAAGACCGAGCCGACCTTCCCCTCGTGGTGCCTCTCGTGCGACTGGAACGTCGTACGCGACGGCGGAAGGCGGGAGCACGCGCGGCCGGCCCGATTATCAGCCAGGCTCGTCCGCGGCCTCCACGAGGACGTCCTCCGCTCGGAGAAGGAACCCGGCGGACTCCCGGCGGGCACGGCCCGCGTCGCCGGCTACGCCCTCGCCTGCCTGACCCACCTCCTCACCCCCGCTCTCCTCCTCCTCGCCGGCTACCTGCTGACCCGCGGCAGCCTCTTCGCCGTGCTCCCCGCCCTGGTGGCCCTCGACCTCGCCTGGCTGCTGCGCCCCCGCCCCGCCCCCTTCCCCGGCGGCGCGCAGCCCCTCACCCGCGAGGACGCGCCCGACCTGTACGCCCTGCTCGACCGCATCGGCACGGAGATCAAGGCGCCCCGGACCGACCTGGTCGCCGTCAGCGGCGAGGTGAACGCGTCCTTCAGCACCTACGGCTGGCGGCGCCGGCGCCTGGTCGAGATCGGCTACCCGCTGTGGGCGATCCTGACCCCGCAGGAACGCGTCGCGCTCCTCGCCCACGAGATGGCCCATGCGAGCAACGGCGACGACCGGCACGGGCTCGTCGTCGGCAGCGCGCTGCACTCGCTCACGGTGCTGCGCGAACTGACGACATTCGGCTGGGAGCCGGGGGACGGCCTCTCCCGCTGGCTCGCCGAATCCCTGCTGGCCCTGCTCGGACTCCCCGTACGCGGGCTCATCGCCGCGATGGAACTGCTGCTGCACCGCGCGTCACAACGTGCCGAATACCGGGCCGACGCGATGGCGGCGCGGGTCGCGGGCGTGCCGGCGACGGCCTCGCTCCTGGACGCGACGGTCACCAGGGCGGCCTCCGCCCTCTGGTTCCTGGAGACGAGCGCGCTCACGGTGAAACCCGAACGATTGTGGACGGCCCTGCGCACGTCCGCTGACGCGGTGCCCGACTCGGAGCTGGAGCGCCGCCGCCGCGCCGCCCGCCTGGAGGAGCTGCGGGTGGACAACACGCACCCGCCGACGTACCTGCGGATGGAGTGGGTCGCGACGCTGCCCTACCAGGAGGCACGGGTGGCGGCCGGGGACGCGGCGCGCGGGGCGGACGGCGCCGAGCTCGACGCGGCGGCGAGCCGCGTGGCGCGGGCCATCAGGGAGAACGCGCAATCAGCCCGCTACCGCTGACCGCGCGGTGGTCATCGGGAGCGCAACGGCTGTTCACGCCAGGGAAGATTCCTTTGCGTTCCCCCTGATGCGCGTAAGAATGGGCACATGGCAGCAACGGACCTCCCGATGCCCACAGTGGGGCCGATCTCCAGGTTGGCCCCCAAACCCATGCGCTTCGTGCTCAACTGGGGCAGGCGCTATTCGCTGTGGGTGTTCAACTTCGGCCTTGCCTGCTGCGCCATCGAGTTCATCGCGACGTCGGCGAGCCGCCACGACTTCATCCGCTTCGGCGTCATCCCGTTCGCCAACGGTCCCAGGCAGGCCGACCTCATGATCGTCTCCGGCACGGTCACCGACAAGATGGCCCCCGCCGTCAAGCGCCTCTACGAGCAGATGCCCGACCCGAAATACGTGATCTCGTTCGGCGCCTGCTCCAACAGCGGAGGCCCCTACTGGGACTCCTACTGCGTGACCAACGGCGTCGACCAGATCATCCCCGTGGACATCTACGTCCCCGGCTGCCCGCCCAGGCCGGAGGCGCTGCTCTACGGCATCACCAAGCTCCAGGAGAAGATCGCCGGGGAGAAGCTCAGCGACCGCTACGTCTGGTCCCGCGCCCACTCGTCGGAGGAGGCGTGACCGCCCGGATCGCCGAACGGTTCGGCGAGCGCGCGGAGATCACCGAGTCGTACGGCGACGTCACCGTCGACGTCGCCCCCGACGGCTGGATCGAGCTGCTGACGTTCGTCCGCGACGAGCTCGGCCACACCTTCTTCGACTGGCTGACCGGCGTCGACGACCCGCCGGACACGTTCCAGATCGTGGCCCACGTCTGCAACCCCGACGCCCGCACCCGCCTGCTGCTGCGCACCCGGGTCCCGCGCGCCGACCCTCACCTGCCCAGCGCCGTCGACGTCTACAGGGGCGCCAACTGGCACGAGCGCGAGACGTACGAGATGTTCGGGGTGATCTTCGACGGTCACCCCTACCTGGTGCCGCTGCTGCTGCCTGACGGCTTCGAAGGCCATCCGCTGCGTAAGGACTTCGTCCTGGCCGCCCGCGTGGCCAAGGCATGGCCCGGCGCCAAGGAACCCGGCGAGTCGGGGCACGGCGCCCCGAGCCGCCGCAAGACGCTTCCGCCAGGAGTTCCAGCCGACTGGGGGCCGCCCGATGCTTGACGTGGTGCTGAGCTTCGCCGTCATCCTCCTCGTGTTCCTGGTGCTGCCGCTGATCGTGGGCCAGACCGAGCACAAGGTCATGGCGCACATGCAGTCGCGGCTGGGGCCCATGTACGCGGGCGGCTTCCACGGCTGGGCGCAGCTCATCGCCGACGGGGTGAAGTTCGCGCAGAAGGAGGACGTCGTCCCGGCCGCGGCCGACCGCCGCATCTTCATGATCGCCCCTGGTGTGGCGCTCGTGCCCTACCTCCTCGTGCTGATCGCCATCCCCCTCGACCGCGGCCTCGTGGCCGTCGACCTCGACCTCGGCCTCTTCTTCGTGCTCGCCGTCATGGGCGTGGGCGTGCTGGGCGCGATCATGGCAGGGTGGGCCTCGGCCAACAAATACTCCGTGCTCGGCGGCATGCGCTCGGCGGCCCAGCTCATGGCGTACGAGCTGCCGCTCGTGCTGGCGGCCTCGTCGGTGGCGATGGCGGCGGGCACGCTGTCGATCCCCGGCATCGTCGAGGCGTGGCAGTGGTGGTGGTTGCCGTGGCAGGCCATCGGCGGCGTCGTCTTCTTCGTGGCCGGGCTCGCGGAGCTGCGGCGCCCGCCGTTCGACATGCCGATCGCCGAGTCCGAGATCATCATGGGCCCGATGACGGAGTACACCGGCATGCGCTTCGCGCTGTTCATGCTCTCGGAATATGTCGGGATCGTGGTCCTGTCGTTCCTGACCACCGTCCTGTTCCTGGGCGGCTGGCACGGGCCGTTCCTGCCCGGCTGGTTGTGGACCCTGGTCAAGGTGTTCGCGCTGGCGTTCGTGGTGATCTGGCTGCGGGTGACCTATCCGCGGCTGCGCGAGGACCAGTTGCAGAAGCTCGCCTGGGCCGGGCTGGTCCCGCTGGCGCTCGTGCAACTGGCGCTCACCGGGGTCGTCAAGGTCATCGTCTGACGGGCACAGCCCGGTCCTCCGCGCGTGACGACGTCAGGCGTAGTGGCGGTAGATGGCGCGGGCGACACAGGCCGGCTTGTCCGCCCCTTCGATCTCGACGGTGAAGTCGAGGTGCATCTGCACGCCGTCGCCGGGCACGTCCTCGACCGAGGCGACGGTGGCGGCCAGGCGGACCCGGGCGCCCACCTTGACCGGGCTGGGGAAGCGGACCTTGTCCAGGCCGTAGTTGATGCTCATCTTCACGCCCTGGATGTCGAGCACCTCGTTGAACAGCGGGATGACCAGGGACAGCGTCAGGTAGCCGTGGGCGATCGCGCCGCCGAACGGCCCGCCCGCGGCCCTGCCGGGGTCGACGTGGATCCACTGGTGGTCGTCGGTGGCGTCGGCGAAGGTGTTCACCCGGTCCTGGGCGATCTCCAGCCAGCCGCTGTGGCCGAGACTCTCGCCGGCCAGCGCCCTGATCTCGTCGAGCCCGTACGCCGTGGTGGTCATGCGTCCGTCGTCCTCTCCTGGGTGCCGAGCCCGAGCAGGCGTACGGCGTTGTCCTTCAGAATCCTCGGGCGGACCTCGGGCTTGATCTCGAGCTTGTCGAAGTCGGCCAGCCAGCGGTCCGGGGTGATCACGGGGTAGTCGGACCCGAAGAGCACCTTGTCCTTGAGCAGCGTGTTGGCGTACCTCACGAGCTGCGGCGGGAAGTATTTCGGCGACCAGCCCGACAGGTCGATGTGGACGTACGGCTTGTGGGTGGCTACCGCCAGCGCCTCGTCCTGCCAGGGGAACGACGGATGGGCCAGGATGATCCGCAGCTCGGGGAAGTCCACGGCCACGTCGTCCACCAGCATGGGATTGCCGTATTTGAGCCGGATGCCGCCCCCGCCGGGGACACCCGCGCCGATGCCGGTCTGCCCGGTGTGGAACAACGCCGGGACACCCAGCTCCTCGATCGCCTCGTACAACGGGTACGCCACGGGGTCGTTGGGGGCGATGCCCTGGATGCTCGGGTGGAACTTGAACCCGCGCACTCCGTGCTCCTCGACCAGCCGCCGCGCCTCTCGCGCGCCCGCCCTGCCCTTCCAGGGGTCGACGCTGGCGAACGGGATCAGCACGTCGGCGTGCTCGGCGCAGCTCTCCGCGACCTCCTCGTTCGAGATGCGCGGGTGCCCGGTGGCGTGCTCGGCGTCCACGGTGAACACCACCGCGGCCATCTTCCGCTCCCGGTAGTACGCGGCCATCTCGGGGATGGCCGGCTTCCGGTGCCCGTGGGCCTTGAAGTAGTCCTCCGAGGCGCCGAACAGCTCCGGGCTGAGCGAGCCGTGCCCGTCCTTGGAGATCTCCGCGTGGGTGTGCACGTCGACCGCGACCAGCTCGGCGACGTTCATGGCCGCCATGTCAGGCCCCCTGCCCGTCCGAGGCGGGGACCTTGGGCGCGGGGACCCCGTACGTCTCCGGCTCGGCGCCGACACCCGAGTGCCAGGAGGCGGCGATGGCCTCGGCCGTCCACCCTCCGTCGGCGAGGGCGACGGCCTTCTCGCCGGGGTGGGACCACAGGGCGAGGCGGTCGCCGCCGATGCCGATCGCCTGGCCGGTCACCTCCGCGGAGGCGTCGGAAGCGAGGAACACGACGAGCCCCGCCACGTCCTCGACCGTGCCCAGGCCCTCGTCCTTGCGCAGCCAGCCGGGCAGCGGCCGGCCGGTCCGCTCGGATTCCTCGATGATCGGCGCGAACACGGGAATGGTCTTGGTCATCCCGGTCGCGGCCACCGGCACGACCGCGTTCACCGTGATCTTCGCCCTGGCCAGCTCCATCGCCCAGGTTCTGGCCATCGCCACGATGCCGGCCTTGGCCGCCGCGTAGTTGGTCTGGCCGAAGTTCCCGCGCTGGCCCGCCGGCGAGGAGATGAGGATCAGCCGGCCGCCGGTGCCCTGCTCGCGCATCTGGACCGCCGCGGCCCGCGCGCAGGTGAACGTGCCGCGCAGGTGCACGTCGATCACCGCGTCGAAGTCGTCGTCCGACATCTTCCACAGGACCCGGTCGCGCAGGATCCCCGCGTTGGTGACCATCACGTCAAGCCGGCCGAACTCCTTGACCGCTGTGGCGACCAGCCGGTCGGCCACCTCGGCTGAGCCGACGGGGGCCTCGACCCTCAGCGCGCGGCCACCGCTCCCGGTGATGGCGGCGACGGCCTGCGCCGCCGCCGCGGCGTCCACGTCGTTGACGATCACCGCCGCTCCGGCTGTGGCCAGCGCCTCGGCGTATGCGCGGCCGAGCCCGCGGCCCGCACCTGTGACAACGGCGACTTTGCCGGACAGATCCATTGCATTCCCCCTGAGGTGTGAGGCGGATGAGGCGAATATATGTCGATATTGTGACGAACGTCAAAGATTTGCCTAACGTCCTGAGGTCGGCCTACTCTCGTGCTGTGACGCGCACCGACGGGGACGACGACGGGCAGCCGGCTTCGGCCCCGCGGCCGCAGTCGCTGCTGTTCAGCTTTCTGGGGATCTACGTGCTGGGCCGCGACCTTGCCGTCTACTCGGGCAGCCTCATCGAGGTGTTCTCCCGCCTGGGCGTCTCCGAGGAGGCGGTCCGGTCGACGCTGGCCCGCATGGTGAAGCGAAACCTGCTGGCCCGGCACCGCCGTGGGCGCAAGACGTACATCGGGCTCACCGAACGGGCCGAACAGGTGCTGGAGGACGGGCGCCGCCGCGTCTGGGAGACCGGCGCGGTCAACCGCGCATGGGACGGCACCTGGACCCTCGTCGGGTTCTCCCTCCCCGACAGCCTGCGCACCACCAGGCACGACCTGCGCTCCCAGCTCGTCTGGGCCGGGTTCGGCCTGCTGCAGAGCGGGCTGTGGATCGCCCCCGGCACCAAGGACACCGGCGATGTCCTCACCTCCCTCGAGTCGGGCGATCTGCGGGTCGACGACCACGTCACCGTGCTGCAGGCCCGGGCGCTCAAGCCCACAGAGTCGGCCGACCTCGTCCGCAAGGCCTTCGACACCGAGCAGATCGCCGGCCGCTACCGGGCCTTCCTCCGCCGCTGGGACACCCCGCATCCGGTGCCGGCCGCGGCCGACGACCTCGCCCGCCAGCTTCTCCTGCACACCGACTGGCTCCAGCTCATCCGGCAGGACCCGCATCTGCCCGCCGAACACCTGCCGCAGGACTGGCCGGCGATCCGGGCCGAGCAGGTCTTCCACACGCTCGCCCGCGTCTACGAACAACCCGCGCGTGAAGTGGCGTCGGCGATCCTCGACACGTCCGGCGTACGGCAGGACCCACCCTGACCCCGCCCGGCGCGGAGCTCTACCCGGGTCGGGCCATGACGACGTCCTCCAGCCACCGACCGACGCGTTCGACCATGTCGTCGTCGAAGGTGCGGGTGTCGACGTTGTCGGCATGGATCTCGAGCACGGGAAACCCGGCCGCCTCCAGTGCCCTGGCGGTGAAGTAGCTGCCCCGGGGGTCGTCGGAGACCAGATGGACCACGCCGTCGACGCCGTGCGAGCGGGCCTCCTTCACGTACCACTCGCTCGACCACGGCGGGGTGTAGAGCTGATCGCTGAAGGCGGCGAAGCGCGCCGCCAGCGCCCTCATGGGGTCGTCGCCGTAACGGATATAACCGTCGGCGGCGACGGCGAGGTACATCGACCAGACGAACACCGCCCCGTACTCCTCCTGGAAGCGCTGGTAGAAGCCCATGTCGTACCAGAGGCCGCGGCCGATCCACATCAGCCTGGCCCGCTCCTCCTGGCACGCGCCCACGCCCGCGTCGACCCGGTCGCGCACCTCCTCGTAGAAGCGCCTGGCGAGGTCCCTGGCCCACTCGGTGCCGCGGTGCCACTGCGGGAGCATGACGCTGGGGATGCTGTCGACGACGCCGAGCGGCGCGGGCCGGGCGCGGGCGACGAGGGCACGCGTCTTCCTGTTCCACTCCCCCTGCTCGTTGGCCAGGGCCATCACCTCGCGGAAGCGGGACTCGTCGAACCGCCTGCCGGTGGTGGTCTCCAGGAACCTGACGAGGTTCTCCAGCTCCGCGGTGAGCAGATCCAGCCTGGCCGGGCCGACGGCCTCTTCCCACCGGTGCGGCATGAGCTCCCACCAGTTGACGGGGACCTCGTTCTCGGCGGCGCTCTCCAGGGGGTAGAAGGTGACCCCCGGCTCCTGCCCCCAGATGTCGAAGATCTTGCGGGTGACGTCGCCGGAAGCGTCGCCGACGACGATGTCCGGCCCCGGCAGGCCGCCCCACGGGCCCGCCTCCGGCTCCGGGTCGAACGCGGAGCCGAGGGTGACCGCGTTGTACTGCTCGGAGTAGTCGGGGTAGCCGCGCTGCCGCACCAGCTCCAGGTAGTGCCCCGACCGCTGCTTGGCGGTCACCAGAGAAGCCCACCATTGGCTGACCGCGTACGGGATGTCCATCGTGCGGAAGATCTCGTGCGGGACGTCCGCGTTCAGCAGGGCGAACGGCTCGCCGGCGGCGACCCGCCCGCGCAGGTCGGCGAACCATTCGCGCTGGTGCCTGCCCGCCTCGGCCGCCGTGTCGAGGGATTTCACACTGCGCGATCTCACGTTGGGCATGGATGTTCCTTCCGCAGGGCGGCCAGATCGGCACGCCCGTAGTCCTGGTGCTCCAGCAGCACGGCGGGGATGTCCAGCGCCGCGCGCTGCGCGGGGAAGTCCCAGGCCGGGGCCTCGTCTCCGGCCCTGCAATAGGCGACGAAGAGCTCGGCCCCGCAGTGCCGTACGGCCGCCGCCGCGCGCGCGGCCCGCTCGCCCGCCGTGCCCCTGTGGGCGGTCGGGCCGCCGTGGTGGTAGCGCTCGGCCAGCGCGTCGAGGCCGCCCGCGCCGACCGGCTCGTTCACGAAAGGGCCGCCGAAGGAGTGGTCCTCACCGACGATCACCAGGCCCTCGGACTCGATGGCCTCGTACACGTGCGGCGTGTCGTGGTCGCTGCCGCTCAGGAAGACGCGCCGCCCCGCGTGCTCCGGGAGCTGATCCGCCTCGACCAGCAGCCGTTCCAGCAGCGCGACGTGCTCGTCCACGGGCAGGACCGCATTGGCCACCGCGAGGAACTGCCTCCCCGTGAGGCGGGCGGGCACGGCCCTGCGCAGCTCGGCGGCGGCGGCCAGCAGCCGGCGCCGCACGTCGTGCGCCGCCACCGCCCCGGCCAGGTCGAGGGGGCGGCCGGTCCAGGCCTCGAGCCTGGCGGCGAACTCGCCGATCCTGCGCCGGTTGTACCGGGCGGTCGTGCGGTGCGGCAGGTGCAGGATGTCCACCAGGTACGCCTCGGGCAGCCCCGAGCCCGGCTCCACGCGGCACAGCTCGCGCAGCGCGTAGAACAGCCGCAGGGACGCCTCGCAGTCGCGCGAGACCACGATGCGATCCAGCTCGCCGAAGGAGCCGGCGAGCAGCCGGGCGAGCACCGAGCGGGCCACCGGGTCCACCCCGCGGCCCAGGTATCGGTCTCCGAGCGCGGACCCGGACCCCGGGTCGCCCGTGAGACGGAACGCACCGACTCCCGCGGCGGTCAGCAGCTCGACCGGCATGTCCGCCCCGACGTAGCCGACGACCGCGGTCCGGCCGCCGGTCCGGCCCTTCGAGGCGGCAGGAGGCGCGCCGCGCCGGGCGTACGCCTCCTCCAGCGCGGCCAGGGCCGTGCGCACGTCAGATCACCCCTTCCTCGGCCAGCTCCTTCAGCTCGGCGCCGGAGTAGCCGAGCAACCCGCCGTAGATCTCGGCGTTGTGCTCGCCGAGGCCGGGCGCCGGCCGGTCGAGCGCCGCCTCCGAGTCGGAGAAGCGGATCGGCACGCCGGTCCCGTACAGGTCCGCGTGGCGGCCGTGGCGGGGATGCTCCAGCGGCACGACCTCCTCGCGCTCCAGCACCAGCGGGTCGCGCACGCCGTCGCCGGGCTCCCGCACCTCGGCTGCGGGCACGCCATGCCGGGTGAGCAGGTCGAGGACCACGGCGAGCGGCCGGTCCGCCGCCCACGAGCCCACCAGCTCGTGCAGCTCCCCGGAGTTGGCCACGCGCGCGTCCCGGGAGGCGAACCGCGGGTCCGCGGCCAGGTCGTCGCGCCCCATCGCCGCGAACAGGCCGCGGGCGAAGGCGTCGGTCGGGCCGCACAGCGCGAACCAGCCGTCCGCGGCGGGAAACGTGCCGAACGGCGCCAGCCTGGGCACGGTCGTCCCCGTGCGCATGGGCAGGCCCAGCTTCTCGTAGGCGTCGAAGGGCTCGCACGCGACCAGCGAGGTGAGCGCCCCGAGCATGGACACGTCCACGTGCTGGCCCTGGCCGGTCGCGTCGGCCCGCAGGACCGCGGCGAGCGTGCCGATCACCGCGTACAGCGGCGCGACCAGGTCGCCCACCGGCAGCCCGAAGCGGACAGGCGGCTCGCCGGGGGTGCCCGCGGTCATCATCACGCCGCTGAGCGCCTGGATGATGGTGTCCATCGCCTTGCCCGAGCCGGGACCGCCCTGCGCGCCGAACCCGCTGATCGACGTGCACACGATCCGCGGGTTGATCGTGCTCGCCCAGTCGTGGCCGATGCCGAGCCGCGCCGTGACGCCGGCGCTGTAGTTGTCGATCATGATGTCCGACACCCGGACCAGACCGGCCAGGACGTCGCGGGCGCGGGGGTGCTTCAGGTTCAGCGTGACGCTCTGCTTGTTACGGCCCCGCAGGAGCATCGACACGGACATGTCGTCGTCTCCGCCGCGGGTCAGTGCCAGCCCGTCGGCGCCGAGATAGGGGGCGTTGTTGCGGGAGCTGTCGCCGCCGGTCAGCGGATTCTCCACCTTGATCACACGGGCGCCGAGCCCGGCCAGCAGCAGGGTCGCGTACGGCCCGGACAGCGCGGTGGTCAGATCGATCACCGTACGGCCGGCCAGCGGGCGTTCAGCCACGCAGCACCACCTCGTCCCCCTCCCAGCGGAACTCCGTCTCCAGACCCGCCTGCCGCGTGATGCGCTCGATGTACTCCACGACCCGCCGTCCCTCCTCGTCGTCGCCGAGCGGCACCGGCCGGCCGGCGCCGTCGATCCAGCAGGGCACGAGACCGGCCGAGACCAGGCCGTTCCGGTCGAAGCGGCAGAGCGCGATCGCGGTGTTCCGGCTCTCGGGATGAAAGGGGTAGTACGGCATGTCCGGGTCCGGGGCGAAGCCGTACAGCTCGACTCTGCGGCGCGCCCACGCGGCCCGCTCGCCTTCGTCGCCTGTCGCGGGCGTCAACGCGTGGGTGACGGTCACGAAGTTGCCCAGCCCGTGGTAGATCGGCCTGCCGCGGTACATCTCGACGCCTCGCATGATGTGGGCGTGGTGGGCGAACACGGCGTGCGCTCCGGCGTCGACGGCGGCACGGGCGACGGGCCGCTCGTACATCGCCAGCACGGCGGGTGTGTGCCCGACGCCCTTGTGCAGCGACACCAGCACGACGTCGGCCTCGGCGGCCAGGGCCGCCACGTCGGCCGCCAGCCGCTCCAGGCCCGCGGGGTCGGCGAAGGTGTAGACGGCGGGCGGCCCGCCGGGGCTGGCGTGGTCGAGCTCGTAGTGGGTCAGCACCTTGACGTACGCGCAGCCCGGCTTGCGGCTGGTCGCCCAGGACTCGCGCGGCCCGACGCAGTTGTAGCTCAGCACGCCGATCCGCAGCCCGCCGCGCTCCACGACCGCGGGACGGCGGGCCTGGCCGAGGGTCATGCCGGCGCCCGCGGTGGCCAGCCCGGCCTCGGTCGCGTACCTGATGGTGTCGGCCACTCCCTGGTCGCCGACGTCGTAGACGTGGTTGCCCGCGAGCGTCACCACGTGGAATCCGGCCTCGGCGACCGCGGAGAGCGCGGCGGGATCGGCGGGCGGCGCGGGTACGTCGGTGCTGACCTGGGCGGTGGACGTGCTGTGGGGCACCTCGATGTGGCCGATCACCACATCGCCCCGGCCCAGCGTCTCCCGTGCCGGGGCGAAGAAGGACGCGGGGTCGGGCTCGTCGACGACGAGGTCGCCGACGGCCATTACCGTGCAAGTCAAGAGGTGGTCTCCTCCTCGAGCGCGCGTTCGTCAGGGGTTGGGGCCGCGCGCCCGGAGAAGCGCGACAGGAAGGCTCGCAGACGGGGCGAGGCGGGATTGTCGAAGATCTCCTCGGGAGTGCCGGTCTCGACCACCCGGCCCTCCTCCATGAAGACGCAGCGATCGGCCACCTCGCGGGCGAAGCTCATCTCGTGCGTCACGATGATCATGGTCATGCCGCCGCGGGCCAGATCGAGCACGACGCTCAGCACCTCGTCCACCAGCTCGGGATCGAGAGCGCTGGTGGGCTCGTCGAAGAGCATGATCCTCGGGTGCGTGGCCAGGGCCCTGGCGATGGCGACGCGCTGCTGCTGGCCGCCGGAGAGCATCCGGGGGTGGGCGTCCGCCTTGCCGGCGAGCCCCACCCGCTCCAGCAGCCGCAGCGCCTCCTCGCGCGCCTCCTCGGGGGCGCGGCCGTGGACCGCCACCTGGGCCTCGACGACGTTGCGCAGCACGCTCCAGTGCGCGAACAGGTTGAACTGCTGGAAGACCATGCCCATGCGGCCGCGCTGGGCGGCCACGCGGCGGTCCGGCAGGGGACGCAGGTGGCCCCTGTGCATCTCGTGGCCGAGCAGTTCCCCGTCGAGGTACATGGCCCCGCCGTCGATGTTCTCCAGCTGGTGGACGCAGCGGACCAGGGTGGACTTGCCCGACCCGGACGGGCCGATGACGGTGACGACCTCGCCCTCGTGCACGTCCAGGTTCACCCCGTCGAGCGCCAGGTGGTCGCCGAACCGCTTGCGCACGTCATGGACGCGCAGGACCGGTGTCACCGCTGCCCCCTTCCGAAGTGCTGCTCCAGGCGCCGCTGGCCGAGCGACAGCACGGTGACCACCGCCAGGTACCAGGCGCAGGCGACGATCAGCAGCGGCACGATCTCGTAGGTCCTGTTGTAGATCACCTGCACCGAGTACAGCAGGTCGGCCATCGCGATCACGCTGACCAGGGAGGTGCCCTTGAGCAGGCTGATGAACTGGCTGCCGGTGGGCGGGACGATCACCCGCATCGCCTGCGGAAGCACGACCTTGACGAAGCTCTGCCGGGATGTGAAGCCCATCGCGCGGGCCGCGTCACGCTGCCCGCCGTCCACGGCCAGGATGCCGGCCCTGACGATCTCGGCCATGTACGCGGCCTCGTGCAGGGTGAGCCCGATGACGGCGGCGGTCAGCGAGCTGATCACGGAGTTGGTCGGCCACGAGACGAAGGTCGGGCCGAACGGCACGCCCAGCGAGATCCGCGGCAGGAGGTAACCGAGGTTGAACCAGAAGATCAGCTGGACCAGGGGTGGTATGCCGCGGAAGACCGCGACGTAGACGCCGCAGGCCCAGGCCACCGGCCTGAAGCCGCTCAGCCTGCCCGACGCGAGAAGCACCCCGAGCACGCTGCCCAGCGCCATCCCGATGACGGTGAGCAGCAGCGACATGCCGAGACCGCGCAGGATGTTCGGGTCGAACAGGTAGGTGCCGACCACCGGCCATTCGAACCGCGGGTTGGTGACGAGGAACCAGGCGAACTGCGCGACGAGCACGAGGAGCACGGCTCCGACCACCCAGCGCAGGGGGCGGATGCGGGGACGGGCCGAGGCGACGTCCACGACCTGCGGCGCCGAGCTCACTGCGCCGCCGCTGTGTTCATCCGGGGTTCTTCCACCGCCACCTTCTGGAGCCCGTACCTGTCCATGATCTTCTTGTACTCGCCGTTCTCGAAGATCTCCTTGAACGCGTCGAGCATGACCGGGCCGAGACCGCTGGACTTGGGCACGAGCATCGCCAGCTGGTCGACGCCGGCGCCCTGCTCGTCGGTCTGCGTGACGTACGTGAAGGCGTCCTTCTGCTTCACCATCACGTCGAGGGCCGCGCTCTCGGTCATGCCCGCGGCGTCGGCGCGGCCGGACGTGGCGGCGAGGATGGTGCCGTTCGTGTCGGCGAAGCCGATGAAGTCGATCTGCGGCTTGCCCTGCTTGGCGCACCATTCGGTCAGGCGCTTGGCCTGGTCCTCCACGATGCTGCCGGCGGTGCCGGCGACCCGCTTGCCGCACAGGTCACCCGAGCTCTTGATGGCCGAGGACCCGGCCTTGGGGATCAGATAGGAGGTCCGGGTGACCATCCAGACGATCGCGTCGAACTGCTTCTCGCGCTCGGCGGTGTCCTTGACCGGCCCGTTGAAGGCGTCGTACCTGGAGGCGAGCATGCCGGAGAGCGCCGCGGGCAGGCCGCTGACGATCGAGATCTCGGTGCGGACCCCCAGCGCCTTGCCGAGGGCGTCCTGCAGATCCTTGTCGATGCCCGTGACGGTCTTGCCGTCGTTGGCGACGATCCGGTAGGGCGGGTGGGAGTCTCCGGCAAATCGGATGACGCCCGTCTCCTTGACGGCATCGGGTAGGGCGTCGTACAGCGCCGTCGCGCCGGCCGGCCGCTGCGTCTCACCGCCGCCTCCGCCGCATGCTGCGGCACCGGCGAGAGTCAATACCGCCGCACTCGCGAGAACGGTCCTGGGCAGTCTCATGGTGGTCCTCCCGCGACCGGACTAAGGCTGCAGTTAGTTGTGCGGTCGTTGGGGTAAGTGTCACACCTAAGGGTGCACGCCTGTCAAGAGCCGGTTGTGCGGGGGAGCGATCAGGTGGGCGTGAGGATGGAACCGGTCCGGTGGTGGGCGACCAGTTCGGCCAGTCCGGGCTCGAACTCCGCGACGATCTGCTTGACGCGGAACTCGGCGAGCGGCCCGAGGGTGTCGTAGATCTCCACGAAGAGGTCCCTGGCCGCGGCGCGCGGCCAGTCGGCGGGCAGCAGCTCCGCCGGCAGGTCGGGATCGTGGTTGGGGAACGTCCGCCAGGTGTCCATGATCCCCGAACGCGCCACCAGCGCCTCGGACGCGCCGACCGCGCCCTTGCGGACGCGTTCCAGGAGGGGCGCGTACCGGGCCACGAACTCCTCGTAGGTGCGCCGGAGCTGATCGAAGTCCCACGCCTCCTGCGGGGCGCGCATGCCCGTCAGGTCCAGGGCCTCGGCGCGGAAGACCGTCGCCATCGGGATCTCCAGCTCGGTGAGCACCGCCGCCGCGCTGTCGGTGTTCGCCCGCGGCGAGACCCACAGCCCGTCGTAGAGCGGGGCGAAGCCGAGCCAGCGCAACCTCGCGCGCAGCGCGTGGCGCAGGTCGCGCTGTTCCTCGGAGATGGAGAAGGCCGCCATCACCCATCTGCCGTCCCAGGCGCCCTGCTCCAGGCCGAAGGACATGATCCGCTGCCTGCCCTCCAGCATCACCGCGGCGGCCCGGTCGGTCAGCCGGTAGTAGGTGCGCCGCCCGGACTTGGACGACTCCAGCAGATCCCGTCTGGTCAGGCGGCTGAGCGCGGCCCTGGCCGCCACGGCGGAGACCCCGAACTCCTCGGCCAGCCGCACCAGGGCCGCGGACGGCAGCTGCTCGGGCCGGCTGATCCAGTAGTCACCGAGCAGCGTCGTGATCAGGTGCTGCGGGGGTGCGCCGATCTGGAAGCGCGGAAAGTCGACGTTCCCTGCCTCGGACAGCTCTCTATCATTCACAGCGAGAGTATATTGGCAACGCTTGGACGTGCGCTCGTTATGGGAATGTCATGCTTCCATGGTGGCTCTCGATGCGGGGCGTCAGCGGGCCTCGCCGCCCTCCGCCCGCCACGCGCCGGCCAGGTCGCCACCGGCGAGGAGGTCCAGGCGGTCGCGGTCGGTCGTCGCGTCGAAGCTCGTGTGACGGTGGGCCACCGGCGACTCCAGGCCGGACACCTGCGTGAAGGTGTGGTGCGCTGCCAGCCCGGCCAGCTCGGGGTCGAATCCGGCGAGGATCTCGCGGAAGCGCTGCTCCGCCGGCTCTCCGAGCGAGTCGTAGATCTGCACGCACAGCCGCCTGGCCTCGTCGCGCGGCCAGCCGGCGGGAAGCAGCTCGGCGGGAAGGTCGGGGTCGAGCGTGGGGAACACCCGCCAGTCGGTCATGATCGCGGTCCGTAGCCGCAGCGCTTCCGCAGGGCACGGGACGGACATCGCCAGCCGCTCGGCGACCGGCCGGTGGGTGCGGATGAAGCGCAGGTAACGTTCGCGCAGCGCGGTGACGTCGAAGGCGCGGGCCGGCACCGGGTCCAGGTCGTCGTCGGCGACCTTGCGGGCCCGGAACACCACCGCCCCGCGCACGCCCAGCCTTCGCGCGAGCTCGACGACGTCGTCCGTCATGTCGTGCGGGGACACCCACACCGCGTCGAAGATCATGCCGAAATGCAGGAGACGCAGCCCGTCGCGCAGCGCGCGGCGGGTGTCCCGCTGGTCCTCGGGCACCGAGAACGTGACGACCGTCCACTTCCCGTCCCAGCGCGGGGTGGCGGCGCCGAAGGTCAGCAGCCGGCGCATGTGCGCCACGATCACGTCGTTGGCCCGGGGCGGCAGGCCGTACGCGGTGGTGCGACCGTTGCGGGAGCTGGTCAGCAGCCCTCGCGAGGTGAGCCGCCGCAGGGCGGCGCGGGCGCTGGCCGCGGTGATGCCGAACTCCTCCAGCAGCCGCACCAGCGCCGCCGACGGGATGTGCTCCTGCCGCCAGAACCAGTAGTCGCCCAGCAGCGTGGTCAGCAGCCGCTGTGGCTCGGCCCCTTGCCGAGCCCTTGGCAGGGAGCCGGGCTCCGGCGACGCGGCCACCTGGCGTCGGTCCATCGTCAGACTCCTCAGCCGGTGAGGGGCCCAGCAGGCCACGCCCGATCACGGACGGGCTGACCGGGCTCGACCTGGGTGAATTTTACGGCGTCCGGGCATCCCGGCGTGGTCGGTCCGGGAGGCGACGATCGCGTGAGACGCCTCCTTCAGCGTGGCACGTGAGGGCGCAGGAAACGGCCGGGGGAGTAGCGGACGAACTCCGCGCCGCCCAGGGCCGGGTCCTCGGCGGCCAGGCGTGCGGCGAGCCGGTTGAGCTGATGAGCATTGACGCCCGTCCAGCGGCCGGTGACGACCCGGCTCCGCAGGGTCCGCACCGCGGCGACGAACTCGGCTCCGGTGTAGCGGCAGTGGCCCGGCCGGTCGACGAACGCCTGGCGCAACATCTCCCCGTTTCCGGCGCGCCGCACCACGTCGGAGTAGGCGCGGGCCTGGGTGACGGTGGGGTAGTTGTCGCCGCGCTCGTGCACCGTCAGGACAGGGACGCCCAGCGCGCCGCGTGGGGTGAAGTTGTCCTCCATGTAGGTGACGGCGCCGGGGTCGGCGGAGACACGCGGCGCCGCGCCCAGGGCCGCGAGGTCGGCGTCGAGGTCCAGCCCCGCGCTGCCGTAGAGGGCCCGCACCTGTTCCATGCGCCCCGACTGCCGTAGTGCCCGGCGGTAGTCCACGCCCGTGTTCCAGGAGAAGTTCCCGCCCGCCCGCTGTTCCAGCGGATGGCGGGGAGAGAAGACGGTCGCCATGAACGCCGCGTACTGCTGGGCCTGTTGTGCGGCCCAGTCGCGCGCCGCCGGTTCCGGGGTGCCGGGGACCGACCAGGTGGAGACCTGGGCGAAGGACGCGGCCAGGGCGATGCGGGCCCGGCCGGCCGGAGTCTGCTGGGCGGCGCCCAGGACGGCGCGGGCGGCCGCGGTGCTCCGCGCCTCCTCCTCCGCCGAGGCCAGCCGGACGAGCTTGACCGCGTCGTCGCCGGGGGCGAGCAACGTCTTGAACGCGAAGGCCGCGTCGAACGACTGGTTGAGCATCGCCACCGGCCCGGCGACCGAGGCGCAATAGGGCAGCGCGCCGTCGATCAGGTCGGGCCGGCGTTCGGCCAGGCCGGCCGCGATGGCGCCACCCATCGAAGCCCCCCAGGCGAGGGTGACCGCGGGTGTCCCTGCCACCTCGGCGAACGTGGCGAGCGTGGCCGCGGAATCCCGCAGGGTCTCCTCGACGGCCCAGCCGTCCCCGTAGGGCCGGGTGCCGGCCAGGGCGTAGCCGTGGGCCAGCAGCCGGCGCCGCGCGGCGGTGTCACCGCCGAGGTCGGCCGGCAGGTGCTGCGGGCCGGCTCCCTGGCCGTAGCCGGGACTGAACGCCAGCACGGTGCCGTTCCAGCCGCGCGGGACCTCGATCGCGTAGGTGGCGCCGCTCGGGTGGACGCCCGTGACGCTGATGGGACTGGCCCGGCCGGTCGTCGCCGAGGCGTGGGGCAGGCCGGCGGCCGGTGGGAGGGCGAAGGCCGTGGCCGTGAGCACCGTCACGGCAAGGGTCGCCCGATTCATCACTGAACGGGGATTGATGTCCGCCTCCATGGGTGGGAAGCTGCAGCGACGAAACTAGGCAACAGTTAGATGGACGGTCGTCAAGATTTAGCCGCTCATAATGTTCGACAGTAATCCTACGGTCGTCACAGAACCGTTGACAATGCTCGTGGACCTGCTTACTTTGGCCCGACCACCTGCATGTGAGGAGCCTCGATGTTCCGAAAGTCAGCTCTGGGCGTCATCGCGGCGGGTGCCGCGATCGCACTCCTGCCCGCCTGTGGTGCCGGTCCAGGAAGCACCCGCAGCGCATCCGCAGACGGTGGCCGGCCCGGCGAACTGGTCTTCGCCGCCATCCCGTCGGAGCAGAGCGACAACCTCGAAGCGTCGTTCGCCCCGATCGTCTCCGCGCTGCGGAAGGACCTCGGCGTACCGGTGCGGTTCCAGGCCGTCACCAGCAACGCCGCCGTCGTCGAGGCCCAGGTCGCCAAGCGGGTGGACGTCGCCGTCTACGGAGCCTTCAGCTACTACCTGGCCCGCAGCCGCGCCGACGTCGAGCCCGTCGCCGTCCCGCTGGCCGTCCCGGACGGCGACCCCGGCGCGCACGCCTACGGGGTGACCCGCGGTGACGACAAGAGCATCGCCTCGCTCAAGGACGTCGCCGGCAAGGACGTCTGCTTCACCGACCCGGGCTCCACGACCGGCTATCTCCAGCCCCTCGCCTCGCTGCGGGAGGCCGGCGTCGATGTGGACAACGACGTCAAGACCGTGTTCACCCACGGGCACGACACGGCGGTCGCCTCGCTGCTGGCCGGCGACTGCGACATCGCCTTCGTCGGCGACGTCTTCATCGACCAGTTGCTGCCCGCCCGCGGCCAGCTCAAGCCGGGGCAGGTCACCAAGGTGTGGACCTCGCCGCTCATCCCCGGGCCGCCGATCGTGGTCGGCACGTGGCTTCCGCAGGACGTCCGCGACAAGATCTCCAAGACGGTGACCGGCCTGACCGCCACCGGCGCGGCCTCCGCCGGGCTGTGCAAGGGCAACGAGATCAAGGGGCCGAAGAACTGGGGCCGGCACGCCGACGCCACGGCCTGCGCCCTCGGCACCTCCACCGCCTGGACGTTCGTCAAGGCCACCGACGCCACCTACCAGCCGATCGCGCGCATCTGCGAGATCACCAAGGCCGAGGTCTGCACGTCCGGTGGCTGAGGAACCCGCCGCGATCGGCGACCCCGTGCTACGGCTGTCGGAGGTCGGCAAGGGCTTCCACGGCGTCACCGTGCTCGACGACGTCTCGCTGGACGTCCCGCGGAGCCAGTTCGTCGCCCTGGTCGGCCCTTCAGGAGCCGGCAAGTCCACGCTGCTGCGGCTGGTCAACGGCATGCACCTGCCGGACAGCGGCACCGTGCGCACCCTGGGCGAGGACCCGGCCGCCTGCTCCCGCAGCCGGCTGCGCGCCCTGCGCGCCAGGGTCGGCTTCGTCTTCCAGCAGTTCGGCCTCGTCGGGCGGCTGTCCGCGCTGGAGAACGTGCTGATGGGCGCGCTCGCCACGCTGAAACTGCCCAGGTACGGGGTGATGAGCTACCCCCGCGCGCTGCGGGTCAGCGCCGTGGAACATCTGGACCGGGTCGGGCTGGCCGACCTGCGGTTCCAGCGCTGTGACACGCTCTCCGGCGGGCAGCAGCAGCGGGTCGCGGTGGCCCGGACCCTGCTGCAGAGCCCCGAGCTGATCCTCGCCGACGAGCCGGTCGCCTCGCTGGACCCGGCGGCGAGCGTGCTGGTGCTGGAGATCCTCAAACGGATCAGCGCCGAGGACGGCATCTCCGTCGTGTGCAGCCTGCACCAGGTTGAGTACGCGCTCTCCACCGCCGACCGGGTCGTGGCGCTGCGCGGCGGCCGGCTGGTGCTGGACGAGCCCGCCGCCGGCCTCACCGCCGAGCGGCTGCGGGAGATCTACGGCCCTGCGGCTTCCTGGGGGCCAGGCTGATGACCAGCACCACCCCCGCCACGCACGCCCCCGCCGCGCCGGACCCGGGCCCGCTGCGGCCGCCGTGGAGCGCCCGCGCCCTGGTCGCGGCAGGGCTGCTCGTCGCGGCCGTGGCCGTGACCTGGCTGACGTTCTGGTGGATCGGCCTGTCCCCGGCCACGCTGGCCGCCGGTCTCGACGACACCGCGCGGCTGCTGCGCCGGATGTGGCCGCCCGCCCTGTCCGGCGCCGGCGACGTCGCCTGGATGATCATGGAGACGCTGCTCATCGCCGTGGCGGGCACCGGCCTGGCGGTGCTGGCCTCGGTGCCGCTGGCCTTCACCGCCGCGCGCACCCACCGCGGGCCCCGCTGGCTGCGCCCGGTCGCGCGGGTGACCGTCGTGCTGACCCGGGCCGTGCCGACGCTGGCCTTCGCGATCCTGTTCGTACGGATCTTCGGCCTGGGTCCGCTGGCCGGCGCGCTCGCCGTGGCCGTGCACTCGGTGGGCATGATCGCCAAGCTGCTGGCCGACGCCGTCGAGGAGGCCGACCCCGTCCCCGCCGAGGCCGCCCGCGCGTGCGGGGCCGGCGAGGCGCAGGTGGCCGTCTCCACCGTCCTGCCCCGCGTCTTCCCCGCGCTGACCGCCATCGTGCTGTACCGCCTGGACATCAACATCCGGACGTCGGCCGTGCTCGGCGTCGTCGGGGCCGGCGGCATCGGCGTGGCGTTGCAGACCGCGCTGGGCAGCCTCAATTACCACCGGGCGGCGGGCATCATCTGCGTGATCGTCGCCCTGGTGCTGCTGCTGGAGCTGCTGTCGGTGGCGGTCCGCCGCCGCGCCAGAGCCGGCCGGTCCGCCGCGGGCTCGACGGGCCCCGCCGCGCTGCCTGCCGGGCGTGCCCCGCACGACGTCGGCTGGGACCGAGGCCGGGTGCTGCGGGTGGCCGGCACGGTCGCCACCGGGGCGGTCTTCCTCGTGTCACTGTGGTCCCTGCAACCCGACCTGGGCCGGCTGTCCGGCGCCTGGACGAACCTGCGCGGCGTCCTCACCGGCATGTGGCCGCCCGCGTTCTCCGGCGACCTGGTCATGGCGGTGCTGGAAAGCCTGCTCATGGCACTGGGCGCCGCCGCGGTGGGCGCCGCGTGCGGGCTGGTGCTGGCCCTGCTCACCGCCGTCAACACCACCCCTTGGCGGCCGCTGTCCGTGGTGGTCCGGGTGCTGCTGGTGGTGGTCCGGGGCATCCCCGACCTGGTGTACGCGCTGCTGTTCGTGGCCGCGCTGGGGCTCGGCCCGTTCGCCGGCTTCCTGGCCCTGTGGATCTCCTGCACCGCGCTGGCGGCCAAGTTCTTCGCCGACTCGCTGGAACAGCTCGACCCGCTGCCGCACGAGGCGCTGACCTCGGTCGGCGCCCGCCGGTGGCAGTCCTTCGCCGCCGGGACCTGGCCACAGTTCGTGCCGTCCTTCACCGGCAACGGCCTGTTCGTGGCCGACCTGGCGCTGCGCGAGTCGATCGTGCTCGGCATCGCCGGCGCGGGCGGCGTCGGCTACCTCATGCAGGAGTCGATCGCCACGCTGAGGTACGACACCACCGCCGCGATCGTCATCGCGATCGCCGTCGTCGTGTACGCCATCGAGACGCTCGCCCGGATCGCGCGCAGGCACCTGCTGTGAACGAAGGGAATCCACCATGACGACCACCGGCGACGGCCTCGGACGCGCCTCCGACTGGGACCCCACCGCACCGGAGACCTTCGACAGCTCCCACGAGACCTACGCCGAGCTGCGGCGGCGCTGCCCGGTGCCGTGGAGCGACGCCTTCGGCGGCTTCTGGGCCGCCACCCGCTACGCGGAGGTGGTGCGGGTGGCCAGGGACAGCCAGACGTTCAGCACCGCGGTGCAGAACGTCGTCCCGCACGTGCCGCGCGCCCAGCGCCGGCCGCCGCTGCACTTCGATCCGCCCGAGCACGAGATCTACCGCGCCCCCATGGACCGGGTGCTGCGCCGCAGCGTGGTACGGCGTCTCGAACCGGCCTTCGCGCAGGCGGCACGCGAACTGCTGGAGCCGCTGCTGGCCCGCGGCGGCGGCGACTACTCCCAGGAGTTCGCGCTGCCGTATGCGGCGCAGTGCTTCGCGATCTTCCTCGGCCTGCCGGTCGACCAGGTGCTGGAGATCCGCCGGATCGGCGTCGAGTACAGCTTCGCCATCCAGGAGATGGACCGGGCCCGAGTCATGGCGGCCAGTGACGAGTTGTACGCCATCGCCCGGGCCATCGTCGACAACCGCCGGGCCGACCCCCGCGCCCCGGACGAGGACCTGGTGAGCAGCCTGCTGCGGGCGTCCGGCGACCCGGAGCGGCCGATCCCGGACGACCTGGTGGTGGCCACCGTACGGCAGACCGTCGTGGCCGGCATCGGGGCGCCGCACGCCGTGCTGGGCAGCGCGGCCGTCCACCTGTCCCGCGACCCTGACCTCCAGGACCGGCTGCGCGCCGACCCCGGGCTGCTGCCGGCGACGATCGAGGAACTCCTGAGGCTGTACGCCCCCTACCGGGTCTTCGCCCGCACCGCCACACGGGACGTCGAACTCGGCGGCCGCACGGTGCGCGCCGGCGAGGCCATCGCGATGATCTTTCCCTCGGCGAACCGGGACGAGGCGGTGTTCGACGACGCCGACCGGCTCGACCTCGAGCGGCGGCCCAACCGGCACCTCGCGTTCGGCCGGGGCGCGCACCGCTGCCCCGGCGCGGCGATGGCCCGGCTGGAGATGACGGCCGCGCTGGGCGAGCTGCTCGCCGGCACCACCCGCGTCGAACCGGACGGCGAGGTGGAGATGTTCAACTGGCTGGAGTTCGGGCCGAGATCGGCGCCGCTCCGCCTGGTCCCCCGCGGCTGAGCCCGTCTCCCGGGCCGCCGTCCGGCCGGCCATCCACACCCCTGCTCCCGTCCATCAACCGTGGAGGAAACGCGTCATGTCAGCCCGCTTCATCACCGCGCGGACCTTGCTGGCGGTGACCGTGGGGGCAGCCGTCCTCACCGTCCCCGGCTCCGCCGCAGCATCGTCCGCCGTGGGGTCGTTCGCAGTGGCGTCGTTCGCTCAGAATCCGCCACCGCAGGAGCCCTCCGCGGCCGGCGGCCCGACGCCGGCCGTGCTGCCCACGGTCCGGGAGGCCGCCGACGGGTTGCCCGGGCACACCGTCTACCGCCCGGCCGAGCTCAAGGCGCTGCGGAAGGGCAGCCTGCCCGTGATCGTGCACGGCAACGGCGCCTGCGCGACGAGCAACCTCGAAGGGATCACGTTCCTCACCGGCCTGGCCTCCCAGGGATACATCGTCGTGGCCAACGGCGGGGTGGACGAGTTCCCCGTCCCCAGCACCCCGGACAGGACGACGGCGCACCCTGAGGCGCTCCTCGCGGCCGCCCGTTGGGCCACCGAGTCGAAGCGGGCCCGCAAGCAGTTCGACGGACGGGTGGACACGACGCGGGTCGGCGTGCTCGGCCACAGCTGCGGCGGCATCGAAGCTCTCGCCGCAGGGACCGACCCCATGATCGACGCGGTCGCCGGATTCAACACCGGATACCTTGCGGAGCCGAGCTTCGGCGGCTACGGGCGCGACCGGCTCGCCGACCTGCACACCCCCACGCTCCTGGTCAACGGCGGTCCCGACGACGTCGCCCAGCAGAACAGCGTCGAGAACTACGCCATGCTCGACGTCCCCGCCGTCCTGGCCAGTGACGCGGCGGCCGGCCACGTCGGCCTGATCGCGGGGCTCCAGGCGACCATGGGCTGGCAGGTGGCCGCGGACTGGTTCGACTACGTCCTACGCGGGGATCGGGCCGCCGGGGCGCGCTTCGCCGGCCCCGGCTGCGGGCTCTGCACCGAGGACGGCTGGACGATCGAGTCGAAGGGACTGCCGCTGTGATCAGCCGAACGATCGTGTGCCTGGCCGCCGCCGCGGTGACGGCCGCCGGCTGGAGCGGAACCGCCGGCGCAGCCCTCGCCGGGCCCTCCGGTGACACACCGTGCCTGCCGGACTCTCCCGCCCGCCCCAGCTGCGTCAGCGGCACCCTCGATGACGGCACGCCCTACGAGTTCGTCGTCCCGGCCCGCTGGAACGGCACTGTGGTGGTCGCCCTCGACTTCGCCGGTTCGGGCCCGAACGAGCCCCTGACCGCGCGGTTGCTGGCCGACGGCGTGGCCCGCGGCGGGACGAGCCGGGCGATCACCGGCTGGGACATCCGGTCCGCCATCGACAACCAGGCCGAAGCGCTGGCCCGCTTCGAGCAGGCCTACGGCCGGGCCCGCAAGGCGATCGCCTCCGGGACCTCGATGGGAGGTTTCGTCGCCGCAGGCGTCGCGCAGGTCCACCCCCACGCCTTCGACGCGGCCGTCCCGATGTGCGGCGGACTGGGCGGGTCCGTCGCCCAGTGGAACCAGAAGCTCGACACGCTCTTCGTGCTGGAGCGCCTGATCGCGCCGGGGTTGCCGGTCATCGACATCCCGGAGGACGTCGAGTCGGCCAGGAAGGCGTGGATCGACGCCCTCGCCGCGGCGCAGCAGACTCCCGAGGGCCGGGCCAGGATCGCACTCGCCGCCGCGATCGGCCAGCTGCCCGCCTGGGGCCGCAACCCCGACGGGTCCGCGCCGCCGCCTCCGGACGGCAGGGACGCCGGCGCGCTGGAGGAGGGCGCCTACCTGGCGCTCGCCGGTGGCCCCCTGCCCTACGTCGGGCAGGCCATGAGCAGCCGGCGCCAGATCATGGCGGTGGTCGGCGGAAACCCGTCCTGGAACACCGGCGTGGACTACGCGAGGCAGCTGCGCTTGGCCGATCCGGCCCTCCGGCGTGCCGTCGGGGAACTGTACGAGGCGGCAGGCCTGGAACTCGCGGCCGACTTGAAGGACCTGGCCGCCGCGCCTCGCGTCGCGGCGGACCCGGACGCCGTCGAGCGGTTCTCCCGCGGCATCGTCCTGGACGGCGAG
The DNA here is from genome assembly GCF_039871615.1 of Nonomuraea sp. B10E15. Lineage (NCBI taxonomy): Bacteria > Bacillati > Actinomycetota > Actinomycetes > Streptosporangiales > Streptosporangiaceae > Nonomuraea > Nonomuraea sp. B10E15. Next base: position 158,326 of record NZ_JBDPMB010000018.1, read on the forward strand.
CTGCGGATTCCCGTGCTGACCCTGTCGGGCACCGGTGACCAGATCTCCACCGTCGCCCAGCAGCAGTCGTACGGGGAGAAGGTGCGCCGGGCCGGCGCGAGCTCCCTGCTGCGCCAGACGTACACGCACACCGTCGGCCACTGCGACTTCTCGCCGGCGGAGCAGCAGGCCGCGCTGGCGACGGTGCTCGACTGGCTGCGGAGCGGTCACTGGCCCGCGACGTCGGCCCGGGCGATGAATGCCCGCGCGGCGGCGCTGAGGGCCGACCCCGCCCCTCGGTACGCCTCGTTCAGCCCACCCCGGTTCAACCGGCCCTACCCGCGCTGAGCCGCACGGCCCGCCTGGGCGGATCGGGCGTCAGTGAACGATGGCGAGCATCACGTCGGAGGCTGAGGGGCGTTCGTCCGGGCGCTTGTTGAGGCAGGCGCCCACGATGCCTCGTAAAGCGGGCGGCAGCGGCGACAGATCAGGGTGGATCGTGAGCACCCGGTTGAACACGGCAGGCACCGTGTCCTCCCCGAACGCGGGCCGGCCCGTGGCCGCGAAGATGATCGTCGATGCCCAGCTGAACACGTCGGAGGGCGGGCCCACGGTCTCTCCTGAGAGCTGCTCGGGAGACATGTAAGGGGGAGTGCCGACCATCTTCCCCGTCGTCATGGTCACCTGGTCGAGCGCCTTGGCGATGCCGAAGTCGATCACCCGGGGGCCGTCGTGCCCGATCAGCACGTTGCTCGGCTTGAAGTCGCGATGGACGATGCCCGCCTTGTGGATGGCCGCCAGCGCCCCGGCCGTGGCCAGCGCCAGCCGGGTCAGCCCGTCCTCGTCGCGCGGGCCATGCTTCTTGACCAGTTGCTCGAGCGACGGGCCCTCGACGTATTCGCTGACGATGTAGGGGTGCCGGCCGGAGATGTTCACATCGAGCAGGCGGGCTGTGGAGAACGTCGCCACCCGCCGGGCCGCGTCCACCTCTCGCGCGAACCTCTTCCGCGCCATCTCGTCGACCAGGTCATGCAGCACCTTCACCGCCACCCGCGCCCCGTTGGGCGCGGTCGCCAGGTAGACCGCGCCCTGCCCGCCCCGCCCGAGCTCCCGGAGCACCTGGTAGTGGCCGACCCACTCCGGTTGCCCGGGACGCCGCCGATGCGGCGGGCTGGGGGAGGTGGTGCGCTTGTGCACGTCCATCGGCCGGTGCGGAGGAAGGGGCGTCGCTCTGAGGCGGGCGCGCACCATCTGGGGCACGAGGATGCCCGCATGGATGGCCCCTCCGCCCCAGCTGAGCAGCAGCCCCAGCGTGACCAGAACGGCCAGGAACTCCGGGACGTCCTCGAAGCTGGCGTAGGCGAGGGCCGAGATCGTGAACGAGCCGATGCCGACGAGGTAGACGCACGCGGCGACGAAGTGCCAGACGTTCCGCAACCAGTAAGCCGCGAACCCGATGCTGAACGGGGTCGCCAGGCCGCAGGTGAACAGGGGCAGGCAGGCCCACAAGACGGCGGCCGCCCACCTCCCGCCACTGGGACGGACTGAATGGCTGTGGTGCATGGCGGAGAGACTATCGTTCAAGTACCGGTTCATATCGGGCGAGTGCACAGGTTGTGGATAACCGCCTCTCAGCCTGTGGATAGCTGTGGAAAAACTGGGGACAATGCTCTGGCTCATTCACCTGCGAGGCCAAGTGCGTCATGATGTTGAACATGGGGCGGATACCGGGAGTCGGACTGGCAAAAGGGCTGTCCATCACCCTTCGCCACATGCTGCGTAAATCGGTCACGCAGCAGTATCCCGAGGTCAAGCCCGCTCTACCGCCGCGGAGCCGGGGCGTTATCGCCCTGGTTGAGGAAAACTGCACCTCTTGCATGCTCTGTGCCCGGGAATGCCCAGACTGGTGCATCTACATCGACTCGCACAAGGAGACCATCCCGGCCCCCGAGGGCGGCCGCGCCCGCCAGCGCAACGTCCTCGACCGCTTCGCCATCGACTTCTCCCTGTGCATGTACTGCGGCATCTGCATCGAGGTGTGCCCCTTCGACGCCCTCTTCTGGTCGCCGGAGTTCGAGTACGCCGAGGGCGACATCCGCAACCTCCTCCACGAGAAGGACAAGCTGGCCGCCTGGACCCAGACCGTACCGCCGCCGCCTGCTCACGACCCCGGCGCCGAGCCGCCGAAGGAACTCACGGCCGCCCCGCGCCGCCCGGCCGCCTCCCGCGCCACGCCGTCCGCCAGGCAGCCCACCGCGCCGAAGCCCGCGACCGCACCGGATCCCGACGGCGCGGCGGACCCCGCGGGCGGCACGTCCGAGCCCGCCGAGGAGAGGTCCACGTCCGGCACGCCGGAGCCGACCGCGGACGCGCCTACGACAGGCCCCGCGGCGCCATCACGGCCCGCAGGCGGTCGGGAGCGTCCCCGCCGATCCATGGCCGACGTACGGGCCATCCGCCCCCCTGGCGCCCTTCCGCCCGGAGCTCAGGGCGACGCTCCAGCCGAAGGCCCTGACCCGGCGGACACCGGCGGACCGGCGGCTCCCCCGACCGGCCCCGAGAGCTCCGAGCCCGAATCCGCGGAGGACACCGGACGCTCCGAGGGGCAGGAAGCCCGCCCTCAGGGACCGGCTTCGTCCACAGGCCGGCCGTCCCCGGACACGTTGTCCACAGCTTCGAGCCACCCGCAACCCGAGCCCGGCCCGCCGGAGCAGACTTCACCCGCGAGCCCCCGCAAGCGGAGGATGGCCGATCCACGGTCCATCCGTCCGCCAGGGCGGCTCGGTCCTGACGACACAAGGGAGTCCGAGGAGGAGTCGTGACCGAGGCGGTGCCCTCCTACCTGTCACCCACCGGGCAAGAGATCGTCTTCTTGCTGCTGGGCGCGGTAGCGGTCGGATCGGCGCTGCTCGTCGTCACGACGAGGCAACTCGTTCACGCCGCCCTCTGGCTGGTGGTCTGCTTCGGCGCGCTGGCCGGCGGCTATCTCGTCCTGACGGCGGAGTTCGTGGCATGGGTCCAGGTCCTCATCTATGTCGGCGCGGTGGTCGTGCTGATGTTGTTCGGCATCATGCTCACCCGCGCGCCCATCGGCCCCTCCGCGGGTCTCGACAGCGGCAACCGGGTGGTCGCCGCCGTGGTGGCGGTGGCGACGGCGGCGGTCCTGGTCACCGTGGTGATCGACGGTTTCCGCACCGCCTACGCCCCGCTGCGCCCGGGCAAGGGTGCCGCCAAAGAGCTGGGCGCCAGCGTGTTCGCCACCTGGGTGCTGCCTTTCGAGGCGCTGTCCGTGCTGCTGCTCGCCGCGTTGATCGGCGCGATCGTGCTGTCACGCACCGACATCCCCGGCGGCTCACCCGCCGAGCCCGCGAGCGCTCCGCCCTCCGCCCGGCCGGGAAACTCCCGCTCCCCGAGCAGCCCCGAGACCGCCCAGCCGCCGGCCCGGTCCGGGAACACTTCGCCGTCCGACCAGACCATGGGCAGCACACCACCCGAGCAGACCGGGGGTCACTAGTGCACATCGTCTACCCGGCGGTCGTCTCCGCGCTCCTGTTCTCCGTGGGCGTCTACGGCGTGCTCGCCCGGCGCAACACGATCCTGGTGCTGATGTCGGTCGAGCTGATGCTCAACGCCGTCAACCTCAACCTGGTCGCGTTCGACGTGTGGCTGGGTGACCGCCTGCACAGCGGTCAGGTGCTCACCCTCTTCGTCATCGTCATCGCCGCCGCGGAGGTGGGCCTCGGCCTGGCCATCATCCTGGCGCTCTACCGCAACCGCCGCACCGTCGACATCGACCATCTCCGCGACCTCGCCGAGCCCGCCGACGACCCCGGGCGCCCGCAGACCGTGCCGAGCATGCCCGCCGGCGACGGGCTACGGACAGCCCCGCGCACTCTCACCGACCCGCCCGGCCCGCCGGCGCCTTCGGAACCACGCGCCGACGACCCCGGCCAGGAGCAGCCGGCCGCCGGTCGCGGGGGCGACAGGCCCGTCAGGCGAGGGGGCCCGCGATGACGACTTTTCCCCTGCTGGCGGTCCTGCTGCCGTTCCTCGCCGCCTTCGCGGGCCTGCTGCTCTCCCGCCTGCCCCACAGCGAAGGCCCCGGGGCAGGAGCGGCGGCCGCGCGGGCGAACACCAGGGCGGCCTGGATCGCCGTCCTGCCCACGGCCGCCTCCGCCGTCCTGGCCATCGGGCTGGCCTGGGGCCCCGGGTTCGCCTTCCTCAACGGGGAAGGCGCCACCACCTCGCCGCCCACCGGCCAGACCTACGGCACGATCGTCACCGGCGGCGTGCCGATCTCGCTCACCCTGCAGGCCGACAACCTGTCGGGCGTCCTCGGCGTCCTGGTGACCCTCGTCGCCCTGGCCGTACAGATCTACTCGGTCGGCTACCTCAAAGACGACCCGCGCTACCCCTCCTACAGCGCGTTCATCAGCCTGTTCACCAGCGCGATGTTGCTGGTCGTCTACGCGGGCGACCTCCTGGTCCTCTACGTGGGCTGGGAGATCATGGGCCTCTGCTCCTACCTGCTCATCGGCCACTGGTGGGAAGACCGCGGCAACTCGCGCGCGGCGGTCAAGGCGTTCCTCGTCACCCGCCTGGGCGACGTCGGCTTCCTCTTCGGCATCTTCGTGCTGGGCCTGGCCGCGGGCAGCTTCCGCGTCGCCGACGTGCTGGCGAGGGTGCCGGAGATGTCGCCGGCCACCCTGGTGACGGCCACGATGTTGCTGCTGGCCGGGGTGGCGGGCAAGAGCGCCCAGGTGCCTTTGCACACCTGGCTGCCCGACGCGATGGCCGGTCCGACGCCGATCAGCGCCCTCATCCACGCCGCGACCATGGTCGCCGCCGGGATCTTCATCGTGGCCCGGCTCTTCCCCGCGTTCCTGGCCGCCCGGCCCACGCTCGACGTGCTGGCCGTCATCGCCGCGCTGGGCATGCTGGGCGCCGCGCTGGCCGCGCTGGCGCAGGACGACCTGAAACGCGTGCTCGCCTACTCCACGGTCAGCCAGCTCGCCTACATGGCCGGCGGGCTCGCCGCGGGCTCCGACACGTCGGCCGTCTTCCACCTCGTGACGCACGGGGCGTTCAAGGCGCTGCTGTTCCTCTGCGCGGGCGTGGTCATCCACCACGTCGGCTCCAACCTGATGGCGCGGATGGGCGGCCTGCGCCGGGAGATGCCGGTCACGTTCGTGGCGACCACGATCGGGTTCGCCGCGCTGATGGGCCTCCCGCCGGCCAGCGGCTTCTTCAGCAAGGACAGCCTCCTCGTGGCGATGGACGGCGCGCTCGCGACCGGGGTGCTCACCGACGCGGCCGCCCTGCTCCTGTACGCCTGCGCGCTCGCGACCGTGGCCGTCACCGGCGCGTACGCCACCAGGGCCTGGCTCCGCACGTTCTTCGGCGAGGCGACACCCGCGGCGCTTCCCGAGCCCGAGCCGGGCACCGCCCACGTCGTCGACGGCCGTGAGGCCCCCCGCTCGATGCTCGTGCCCGTCGCCCTGCTCGCCGTTCCCGCCCTGCTGCTGGGCTTCGCCGTCGAGCCGCACCTCGCGCTCGGCGTGGCGGCGACCAGCGTCGTGCTCGCCCTGCTCGGGGCGGGGGTGGTCTACGCTTTCTGGCGCATCGACCCCGCCGCCGACCCGGCCCGCCTGCTGGGGCCGTTCCGGGCGCCGTGCGAGCGGGCGTTCCACGTCGACGGCCTCTACGCCGCGCTCTTCGTACGCCCGGTCATGGTGCTGGCCAGGCTCGTGGTCAGCACCGACGACCGGGTCGTTGACGGCGCGGTGCGCGGGTCGGGCAGGTCGGCGCGTGGCCTGTCGGGAGCGCTGAGGTTCGCCCAGAACGGCAACGTGCAGCTCTACGTGAGCGGGCTGCTGGCCGGTGTCCTGCTGATCGTGGTCGGGGCGGTGGTGTTCACATGATGGGCTGGCTTCCCGTCGCGCTGCTGGCCGTGCCGCTGCTCGGCGCGCTCCTGCTGCTCCTCGCGCCGCGGGCGCTCCGTCCCCATCTGCGCGCGTACGGGCTGGTCCTGTCCGGCGTCACGCTGGCGCTGGCCGTGCTGCTGGTGGCGGCGTTCGACTACGGTCAGGCGGCGCGCCCGCAGTTCGAGATCGACCAGCCGTGGATCCCCGGGCTGGGGCTCCGCTTCCACCTCGGCGTCGACGGGATCTCGCTGCCGCTGGTCGCGCTGACGGCCCTGCTGACGTTCCTGTGCTTCGTCTACCTCTGCTGGGGCCGCGCGCGGGCCGGCGAGCAGCTCATGACGGCGCGGCCGAGAGCGCTCGTGTTCACGCTGCTCGTGCTCGAGATCGGCATGATCGGCACGTTCCTCGCCCTCGACCTGCTGCTCTTCTTCGTGTTCTTCGAAGTCGTGCTCATCCCGATGTACTTCCTGATCGGCATCTGGGGCGGCGAGGGGCGCAGGGCGGCGTCGGTCAAGTTCATCCTGTACACCCTGCTCGGCTCGGTCGTGATGCTGCTCGGCCTGCTGCTCGTGTGGGCGCAGACCGGCACGCTCGACATCGAGGCGCTGGCCGCGGCCCACGGCGCCGGCATGGCGAGGTCCGTACAGATCCTGGCGTTCGTGGCGATCGCGGTGGGCCTGGCGGTCAAGACGCCCATGTGGCCGCTGCACACCTGGCTGCCCGACGCCCACACCGAGGCTCCCACCGTGGGCTCCGTGCTGCTCGCCGGGGTGCTGCTCAAGATGGGCACGTACGGCTTCGCCAGGATCGCCATCCCCGTCCTTCCCGAGGGGGCCGCGGCCGTGGCGCCGTGGCTCGGAGCGCTCGCCGTCGTCGGCATCGTCTACGGCGCCCTCGCCTGCCTGGCGCAGCGCGACCTCAAACGCATGATCGCCTACTCCTCGGTCGGCCACATGGGCTTCGTCCTGCTGGGCTTCGCCACGCTGACCCCCGTGGGCATCAACGGCGCCCTCTTCGCCAACGTCGCCCACGGCCTGATCACCGGCCTGCTGTTCTTCCTGGCCGGGGCGGTCAAGGACCGCTACCACACCGCCGACATGCCGTCGCTGGGCGGCGGCCTGCTGGCCACGGTGCCCCGGCTGGGTGCGGTGCTCACGTTCGCGTCGATCGCCTCGCTCGGGCTGCCGGGCCTGGCCGGGTTCTGGGGGGAGATGCTGGCGCTGTTCGGCGCCTTCCAGCCGGCGAACACCCTGCCGCGCCCGCTGTTCCTCACCTACATGGTGATCGGCGGCCTGGGCGCGGTGCTGACGGCGGCGTACTTCCTGGTCATGTTGTCCCGCGTCACCCACGGCCGTCCCGCCCGTCCGGCGGAGCGGGTCCTCCAGGGCGCGGGCGGTCCGTCACCGGGTGCGGGCCATCCGGACGCACCGGATGGTGACGCCCATGACACCCCCGGCGAGCGCCCGGTGGCGCCGCTCGACGCCGGCGGCGGGCCGGCCGAGATCGGGGACCGACCGGACGACGTCCGCACCCACGAGCTGCTGGCCTGGACGCCGCTCGTGGTGCTGATCCTGCTCTTCGGGCTCTGGCCGGGCCTGCTGCTGTCGCTCACCACCCCGGCCGTGCAGCTCCTGCTGGGAGGCGCCTCGTGATCCAGCAGATCGACTATCTCGTCATTGCACCCCCGCTGGTGCTCGCGCTGGCGGCCGGTCTGGTGCTGCTGCTCGACGCGTTCCTCCCGGCCCGCCCGCGCACGAGGGGCGTGCTGGGGCTCGTCACGCTGGCGGGCGTGCTGGTCTCCCTGGCTTTCGTGCTCGTCCAGGCGGCAGGGGGCGGCACGCCGCGGTCGACGTTCTGCGTCCCGCCGAGCCTCGCGGACCCGGCGACGGCGCAGTGTTCGTTCGTGGCCGACCGGTTCACGCTGGTGTTCGCGGGCATGGTGCTGGTCGCGGCCGTGGTGGTCGTGCTGCTGTCGATGAGCGAGCTGGCCGGCGGCGGCATCCCGGTGGGCGAGTGGTATTTCCTGCTCCTGTGCACGTTCGTCGGCGCGGTCACCCTGCCGGCCTCCCGCGACCTGATCATGCTCGTGGTGGCGCTCGAGCTGGTGTCGCTCCCTGTCTTCGCCCTCACCGCGCTCAAACGCTACGACGGCCGCTCCTCCGAGGCCGCGGTGAAGCTGTTCGTCGTGTCGGTGGTGTCGACCGCCGTCATGCTGTTCGGGGTCTCCCTGCTGTACGGCATCGCGGGCACGGTCTTCCTGCCCCGCCTGGGGGCCGTCTTCAGCGGCCAGGCCCAGGCGCCCGGCGTGGCGCTCGTTCAGGGCGACCTGCCCGCGGTCGGCACGGTCGGCGTCGTCCTCGTCGTGGCGGGATTCGCGTTCAAGATCGCCGCAGTGCCGTTCCACTTCTGGGCGGCGGACGTCTACCAGGGCGCGCCCGTGCCCGTGGCCGCGCTGCTCTCGGTCATCTCCAAGGCGGCCGGGTTCGCGGGCCTGATCCTCGTCCTGGTGGCCGCGCTGTCCGGGCAGGCCGCCACGTGGGTCCCGATCATCGCGGTTCTCGCCGCGCTGACCATGACCGCGGGCAACCTGCTGGCCCTGCGCCAGCGCTCGGCCGTACGCCTGCTGGCCTGGTCGTCGGTGGCGCAGTCCGGCTACATCCTGGCCCCGCTCGCCGTGACGGTCACCGCCGACGGCGGCACCGCGATCGGCGCGTCCATGGCCTACCTCGTGATCTACGCCGCGATGAATCTGGGCGCGTTCGCGGTCGTCATGCTCGTCTCGAAGACCACGGCCCGCAACGAGCTCGACGACTACCGCGGGCTGGTGTTCCGCCGTCCCGCCGCCGGGCTCGCGCTGGCGTTCTGCCTGATCTGCCTGGCGGGGCTGCCTCCGGGGCTGGCCGGGCTCTTCGCGAAGGTGTTCGTCTTCCGCGAGCTCGTCGAGGGCGGCTCCGGCTGGCTGGCGCTGGTCATGGCGGTCAACACCGTGATCGGCCTCTACTACTACGCCGTCTGGACGGCGCGCCTGTTCGCCTCGGCCCCCCAGCCGGAGCCCGCGCCGGAGCCCGCGCCGCCGCGCACGTTCCCGGCGACCCTGCCGGCCATCGGGATCGCCGTGGCGGTCGCCGTGTTGTTCTCGGTCGCGCCGCAGCTGGTTCTCGACGTGACAGCTCTGTCCGCGTTCGGTTGACGCGCGATGACATGCGGGTGAAAGGTCGCGCTCTGCCTTCAGCTGAGCACGCCGGGGAACGAAGAACCGGGTCATCATCGTTGGACTGAGGTGAACCCAGGCACGAAAGGGGGAGCCTTGCACCACAACGGTCTGCGCACCGCCGTTCTGCTCGGCGGATTGTCGGCGTTCATTGTGGCGGTGGGCGCGTGGTTGGGCGGCGGCACCGGTGTGCAGATGGCGCTGGTGCTCGCCCTGGCGACCAACGGCGTCGCCTACTTCTTCTCCGACCGCATCGCCCTGTCGGCCATGCGTGCCCGGCCCGTCGGCGAGGTCGAGCACCCCACCCTCTACCGGATCGTGCGCGAGCTGTCGACGCAGGCCAGGCAGCCGATGCCGCGCCTGTACATCTCGCCGACCGTGCAGCCCAACGCGTTCGCGACGGGACGCAGCCCGCGCAAGGCCGCGGTGTGCGTGACGTACGGGCTGACCCAGCTGCTCGACGAGCCGGAGCTGCGCGGTGTGATCGGGCACGAGCTGTCACACGTGTACAACCGCGACATCCTCGTCTCCTCGGTGGCCGGTGCGCTGGCCACGATGATCACCTGGCTCAGCTATGTGGCCGTGTTCTTCGGCGGGTCGGATGACGACGAGGGGCCGGGTTTCCTCGGCGCGCTGCTGATGATGGTGCTCGGGCCGGTCGCGGCCGGAATGGTGCAGATGGCGATCTCGCGCGCGAGGGAGTTCCAGGCCGACGAGTCGGGCGCCCGGCTCACGGGCGACCCGCTCGCGCTGGCCTCGGCGCTCCGCAAGATCGAGCTGGGCGCCCGCCGCCTCCCGCTTCCGGAGAACAGCCGCCTCACCTCGGCCTCCCACATGATGATCGCCAACCCGTTCAGCGGCTCCGGCTTCGGCCGCCTGTTCTCCACCCACCCGCCCACCTCCGAGCGAGTTGCCCGACTTGAGCGCATGGCCGGATATCGTCGTTGACGATGGGCCGATTTCCACGATTAACCAAAGCGGAGCGCAAGCTCTGGGACGCCTTCCCCACGGGCCGGCTCGTCGAGCTGAGCCCTTTGGAGATCAGCGCCGGCCGCCCGGCAGGGTCGAACGCACCCACCGACGGCCACACCTGGGGCCCCGACCGTACGATCAGGGCCGAGGTGATCACCCGGCTGCTGCTCGGCGCCCGTGACGACGGCGGGGGCGCCGCGCCGGCCCTGCGCCTGCGCGGCGCCAGGATCACCGGCCGGCTGTCGATCGTCGGCGGCACGATCCCGTACGAACTCGTCCTGAGCGGCTGCCACCTGGACGAACCCATCCAGCTCACCGGCTCCGCCACCCGCACCATCCGCCTGACCGACTGCCACTTCCCGGGCCTCAGCGGCGGCGGCATGCGGGTCGCAGGCCACCTCAGCCTCTCGGGCTCCCACAGCACCGGCACCGTCCGCGTGAGCCGGGCCCAGTTCGAGAGCGGCCTGTGGCTGGGCGGCACCAAGGTGGTGTCCGACGACGGGAAGTGGGCGCTCTACGCGAACTCCATCGTCGTCGACTCCGGCATGTACATGCGCAACGCCGACCTCACCGGCGGCGTCAGCCTGGTCGGTTCCCGCCTGAACGGGGGGTTCTTCCTCGACGGCGCCACTCTCCGTAATCCCGGCAAGGACGCCCTGACCGCCGACAACATGGTCGTCGAAGACAGCATGCGCTGCACCGGTGGATTCCAGGCATCCGGCTGCGTACGGTTGCGCGGCGCCCGCGTCAACGGCACGCTCGCGTTCGCCGGCGTCCTCAGCAGCCCCGACACCCGCTACGCACTCCACGCGAGCCACATGGAGGTTCGCGAGCTGTCACTCACGCCGTCGGAGCCCATCGACGGCGTCGTCACCCTCGCCCACACCACGGTCGGCACCCTGCACGACAGCCCCGACACCTGGCCGGACAAGCTCCGCCTCAACGGCCTCACGTACGACCGTCTGCGCGGTTCTGGCGTGGCCCGGCGCATCGAGTGGGTGACGCGCGACCCGGAGGGGTTCCGGCCGCAGCCGTACGAGCAACTGGCCGCGTGGTACCTCAGCGACGGCAACGACGCGCTCGCCCGCCGCGCCCAGCTCGCCAAGTTGCGCGCCAGGCGGCAGACACAGGGGCTGGGCGGCCGGATGTGGGGGCGGCTGCTCGACGCGGCCGTCGGGTACGGCTACCGGCCATGGCTGGCCGGCATGTGGTTCACGCTCCTGCTGGCCGTCGGAACGGTCGTCTTCGCACTCAACCCACCCAGGGCCCTCAAACCCGATGAGAGCCCCGATTTCAACTCGTTCGCCTACAGCTTCGACCTCTTGCTCCCGATCCCGGCGTTCGGGCAACGGGAGATGTTCGACCCGGCGGGCTGGACGCAGTGGCTCGCGTACGGGCTGATCGTCTGCGGGTGGATCCTGGCGACGGCGCTGATCGCGGGCGCTACGCGAGTCCTCCGCCCGCAGTGATCTTCCGCAGGATCTCCGCGAGATTCACGGGGAAGAAGACCTCGCGCGTGCTCTCGAGCTCCGCCACGCTCCACCACCTGTAGGCGGTCGTCGTGTCCTTCTCGATCTGCTCCATGTGCTCGAACGACACCGCCGCTTCGGATCCGACCCTGACCGCGAAGAACGTCTGATCCTGCGTGATGGCGTAGTCGGACCACTCGAACTCGATCACGCTGGATCCGTACGGACCGGTGAACTGGCTCACGTCCGCCCGGATCCCGACCTCCTCGAACAACTCCCGCGCCGCCGCCTCCTGCAACGTCTCGCCGCCCTCGGCGGCCCCGCCGATCGTGAACCAGAACGGCTGATCAGGGCGAGCAGGATCAAAACCGTGAAGCAGCAGAACGCGATCCTGATCATCAAGGGGCAGGGCACGTGCCGTGAAGCGGCGCAGGGGGATCTTCGTCACGACAACTGAGCATAGGCGGGCCGGACCCGAGGCACAGGCGGGGTCACGCCGCCCTCGTACGAGAACGCCGCGCCCGGCCATGTGCCCCGTATGCCCCTCAGCCACCTCCGGAGCCGTCGCGGTTCCACGCCCGCGAACTAGCGGTAGTTCACGAACTGCAGGGCGATGTCCAGGTCCTTGCCCTTGAGCAGCGCGATGACGTCCTGGAGGTCATCCTTCTTCTTCGAACTGACCCGAAGCTCCTCGCCCTGAATCTGCGCCTTGACCCCCTTCGGCCCCTCATCGCGGATCATCTTCGAAATCTTCTTGGCGTTCTCCTGGTCGATGCCCTCCTTCAGGCTGACCAGCAGGCGGTATTCCTTGCCCGACAGCTTGGGCTCGCCCGCATCGAGAATCTTCAGCGACAGGCCCCGCTTGACCACCTTGTCCTTGAACACGTCGAGTGCGGCGTTGGCCCGCTCCTCGCTGTTCGCCTTGACCTCGATGTTCTCCTGCCCGGACCAGCTGATGGCCGCCCCGGTGCCCTTGAAGTCGAAACGGTGCCCGAGCTCCTTGACCGTCTGGTTCAGAGCGTTGTCGACCTCCTGCCGGTCGATCTTGCTGACGATGTCGAACGACGAATCAGCCAAAACACCCATCCTCTCAGCTGCGAAAGCACTCTCCGGATCCCGCCGGCACGGCGTACGCGGCGCGGACCCAGCGCACGAGCCTAGCCAGCATCGGCCCGCCATGCAGGCCCCCAACCCGTCGCGCCCCCCACCACACCGTTCACCCGCTCCCACCGACGCCCCATCCGGCCCGTTTCCGCGGAGACCCACGCGCCGCCACCCCTGGAACTCGTCACCCCTAGAGGTCTGAACGGCGTTCCCACCGCGTCGCGTCACCGTGGAGGTCTGAACGGCGTTCCCACCGCGTCGCGTCACCATGGAGGTCCGTACGGCGTTCCCACCGCGTCGCGTCACCGTGGAGGTCTGAACGGCGCTCCACGTCGTGTCACGCGCCTTCACGTCCGTGACACGTTCCCGGCCCTCCCGGGGCGTTCCACACGACACGGCCGCGCACGGAGGATGTTGCGTGCGCCGAAGGACCGGCCAGCGCCGGTGTGGCACGCGACCGCGATCCGGCCCGGGACAAACCGGTGTCACGTACACCTCGGAAGTCCGCTATCCTTCTGTCTGTCGCCGCGAGAGCGGAAGACACGGCAGGTTGCCCGAGTGGCCAAAGGGAGCGGTCTGTAAAACCGTCGGCTCAGCCTACGCAAGTTCGAACCTTGCACCTGCCACCAGCAGTAGCTGCAGGCCAGAGGCCCTACGGGGCCTCTTCTGCATTTCAGGGGTGTGCAGCCAGATGCAGCCCTGAGCGGCCGTTTGTCGGTGGTCACGGGATATACGCGGGATGGATCTGAGGGCGTTCCCCCAGGTCGAGGCCCATGCCCCGGAGTCTGTGCGGGATGACGCGGCCCTGCAACGCCGAAAGGCCCCGGGGAAGCCGGAGCCCTTCGAGTGGTGCTGTTCGGGATCTCATGCGGTCAGTACGTTCGCGATCCGCTGGTTGACGATGTCCTCCTGGCCGTCGATGCACTTGGCATACACGCGCAGCAGGACATCCACGCCGTGACCGGCACGGGAAGCTACCTCTGGAGCCGGTACGCCGCCGTTTAGCCAGAGCGAGACGGCCGCGTGCCGAAGGTCGTAAGGCCGCCGGGCGAGCGGTGAGGCGACCTGGGCGGGCGTGAGAGCCAGGGCGCGGGCTTCCTGCCAGACCTCGGTGTAGGCCGTCGAGGCGACCACGCCGCCGCGCTCACTGCGGAACAGCCGCCCGTCAGGAGCTACGCCGAACTCTTCGATGTGTTGCCGAAGGATCTTCACCAGTTCCGGAGGGATCGGGATCCGGCGGACGTCATCTTCGCCCCGATGTTTGAGACCGCGCAGCTCGTGAGCGTCCCCGGTGTCGGTCCATCGGCGGTTCACCTCGGGTCGTGAGCTGTTGAGGGTGAGCCGTCCCCAGCCGTTCGCCGGAAGGTGGCAGTCCTGTTCGCGGAGACTGACCGCCTCGCCGGGGCGGAGGGCGGCGAAGTACATGCAGGCGAACATGGCCATCAATCGCCGGCCCCGCCCCTTCCCGTCACGCTGGCGCTTGCCCACGTAGGTGAGCGCCACGAGTAGTTCCCTGGCCTGACGAGGGTTGACCACGACCCGCGGATCCACGGTCTCGGTCGTCTTCGGTAGCTTCCACTTGATCCGGTGCAGCGGGTTGGACGGCAGTTCTTCCAGCTCGACCGCGTACTCGAAGACGTGGTGAAGGACAGCGCGCTTCCGCCTGATCGTGTTGGCGCCGGCCTGCTTGCCGTCGAGGCGGAGCGCGAGGGCGTCGAGGGCCGGGCGGACGGCCTTGGTGTCGTTGAGGTCTTCCATGGTGAGCGACGCGGCTTCCAGCCAGCGGACGGCCCGCGCGATGTCGGCGGGCATGGCGGGCCGCTTCCCTTCAGGCAGCAGCACGTATTGGCGCAGGGCCTTACGGAGGAGGGCGGCATCCGGGCGCCCGGCCATCTCCGTCGTCAACGCCGGAAGAGCCGTCGCAAGAGCGTCCGACATGCTGTCACGGCTCTTGGCAGCTGCGTACGGCCAGCGGGCCTCAACGTACGCCTTCACGAAGTCGAGGACCGTCCGCGCATCCTTGGCCTTGGTCATCGACTCGGGGAGACCTGTCTCCAGGTCGAACGCTTCTCCCCGTCGCGCGGCCTGCCGCAGGTCCGTCAGAAAGCTCTCGCCGAGGGCCTTGGTCGTGTACGTCTTGGACTTCTCCCGGCCGCCGACCTTCCAACGCACCTCGTAGGAGGGTGACTTGCTGGACTTGTTCCGCCGGATCTCCCAGAACTTCACGTCGTATGAGGTCGTCATGCTGCACTCCGGAGGGATTCGAGCCAAGCATCAAGGTCGCTGCGGTAGATGCGGAGCTCACCGTTGGGCAGGCGAATGCCCTTCGGGGCCTTGCCGATCTCGCGCCAGCGGTAGAAGGTGCGGCGAGAGACGCCGCCGAGTTCTTCGAGGACCTGCGCGACGGTGAGGAGTTCGTTTCGTTTGCTCATGCCGCCCTTCCCGTCTGCTCAGTTGCCGAAAAGATCTCGGCCCGCTGCTTGGGCTTCGAGTTGGGCCATATGGGCGCGCCATCGTTGGCGTTCGGCCACGGTGCGGAGGAGCCGGACGGCCAGCGGTGGCACGTTGGCGTCTCCGGCCGGGACGGGCTTCCAGGTGTATCGGTGGGGGTCTGGTGGTTGGTCGGTCTGGCCGAGGGCTTCCAGGACCCACGTGCGGCGGTCCTGCTTGTGTTCGGCGAGGGTCTTGTTGGACCACTTGCGGGAGACCAGGACGCGGCGCCCGGCGTAGCCGAGGTGTTCGGGCTTGTGGGCCGTGCCACGGCAGCGGCCCGGGGTTATCCCGGCTTTGGCTCCCTTGGGCTGGATGCCGTAGCGGAGCCAGTTCGCGCAGGTGGGCGAGCAGGGTTCGAAGCGCAGCGCCTCGGCCAGGCGGGCGGCGTGGTCGCGGCGCGCTTGGTCGTCGGTGTCGAGGCTTTCGCCGAGTGACTTGGTCAGGTACTTGGACAGGTAGCGGATGCACTGGTCTGCGTCGGGTGTGCCGGCCAGGACGCCTTGCACGTCCACTTGAGTGCCGAAGCGGATCACGTGCAAGGGTTCGGCCGTGTCGTCGGTGTCGAGCTGGTCGAGCGCCTCGCCCCAGGTGGGCAGGACCTCACCGGTGGCCGGATCGACGTAACCGGCCTGGTCATCCCAGACGGGCAGGTGCTCGCCGTCGAAGACGACCCGATCGGCCGGGGGCCACCACACTTGGTGATAGGTGGCCGCCGCGATCTGCTTGATCTCCGCCCTGGGCAGGGTACCCCTGATCGCCATGTGCAGGTGCGGAGCGAGCCGCTTTTGCGGCTCGACGGCGGCGAAGTACTGCACGTCGTAGCCCGCCACCCGGCGGAGGTTCTGCACGAAGCGGTCGACCAGCTTGGAGAAGTGCAGCGCGTCCCGGGCCGCGCGGGCGTAGTCGTAGGTGTCGGGATCGACCGGGACGCCGTCGCGGATCTTGCCGTAGCTGGGCAGGGTCAGCGTGACGAACAGCGATGGTCGGTAGACCTTGCCGTCCGAGCTGGTGAACGTCCGGCCGAGCGTGGTGCTGGCCATCTTGCGGCTGGGCAGGTCCGGGCAGTCTTGCCGTCGGCGGGTGGATCGGGTGCGTTTAGGGGTGGTCCGGCCGAGGACGTTGCCGCGCATCCCGGCCGCGTTGATCTCGTCGTCCAGGCCCGAGAGGACGGCGTCCAGGTCGGTGGTGTCCTCGCCGGCCTGCTCGGCGGCGTCGCGGCGGGCTTGCATGTCGGCGCGGAACTCGATCAGCCAGCGTTGTTCGTCGTTCGGTTCGTCCGGGGTGATGGCGGGTTCGTGGTCGAGGTGCCAGCCTTCCCGGCATTGGGCCATGCGGAGTTGCCGGTTGCGCTTGGCGCACGGTGGGCAGACGGCCTCCCTGGTAGTCCCGCAGGACACATCGATGATCTCGCTCTGCCCGGTCTGGAGGTCGATGCGCTTGAGCGCGATGGGGCGGATGCAGACGCCGTACTGCTTGGCGACCTCCAGAGCGACGTCACGCGCCCACGGCATGCGCAGCCGTTCGGCCCGGGGCAGAGCGCGATCGTAGGTCACTGATCCTCCCCGTCGTCGGCGACGATGAGCGCGCCCTGGCCGCATTCGCGGCACTCGACGAGGCCCGGCTCCAGGTCGAGCCAGAGCGTGTTGTCGGACCGGCAGGTCGAGCAGCGCAGCCCTTCCAGCAGGTAGGTCATGTCACGCATCGGGGCTCACCTCCGTTTCGGCGATCTCAGCGCACAGCCGGTACCGCCCGTCGTAGGGGTGGGCGAGCACGCGGGCCTGGTAGAGCTCGAAGACCCGCATGCGGGGCAGGTCCCGGGCGGTCAGCAGGACCATGAGGGGGCGGCCTGTCACCAGGTCGAGTTCGTCGGCGGTGCCGTGGAAGCAGATCCTCATGCCGCCTTCCCGTAGGTGGCGACCATGGCGCGAATGTCGGTGTCGGAGACGTAGGCCGCGCGGACCCGGACGGGTTCGGGGCTGGTCTCCAGGCGGACGTAGCCGATGCCCGCGCCGAGTTCGGGGACGGGTGAGATGTGGTCTGCAAGGGCGCCACGGCCGCGGGCTCCGTCGCCGAGGACCATGTCCACCTGTTCCGACTCGTCCAACCTGAGGGCGATCTTGTCGGGGAACAGGTTGCGGATGTTCATGACCTCCTTGCGGGGGTCCTGGAGTGCTGCCAGGACGCCGACGCCGACCGCGCGGCCCTGGGTGGTGAGCGTGGCCAGCGCGGCGGAGATGCGCTGCTTGAGCTGGCGGTCCGTCTGGTACGCGGTCAGGAACGCCACCTCATCGACCACGACCAGGACGAACGGGTCCTCGACCGTGGGCGTGTGGTTGCGCTGGAGCCCGGCGAACCGGGCGGCCCGCTTCTGCATGATGCTCACGGCCTCATCGAGGAGATCGGCGCACTCTTGCGGAGTGGCGGCGAAGCGCGATCCGAACAGATCCCGCCCGTAGGACAGTTCCATCAGCTTGGGATCCAGCGCCCACAACTCCACCAGGCCCTCACGTGCGGCGGGCAGGAGCCCGCGGATCGCGGACCACAGGATCGAGCCCTTGCCGGCCCCGGTCGCACCGGCCACGAGCACGTGAGTGCCGTGAACCTTGAGCAGCCAGGGCCGCCCGTCCTCCTGCTTGCCGACCTCGATCGCTTCGACGGTGGCCACGTCCGGCAGCGGGCGCGAGGGGATCGGGACGGCGAGCGGGTCGTGACGCGGGAATGTCAGCGTCAGCCGTCCATCGTGGGTCAGTGCGACCCGGCAGGAGGCGGCGCCGAAGCCCTGGGCGAGGTGGTCGAGGCGGTCGGCCCAGTCCTTGACCGCCTGGCCCTTGAGCATGCGCACGGTCACCAGGTCCGCCCACGGGGTGCAGGTGACCTTGACGAGGCGGGGCAGGTAGTCGCGTCCCCGGATGTGCCTGCCGAGGCCGGAGACGATCATGACGGGTTGCCAGTGGCGCCGGTAGATCCAAATGAGCCGCCACCAGGCTTGCAGCCGACGTCCGACCAGCCGGACGAAGGAGTCCCGGTCGGTCAGTGCCCAGGCGGCGAGGCCGGCTGGGGTGGGTGCGGTGAGCAGAAGCGCGGTCTGCCAGCCGTACAGGAGGGTGAGCACGCCGGGCGCGACGGTGGCCAGCGTGGCGACGGGGTGCCGCCAGGTCATCCGGACCAGCCCGGCCAGGACACGCCCGGCGAGGATGATCAGAGTGAGGATGGCGGGGGTGGTGACGATGGCCGGGCGGAAGACGACGGCCGTGTCCGGGGTCGTGGTGACGAGGTTGCGCGCCTCGTCTCCAGGCAGGCGCTTGAACATAAGCTGGACACCTCCTCGTTGATGTGGAAGTCGCGGGAGAGCAAGGGGGCCGCCGGAAGTTGCCGCTTCTGGCGGCCCCGCCTTACGGGTCAGGCCGCCCCGGTGGCGGTCTGGTCGGTGGCCGGCTGTTCGGCGTGCAGGCGCTCGCAGTCGGCCAGGTAGCGAGCGGCGGCGTTGAAGATTTCGCGGGCGGTGTCCAGGTCGGCGCTGGTGACCGGCCCGGCTCCGGTGGTGGAGATGTGCACGTCCGTGTCACGCGAGCTGATCTCCAGGTACGGCCGGGGGCTGTTGAACAGCATTCCGGCGCTGACCCGCAGGCCCGGCGTGTGGAACGAGATGGACAGATGGGGCGCGGAGTCCGGCCGCATCGTCAGCGTGACGTAGGTGTATGGGCCGGAGCTCACGCCGCTGCCTCCTTACCGGCGGCCGGTGCGGCCTGCTGCTTGGGACGGGCGGGCTTCATGCCGGTGGCCCGGTAGGAGTAGGCCAGTCGTCCGGCCGGGTTCACGTACGGCGTGATGGTCATGCCGGTGAACTCGACCGGCGCGATCGGCAGGCCGGCCAGCGCGGGCGGGGCGACGGGCTCGGTCTCGGACAGGATCTTGACCGCGATGGTCTTCTGACCGGCCTTGAGGTTCGGGTCGCCGTCCATGACGGGGACCTGCCAGATCGGCTCACCGGTCGTCTTGTCCCGGGCGTAGACGGTTTTGCCGCCGGTCGAGGCTTCGAAGTTCTTGACCTGCTCGACCTGGCCGACGAGGAAGCAGCCGTGCGGGAACGCCTGCTCGAAGCTGACCGGGATCGGTCCTTGGATTGCCATGAGGGATCCTCCTTTCGTCGGGGACGACTCTTCGTTCGCTCGTCCACTTGTCCGTATGAGTTGAGAGTAGGTGATCACAACTCGTCCGCACAAGTGGATGAGCGGTAAGGGGCGGGTAAGAGTTAGCTCACCTTGAAGACATCTTCGAGTTCGTGCAGGCTCCCCGGCAGGGCCAGGCTGACCACCATGAGCACGTTGCCGGCGGGGTCGTGCACCGTGGCGAGCACGCCGAGGACCGGCCCGGACGAGCCGAGCAGCTCGGCCTCTTCCTTGGTGGGCGTGCGCGCGTTGATCCGCTCGGTGATGTGGTCGAAGCGCAGGTGCTTGACGGCTTGGAGGTGCTGGCGGATGCCGCGTCGCAAGGGTTCGGGCTTGTCCAGGTCGGTGCCGAGGGCGTGTTCCAGCGGGACCCAAACGGTCTCTACCGCCGAGATCACATTGGCCTGCCGCGCGAGCCGCCTGCGGACGACCACAGGGGTCTTCTCGGCGACGCCGAGCAGCCGGGCGACATGGCGGGGCGCCGGAACGCGCCCGGCCTCAAGCACGGCATCCAGGCTCTCGCCCTGCTCTGCCGTCATCAGGCTGGGGCGTACCCGGTCGGCCGCGCTCTGCGGACGGCCTTTGACGAACGAGCCGCGCCCGTGCTCCCGTTCGATCCACCCCTGCATGGCGAGAGTCTGCAACGCCCGCACGACCGTGGTCCGGCCCACGCCGAGTTCGCGCACAAGCTGGGTTTCGGACGGCAGCATGTCGCCGGGGGCGTACTCGCCCGATTCGATGCGATCCTGAATCGTCCGCATGACCTGCGCGTATTTAGGTGGGGCGAAATCCATGCCCATCTCAACCGCCCGTTCACTCTTCCACTTGTGCGCATAAGCACAGTACCGGCTGAGCCATGGCCTGTCAGCGGCCCGCGTTCATAGGCGAGCAGGATCTAACTCAGCAGTCCGCCAGCACGGCCACGCATTCGGGGCAGGCCCGGGAGACATGCGGGGCGAAACTCACCGACCAGCCGCAGATCGGCAGCGGTTCGACTGGAGCCGAGCAGAGAGCGGCCTTCGTACCGGGGATGACGGCGTGCACCCGCCCCGACGCCAGGCCGGCCACATAGGCCGGGGGAGCGGCCAGCTCAACCGGCTCCTTGAGGTCGAGGTCATCCCATTGCAGCGGCCAGCGCTGGGCGCCGCCGGGCAGATCGAACGGCTGCTCATCGAGCTGGACGAGGGCCGCCGTGCCGTTACGGAGCACCGCGACCACAACGCCCTCCCGGCCTACCAGCGCAGCGTGGTTGGCCCGGACGCGGGCGTGGCTGTGCAGGGTGCTCACGATGGTGGCCCGCCAGCCGAGGCGGTTCACAACGGCTCCGCCGAGGTGGGCGAGTGGTGCGAGGTGATCGGGCGGTGCTGGGTGCGGAGTTCGGCGTACCGCAAGGCGATCCGGCGAGCCGCCCGGAAAGGGTCGGTCGCGGGGTGCCAGGCGTAAATCACGCGGCGGCGATCGGCATTCCATCCGGTACGCCACCAAAAACGCGCGCCGTCGCACCAGACGACCAGGCCCACCCAGACCGAAACCAGTGCCAGCCCGTAACCGTCGTGGACGTCGGAATTGATGCCGTCCTGCCGCAAAGCATCGCGCAGTGTTTCGGCCGACCGGCACGGGTCCATCGCGACCATGACCGGAGAGATCATTTCTCCACCCGCTCGAATCGCACCGAACCGGCCGGATCCACGTACGCGCGGAAAATCTCGCGCTGCGCCTGGGCGCTCTCACCAGCGCCGAAGTCGTGGAAGGTGTGCCAGATGCTGCCCCGGACCGCAGCCTCGCGCGACATGGCACGCATCGCGGTGCGCAGCTCGTCCATCGCGGTCGCCTGGAACCCGCTCCACCCGCTCGGACCGACGATTTCGCCATTCTCGGTGAGGATGCGGACGGCCCAGGAGAAGCCCTCCCGCAGCGTCTCAGAAGAGCCGGTGCAGGAACGGCAGTCCTCCTGAGCGGACGCGGCCAGGCCCAGCCCGGAGGCGGTCACGTGGCCGCGACGAGTGACGATCTTCCAGCCTCGCCCCTCGCACTCTGTGCATCTAACTGGCGTTGTCATGCCGGTCAGCATGAATGTCCATGCTTTTTAGACCTATCTCACGCTGATATAGCACGAGCGCATATAGGCTTCACGCCAGAGCACGACATCATCCCGGCAACAGGACGCCGGAGGTCCGAAATGCAAAATGGCGCGTTCGACCCAATTGAGCTACCCGCCGCCGTCTGGGATCAGGACGAGACCCGGGAAATACTCAAGAGCCGCGACATTGCCGGACTTTTCAGGATCGCTCGCAAATACGGCGCCAGTCAGGTCCGCATCGGCACCGCCACCGGCCTCGGCCAGCCCCGCGTCAACAAGATCCTCAACGGCGGAGGCTGCATCAAAGAACTCGCCGTCATCGAACGTGTCGCCAACGGCCTGCGCCTGCCCGACCACGCCCGCATGCTCCTCGGCCTGGCGCCGCTGACTGGAACACCCCAGGCCCACGACGAGGACGACGAGCATGAGGACCAGGCCCGCGAACTCGCCGAACTGCTCGACAGCACGGCCACCATCGACCCCACCACGGTCATGATCCTGCGCACCGACACCAACAACCTGCGCCTCCTGGACCGGCGACTCGGGGGAGTGGCCATCGCCGACAAGATGCGCGCCCAGATCTCCCAGATCCAGCGCGCCCACCGCCACGCCGTACGCCCCGGCATGCGCGCCGAACTCGCCCACCTCCTCGCCGAAACCGCCTCACTGGCCGGATGGCAGGCCATCAACGCCCTGGCACTCAAAGACGCCTGGCACCACTACGAACAGGCCAGGGCCGCCGCCTACGAAGCCGAGGACCCCGCCGTCCTGGCCTACGTCTCCGGCGAACAGGCCTACGTCCTGATGGAACTCGGCCGGCCTGCCGAGGCAATGGAACTCCTCCAGCACGTGCACGCCCAGCACCATGCCCGCGTACCCGCCCGGCTCAGAACCTGGCTCTCAGCCGCCGAAGCAGAAGCCGCCGCCGTCCTGGGCGACGAGACCACCTGCCGCCGCGCCCTCGATCAAGCCGTCTCGCTGCTCCCCGAGGGGGACACCGACCAGGACATGCCCTACCTGTCGATCAACACCCATCACCTGGCCCGCTGGCGCGGCAACTGCCTGGTCCGCTTCGGTGACCCCGCCACCGCCGAGGACCTACGCTCAGCCCTGGCCGGGATGGACGGCACCTACAACCGCGCCGAGTCCGGCGTACGCTGCGACCTCGCCCACGCCCTGATCGCCGCCGGAGACCCCGAAGCCGCCCAGCCCCACATACAACGAGCCCAGCAGTTGGCCACCATGACCGGCAGCCGCCGGCAACGCCGCCGCATCAACGAACTGGCAAAAGCCGTCAACCGCGGTCTTGGTTGTTGAGCCACACCTGAGCCTGAAGCACCCCGACCAAAGTCCCCGACGTCCAGATGTCCCCGCGCGCCACCATGCCCGGGATCTCACTCATGGGGACCCACTCGATCCGGTCGGCCTCCACCTCACCCTCAGGCTTGCCCACCAGCTCCGCCCCGCGCCCCACGAACAGGATGTGCTCGGAGTCCACCATCCCAGCCATCGGCTGATACGAGACCAGATGCTCGAGACCCTTGGGTCGATACCCGGTCTCCTCTTCCACCTCCCGCAGAGCGGTGACCATCGGATCCTCGCCGGCTTCGATCAGCCCGCCGGGCAATTCCCACCCCCACCGATCGAACACAAACCGATGCCGCCACATCAGGAGAACGCGGTCTTGCTCGTCCAAGACGACGGCGATTGCCGCGCGGTCGAGATGCACCACGTGATGCTCGAACCGCTCACCACCCGGGATCTCCACATCCGCCAGCCCCAACCGGATCCACCGGTTGTCATAGACCAGACGTTCCCCATGCACGACCCAGCGCGTCAGCTCAGCGTCATCACCCACACTGTGAAGCTACCTGCTTGGAGGCATGTGGCACACGGCTTTCAACCGAGAGAGGCATGCAGTGACTCGGCCTTAGCACCTGACGTATCAGATCGCCTGAGTGTTCCGCCCTGCACATAGCATGAGTTTGTATCGTTCCTAACTTTCAGCGCAGTGAACAGCAGTAGTTGATTCTCTGGCTGACAATCAGCGCTATAGCGTCAGCGACGTCCTTCAGAAATATCTTGTAGTTCTGAATCTCGGGTGGAGTGGGAGTCTCACTGCGATCGCCATGGGCGATCTTATTACGTCGGTCGACAATCTCGCCGAGCTTGACAGCTACCCTAATCGTGGTGGCTTCGTCGCCTCTTTGTTTGATAGCAAGATTAACTGCTTCATCAATTCGGGAGATCGCGTCGTCTACTCCGATAAGGCCAAAAACTTCGCCCAATACCTCCGGGCGAGCATTTGTGAACTGGCGCGTCAGTATTTTTGCTGACAAGAGATGAGGGGCGACGGTTCGATCATCATCCCAAAGCTGGGCATACGACGTAAAGAGCTTTCTAGTACGATTGATACGCTCTTCTCCTGATGTCCCCAGAATCTCGTCTATTCGCCCTCGTGTCATCAATTCCAGTAGTGGGTCTGGAATTCGCCGAGCAGGTGGCTTTGCTGCGCAGATTTCATCGATTAGCTCGGTGAGGGCGGCCTTAATAAACCCTTCAAAGTGGGCAACCAGCATCACCATACATGCGCGAGTTATGGCATTGCCCAACTCCCGCTGAAGGCGGTGATCAGAAGGGAGCCCTTCGTGCAATGTTTGATTCGGCGCAGCGGTGAGAAGGCTGTCAACTTCTCGTAAGCTATCCATGAATTCAGGGAGAGATCCGAGGTTCTGCGTTTCCACTGGACACCGTCAGTTGGAGTGTTCGGAGAGATTTGGGATGTTGCATCTCACGCCTAGGCGAATGAGGCCTACGGCAAACTGCCCTATCCGTCCGTGCAGTCTGGTCTTGTCAGCAGTGGCGCGGCCGATGGCGATCTGGAAAGCCTCTGCTTCGAGCAATTCAGTTCGC
Organism: Nonomuraea sp. B10E15; assembly: GCF_039871615.1. Taxonomy (NCBI): domain Bacteria; kingdom Bacillati; phylum Actinomycetota; class Actinomycetes; order Streptosporangiales; family Streptosporangiaceae; genus Nonomuraea; species Nonomuraea sp. B10E15. The sequence continues at coordinate 182,640 of NZ_JBDPMB010000018.1, forward strand.
AATGCGCGAACCTTCTCTGACTTCCTTACAGCCTCAGCCCGGTCCGCAAAAGCTATCGGGAGCATTAGGGCGTCGAAAAGTGCCTTATTCAAGGCGCCAGATTTGCCATCTCTAACAATTCGGAAAGCATTGGGCCCAAATATCTCGTAGACCGTACGGCATGTATCCCTGAAAACATCAACTACTTCGGCGCTGGGTCTTGAGTTCCTATGCCTCCGCATATAAGCATTCAGAAGCTGCCTCAGTGGGGGTCGGTAATCGGTGAGATTTTCATACAAGGCGAAAAATCTAAGCGCCAACTCTTCGTATGCCATCCGGTTGTTTTTGAGGCCACCAAGTATCCGGCTGTAGTTCTCATCTTTGGCAAGCTCGCGAAGGAACTTATTTAGCGTTCCTCTGTAGATGCAGTTACGCAATTCCTGTGCTGCGAGCATGGCCGAACCGGTGTTGAGGCGCTCAAACACGTCAAACTTGATATCCGGGTGTGAATCCTCGGTGATGACAATACAGCGGATGGTGCGATTGCTAAGGCGTCGCTGGTCTTTGATAGGAAGTTCGCTGTACTTCCTGCCGTCGAACTCTTTGATGACGGATACGCCGCGGAGCGCGAACCCATCCTGCAAGAAGTCGTTGATAGTGGTGATTCGTTGAAGGCCGTCAATCACTTCATATGTCCCGTCCTCGTTCTCGGCGAAATAGCAGACGGGAACGGGAATGTTAAGAAGTAGGCTCTCGATAAGGCGACTTGCTTTGGACCTGTCCCAGACATATTTTCTCTGGTATTCGATGCTAAGTAGCAACCGGTGGCGATTTATGTCGTCGACGAGGGTGGACAGGGAGAGATCGTAAGGTTGCGTCACCAGCTTTCTGTCGTCTGGCGAGACGTCGAGGGGATACTCGGTTTGCTCTGCGGTAGCCTCCTCTTCCTCGTCGCTGAAAAGGGCTTCTTGCTCCAAGCTGTCCGCCATCTCAACCTCGCCTCCCTGTGTAGCAACACTCACATGTTAAGAGTTGGTATGCCAGTCGTACTGCCGAATTGCTCACATAGGGATCAAGCGGCGGCGCGGCGCGCCGCCGTACCCCCGGCCCTCCGCCCGCCCGCCGTCCGGGCGTGCGGCCTGGGGGCCGGTCCCGGACGGCGGCGGGACACCGGCCCGGGCACCGCACGCCGGCCCCGCCGTACCAACCGAACGGCTCCGGCCGGGGTTGCCGCGCCGCCGTGCAGATTCAGCTCTACGATCGCCACTGCACGGCGGGTCGCCATACAGGGTTGGGGGCGATCGACGATCCGGTGCTTCGTCCCTCAGCACCGGTTCACCGGGGCTAGTTGGTTGCGGTCTGCTGCCGAGCTGAGGCATGGCTTGCTAGGGTCCGGTGGCCGATGTTTGCTATACGTAGCGGATCTCGTCTGCGGCAGCAGGTGGGAACGGACCTTAGGAAAGGCTGCGTTGCTGCGCTCAACCCGACCCCCCGCTGATCTGCCATCCCACTAGGGACGCACAGAGCATTGTCACGAGAGGTGCCGCCACCTTCCGGCCGCCGATCGAGACCCGAAGGTCATTCGTTCGATCATCGCGCACCACCTTGCCTTTCTTGTCTCGCGAAAGATCATGCTTCCGTGTGTACGAGACTTCCGGGAAGACCATGCAGAGGACCGTCACGAAGATTGTCATCAGCTCGGGAGTCGAGTTCAGCGCAGCACCCGCTTTTGACCAGCATACGCCGCCGACAGAGACGATGGGGAGCAGAGGGGGTCTCTCGCTTGGGTGGGTCCAACAGGATGAAGTCGTGCCTGGAGAGAGCGGGAGGTGGGCTGAGCTGACTGCCCGACCATCAGGGGCCAGTGCGGGCGGTCGCCAACAGTCAGTCCGGTCAGTGCTGGATTGTAAGGCTCGTGCGACCTTTGCTCGGAATCGTTCGGTATACCGCTAGGGGCACGACAGAGAATCCAGGGTATTGCGGCAAGTCCGTAAAGCCTTGCGTGCCTAGGTAATGCAGGAAGTCATTGATGAAAGTAGAAGTGCGCCCCCGCATCAATTTAGAGTTCTCATCCACCAGCTTCTGGCTCGGAGATTGAAAGCTACTAAGTTCGCGCGAATAGTGGCCAACTGTGCCAACGATGGTCCACGCCTGTGGCTCGAAGCCGTAGCGCGCAAATAGAATTTCGGGATCTCCGTCCAGGAATTGGCGCCCTTCCTGAAGTCGTGACCCAATTAGTAGTTTGTCGTCGCTTGTAGGCATTGCGTTGAAGTGTAGGCCGGGAGAGAAAAGTCCTCGACAAAGCTTGACGAGGGCCCGCAGATGTGTAGATGTGAAGACCGTTCCAGTATCACTCTTGATGCCAGAGAAATCAGGGATAAGATCTTCTAGCTCTTTCTTCTCGCCGAGAGCAGTGTTTGATTTAGCCGGACGTTGTGGCTTCTTGTTCCCCTGCGATGTGGAGGTTGCGGGGAGTGCGCCGATTCCCTCTAGACCGGTATAGGTGGCAACAAAACTCGAGAATACCGTAGCGATGTAACGGGCATCAAAAAGGCGCCCTGGCGCTGTTATGCGCACAACTGTACCAGCAGGGAAATCCCTTTGGATCGCTCCCGAATGCCAGTTTGCGGGGTCGGCAACAATGTCGGTTATATCTTCCAGGAAACCTTCCGATTCCATGGAGTTTTCCAGTGTGGGGAAAAGAGCGTCACCTAGAGATTTGTGCATATATCTCTCAGTTCCCCAGTTTTGATAGTGATTCGCTACACCACGCAGCCCAGCCTCAGTTCTTTTGTCATGCTTTGTCGTCTCTCGCTCTTCCTCAAAGATCCCTCCGTCGAGCTGTGCTTGCATGGAGCGAACTTTGTCCGTATCTACATATAGAAATTCTCGGAGGATCATTCTACTTCTTCCTCTTTTCTAGCTAGTTTTGACGGTCCGAGGCGAAACTATACCCACTGCGCGAGAGGAGTGCCTCTGAACGTTGCTATGTTATGTGATGCGCCCTTTGTCCAAATAGGGAGTAATGTGTTCGTCTAGCATTGATAGAGTCCAGAATGTCGCATGTCGATGGCTTCGGCAGGTCAGGATCAGGAGGACAGAGCGATTTGCAAGCAGGGAGTTCGCCGACCTGTATGCGGGTTGTGGCTGCTTTGCTGTACTGCCAAGGAAGCGCACGCGGGCAAGCCTCAGCGTACGTCTACGGGATATGTGCAGGCCGGGGCCCGCAGGCCCCGATTGATCGTCTTGTTTAAATCTGCAGGTTCAGAGGGGTCGTGGCCGGCTCGGCCTCGCGGGATATACGCGGGATGATCTTCCCTGGTATCAGAAAGGCGAGAGTCGTACCCCAAGGTCAGAGGCCTGATGCAGTCAGGAACGTCGACCCGCTGTAAAACCGTCGGCTCAGCCTACGCAAGTTCGAACCTTGCACCTGCCACACGCAGTAAGCGCAGCTCAGAGGCCCTTCGGGGCCTCTTCTGCGTTTCAGGGGTATGCAGCCGGATGCCGCTCTGAGCGGCCCGTTGTCGCTGGTCCACCAATATACGTGCAATGATCTTGAGCGCGTTTCCGCAGGTCGGCGGCCGGATTCGGCCAATACGCGGCCAAGACGAAGAGCCCCGGTGGTGGGCCGGGGCTCTGGGTGCGGTTGGTACGTGGTCATGCGGCGAGGGCGTCGCCGATCCGCTTGTTGGCGATCTCCTGTTGGCCGTCGATGCACTTGGCGTAGACCCTCAGGAGGACATCGACGCTGTGCCCTGCCCGTTCGGCCACGTCCGGGGCTGAGACGCCCGCGTTCAACCACAGGGAAACGGCCGCGTGCCGGAGGTCATAGGGCCGCTTGGCGAGCGGAGAGGCGACCTGGGCGGGTGTGAAGGCCAGGAGGCGGGCGTCCTGCCAGACCTCGGTGTAGGCGGTGGAGGCCACGACACCGCCTCGTTCGCTGCTGAAGATGCGACCGTCCTTGGCGATCCCGTACTCGGCGATGTGCTCGCGGAGGATCTCGACGAGTTCGGGAGGGATAGGCACCGGGCGGACGTCTTGCCTGCCCCGGTGCTTGAGGCCGCGTTCTTCGTGGGCGTCTCCGCTGTCGGTCCACTGGGTGTTGACCTCCGGCCGGGATACGTCGATCGTGAGCCGTCCCCAGCCTGACGCGGGCAGGTGACAGTCCTGGATGCGAAGTCCTACCGCTTCGGCCGGGCGTAGGGCGGCGTAATACATGCAGGCGAAGAGGGCCATCAGCCGCCGGCCTCTGCCGCGTCGGCCCACGTAGGTCACCGCGGTCAGCAGTTCTTGTGCCTGGCGCGGATTCACCACGACCCGAGGGTCTACCGTCTCGGTGGTCTTGGGCGGCTTCCACTTGACCTTGTGCAGCGGATTTGCCGAAAGCTCCTCCAACTCCACCGCGTACTCCAGGAGGGCGTGGAAGACGGCACGCTTGCGGGCGATCGTCGTTGAGGCCGCCGCGCTGCCGTCGAGGCACAGCGTCAGGGCGTGCAGGGCGAGCCGTACCGTCTTGGCGTCCTCCAGGCTCGCCAAGTCCAGCGAGGCCGCTTTCAGCCAAGCCACCGCGGACCGGGAGACCGACAGCACCCGGCACAACCGCTTCACGCCGAAGGCGTCGCGGTGGTCGGCAACGAACTGGAAGCGGCTCACCAGTTCGTCTCGCCCGCGAAATATTTGGCAGCTTTGCGAAGAATGTCGCGCTCCAGCTCCAGCTCCCGGATGCGGGCTTTGAGCTGCTTGTTCTCGGCTTCCAGCACGTCGTCGGACGAGAGCGGCCCGCTGGCCGGCTCCTCGACCGACCCCTTCTTCCTGGCTCCGGCGGTGCCGTTCGCGCGGGCCTCACGCACCCACAGGCGCAGCGTCTCGGGGTGCACGCCCAAGTCCCGGCCGACCGACGCGTACGTCCGGCTCGGGTCAGACAGGTACAACGCGACAGCGTCCGCCTTGAACTCCGGCGGATACGACTTCATCGCCACGTGGAACTCCTTGCCTCCGGACGTCCATCATCCGGCACTCAAGGTGTCCACACTTCGGGGGAAGGGCCCCAGGAAGTGGGCGAGTGTCGTCATGCGGCCTCCCCGAACTGCGCGACCATGGCGCGGATGTCGGCATCGGAGACGTAGGCGGCCCGGACGCGTATGGGCTCGGGTGAGGTTTCCAAGCGCATGTAGGCGACACCTGCGCCCTGCTCCGGGACGGGCGAGATGTGGTCGGCGAAGGCACCTCGATCCCGTGCGCCGTCGCCGAGGACCATGTCCACCTGTTCGGACTCGTCGAGCCTGAGCGCGATCTTGTCGAGGAACAGGTTGCGGATGTTCATGACCTCTTTGCGTGGGTCCTGGAGCGCCGCCATGACGCCGACCCCGACCGAGCGGCCCTGAGTGGCGAGCGTGGCCAAGGCAGCCGAGATGCGCTGCCGGAGGTGCTTGTCTGGCTGGTAGGCGGTCAGGAACGCCACCTCGTCGACGAGCACCAGGACGAACGGATCCTCGATCGTCGGCACGTGCGAGCGCTGGAGACCGGCGAATCGAGCCGCACGCTTCTGCATGACGCTGACGGCCTCATCAAGCAGATCGGCGCAGTCGGCCGGGTCGGCGGCGTACCGGCCTTGAAACAGCTCCCGTCCGAAGGACAGCTCCATCAGTTTGGGATCGAGTGCCCAGACTTCCACGAGGCCCGCCCGCATGGCCGGGAGCAGCCCGCGGATGGTATCCCACAGGAACGAGCCCTTACCGGCCCCGGTCGCGCCCGCGATCAGGACATGCGTGCCATGGACCTTGAGCCGAAGCGGTTGCCCGTCCTCCTGCTTGCCGATCTCGACCGGCCCCACGGTCGGCTCCTCTGGGATGGGGAGCGCTGGTATGGGCTCGGCGAGCGGGTCGCTTCGCGGGAAGGTCAGCAGCAGGCGGCCGCCCTTGACGAGAGCGAGGCGGCAGGACGCAGCGCCGAAGCCCTGGGCGAGGTTGTCGATGCGGTCGGCCCAGTCCTTGACCGCCTGGCCTTTGAGCATGCGGACGGTGACGCGGTCGGCCCAGCCGTCGCATTGGACATGGACGAGGCCGGGTAGGTAGTCGCGGCCGTGCACGCGCTTGGCGAGGCCGGAGACGTCCATGACGGCCTGCCAGTGGCGGCGGTAGACCGACACGAGCCGCCACTAGGCCAGCAGCCGCCAGCCGACGAGGCGGGCGAAGGAGTCACGATCAGCGAAGGCCCAGGAGACCAGGGCCAGGACGACGGCGCCGAGGACGGAGGCCGCGAAGGGCCAGCCGTACCGAGTCCAGATAACGCCGAGAGCGGCCGGGACAGCGATGGCGACAGGATGACGCCAGATCGCACGAACGAGGCCAGCGAGGACACGCCAGCCGTAGATGAGCAGAGTGACGACGGCGGGAGTCTTGAGCACGGCCGGGCGGAAGACGACGGCCGTGTCGGGCTTGGTGGAGACGAGGCTGCGCGCCTCATCGCCAGGCAGCCGCTTGAACATAAGCTGGAAACCTCTCGTGATGTGCAGTCAGGGGAGAACCGAGGGGCCGCCGGAAGTTGCCGCTTCCAGCGGCCCCGCTTCGTGTCAGGCCGCGTCTGTGGCGCCCTTGGCCGACTGTTCGGCGTGCAGGCACTCGCAGTCGGCCAGGTAGCGAGCGGCGGCGTTGAAGATCTCTCGGGCGGTGGCCAGGTCGGCGTCCGTGACCGGCCCAGCTCCGGTGGTGGAGATGTGCACGTCGGCCTCGTGGGAGCTGAACTCCAGGTACGGCCGCGGATTGCTGAGCAGCATTCCGGCGCGAACCTTGAGACGCGATGTGTGGAAGGAGACCCCGACGTGCGGCGCGGACTCGGGGCGCATGGACAGGGTGACGTAGGTGTAGGGCCGGTGCTCGCTCACGCCGCCACTCCCTGACCGTCGGGGAGCCCGTAGAAGCTGCGCTCTATGGAACGGGCGAAGCGGGAGGCCTCGCGGGCGAGCTGGCGCGCGAACTCCAGGTCCTGCTCCGTGACGGGTCCGCTTGTGGTGACCAGGACGGAGGTGGCGCCGAAGTCGAGCGCCAGGACGGGCTCACGGCGGGTGAACGGGTGGTTCATGGTGCGGGCGGCATGTCCGGTGGTCAGCCGGATCACGCTGTTGCGAGGGGTACGGCGACGGGTCATTAGGCGGCGTCCTTTCCGGCCTTGCCCGTCGGGGCGGTCTGGGTGGTCTGGCGGGGAGCGTGCATCTCGCGGACCTTGATGGAGTAGGCGAGACGGCCGTTGCCGTTGACGTACGGCGTGATGGAGATCCCGTCGAACTCGACGGGGGTGAAGGGCAGGCCCGGCATGGGCGACGGCGGCACCGGCTGGACCGGGGCCAGGATCTTGACCGCCACCGTTTTCTGCGCGGGCTTGAGGGTCGGGTCACCGTCCATGACCGCGACCTGCCAGACCAACTCAGCGGTCTGCTTGTCGCGGGACTGCACGAACCGGCCGTTGGATGAGGCGTCGAAGTCCTTGACGGGCTCGACCTCGCCGACGATGTAGCAGCCGTGTGGGAAGACCATGGCGAAGGTGACGGGGATGGGACCTTGCAGAGCCATAACAGCTTTCCTCTCTTGGCTGACAGGCACTTAACCTATCGAGTGATTAGAGCGTAACTCTGCGTAGCTTGCTAGGTCAAGTGACTAGGCGACGGTGACGGCGGTGTCACTGATCCGATAGACACTCACCCAAGGCGATCGCCGCGACATTCCAGGAGGATCAAGTGCGAATCTTGTGGGGCTGCTTAGCCGTAGTCGTGATTGCCCCACTAGTCGGGCTGTTCTTGCTGATCATGATCCCGGTGTGGCGCGACAACGCTCGGTTCGACGACTTCCGTGAGCGAGTGCTGGCCTATCCGCTACCGCCCGAGACCCGCAGCAAGAGCGACAGCGAGACCACCTTCGGCAAGATGTCCGGCGGGAGCGGCGACTACTGCGAGTACCAGGTTCGGCTGATGCTTCAGACTGGCTTGTCGCAGAAGGAGATCTGGGCCCACTACGGCAAGGCCGCCATCGCCGGCGCCGACGACGGCGAGAAAGTGGAGGTCCGCCTACGCTTCGGCGAAGAGACCGGAGACGGTAGAGCCGTCATCGTGGAGTTCGGCGACATCAGCCCCAGCGATTGGGACTGGCGCTGCACATGAACGGCTGCTCTCTCAGGTGACCGGATAGGCGTCTTCTAGCTCATGGCGATCCGCAGGAAGTAGAACTTCCAGGACAGCAAGCGGCCGCCCGGATGCCTCGCGAACCGCGCCGAACACGGCCAGCAGGGGAGCAGTCTTGGGCATGACCAGTTGCTTGGCCTCGTCAGAGGTGGGCATGCGGGCGGTGATCTGCTCAAGGATGTGATCGAAACGGACGCCCTTACGCGCCTGGAGATGCTCTCGCAACCCTTGCTTCAGCGCCTCGCCACTGGTCAGATCGGTCCCCTCGGACAGCTCCATTGGCACCCACAGCGACACCAGGTCGGTCGGCTCACCCTCACGCGCGATCAAGCGCCGACGCACGAAAGCCCGGCTCTTGGGCTCCAGGCCCAGCAACGCGCCCACCCGGTTCGGCACGGCTCGCGCACCCACCTCGATGACCTCGCCCGCGAAGTCGGCCTCCGGCCTGGTCAGATACGCCTGTCCAGGCCGATTCCGCTCGCGCGATGCCAGCGCGGGCCGGCCACGGACGAAACGCCCCTTGCCCTGCTGAGATTCGATCCAGCCCTGCTCACGCAAAACCCGCAGAGCGGCGACAACGGTGGGACGGGAGACGCCGAACTCTTGGATGAGCTGGTTCTCGCTCGGCAGCAGGGCGCCCGGCGGGTAGTCCCCTGACTCGATACGCCGCTGAAGAGTGTGCACAAGCTGTGCATACTTCGGTGGCACGGACTCTAGTGACATCATGACCGTCCAGCACCCGACAAGTTGTTTTACTAAGTTTGAGCGTAACCGGATCGCCACTGCGTGTCCACGCGGATTGAAGAAGCGACGGCCATACGAACGAACTCGGCAGGTAGACCAGCGCACGGCCCGGGGGATGGCGACGTGGGATTTCGCTGAACCTGCCTGCCGAGAGAGGAGGCACGACGAGGCGGGTGGGATGAGCGCCCGACCCCCTCCGACCGGGAGCAACCCTCCTCGCCGTGCCCGTCATCACCTGGCGATGTACTCAGCCAGGACGCTTGCCGCACCCTCCGGATCGCTCGTCGGGTGGCACCTCTCGGCGTTCTGCCACGAGTAGTAGGCCCCGCCGTACCCGACGAACACCCACACCGGCAGGCCAGGCACAACCGGATGCACCATGAGCGCGCTGTTGTTGTCCCGCAGTTCGGCGTTGACACCGAGGTTCGTGAGCTGGTCACGCAGCCGGACGAGCTTGTCGCCCTCTTCCTGGTTCTGCATGAAGCCGTTCGCCGCCGCCAGCATGATCGAATTCACCTTTCGCTCCCTTCGGCCCGGCCGCTTCCGAGGCAGTCGAGACACTCCCGCTCCCCACTTGTGGACGGCTCTCCGTCGCTGTCGTCGATGAGGAGCGCACGGCGTGAGTCACGCAGCTTGATCCCGCGCCCCCGGCATGCGGGGCAGGGTGCACCATCGCTCTTCTCATCAGGCCGGATCACCGTCGCCATCTCCTCGTTCATCCGGCGTTCCCTGTGGCGGGAGGCCGCGTGACGTACCGTGGTTGATTGATGACAAGTCCACCGGCAACCGCATCTGAGCAGGACCCCTGAACGGCCCCCTTGTTTCCCCTTTCGAGCCCCCAGCCGGGAGGAAGAACCGCAGATGCCCGACTACATCCCGAACGTGCGACTTCGCGCATGGCGCAACGAGCACAGGCTCACCCGCGCGGACATGGCCGACCGCATCAACGCCACACCGGTAGGCATCGCCGAACGCCTGACATGTGACGAGGAACGGGTTCGCCGCTGGGAGGCCGGCGAAGTCCGCTGGCCACGCACGCCGTACCGGCTGGCGCTCACACAGTTGACCGGCATGGAACCCGAAGCGCTGGGGTTCTCTCCGAACAGGCAGTCGGACAGCCGCCTCATCGAGGCGAAAGCGATGCCGATGGATGCCCTGCGGGCAGAGGCTGACTTGTACGGGACGATGGAGCTTGCGCAGCAACTCCAGGCGTCCGACGTTGGAACCGGAACGCTGGAGGCTCTCGCCGAGGCCGTTGATTTGCTGTGTCGTGCGTATCCCGTGGTGCCTGCTGGCACACTGCGTGATCGTACGCAAAAGCGCCTGGCTCAGATCAATCACCTACTCGCCGGGCGCCTCACCCTTGACCAGCACCGCGAGTTGCTTGTAATTACGGGCTGGCTCACTGCCCTGCTGGGATGCGTTCACTACGACCTAGGGGAGCGAGAGGAGGCCGAGACCGCCCGACGTACCGCCTTCGAAATGGGCCGACAGGTGGGGCATGGGGAACTCATGGGGTGGGCACATGAGATGTCAGCGTGGTTCGCCCTCGTCGAAGGCCGCTACGAAGACGTCGTGACCGCCGCCCGTATGGGCCAGGCAGTAGCCGGCATCAGCAGCGCCATGGTGCAACTCACCCTCCAGGAAGCTCGCGGGCTGGCCCGTATCGGCGACCGCCGCGAAGCCGACCGCGCTCTCACCCGCGGCGCCGAAGTCCTCAGCAGCCTCCCGATGCCAGAACACCCGGATCACCACTTCGTGTTCGACCACTCCAAATGGGTCTTCTACGCCGCCACCTGCTACACCTGGCTGGCTGACGACGATCGCGCAGAGGAACACGCTCGCGAAACCATTCAGATGCACACCCGCCCTGATGGCACCTCAAACGCGCCTATGCGGGTCGCCGACGCCCATATCGACCTGGGCATCGTTTACGCCCGACGCGGCGATCTCGACGCGGCATTCGATGAGGGCATGGCCGCATTCGACATCGATCGACGATCTCTCACCGACCTCGTCAACCGTGCAGCAGATCTCGACCGTGTCCTCCAACTGCACTACCGCCGAGAAGCCCTTGCCAAACAATTCCACGAGCGGTTCATAGTCGCGCGTCGTGCGCTCAGCAGTCGACGGCCTGAACTACTAGATTAGTGTCCTGCTTCTGACGGGAAAGACTCAGTACCTATCAAGACTAGACGACAAGCAGCCAATGAATACTCGCCCTATCAAACAGCGACTCCAGAGAGCGATGACCAAATTGCCTTGCAGTCGGCGCCGGTGAGAACGCTCTCCGGTTCGAGTGCATTATCCCAATCGCTTACGTTGCGATCTGCTACCCAATCTCGTAGCTGTTCATAGCTGGCCGAGGTGGGGACACCTTGGAGTGTCTCAGTCATGCCTTGAGCGGCAGCACGTGGCACTCCGACCATACGGAGGCTCACTGCTTCGCGAGTAGGTACACCGTAGAACACCAGTGATGGAATGTGGGAGAAGTCGCTCACTGTGTGATTGCCTCCAAGCGAAAGGCGCTGCAAAACGCCAAGCCCCCAAGGAATCTGACTGATCAACCGAGAATAGAGATAATGACCAGCGCGACGCCTCCGATCAGTAGCATCAGAAATATGCCTGAACCATTTATCTGCGATATCTATAACGGTACCTCCTGCTACCCAGTCGCGTACGATTCCCGCAATTCTAGATGCGTCAAACACGCCCGCGCCACCTTCCCCAAGAGTCAGCTCGGGAACTTCCCCTAGCATCGAGATCGCGGATGTGAGCGATGAAGGATCTGATGCAAACAAATTGCTGGCCGTCCAAAATTCAGGACTGCGAAACTCCGGATGCTCTTCGCGTTGTTTGGCATACAACAGATCAACGGAATAGAGGCTGAATCCTGTGCCATCGGCTAGGGACAAATACCCTGGCTGACGTCCTTGCAGTTGCTCAACGTACCGACGAGTTAAGCGGACCAGTCGCTCAGCAGCGGAGCTGTCCACCTCACGAGCTTGGTGATAAACGAGGCTGGAGCGTAGTACGTCTTCGAGTTCTGCCGCTGAAAAATCTAGGCCGGCAACGCGAATCGCGTGAGTAAGATATTGAAGGAAAGTCCCCAATTCTTCATTCTGCCTGACAAATCCGATGTCGAGTTCAGATGTGGCTAGAGATACGCTTCTTATCGCGTTGAGTAGTACGCTCGCAAGCTCTGCGGCCTCTCCCCGGAGGAAGTTTCGAGCTGTTTCTATATCGTTATTATTTGCAGCAGGAAAAAGTACAAGGCCCAGACGATCCCGTAGCGCTCGGCCTGCGCGTCCCGCGATATTCCAAAATTCTGAGTACGACATCGGGGCCATGCCGTTCCGTCTGCCCTGGTACTTGAAAAGGGTCTCGACAATCACGCTTCCTATAGGAAAATTAACGCCTTGAGCGAGGGTGGTGGTCCCACAAACCACTTGGACATCTTCACGGTCGATTAGCAGCTCGATAAGATAGCGGAGATCGTGAGAAAGGCCAGCGTGATGGTATGCGACGCCCTTTTTGATTAGTCGCGCCAATTCGTGTTCATTCCCGAGCTCGCTCTGAATATAGCGGACTACAGCGTCGCCGAAGTCAGACAGCGGACGATTCTCCATGTGAGCCGCTATTTCTGTAGCCCGGATTTCCGCCACGGACCGCGACCTCGCAAGCACCAAGACGCCTCCTCGTCGCGCAAGGCGCAGGACAGTAGACACCGAGACCGAGCCCTTGGTCTTCTTGTGAGGAAGTCTGACCGACCCCAAATCGACTTCCAGCTCTTCATTAAGATCGACGTTGCTAGAGCTGGGTAGGGTCTTAAGGATAAGTCGTGGCTGCCTGTTCCTTGGCTTTCTCCAAAAGCTAGCGGCAGTTATGCGCTCGCTAGGCCTCCAAGACACACGAATCGTGCCCTCCGTGCTGTCACCTAGCCATGCTGCCAATGTATCCCCGTTGGGCACAAAGGGCGTTAGAAGGAGAAATCGAGCGTCAGCACGTTCCCTTTTCAAAGTTCCCAAAAGCAGCTCAAGACGCGCACCCCGTGCACCATCGGCAATATTGTGGGCTTCATCTACCACAATGAGAGAAAGTTCTCTGACAACGGGATGATCCGATCTAATGAGTAAATCCAACTTCTCAGGCGTAACAACGAGGACATCCACGTTGCGGCGCAATAGTATATCTTCTGTTGGATCTAGCTCGAATACGGGAACGGCAGCCTCAACCCGATAGCCTAGAGAGCCAATGTCGCTGCGAAGTCGTATGACGATCTGATTTATCAAAGCCCTGGTGGGCACAACATATGCGATTCGACTGTCGGGGTTAAGCGCGAGTGCTTGCACAATAGAGAACTCGGCAATAAGTGTCTTCCCGGCCGACGTTGGCATCTCGACTACGATTGCTCTCTTGGCCGGGTCTAGGAGGCTGGATCCCAGAGCAGTGCGTTGGCTGGGCCAAAGCTCAAGCAGCGGAGAGTGCCGATCTTCTCCAGTTAGGTGGTCCACGAATTCACGGATTCGAGTGCCTAATGTTCTAGTATTGAACCACACGCTACTCTTTATAAGTTGTCGTGCACCCGCAGAAAGCATGTCAGCGAAATGCAGTAGCTCAGGTTCGGGTTGCAACTCAAGAATCTCAGTCACATTGGAGGCGTGGCGGTCAATCTGAAGCAGTGCATCTGATGGCGCTCCATTAATCGTGTATCTCGCCGCGATATCAACTATCTTGGCCAGGTTGAAAAGAGAGATTAGTCGGCCGGCAGCCGTTCTATCTTCCTGTGCCCTACGAAGCATCGCCTCTTGGTGCCCTCGCTGCAGATGCCTCAATGCTTCAATCTCTGATACTGCGGCATGCACGTCTGCCCAGCCACCTTCTTTGCGACATAGAAGAATGAAGCTACGTGCGATTCTCAATAGAAGCTCGTGTGGCCAGTCGTGGGGCAGATTGGATGTGTCGAAATTATAGCTAGGCTGGCTTTCTTGCAGCAGCATTCGAAGCTCTGCCCTGCGCCCGGCCAGCAATGCATCAATGGACAAATAGAAGTAGTGAAACACTTTGCCGTGCGTATTGACATCTGAGAGATCAGTGGTTCTTCGACAGAGAAAAGCCTTGTCGAACAGCGTCGCGCCGTCGTCTTCGCTGCCGTCCACATCGAGAGCAAGTCGCTCAATGGCGGTCGCTAGTGATGACTGATCCTCGTTATGCCAGTCGAAGATCGAGCGCTGTTCAAGCAGATCCTGCATAGCTTCGGCAAAGTAGGTTGTTCGGGAAGCTTCAATAACATCATTGAGTTGAAGCTCGTTAATCAACTCTCGAATCTGTTCGATGTTCATTGCGCCTCCCTCGCCTTACAATATACCGAATCAGCAAATTCCTCAATAGGGACCGATATTTTAGCTATGCAGAAGCATATGACGGCTGGCGATAGTTCATCCGGACTAGTATGGAACAGACCAAAATCTGCCTGTTGTCCAGTATTATGCGTTCGCATGAGCACTGGGAGTACGATGATAGGCAGCTTTCGTTGGGACCATAGCAAGATTGCGCGTCCGACTTTGGATCGATGCTCTTCCTTGGAATGCTTGTGAGCCCAATTTAGCTCTTGCAATATTTTAGTATGGTTAGTGATGATTTTCTTTAGCTGGTTTCTCATGCTGTCGTCGGCCTGGTCGACTACAGCGGGAGGAGAGGATGCTGAGTTTGACGCCTTGACCTCGCCGCAAACCAGACTCAGGCATCCAGAGCCAGATTCATGCAGGGCTAAGAGGTCCATGCCCCTAGTGGGCTGTCCTGGGATCTCCTTGTTCCGCACACGGTTAGCTATCACGGAGCTTCCGTGGATTCGTTCAGCTACCAGGTGCGCTAAGACCTCAGCTGTCTCGTTTCGTGCCATGTCGAGATGGGGCCTACCTGGGTTCTGCCCAGCCTGAGGCACCGATGCCTCGGTAACCTCTTGCAGTAGCGCCTCGATGTCCGGTAGGTCGACGATGTCGTCTAGGCCAGCCAGGGCATCTGTGAGCGTGAGTCGCAGCCTCTCTGGCTCAACGTAGAGGTCTCGAATCGTCTCTGCGAAGAGATCTAGGGCCGCGTCGGCGTCGACGTCGTAGATGACGTAGCGATGCTCACCCTGCCACGCTTCGAAAGCAAGCGTAAATCCGGGCAGAGCCACCGCGCCTCCACATATGCGAGCAAGTCAACCGCGGTGATCGTACAGTTGGTGATCGACTAAGTAAATGCGCACAAAGTAACACCCCGTGCGATTGCGGTGGGCGGGAGTCGAAGACGTGTTATGGCATCTCCTAATCGGGACAAGTCTATCGCGAGGCAATGTCCGCTTTAAGCCGATCTATCGCATCTATCCTAATTTGATGTCGATCGTACGTTCGGAATCTTAGGGGGTTAGCATAAATCAGCTTGGAACGTAACATTTCTATGAAAGCGTCGTGGTGTTGCGATAGAGGCTGGAGTTACAGGCGCCAATAGGTAGTGACCGTGCGTGTCTCGCTAGTAGTCGAGGCTTACGTGGAGTCGCGCTCTGCACTGCTACTTTGGTGAGAACCAAGGTGGACGTAGGTAATGCCCTCCAATACCCGCTCCCAGGGAAGGCATGATCAGCGGAAGTCGTTGTGTAGCCGTGGACTGCCGAATTGCTCTCACAGGTATCAAGCGGCGGCGCGCCGCGCCGCCGTACCCGGCCCGCCGCCTGCCCGCCGCCCGGGCATGCGGCCTGGGGGCCGGTCCCGGACGGCGGCAGCGCGGGCCGCACCGCCGACCAACGCGCCCGCCGTACCCAACAATCCCGCCGTACCGAGCGGCTCACCGCCGTTCACCGGCCTCTGGAATGATCTACCGCATGCGAACTCGGCTCTTCTTCGTGCGTCACGGAGACTCCCTCCACAAACGAGACGGAGTAGTAGGCGGACCGAAAGGATGCCGCGGCCTCACCGACACCGGACGCGAACAGGCCGCACTACTCGGGCAGCAGTTCAGCTCTGATATCGGAAGCGACAAAGCGTCGGTCTACTCTTCACCCCTGCCGCGCGCCGTGGAAACAGCCGCCGCAATCTCCAAGGCCAGCGGCTTGCCCTCCACACAAGACTGCGGCCTCTGCACCTGGCACACGCCGCCAGAGGCAGACGGACTCACCCACGAAGAGTTCTTTCGACGTCTCGACATCGAAGGCGGCGGAATCTACCGACCCTTCCAAGAGGGCAACGAGACCTGGGCCGAGATGGTGACCCGCACCAGTCGCGCCATCATCGACATCGCCCACCGCCACCGTGGAGAAGCCGTCATCATCGTCGGCCACGCTGAAACGGTCGAGATCTCGTTCAACGCCCTCGGACTGCTACCGGTCTACCGATCCTTTGACCTGAAGGTGTCCCCCGCCTCGATAACGGAGTGGGTTACCGACCAGGACCCCACGCAGTGGCCACCTCCCAGGTGGACACTCACCCGATTCAACGAAACCCCAGCCTCCGGCGGGGGCACTCCTGCTCCGGGATGATCGCCGCGCCGGGCGTCAAGGCCGTGGGTGGTTGAGGTGGAAGCCTGAGCATCCCGTCACCATCGCCCCAGGGCAAGCCAAGCAGACCAAGGGCCTGGGGCGAAGGTCGTTCCTCCAGTTGGGGGCTCCACCTTCACCCCAGGCCCTTGGCCCGCTTCCCTGACGGGTGGGACGACGGCGACGGGATGCTCAGGCAGGACAGTTGCTGGCGGTGCCAGGCGTCTTTCGCACGCACGTACGATCGCCTAGTCTGTCGCGAGCATAGAAGCCAGGCGATCAAGACCGGGGGTCCAGGTGGGGGTCGTCTACGACTATTACCGGGCGGCGGACAGGCAGGCCGCCGCGGAGAAGCCCGACAGTCCCCGTGCCGTGGAGAAGCCCATGGCCGGCGTACCGTCTTTTGACGCGGTGGACGCCAAGGGGATCGATCCCATCGTGATCCTCGGGAAGTTCATAGCTCTCGCCAGAGAGACTCCGTACAGCTTGGGCTTGGTGCAGACGATCACTGTCTATCCGCCGCCCGAGGGCGCTCCGGCGACGGTCGAGGAGTGGGAGGCTCTTCCGGATGACTCTCCCTACAAGGAAGGAGCGGGAATCGAAGAGCTCTCAGTAGACGTGCGCGACACGCTCGCCGGCATCTCGGACAGCAGGTTAGGGCAGCTCGCTGAGGGCTGGGCACAGATCGAGGAGTTCGCCGATTTCCCGCCCGACGAGGGGTTCCTTCTGGAGGTCCTTACAGAGCTGCGCGGTCTTGCTCAGCGGGCACAGAAGGAAGATCAGATGATCTACTGCTGGATCGGTGGCTAGGGTCTCTCCCAAGGTCCAGTTCGAGCACTTGGCGTCTGCCCCAAAGGCCGCTGTGCAATATGCGTGCAATGATCATGAGACTTGAGGCAACGAGACATGGCTGCGGTCCAGGTGAAAGGCCTTTTGCCGTTCGTAACGGTCACGCGCTGTAAAACCGTCGGCTCAGCCTACGCAAGTTCGAACCTTGCACCTGCCACACGCAGTAAGCGCAGCTCAGAGGCCCTACGGGGCCTCTTCTGCATTTCAGGGCTATGCAGCCGGATGCCGCTCTGAGCGGCCGTTTGTCGGTGGTCACGGGATATACGCGGGATGGATTCGGGGGCGTTTCCCCCGGTCGAGGCCCACGATCCGGAGTATGCGCGGGATGACGTGGCCCCTGCAACGCCGAAAGGCCCCGGGGAAACCGGAGCCCTTCGAGTGGTGCCGTTCGCGATCTCATGCGGTGAGCACGTCCGCGATCCGCTGGTTGACGATGTTCTCCTGGCCGTCGATGCACTTGGCATAGACCCTAAGCAGGACGTCCACCCCGTGGCCGGCGCGGGCGGCTACCTCTGGAGCCGGTACGCCGCCGTTGAGCCAGAGCGAGACGGCCGCGTGTCGCAGATCGTACGGCCGCCGCGCGAGCGGTGAGGCGACCTGAACCGGTGTGAGAGCGAGGGTGCGGGCTTCCTGCCAGACCTCGGTGTAGGCCGTCGAGGCGACTACGCCGCCGCGCTCACTGCGGAACAGCCGTCCGTCAGGCGCGACGCCGAACTCTTCGATGTGTTGCCGAAGGATCTTGACCAATTCCGGCGGGATCGGGATGCGGCGGACGTCGTCCTCGCCCCGATGCTTGAGGGCCCGCAGCTCGTGTGCGTCCCCGGTGTCGGTCCAGCGGCGGTTCACCTCGGGGCGCGAGCCGTCGAGCATGCGCCGTCCCCAGCCGTCCGCCGGGAGGTAACAGTCCTGCTCGCGGAGGCTGACCGCCTCACCAGGCCGGAGGGCGGCGAAGTACATGCAGGCGAACATGCCCATCAACCGACGCCCCCGCCCCTTCCCGTCACGCTGGCGCTTGCCCACGTAGGGATTGCGCGGAGCAAGGCTGCGGTCAGCGCCTGAAGAAGGCCTTGCACACGCGTGCCTCGACCCCCTTCTCGCTGGCGCACGGACGGGGACGTTCGGCGTGTCGCCGAATTCGTGGGCGCGTCTTCGCTGGCTCAGCCACGTGGGGCTTGCTGTCTCTTCTGGAACTCGACAGTATCTGTTTGCCTGGCGATGGTCGCTTGGAAGGTGTGGGTGTCGCTGTAGGTGTTGTCGCAGACTGCGTCGGCAGAGCGGGCGACGGTTGTGTTACGGCGATGTGGACGGCTACCGGCGGGGGCATACGAGGCGCTGCCTGAGTGCTTCGCCCGAGTGAGAAGCCACCTGCGGTCCCCACGGCGAGTGCAAGCCTGACCCATATCAGGCCGTAGCCGTGCCTCGGGTCGGATGGTGACCTGCGTAGGAACGCGGACGGTGGAAGGTTGTTCATGGTCGCCCTCAAGATCGTCGACGTGGCTGCCCGACGCTAGGTATGACTTCAGTGACGGGGCGCTCGTTGCCGCCTTGACCAAGGCATGGAAGAAGGATCCGCGGCCGATGACCCGGTCTGAACGTTGATCTTTTAGCAGGTCACCGTCTTGTTCGTCCTGGCCTGCGTCAACCAGTAGGCCGCCGCCTAGCCTTCGGCGCGGGCTACAGCGCCTCTCTTGCTTCCCCGCGTGCGTGGGGAGGACCCGGTCTGGCCGTACCAGGGGCCGACCTGCGGCGGATCACCCCCACGTGCGTGGGGAGGACTCGTCCACGCGAATCTCCAGGGCCGGGCGGAGCGGATCACCCCCACGTGCGTGGGGAGGACGCCACGGCTCCGGGTCGTCCGCCTCCTCCACCGGATCACCCCCACGTGCGAGGGGAGGACCGGTCATCGACTGGGAGATCACGCCGATCATCCGGATCACCCCCCGTGCGTGGGGAGGACGTGCCGATAGGCGTGTCTAGCCCCAGTCGCGGCGGATCACCCCCACGTGCGTGGGGGAGGACGAGCGCGTGGTCACCGCCCTGGGGAAGACGGACGGATCACCCCCACGTGCGTGGGGAGGACGCGCGCAGCTTCGACACCGCAAACCGGCACATCGGATCACCCCCACGTGCGTGGGGAGGACGGCAGATCCCGGCGTGATGGGGTCTGCCTGGGTCGACGACGTGACGCCGTCGCTGGCCTGATGTCCGAATGGCGAACCCTTGCTCGTTGTCAGCAGGATGGATCAGTACTGCCATGCCCTCGCCGACGCTCGCGCTGACCGCTGCCCACAATTCGTCGCGGACGCGAGCAGAAACGGTGCCGACGAAGAGGCCAGGGCAGGGTTCGATGAGCCAGCGTGACAGCGCTCCGCCGACATGGTCGGGGATGGCGGTGGTGGAGATGACGATCATCGATGCCATGAGTCACTCCAATGGGACGTCGATGAACTCGTATCCGTAGTTCACTCCGGCAGGCAGAGCGCCAGCGTCGGGATCCCATAGGTGAACCAGATCCGTGGTTCGGTCGGCGACTGAATCGCCCCGGCTTCGGTGGAGACTTGATCTCTTGAGAGGATCGAGTCCATGCCTGGTAAGTCTCCCTACCCCGCCGAGCTGCGGCCGAGCGGTGCGGATGGTCGCCGAGGTGCGGCCGGATTACCCGACCGAGTGGGCCACGATCAACGCGGTCGCGACCAAGCTCGGCATCGGCACCGCGGAGACACTGCGCACCTGGGTCCGTCAGGCCCAGATCGACGAGGGCAGCCGGCCCGGCCGCACCACGGATGAGTCGGCCGAGCTGAAGCGGCTGCGCCGGGAGAACGCCGAACTGCGGCGGGCCAACGAGATCCTGAAGGCCGCCTCGGCTTTCTTCGCGGCCGAGCTCGACCGGCCACACACGCACTCGTGACCTTCATCGACCAGCACGCCGACGTGTTCGGTGTCGAGCCGATCTGCCGTGTCCTGACCGAGCACGGCTGCCCGATGTCCACCAGCACCTACTACGCCGCCAAAAGCCGCCTGCCCTCGGCCCGCACGGTGCGCGACGCCGAACTGGACGAACACATCACCCGCATCCACGCCGCCAACTACGGCGTCTACGGCGCCCGCAAGGTCTGGCAACAGCTGCTGCGCGAGGGGCATCGGGTGGCCCGCTGCACCGTCGAACGCCGCATGCGCGCGCTCGGCCTGCAAGGCGCGCGCCGAGGCAAGAAGATCCGCACCACGACGCCCGATCCCGGGCACGAGCGGGCGGCCGACCGGCTGCGGCGCGACTTCACCGCCACCCGGCCGAACGCCGCCTGGGTGGCCGACTTCACCCACGTGACGGCCTGGCGCGGGCTGGTCTACGTCGCGTTCGTCGTCGACGTCTACTCCCGGGCGATCGTCGGCTGGGCCGCCTCCCTGACCAAGCACACCACCCTCGTGCTGGACGCCCTGGACATGGCGTTGTGGCGGCGCGAGCGCACCGGCCACCCGGCCGGGCCGGGACTGATTCATCACTCGGACGCGGGCAGTCAATAGCGGGCAGTCAATATACGTCTTTCCGGTTCACCACCCATCTGCTGGCGGCCGGCATCGACGCCTCCGTCGGCACGGTCGGCGACTCCCTCTTAACCGGCCAATACCTATGTTTCCCCAGGTCAGCGACACGCCGTGATTTGCTACCTGCTGGCCGGATGGGGCCATCGCGGGTACATCTGTCCTCATGATCGAACAGGGACTCCGGCTGG
>NZ_JBDPMB010000019.1:0-190886 GCF_039871615.1 Nonomuraea sp. B10E15
TCTGGTCCGTGCCGGGGCGACCTTCGTCAAGGGCAAGCTCGTCGAGCGGCCCGCGGAATCACCGGCGATCGAGGACCAGTCGAGAGCCGCCTAGAAGATCTTGATCCACAGGTCTTGACGATTGCTCCTGTCCTCCCCGTTGCAGGCCGTCGAGGACGACTGCGACCTCAGCCCATTGATCCGGGCTCAGTTTCCACTGCCGCACTTGACCGAGCAAGCGCGCGACCTCTTGATACATCCACTCACCCATCAGCGAGCCTGAATGATCCACTGTTGTGATCGTATGCTCTCGTCTGCAATGCGACGTGATTTCTCGGCAACCCTGCGGAACACGCCTGAGAGCTTCGGTTCGGCTGCGTGGTGGAGCCTACACCGAGCGTCGGAATTAGAAGATGCAACGACACCCTCTGACTGGGCCCCGCAAGCCCTCTCGAGAACCGGACGGACTGGGCTCTACGGGTTCGTCGCCACGCTCCAGCCGGATGCGAACTTCGGCCGCATCCTGGCCGCCTACGGCGGTGTCTTCGTCGCCGGGTCCCTGGCCAGGGGCATGGTCATCGACGGTTTCCGGCCCGACCGGTGGGACGTCGTCGGCGCCTTGATCTGCCTGGCCGGAGTCGCCGTGATCATGTACGCGCCGCGCGGCTGAGCGGCCGGATCGCTACGGTCCTGCCGGGCCCGCGTGGGCGGCCAGGATGCGCCAGCCGTGTTCGTCCGTGTGAACCCAGGTCCGGGTGTAGCTCATCCGCCCGGCGAAGGGCTGGCCGGCGAAGGTGCCCTCCAGCGTGCCGAGGAAGCACGTGACGCCGGTACGCCCCTCGACGATCACGGTGAGATCCTCCTGGACGAGCTTCGTCATGACCTGGGTACGCGAGCGGTGGTTGTGCAGGTCGGCTCCCTTGGCTTCCGTGTGGCACCGGCCGTCCGGCGGGCCGGTGAAGACGAGCCGCTCGTCGAGCAGCCGGTCCAGCTCCTCGACGTCACCGGCGAGTTGCGCCGCCTGAAGTCGCCGCTCTGCCTCGTGTAGCTCATCGGTGAGGGTGCGGTCGGTCATGAAGAGTCCTCCTCCGGACGGGATGTGCTTGATGGGCGGGCATGGTCAGCCGTGCAGGTAGCGCCTGCGCCAGGTACAGGTTGCACAGCACCGCGGCGCGGGTCGCGCGGGTGACGCCCGCGGGCAGCCACAGCGCCCTGACGGGCGGCAGCACCCAGTACACCTCGCCCACGCCGACGCTCAGGACGCCGCGCCGGGTCCGGGCGAGCTGGTGGTGGGTGTGGCTGTGCGGGGGATCCAGTCCCCGAGGCGAGCGGGAACCGGACGACGATGGTCGCGCCGATGTCCTCCTGCGGCACAGTATGGCCCCATCGCGGATTGTGGCCAAATCGTGGCGAATCATAGCGTTGTCCGGGCGCCGATGACTGTGCTGTGCCTTGTCCAGTTCATGCTCGTGCTCGACGACACCGTCGTGAACGTGGCTCTGCCCAGCATCCGCGATGAGCTGGGCTTCAGCGTGTCCGGGCTGCCCTGGGTGGTCAACGCCTACTTCCTGGCGTTCGGCGGGCTGCTGTTGTTGTGCGGGAGGCTGGCCGATCTGCTGGGCCGCCGTCGTGTCTTCCTCGCCGACGTGGCGCTGTTCGGGGTGGTCAGCCTGGCGTGCGGGCTCGCGCAGGAGCCGTGGCAGCTCGTGATCGGGCGGTTCGTCCACGATGGTGCTGACCGACCGCCTGATCGTCATCGAGGACGGCGCCATCGTCCAGCAGGGCGCCCCGGCCGAGGTGGCCCGCCATCCACGTACTGACTACGTGGCCAGTCTGGTCGGGCTCAACCTGTATCGCGCGGCCAGATCGTCCGGATCGAGGACATCGCGGCCATGGTGACCCGAAGTTAGCCCGGAGTGCCGCGCGCATCGTTCTGGGAGAAGGAGCGCCTGTAGGCGGCGGGCGTGGTGCGTACCAGGGTGTGGAAGCGTCTGCGGAGGTTGGTGGCCGACGACAGGCCGACGCGGGCCGCGATCGTCTCCACGGAGAGTTCGGTCTCTTCCAGCAGCGTCCGCGCGGCGGCCACGCGCTGCTGGAGCAGCCATCGGCCGGGGCTGACGCCGAGCTGGTCGGCGAACCTGCGGGCGAGCGTCCGCGGCGCGACCCTGGCCCGCGCGGCGAGGTCGTCGACGGTGAGGGGTTCGTGCAGCCGCTCGGCGGCCCAGTCGAGGACGGGGGCCAGGGAGTGCGGCGGGCGGTCGGCGGCGGCCACGGCGCTGTATTGCAGTTGCCCGCCTTCGCGGTGCGGGGGCATGACCATGTGCCGGGCGACGTGCGTGGCGTAGGCGGCGCCGTGGTCGGCGCGGGCCAGGTGCAGGCACAGGTCGATGCCCGCGGCGGTGCCCGCGCTGGTGGCGACGTCGCCCAGGTCGACGTAGAGCGTGTCGGGCTCCACCAGCACGTCGGGGAAGCGGGCGGCGAGTTCGCCGGTGAGCCGCCAATGGGTGGTCGCCCTGCGGTGGTCCAGCAGCCCGGCCTGGGCCAGGAGGAAGGCGCCCGAGCAGATCGCGATGATCCGGGCACCGCGCCGGTGGGCCCCGCGCACCGCGTCGAGCACGGCGGGCGGCGCGGTGTCCTGGCGGCGGTGCCAGCCGGGGACCACCACCGTGTCCGCCGTGCCGAGCGCCGTCAGGTCCTGGCCGACCAGCATGTCGTAGCCCGCCAGGGTCGGCACCGCGCCCGGCCGCTCGGCGCACACCGTGAACGCGTAGCGCCCCGGCAGGCCGGGCCGGGACAGGCCGAAGACCTCGGCGGCGCAGGCCAGCTCGAACGTGGACTGCGGCGGCAGGACCAACGCGGCCACTCGATGGACACCCATGGCAAGAAAGTACCTGAAAGCGTCAATCATGACACTGGGCTGAGGTGGACGTCCGCCCCGACGATGGGCGCATGACACACGATGCGCATGACGTCCAGATCTTGAACGTCGACGAGGTCGAACCCGTCGAGGTCGTCCCCGGGATCATCCGGCGGCGGCTGCCGGCCACCGAGTGGGCTCGCGGGTGGATGTACGACTTCGCCGCGGGCACCGAGTGGCCCGAGGTGGACGTGCACGAGGGCGAAGAGCGCTACTACGTGATCTCGGGTGAGTTCATCGACCGGGGGCAGCGGCTCGGGCCCGGCAGCTATGTCGTGTTCGCCCCGGGCAGCACGCACCGCCCGCGCACCGAGACGGGCGCCCGCATGCTGGGCATCAGCATCCTCGCCGGGCCCCGTCCTAGCACGTCCTAGAGCGCCGGTCACGTAACCTTGGCTGGATTCGTGATACCTCTTCCTGATCGCGTCTTCGGTCGGGGTCAGGGAGAGGATCCGTGATTCATGCGTCCCGGAGCGTGGCAGCCGCCGGTAGAGCCGTCCCGGGTCGAGCAGACCATCCTGAAGGCGTCAAAGGGCCAAGCTGTTCGTCTTCCTGCGCCTGCACCGGCATGAGCTGTTCGATGAGGCATTCGGGGCCTCCCCCATCGACGTGAACACCGATTTCAGGCGGCAGGTTTCAGGTTATCTGTCGTCTTCTCGTAGGCGATCGGGCTGAGCCGGCCGAGGCGGGAGTGCCGCCGGATCGTGTTGTAGCGGGTGATCCAGCGGAACACGGCCAGGCGCGCAGTCGCGTGAACGCGGGGTGTGGCTGGCGGCTGTCGTCCTGCCGCTGTTCTACGCGGCCTGGCAACTGGCCTGGGCGGCCGGACGGCGAGGCCGAGGGCACCGAACCCGTAGACACCCGCGCGGCCGGGGTTGATCTTCAAGGCCGCCCCGTCCGGTCGCCGTCACTGTCCAGCACGGTGCCCGCGATGAACGGCGCCACCAGGTCACCCGCCTCTCGCTCGGCTTCCTGGGCGGCCTTGCCCGCGGCTTCGAGCACCGCAGCGGCCAGCTCCTCGGAGCCGAGCCGCATGGCGCGCGGGTCGATGGTGAGCCCGCGCAGCGCTCCACCCTGCGTCACCTCGGCCACCACCTTGCCCTGCGCCGCCTCGCCCAGGCCTCTGATGTCGGCTATCTGCCCGCTCAGCCGCTCGATCGCGGCCACGTCCTGCTGAAAGCGGTCACGCAACCGGCCCAGCCTCTCGTCGCCACCTGTGCTGAACGGTTCGACCGGTGATGTCATTCCATCTCCCGACTAGTGTGATCACCGCTTTACGTGGTCAACCAGCCGGAAATACGGGCTATTTCCGTCAGGCGAGCGGGATGAGCAATCCCCGTTCGTCCTCCTGGCGCGGGCCGAGGATCCGGCGCTGTTCCGCGGTGATCGACAGGTCGTTGATGCTGGCCTCACGCCGCCGCATCAGGCCGCCCTCGTCGAACTCCCACAGCTCATTGCCGTAGCTGCGCCACGATCGCCCGTCCGCATCGCGCCACTCGTACTGGAAGCGGACGGCGATGCGGTCGCCGGTGAAGGTCCAGAGTTCCTTGCGGAGCGCATAGTCCAGCTCCTTGGCCCACTTGCGGGTCAGGAAGGCGACGATCTCCTCCCGGCCGGTGACCAGCTCGCCGCGGTTGCGCCAGACCGAGTCGGGCGTGTAGGCGAGGGCCACGCGGTGCGGGTCGCGGGTGTTCCAGGCGTCCTCGGCTGCCTGGACCTTGGCGCGGGCGGTCTCTTCTGTGAAGGGCGGAACGGGCGGGCGGATCATGCGTGCTCCTTGGTGTGCTGCTTCGGGGCGGCGGGGGTCAGTCCGCCTCTGGGAAGATCGCCTGGACGGGGCAGGCGCGGGCGGCCTCTTCGACGGCGGGCCACGACACGTCGCCGGGCGTCGCGTCGTACACCAGCTCGTCATCGTCGTCGAGGCCGAACACCTCCGGGGCGGCGAACACGCACTGGGCGTGGGTCTGGCACAGGCTCATGTCGACGCGGACGCGCATCAGCCTCTCCTCTCGGTGGCCGGAGCCGGGTTGAACCTGGAGAACTTGCCGAACGACCAGCGCTGCGGGAACCCTCCGGTGATCTGGACGGCCCGCTCGACGTCGAAGTCGACCAGCCGCTGGGCGCCGGGCACCGCGGCGGCCCTGCCGGGGTCCCAGTCGACGTGGGCGCGGCCGGTCAACTGCAGCGTCGCGCCGTTCTCCCAGTCGAGGAACAGCAGGCCGCAGCGGGGTTCGAGCGCGAGGTTGCCCAGCGTCATGAACATGGAGTTGCCGGCGTAGTCGGGCCAGGTGAGCCGCCTGCCGCCGGTCACGGTGACGAAGCCGGGGTTGCCGCCGCGATGCGAGGCGTCGGCGCCCTGTCCGGCCGCGTAGGTGCCGGCGAAGAAGGTGTCGGCCGTGGCGACCCACCGCCGCTGGGCTTCGGTCAGCTCGCCGGTGACGACCGCCGCCCTGCTCGCCGCAAGCGTCTCGTCGGCATACGTACGAGTTTGCAGGTATTTCGGGCAGTTGGCGTACACCTGTTCGGTGCGGGTCACGAGCCGGTCGCCGTCCCTGACGGCCCGGCCGTTGACCCGCATCCGGCGGCGGCCTGCCGGTTCGATCACGATCATGCCGAGGTCCCGCTCGGTCTCGAACAGCCCGGCGAGCGGGTCGCCCCTGCCGGGCAGCCGGTCGGCGACGACGGTGCGGTCGTCCGGGGCGGTCAGGAAGCCGGGCGGGCCGGTGATCAGCCCGGCCCAGGCCGCGCCGGCGTCGTCGGCGGTCGCGATCACCGCCAGGCGCTGCTGGCGGAGGAAGTCCGCGGCGACCGGCGGGATCGCCCCGCCGACGCCCGCCGATCCCCATCCGCCGGTGGTCAGACCGGCCCGGCGCTGCACCGCGTGTTCGCCGTCGTGGAGCACCATCGGCTCCTCTCCTTACTGGGGGTCGTCTGTCAGAAGAAGCCGCACGTCGGAGCACCCTGCGTCGGAGCGGGGGCGGTGTCGGCGCCGGTCGGGGCGTAGATCTCCAGGCGGATGCCGTCGGGGTCGGTGAAGAACACGCCGCCGGACGAGGCGCCCTCACCGTGCGGGACGACGCCGTCGTGAAGTGGCTCCGTGCCGAGACCGCGCAGGACGGCCTCGGCGCGGTGGACCGCCTCGATGTCGGGCGCCTCGAACGACAGGTGGTGCAGCCCCGGCCGGTCCACGGGGAACGTGCCGTCGCTCTGCTGCCACAGCGTGAGGATCAGGGTGTTGTCCCGGCCGAGGAAGGCGTAGCGCCGGTCGTCCTCCGCCCGCTCGGCGAAGACCTCGAACTCGAAGACCTGGCGGTAGAAGGCGACAGAACGGGCCAGATCGGTCACGTTCAGACCGACATGCCCGGTCCGCAAGGCCGGTGCGCTCATGAGGGACCTCTCATATTTCTAATGGTTAAATGCTCTTGCATCCGTGATAAGCATGGCGGAGGGTTCTTACGGTGTCAAGCGCCTGGTACCGTGAGAAACGTGGATGTGGCTCACCTCACCGGCGGCGGTGCTCCCCAACTCGGCGAGCCCCTGCCCATCGAACTCGGCAACACCACCCATGCGGTGCGTGGCCGGGTCAGGGACGGCCTGCACACGGTCGAGCACCTCGCCGCGTGGCTGCGCGACATGCGCGACAGGCTCGCCGTCCCCCTCTCCGACGCCGACCTCCAGGACGTGACCGGCGACGACCTCCACCGGGCCAGGGAGCTGCGCGGCGTCATCCGCGCGCTCGCCGACGCTGCGGTCACCGGCCAGGACCCCGCCCCGGACACGGTCGCGACGCTCAACCGCCACGCCGGCAGCGTCCCGCGCTGGCACGAACTGCGTCTCGGCCCCGAGCCGCAGCTGGTCGTGCGCACCACCGGCCGCCCGGTCGCCGCCGCCGTCGCCGCACTGGCCGAGGACGCCGTCACCCTGTTCGCCGGGCCGGTCCGCCACGAGATCCGCGCCTGCCAGGCCCCCGGCTGCGTGCTGTACTTCGTCCGCGACAGCCCACGGCGCGAATGGTGCTCGGGCGGCTGCGGCAACCGGGCCCGAGCCGCCCGCCACTACGCCAAGAAACGGAACCGCTGACCGAGGCGGCAAAACGCCGGCACCGCGCGACCGCTGGGGGCAGCGGGCACGCGGTGCCGGAGGTCGTGCTTACTTGCGCAGGTTGAAGGCTCGGACGGTGGTCTGCTTGATGGTGTTGCCCTCCTTGTCCCAGGCTTCGACCTTGAGGGTCACGGCGCCCTTGGTGGCGCGGAAGGCGGGGTAGCGGGCCTTGGCGGTGTAGGTGCCGTCCTTGGCGTGCTTGACGGAGACGGACGTGTAGGTGACGCCGTCGTCCGTGCTGGCCCACAGCTTCAGCCCGGCGATGTCAGGCATCTTCGACGGGGACGGCGAGTGGTAGGGGGAGACGGTGAACGAGTGCGTGCCTCCGGCGCGCACGCTGTTGGCCATGTCCAGCGTGTCGCCCAGGTCGTAGCTGACGAACACGACAGGGGCGGGCTTGCAAGGCTCCGCCGTGCCGTACAGCACGTCGAGTGAGCAGAACGAGCCGGGCAGCCGGTCGGCCTTGGCCGGGGTGGCGAAGGTCCACTCGGTGTCGTGCCGGTCGTTCTTGGCGGTCAGCCGGTAGCGGCCGGAGTCGGCGGGCAGGGCGAAGACCGGCATCACGGTCGTGCCGCCGACCTGGGCGCGCGGGATCTCCTTGCCGTCCCGGTAGAGGCGGACGTCGAAGCCCGGCTTGGACAGGTCGGTCGTCGGCCAGAAGCCGCCGCTGTACTGCCTGGAGCCCGGGGAGCCGTAACTGGGCTCGAACTCCGCCCACAGGTTGCCGCCCTGGACGCAGATCATGCACCGGAAGTACGGGCCGAGGTTCGCGCCCGGCTTGGCGAGCTTGTAGACCTTGTCAGAGCCGGTCGCGACGCCGGGCGTGAACGGGGTGGCCAGCCATGCCTGCCGGGTGTGGACCGGCTTGTCGAACACTTCCAGGGCCCACTGCGGAATCCGGTCGTCCGTCTGCGAGCCGCGCATCTCCTCCATGCCGTGCGACCAGAGGATGCCGCCGTCGAGCGGTCCGACCCAGTCACGCCGTTCCCGCTGGGTGAGCCGGGGCCCGCCCCACGCGACGAGCCCGGTCGACAGCGGCATGACGTCGTCGGCCTTCTGCGCGTACCGCCAGTCGTTGTAGCGGGCGGAGGCGGCGAGGTGGGTGTCCAGGTCGACCCGGGCCAGGTCGCGTTCCTTGAAGGTGTAGTGCATCGAGCGGGGCACCCGGCCGTCTTCGTACGGGGCGAAGGTGTAGCTGTAGGGCGTCTCCTCGGTGCCGGTCACCCGGACGATGATCCGCTTGCGGCCCCCGAGCAGGTCACGCAGGCCGAGCGCCTCGCGGGAGGGCAGCGACACCGTCGGGATGCCGATGGGCTTGGCCGCCCCGCTGAACGGGGTCTGCGTAAAGCTCAGCGGGATCGCGCAGCCGGTGCCGGGCTTCGGGAAGTGCGCGATCGCGGCGGCGCCCGCGTCGCGGATCGGGCCGACCCGCTCGATCTGGACTCCGCACGCGTCGCCGAACAGGTTCTCCGACATCGGCGCTTCCAGGAGGACGAGCTTGCCGCGCAGGTCACGGCCCGCGATGTCCTCGGGCCTGCCCTCGCCGACGTCGACGACCTCCAGGTCCCGGGTCCCGGTGAACGGCCGGAAGTCGGGGAAGCCGTCGCTCTGCTCGTGCACCCCGAAGGTGTTGTAGCCGTGCAGCGCGGAGGCCGGGTGCAGGGTGAGCTTGCCGCCCCCGCGCACGCTCATGGCGACCTCGGCCTGCCCGAGGGTGAAGCGGGTGTGGAAGCGGAAGGCGCCCTTGGTGACCTTGTCGCCGGGCAGGGCCCACAGCCGGGCCCAGGCGTTCCTGGGCCAGGTGAACCCCATGTAGGGGGTGCCGTCGGCCACGGTCCGCTGGTACGCCAGGTAGGGGATGTTGCTCAACGGCTCGGCCGGCTTCGGGGTGGTGAAGCGGACCTCGGCCAGCTTCCTGGCGTCGAGCGTGATCTCGGTGTCGCCGCTGACGGTGAGCTGGGGGACGGTCAGGAGCGCCAGGTTGTCGCGCTCGTCGTCGCCGACCCAGGTCAGCACCTGCGTCACGCTGAGGACGCCCTGCGGGACGCGGACGACCGTGGTGCCCTCGGCGGTCAGGGCGACTCCGCCGATGAGGCCCTTGCCGCCGGACACGTCGATCGTGTCCTGGGCGACGGGGCTGCGCGGCTTGCCGTCCTGGCCCAGGGTGTGGATGGTGAGCGTGGCCTTGGGCACCTCGCGCACCACGCCCACGGGGCTGCGCAGCTCGACGCCGTCGGCGGTCGCGGTGACGGCGCCGGTGTAGTTGTCCAGCTCCGGAAGCGCCTTGGGGTCGAGGGTGGCGGTGACGGTGGCGGTCCCTCCCGCGGGCACCGTGAGCGTCGTCTCGGCGAGGCTCAGCGCGCCCTCGACCGCGCCGCCGCCGGACGCGCGCAGGTCGGGGGTGAGGGTCAGGGTGACCGGCTGGTCCCCCAGGTTGGCGTAGGTCAGCTCC
This sequence comes from Nonomuraea sp. B10E15, assembly GCF_039871615.1. Lineage (NCBI taxonomy): Bacteria > Bacillati > Actinomycetota > Actinomycetes > Streptosporangiales > Streptosporangiaceae > Nonomuraea > Nonomuraea sp. B10E15. Next base: position 9,450 of record NZ_JBDPMB010000019.1, read on the forward strand.
CCGGTCGCGGGGGCGGAGTCCGCCTCGACCGCGCCGAAGTCCAGCGCCCCGGTGGTGGCGAAGACCTTCTGGGTGTACGCCCTGGCCACGTCGAGCCGGCCGGCGCCCTGCTTGAACACGCTGAGGGCGTCGTCCTTGGCGGTCGACATGAGCGCGGCCTTGATCTGCGGGCCGGTCCAGTCCGGGTGCAGTTGCGCGACGATCGCGGCGGCGCCCGCGACGTGCGGGGTGGCCATCGAGGTGCCGTTCGCGGCCGTGTAGTGCTCGTCGAGCGGGCTGCCCATGACCGTGCCCGCCGCGCGGGCCGCGGCGATGGCCACGCCGGGGGCGGCGATGTCCGGCTTGAGGCCGCCGCCGATGCGCGGTCCCTGGCTGGAGAAGGTGGCCCACTCGTCGCTCTTGTCGACGGCGGCCACGGTCAGCGCGGCGTCGGCCGTGCCGGGGGTGGCGACGGTCTCGGCGCCGGACGCTCCGGCGTTGCCCGCGGCGATCACGAACAGCGCGCCGGTGGAGGCGGTGAGCGCGTCGACCGCCTGGCTCATCGGGTCGGTCCCGTCGGTGGCGTCGCCGCCGAGGCTCATGCTGATCACCTTGGCGCCGGAGGCGGCGGCCCACTCCATGCCCTCGATGATCTGGGAGTCGGTGCCGGAACCCTCGTTGGACAGCACCTTGCCGACGATCAGCTCGGCGCCGGGCGCGACGCCCTTGAACTTGCCGCCGGCCGCCGCGCCTGACCCGGCGATGGTGGAGGCGACGTGGGTGCCGTGGCCGTGGCCGTCCCGCACCTCCTGGCCGGGGATGAAGGACCGGCTGCCGGTGATCCGGCCGGCCAGGTCGGGGTGCTCGGCGTCGACGCCGGTGTCCAGGACGGCGACCTTCACGCCGCTGCCGTCGTGACCCCCGGCCCACGCCTGCGGGGCGCCGATCATCGGGACGCTCTCCGCGAGGTCGGCCTTGACCTTGCCGTCCAGCCACACCTTGGCGATGTCGCCGCGCAGCGTGTCGAGCACGTTGGCCGGCCCGGCGAACCCGTTGGCGCCCTTGCTGTCCGGTACGGCCCGCACCGCGCTCCAGAACGCGCCCGCCTCCGCCTTGGTGACCCGGAGCGCCGAGGCGTTGACGCTCTCCAGGGCGAGCACGGGCTCGCTGGCGGGGATGGCCTGGGCCGCCGAGGCCACGGCCTGGTCGCTGTGCTCCCCGGGGTACTGGACGATGACGGGAACCTGCTCGGTCTCGTCGTCGGTGTAGCCGTTCTCGGCCAGGTAGGTGACGTTGAACAGCTCCCGGTCCAGGCGACCGGCGTTGATGGCGGGCACGGCGTCGCTCGGGGTGACGTACACGCCCTTCGGGGTGGCGAGCGTGGTGAGCTGGGCGGTGGTGCCGTCGGGGCGGACGCCCGCCTCGGGGCGCACGGCGTACGTGCCGCCGCCCGTGTCGGTGAGCCGTACTCGGTCGCCGGTGATCAGGGTGACGGTGCGGTCGCCTGGGCCCAGTCCGGTCAGCGTGACGGGGCCGGTGGCCGGGGTGGCGGCGGGGGCGGGTTCCTGGGCCTGGGCGGAGGCGCCGGGCACGGCGAGGGTGCCTAGGGCCAGGGCCGAGGCGGCGAGGAGCGCGCCGGTGCGGCGGCGCCCGGGAGAGGGGGGATCATGCGGAGGCCTGCGTGGGGACATGCGGGGGTGCCCTTTCGGGGTGGGAGGGGGGAAGATCAGACGGGCTCGAACCCTTCGGGGGCGTCGTCGAGGGGTTCGATGACCGGCCTCTCCGGCGGAGCCGCCGGTCCTTTCTGCGCTGGGTCGGCGTCGGCCGGTTCGCCATCGGCTGAGTCGGTTTCGGGCATGCCGTAAGCGTGGCCCGAATCCCTTCGGGGGACTATGGGTAGGGCACCCCATTCGCGGCCCCCGTACCGGGTGGGTCACTACGGGGGTGTTCGACCCCGAGGTGCGCGCCGAGTGCGGCGCGGGAGCGCAACCCGAGCTTGCGCAGCGCGGCGCCGAGGTGCTTCTCCACCGTTCTGGGCGAGACGAACAGTTGCTGGCCGATCTCCCGGTTGGTCAGCCCGGCGGCGGCCATTTCGGCTATCTCCCGCTCACGGGGGGACAGGTCGGCGCCGTAACCCTGCGGCCCGCCGGGATAGCGGCCCTTGACCGTCACGCCGTGCCTGCGGGCGAGCTGCGCGGCGCGGTCGAGGTCCCACCGGGCGGCCAGGTCCCGGAACGTCGTCATCGCCTCCAGCAGCGGCTCCCCCGCCCACGGGTCACCGGCGGCGAACAGACGCCCGGCGGCCAGCTCGCGCGCCTGGGCCGCCTCGTACGGCGCGCCCAGCAGGTCGTAGCCGGCCGCCGCCGCGCGGAACCGCGCCGCTGCGGGCGCGTCCCCGGCGGTGAGGTGCCCGCGCGCGTGCGCCAGCGCCGCCGCCGCCATCGGCGCGTCGAGGCCGCCGAGCCGCGCCGACAGCCGCTCCGCCAGCGCGACGGCCTCCTCCCGCCGGTCCACCGCGACCATGGCCTCGGCCAGCGCGGGCAGCGCACGCACCGCCAGCGGCCAGAGCCCCTTGGTCTCCCACACGGCGACCGCCGCCTCGGTCGCCGCGAGCGCGGCCTGGGCCTCGCCGCTCGCCGTGGACAGCCGCAGGAACCCGGCCGCCGACAGCGGAAGCAGCTCGTAGGCGCCCAGAGCCAGGGCTTTCCCTGCGACCTCGGGCAGCTCGCGCCTGGCCGTGTCGAGTTCGCCGCGCGCCAGCGCCAGGCAGGCCGCGACGGTCTCGGCGCCGAGGCGGTCGAACGGGCGCCCACCGTACTCGTCGAGCAGCAGCGCGGTCTCCTCCTCCAGGCCGTCCCACCGGCCCTGACAGCAGGCCAGCAGCAGCGCGACCAGCCGGCAGCGCGACAGCGGCTCGCGTGACGACTCCTCACCGGCCGCGCCCCGCATCGCCGCCGTCAGCAACTCTGCGGCGACCTCGTAGCCGCCCGCGAGACAGGCGTTCTCCGCGATGGACCGGTACGCGCCCACCTCCTGCCGATGCCCCGGCAGGCCGCCGGTCCTGCGGCGCACCTCCTCGGTCAGCCCCAGCCAGCGCGGATCGCCGTACCCGCAGAAGGAGGTCGCGATCTTGCCGAGGACGAAGACCTCCTCGACCGGGTCGCCGACGGCCGGGACCGCCTCCAGCGCCCGCTCCAGCCACACGACGTGCTCGGCCAGCGGCACCCGTGCGTCCATCGGCCTGCCGAGCGCCGCCATCACCCACGCCGCCAGCGCGGGCCGGTCGGCGAGGTCGCCCGCGGCGGCGGCGAAGGCGCGGCGCTGCGCGCCGGGGTCCCCGCCGAGCCGCTCCTGGAGCAGCCCGATGAGGAAGTGAAGCTGACCGCGCAGCGGGCCAGGCTGCTCCGACTCCAGCGCCTGTGACAGCAGATCGATGACCTCCGGCGGGCGCAGCACCTGCGGGGCCGCCCAGCCCAGCCGCACCGCCAGGCGGCCCCGGCGGGCCGGGTCGAGCGGCGCGTGGCGCAGCACGTCCTCCAGGATCCGCACGGCCTCGGCGTCGTCGCCGAGCTGCGACGCCTGCTCGGCGGCCTGTTCCGCGGCTTCGACCCAGTCGGCCAGCCGTCCGGCCTGGCGCAGGTGGTGGGCCTCCTGGCCGAGCGGCACCGGCTTCAGCTCCCGCACGGCCGCCGCCGCCCGCGCGTGCAGCTCCTGCCGCCGCCCGAGCGGGATCGCGCCGTACACCGCCTGCGCGGTCAGCACATGGCGGAACGCCACCGCCCCGGCCTGTTCCGCCAGCAGTCCGGAGACCAGCAGTTCGTCCACCCCGGCCACGGTCTCGCCCCTCGGCAGGCCGCTCACCCGGGCCAGTTCCGCCGGCCGCACCGGCACCTGGAGCACCGCCGCCGCCTCCGCCACCGCACGCGCCTCCCCGGGCAGCCGCGCCACCCGCTCACGCACCGAGTCGCGTACACCCGGCGGCACGTCGAGTTTCGCCACCGCCTTGCGCGCCCATCGCCCGCTGCGCAGCCTGATCAGCGCGCCCCGGGCGCGCAGCAGCGCCATCAGCTCCTGTACGGCCAGCGGCAGCCCCGACGACAGCTCGTACAGGTGCGCGCCGAAGTCGGCGGTGACCCCAGCCTCGCCGAGAATGGCGGCGGCCAACTCCCCGGTCTGCGCGGCGTCCAGAGCCTTCAGCAGGATGTGATCGTGGAAGACCGCGTCGGCGGGCCGCCCGGTCACCTCCCTGACCACGGCATCGGCCTCCTCCCCCCGGTAGGTGAGCACGACCGACATCCCGGGCGGCGGCACCGCCAGCGCGTAGGCGAGGAACTCGGCGGTCTGCTCGTCGGCCCAGTGCAGGTCCTCCACCACCAGCACCACGGGCCCGAGCGCCCGCAGCACCTCGGCCAGGCCACGGAACAACCGGTGACGTTCCGCGGCCCGGTCGTCCAGCGGCTCCAGCGACGGCGGCAGCACCGGCGCCAGCTCGGGCAGCAGGCCGCGCAGCGCGCCCGCGACCGGCGACAGCTCGGCCCGCGCGAGCGGGTCACCGGCGCCGCGTAACGCCTCCACCAGGGGGCCCAGCGGAAACGGCTCTCTGATACGCCGGGCGCCGCCGCGCAGCAGCAGCCGACCGGCCATCTCGGGACGGGCCGCCAGCTCGGCCAGCAGCCTGCTCTTGCCGATGCCGGCCTCGCCTTCGAGCACCACCACGGCGGGCGGCCGGCTCACCGCCGCGACCAAGCGCCGCAGCTCCTCCTCACGCCCGACCAGAACCGGCGAGATCACCCGCCCCGCGACCGTGCCGCCATCCGACATCGGGAACGCCTCCGCTCACCTGGCCCAGCCTGGATCATTCATACAGCAAACGCCCATAAAGGCTCACGGGTGGGCTTGTGCGTTCTGCATGCCCACCGGTGCACGAAGAACTACTGGTGAGGACCCCAGACGCCCAGGATGAAGGGCATGAGTTCCGACATCCAGCCCTTCCGTATCGAGGTTCCGCGGGGAGTCGATGATCAGCAGGCTCGGCGGCAGGACGTCGGGATGGTCGAGCGCGGCGGCTTCCGCGAGCCGCTCTTCGCTAACGATCGGCCCCTGTTGACCGACGCGTCTCAGACCGCCTGCGGTCTCGTTGCGGACACCGTCTCCAACGAGGCCGCCCAGGTCAGAGGCCCGCAACGATCAGCGGCTCAAGATAATGGTCGCTTGTGAAACAGCCCGTACCGGCCGGGAACATGCTGGCGTCCGTTGTTTCATAGGTCGGTGCAAAACCTTTGACGGGTGAAACGCACCCATGAAACGACCTCGGAGTGCATGACGACGACTTTCTCCGCGTGGAGGCCCACGACTGCCCGATGTCCTCCTGCGCCGCCCCGGCCGGCTCGCCGTACAAGATCGGCTACGCCCGTGCCTCGACGCTGCGGCAGTCGCCGGATACCCAGCTCGACTCCCTCAAGGCGGCCGGAGCGAGCCGGATCTCTTTTCGGAGAAGATCTCCACCCGCGCCACGAGGCGGCCCGAACTCGAGCGGGCCGTGGACCTGGCCCGCGAGATGCGCACCTCCGGCATCGCCGTCACCCTGGTCGTCCACGAGCACAAGCGACTTGGCCGCGGCCTGGCCCTGGCCGAACTCGCCGCACAACTGCGCGCCGCAGGCGTCGCCCTGGAGTTCCTCACCGGCGAGCTGCAAGGAAGCCATGATCCGTCCGGCGTGGTGTTCGCCGTGCTGGCCGCCCTGTCGGGGACGGAACGCGAATACATCCGCGACCGCACCCTGGAAGGTCACGAGTCCGCCCGTAAGAACGCAAGGCCATCGGCGGCGCCACCGTCACCGACCCCGCCATGCTGTCCATGGCCCTGCATCTGCGCGACCACGACGAACAGAACGCGCCGAAGACACGGACGTGAGCGCCGAGCCCGTGGCCCACCACCGTAATTGAACCGAGACCTCCTCCACAGGACCTTCGTTACCGCAGGTTAGACGGTAATTCGTTGGGAATTTCTTCAGTGCTAGCGGGACCCCTACGAGGGGAAGCCCAATGTGCGATTCCCTCCGTCATGGGGGCGCCGAAGGTCGCGCTGCGGCTGACTCCGAAACCGGTCTCGCTGATGCGTATCAGCCGCCTGGCCGACTCTCTCGAAGGGGTCGAAAGACGTCGTGTACGCCCGTAGCAACCGCGCCCTCGTGGGCAAGGTGACCTGGTCGGGCAGCGTACGGAACAAGCGGACGGGCGCCACCCTGCCGCTCGACCACATCAACCACCCGCCCGAGGTCCCCGTCGGCACGGCGCCGGGCGCCGTCGTCAAGTTCACCCCCAAGTTCGCCTCCGCCACCCCGTCCGGACCCGGCGTGGAGGTCATCCTCGACGCCCAGGGCCGCGTGACCGAGACGTCCAGCACCCGCGGCACGAAGCTCACGCAGGACCAGACGTCCCTCCAGGCCGCCGGCGGCCTCTTCGGCAGCAACCCCCGCGCCACCGTCGGCACCACCGAGGACAAGAAGATCGTCCTCGCCACGATCGACGGCCGGATGTCCACCGGCGTCGGCACCACCCTCAAGGAGAGCGCCGCCGTCGCCAAGGCACTGGGCATGCACGACGCCATCAACCTCGACGGCGGCGGCTCCGCCACCATGTCCCTCAAGGGCCGACTCATCAACAAACCCTGCGGCTCCAGAGAACGCGCGGTAGGCGACGCTCTCATCTTCGTCGACCCCCCTACCGGCCCCGCTGACCCGTCAGCCCTTCTCCGCGCCCGCCGTCAGCCCCGACACCATCGCGCGCTGGGCCGCGAAGAAGCCGATCAGGACCGGTACCGTGATGGCGATCGACCCGGCCATGAGCACGGTGACCGGCACGTCGAACTGGGCGAGCTGCGACACTCCGAGCGAGACGGTCCAGCGCTCGCGGTCGTCGATGAGGAAGAGCAGGGCGTACAGGTACTCGTTCCACGCGATCATGAAGATGTACAGGCCGGTCGCCGCGATCCCGGGCATGGTCATGGGCAGCACGATCCGACCGATGATCTGCATCCGGCCGGCTCCGTCGATCGCCCCGGCCTCCTCCACGGAGACCGGGACCGACTCGAAGTAGTTACGGAGCATGTAGATCGCCAGCGGCACGGTCGTCGCCATATAGATGATCACAAGGCCGACGAGCGACCCGCGCAGGCCGAGACGGCTGAAGAGCACGTACAGCGGCACCGCCAGGGCGATGCCCGGCAGCACGTACACCGAGAGGAACAGCGCGCCCACGGCGCCCCGGCCGCGGAAGCGCAGCCGCGCCGTCGCGTAGGCGCCGAGCACGCAGACGACGAGGGTCGCGAGAGTGGTGAGCGCGGAGAGCACGAACGAGTTCACCATGAACCGCAACAGGTCGAACCCGCCCTCCCCCCGGCCGCGCAGCGCCGTCGAGTACGCCGACAGGTCGAAGGTGCCCGGCAGGATCGCGAGCGGATCAGCGGCGACGTCGGCGAACGACCGCAGCGACAGGCCGATGGCGTACAGCAGGGGGAACGCCGCGAAGACCACGATCACAACGATGACGACGACGCGGACGACGCCGGCGACCGCTTCGCTCCCGGACATACGGCTCATGATGCGGCCTCCCGACGTCGCTGGAGCACGAGGTAGGCGGTGATGAAGACGGCGAGGATGAGCGTGATCGCCACACCCACGCCAGAGGCCGACCCGATGTCGGACCGTACGACCAGCTCGTTGTAGACCCGCACGGCCAGCACCTGGGTCCCGGCGGCTCCCCCGGTCAGCAGGTAGACCTCGTTGAACGTCTGGAAGGTCCAGATGAAGCGGAGCAGCAGCAGGATCGAGACCACGCCGGTCAGCTCCGGCAGGATGACGTACCGGATCCGCTGCCACGGCCCGGCCCCGTCCAGCACCGCGGCCTCCTCCAGGGTGCCCGGCACGGCGTGCAGCCGCGCCGCCACGAACAGGTAGGCCAGCGGGAAGGTGTGCCAGACCAGCACCAGGATCACGCTGCAGAGCGCGAGCGGGATCTCGACGCCGAGCACGGTGATGTCCGGCGTGGTGAGGAACGCGATCGGGGCGTCCCAGCCGAGCAGCCGGGTGCCCACCGCGTTGACGAAGCCGTACTGCGTGTTCAGCAGGCTGCGCCAGGTCTGCGTGGAGGCGACCACCGGCAGCACGTACGGCACCAGCACGAGGGCACTCACCAGCGCCCGCCCGCGGAACGGCCGCCGCAGCGCGACCGCGGTCACCGCGCCGAGCGCCACCGACAGGACCGAGGTGGCCAGCGACAGCACCACGGTGGTACGCAGGGACGTCCAGAAGCCCTCCGAGCGGAAGAGCGCCAGGATGTTCTCCGGGTTCAGCCCGAGGTCGGTCAGGGTGAGGCGGGGCAGCTGAACGAGCTTGATGTCCTGGAACGCCAGCACCAGCACGGCGAGAAACGGCAGGACCACGACGGCGAGCACGACCGCCGTCGTCGGGGCGACGAGGAGCCAGCCGGCCCTGGCCTCCTGCCGGGCGCGCGAACTGCGCCGGGCAGGACGCGGGGTGCCGGTGGCGGTGGTGCGTGCGGTCACTCAGTCTCCTGCTGGACCGCCTCGGCCGCGGCGGCGAGACCCTCGGCCACCTTGGCCGGGTCTCCCGCGGAGAACAGGTCGCCGATGTTCTGCGGCACCACCTGCTGCTGCGTCACCAGGGAGGCCAGCAGCACGTCGTCGGTGCCGGCGCCCCAGCGCACGTAGTTCTCCGAGCCCGTCGCGACCTGCTGGGCGACCTCGTCGCCGTACACCTTGGCGATTGATCCGCCCTGGCCGTCGGCGCCGAGCGGGAGCTTCGACCACGCGTCGATGTACTCGGTCGGGTTCTCGGCGGTGCCGAGACGGACCGGGACCCGCCCGACGGTGGCCATGGCCAGCGAGTCCACGTAGCCATCGGTCATGAGGAACTCGACGTAGTCCTTGGCCGCCTCGGTCTGCGCCCCGGTCGGGATCGACAGCTGCAGCACCGTGCCGAACTGGACCGGCTCGGTGCCGTCCGCGCCGGTGAGCGAGGTGAGGACCCCGGTGTTCTGGGCGAGGAAGCCGGGGTCCTCCTTGCACTCGGGGCAGGTGGGCGGGTTGGCCTCGTCCAGGCCCGCGACCTCGTCGAGGATATGCGAGGAGAACATGAGCATCGACGCCTGGCCGCTCAGGTAGGCTGAGCGGCCGGCTTCGACGTCGAACTGGGCGCCGCCGTTGGTGGCCGCCATCCGCTGGTACACCTCGAGCGCGTGCACGCAGGCGGGAGAGTCGATCGTGACCTTGCCGCCGGCGACCAGTTGGCACCCGTTCGGCAGCACGGACGCCTCCAGCGTCTCGCCGAGCCAGGCGTTGCCCGGCTGGTTGCCCAGCGCGATGCCGCCCTTGCCGTCGGCCGAGAGTTTCTCGGCGGCCGCGGCCAGGTCCTCGATCGTCTTCGGGGCGTCCAGGCCGGCGGCCTCGAACAGGTCGCTGCGGTAGAGGTAGAGGTAGCCCCAGCCGTCCATCGGGACGCCGGACGGCTGGCCGCCGACTTCGATCATGCGCATGGCGCCCTCGGCGAAGGTCTCCTCGCCCAGCCCGGCGATCACCTCGGCGGCCGCCTTCTGGTCGAGGATGCCCTGGTCGACCCAGCTGGCGGACTGCTCCCAGCCGTGCAGGATCACGTCCGGCACCTCGCCGGAGGCGACGTTGGCCAGCAACGTGGTGTTCTGGTCGGGACCGGAGAGCGGCACCACCTCGACCTCGATGCCGGTCTTCGCGGTGAAGCGCGCCGCGATCTCCTCCTGGGCGGTCACCCGCTCCGGGGTCGTCTGCCCCGTCCAGAACGTGAGCTTCGTGACCTCCTCGGCCGCTCCCTCGTTCGGCGTCCCGCCGGAACAGCCGGCGAGCATCACCGCGGCGGCCGCGCTCAGCGCGAACGCCCTGGTCCGATGCCTCATGTCATCTCCTCTCGTCGGCCGGCTCCGTGCCGGCCGGTGCTCCCGCGTCCCGCTCGGGGCCCGTCGTGGCGCGCGCCAGCAGGCGGCGCGCGGTCGCGACGACATCGCCGGTCGGCGTCGTCGCGTGATCGTGCGGCCCGGCGACCCAGGCGTCCTCGATCGCGGCGACGCGCTCGCGGTACTGGGCCAGGCGCTCGTCGGTCAGGGCCCGCTCACCGTCGGAGAGTTCGGCGAGCAGCGCGAACCAGGCCGCCCACCGGGGCCGGTACAGCCCGCCGAGCAGGCCCGCCCAGTGCCGGCCCGAGTAGTCGTGCAGGCCCGAGCCTGGCCGGCCCCAGACGGACAGGATCCGGCGCGCGTCGCGGCCCAGGACGTCCCGCTCTTCGGCGTCGTCACCCCACTCCCGCGCGGCCCGCACCCATGCTCCGGTCAGGCGGTCGGCCCGCGTGCCCGCGAGCTCCTCCAGCCCGTCCAACGCGGCGAGGACCTCGGCCGCGGCCCGCTCGACACCGGCGCGGTCGCCCGCCCTCGACGCGCGGACCGCGGCGCGCACCGGCGCCCGCACACCCTGTGCGACCACGTGGGTCACCACGTCGGCGAGGTCGCCCGCCCACGGGCCGTCCGGCCCGAGCCGCTCAGCCGCGTTGGCCAGCAGTTCCGCCGCTCTGGCCAGCTCGGGCAGGTCGCCCTCGACCCGCGGGTCCGCCTCGGCGTCGATGTTCGCCGACGGCGGCCGGTCCGGGCCGAGCTCCTCCCCCGCCAGGCGCTGGCTGCGGAAGGGCACGTCGGCGTCCCAGGGCCGGGCGATCACCGGCGACGGGATCGACCGGGTCGCGCCGGGGCCGTAGAGCGTCGCGGCCAGGATCCGCCAGGCCTCCAGCGCCGCCCCGCGGACGTCCTCGCCGGCGCCGGCCAGCCGATAGCGGCGGATCACGAACCCGGCGAGCCACGCCTCGACGTCGTCCGGCGGATCCCAGGGAAGGGTGGCTGCCAGCTCGTAGAAAGCCGGGTTCTGCTCCGTGGCCTCGGGGACGAGGCCGAAGCCACGGAGCCGGGCACGCTGCGGGGACGCCTCAACCCGGCGCCACTCCCGGACGAGCCCCCGCAGGTCGCCGTGGAGGGAGAAGCGGCCGCCGAAGTTGTGGATCGCGCACCAGGCCCACGGCCGGTCGGTGATCCCCCGGCTGTCGTCCCACACGGGCGCGTGCTCGGCCCAGAGGTCCAGCAGCAACATCCGGTCGGCCGGCACGTCCCGTACGAAGGCGGCGATGCGGTCGGCCGTCCAGAAGGCACGCTTGAAGTGGAACGGCCAGGCCTGCATGACCCAGGTCGCGTCCGGGTCGGCCCGCCGCAGCCCGCGCCAGATCGTCGCGCCGAGCCGGGCGAGGTAGTCCGGGTCGGCCGACGGCGGGACGGACTCGATGAGCGGGTCGGCGGCGTACAGGTGGTCGGTCCCGAGGAGTGCGCGCTGGTGGCGCGCCACCGCCGCGGCGACCTCGTCGAACGCGGCGCTGCCCGGCTCGAGCAGAGCCGTCGAGAAGTCCTGCCAGGTGGTACGGCGCGAGCCCGCCCCGCCGAGCGCGTCGGGCACATGGCCGCCGAACGCCGGCAGCACCGGGGTCATGCCGAGTTCGCGCTGCCGGGCCAGGACGCGGCGGGCCAGCTCGAGCCGCCGCTCGGGCCAGCGTCTGGGCAACGGCCCGCCCCAGGAGCTGGTGGAGCCCATCAGCGTCCACGGCAGGTAGGGGGCGCCGCCGAGCCAGGCGGCGATCTTGCCCCTACCGGCCCCCAGCTCGGCGAAGGCGGCCGCGAGCACGGCCTCGTGCCCGAGCACCATCAGCGGAGCGTTGATCCCGTGCAGCGCCATCCAGTCGATCTCGCGCTCCCACCTGGACCAGCTCCAGAAGGGGGCCGTGTACCCCGTGGTGACCACGTTGAAGTAGGTGCGCAGCGCGACCGCGGCCACGGCGCCCGTCTCCGGGGCGTCCGGCCAGCCGCCCACGGGCAGGCCGTGCGCGGCTCCGGGGTCGTCCCAGGTGACCTGGACCCCGGCGACGTCGGTGAGGTAGTGGTGCAACCCGGCCCCGAGCGCCGGCAGGTCGCCGCCACGCACGCGCAGCCGTCCCCCGGCGGCCGCGTAGGCGAAGCGGCCGGCGCCGAGCCCGGGGTCGAGCTCGAAGTCGACATCACCGGCGGGCCGGCCCAGGACCCGCTCCGCCAGCGCGCGTGCCGCCCCGGTCACAGCGTCACCACCGCCCCCGTGCGCCGCGACTCCTCGGCCGCGAACGCGATCCGGTGGCTCACGGCCGCGTTGGCCAGCGTGGTCGGCAGCGTGGCGTGCGGGGTCGCGTCCGGCCGCTCCCTGCGCTCCCACACCATCGCCAGGAACTCGCGCATCAGCCCGTCGTCGCCGCCGGCGTGCCCGTCCGACTCCCGGCGGCCGGGCTCGGCGATCAGGTCGGCCTCGTCCACCGGGGCGGTGACCGTGGTGATGACCTCGTCGTCCGGCATGCCCGAGCGACCCTCGGCGTCACGGTCCCACCGTGGCGCGCCCCCGAGCTCGGCGCCGGGGCGCGGCAGAAACCGGCGGAGCGTCACCACACCCGTGTCCAGCCGCGCCTCGATCTCGCCATGCGAACCGAGCAGGCGTACGGTACGGGTGTTGGCCTCGGTGAACGCGCCGATCCGCAGGGTCGCCGTCGTCCCGTCCGCGTAGTCGAGCACGACGACCTGGTGATCGACCGCGTCATTGTCGCAGCGGTAGACGCATCGCCCGTAGGGACCCGTCTCGAGCGCCTTGCGCCGCCCGGCCTCCGACGTGTCCGCGGTCACCGCCGTGACCGGCCAGGTGTTCCGCTCGCGCAGCCGCTCGACGTAGAAGCGCGGCGCGTAGAAGGGGCAGCTCGCCGCCGCGGGGCAGCCGTCGGTGCACCGCTCCGGCGCACCCGCCGGCGCGTTCTCGGGGCGGAACTGCGTCAGGCGGCCCGTGGAGTAGACGCGGTCCGGCGCCGCGCCGACCAGCCAGGTGATGACGTCGAGGTCGTGGCAGGACTTGGCGAGCAGCAGCGGACTCGAGGTGTCCGACCGCCGCCAGTTGCCCCGTACGTAGGAATGCACGAAGTGCCAGTAGCCGGGGTCCTCGGTCTGCTCCAGGTGGATCAGCCGCCCGATCGCGCCCTCGTCCAGCAGCCGCTTGATCTGACGGAAGAACTGCGTGTACCGCAGGACATGGGCGACCGCGACGGGAACATCGGCGGCGGCCACGCGGGCGAGGATCTCGTCGAGCTGGCCGGGCTCGACGGCCACCGGCTTCTCGACGAGGATCGCGTAGCCCAGATCGGCCGCGGCTCCCACCGGTCCGCTGCGGACCCGGTCCGGCGTCGCGACGACGACCGCCTCGGCGAGCCGCTCCCCGGCGAGCATGTCCTCCCATGAGGTGAAGACCCGGTCCGAGGGCAGGCCGTGCGCGGCAGCCATCGCGGCGCGCCGCCCGGGGTCGGGCTCGGCGACGGCGACCACCCGGGCCTGATCGGGGTGGCGCAGGCAGTAGTCCGCGTACGCCTCCGCTCCCCGGTGCCCCGCACCGATCACTCCCAACGTCACCGGCTCCACCCGATCCACCTCTCCCCCAGTTCCCTGTGCGGTGGTCAGGCTTGCGGAGAACCCACACCCACTGCAACGATGCCGGAAATGTCGCACGAAACGCTCACAAAAGCCCTTCCGGTGAACGGAAACGACATCCTTCACGGCATCGACCGGCGGATCGCCGGGGTGCTCCTCGCCCACCCGCGTGCGTCCGCCGCCACGGTCGCGACGATCGCCGGGACCAGCCCGCCGACGGCCTCCCGGCACATCGCCGCCCTGACGGCGCGAGGAACGATCACCGTCGCCGCGGTGGTTGATAGGGAGTGGGCCAACGCCGGGTTCACGGTCTGGCTGCGCGTACGGTGCGAGCCGGGAGCGAGCCGCACCGTCGCCCAGAAGATCGCCGAGTGGCCCGAATCCGGCTACCTCGCCGTCACGGGCGGCGAGGTCGACTGCGTGGCGCAGGTCGCCGTCCGCACCTCGGCCCAGCTGCTCGACATCTCCGCCCGGCAGCTGCGCGAGCTCCCCGGAGTACGCTCGGGCGAGATGCTCCGCGTCATCCGGCGCTTCGCCACGCCGCACGGCTGGACCGCGGGCATCCTGCACACCCGCGAGCTCACCCTCGCCCGCGCCGACCGATGGGACGCCTGGACCGAGGCGGGCGGGACCCGGCAGATCACGACCGACGCCGTCGACGAGGCGATCGTGACCGCCCTCGCCCACGACGGGCGGCTCAGCTGGCGCGAGCTCGGCGCCCGCGCCGGAGTCTCCTCCGCCACGGCCAGCCGCCGCACCGAGGCCCTCATGCGCTGCGGCCCGCTCCGTTTGCGCACCGTCGTCGACCCCGCACAGGTGGGCAGACCCGTAGTCGCCCTGGTCTGGCTGCGCGTGCTGCCCTCACGCCTCGAGGTCGCCGGTCGCACGCTCGCCGACCACCCCGACGTCCTCTCCATCGCCGCCACCACCGGCCGGCACAACCTCTGCGGCGAGATCGCCGTCGCCGACGACGACACGCTCTACCGCTTCCTCACCCACGACGTCGGCGCCATCCCCGGAGTCGCCGAGGTCGAGGTGACCGACGGCCTCCAGGTCCTCAAACGCGCGGCCCGCGTCTTCCCCACGGCGGGCGGTACCGGGTTCGAACCAGTGACCCCTCGGGGGTAGAGCACATCCGGCGATTCAGGGTCTCACCTCGGAAAACATTCCAGCCACATCCCTCGCCATGGAACACAGGGACCGTGTCTGGACGGTGCACGTCTGCGCGAGGAAGGGCGCCGCCGCCCGCGGCAGCCCTTATGGGCTTGAGCAACACATCGCTCATATGCACCAGCAGTTGGCCCGGCACGGTGGTGTGACGTTCGAGGATCGGACGTTGTCCTTCCAACCCGGTCCGGTCCCCGACGAGGGGCAGGAACTCCCCGCTTGGTACGTCGCCCGCCGCTTGTGGCGCGAACAGCTCTACCCTGACGCCGCCATTCAGGATGAGCGGCTACGGCGCCAGCCCATTCACGGCGACTTGCACTGGGACAACATCGTTACGGGGGTCAGCCCACATAAGCCCAAAACCCACATTGAGATGATCTTAAATGGGCGAGCGGGTGGGTTGATGAAGCTGTGATCTTCTTCGTCTGTTGCGCCCGTGTTCGTCTCGCTACGGTGTGTCTTGTCCGTTGGGCGGGGTGAGCCGGGAGGCGCGTGCGGTGACGTCCGTCGAGCGGACCGCCTATCGGCTGTTCCCGCGCTTGATGATGACGCGCGAGCTGTACCTCTTCTACTCCCCCTCGCAGGAGGAACTGGCGTGGGCGAGGGAGAAGACCGACACCGATGAGCCCCTGCTGGCGCTGACGCTCGCGCTCAAGTGCTTTCAGCGTTGGCCCGACCTCATGCGGGTGGCGATCTCCATCCGCGAGGGCAGGCTCAACTCCGTCACCCTGCTGCGCCGGCTGGGCTCCCACTCGCGCAAGAACGAGATCTACCGGGCCTTTCGGGAGGTCGGCCGCAGCGTGCGCACCGTGGCGCTCCTACGTTTCCTCGCCGACCCGGCCCTGCGGCGGCGTATCACCGCGTTCACCAACAAGGTCGAAGGCTTCAACGGCTTCTCCGCCTGGCTGCGCTTCGGCAACGACGGCGTCATCGCCGACAACGACCCGGCCGAGCAGGAGAAGATGATCAAATGCAACTCCCTGCTGGCCAACTGCGTGATCTTCCATACCGCGCTAGACATGATGGAGGTGAGCGTCAGCTTCTGTCGGAGGGCTGGGAGATCGGCGCCGAGGACGTCGCACAACTGTCGCCCTACCTGACCGCGCACATCAGCCGGTTCGGCCTGTACGCGACCGACGTGCTACGTCTGCGTCCGGACGACTTCGACCCCGACCTGCCCGAGATCGACTTCACCACCCTGTCCGAGGCGGCGTAGCGGTGGGCCTGTTACGGCTGTTGTATGGCTGTCAAAGGCGCAGCCCGAGGGGCGCCGCTGCCACGAGGCCACCGTCGATGACGAGGTCCTGACCAGTGATGTACGACGCGTCGTCCGAGGCCAGGAAGGCGACGGCAGCGGCGACATCGTCCGGGTGGCCGAGCGAGCCGAGCGGCACCTCCGCCGTGATGCGGGTCTCCGCGTCGGGGTCGATGGCGGACCGGTACATCTCGGTCTCGATGTAGCCGGGGCTGATGGAGTTGACGCGGATGCCACGCGCCGCGAGGTCGGTGCCGAGCGTGCGGGCGAGATTGTGCACGGCAGCCTTGCTGGCGGCGTAGATCGAGGCCGCAGGGAGGCCTCGGTGCAGGGTCCAGGAGGCGTTGATGACGACAGCGCCTCCGTCGCCCATCAGCGGCAGCGCCGTCTGGATCGTGAAGAACACGCCCTTGAAGTTGATTCCGACGGTGTGGTCGAAGTCCTTCGGGGTGAACTCTGGCCTGAAGTCCGCAATTCCGGCATTGGCGAAGACCGCATCGAGGGCACCACGCCAGGTCTCGATGCGTCGCACGAGGAGATCGCGGTCGGCGTCAACGCTGACGTCCGCGCGGACGGGCAGGACCCGCTCAGAGCCCAGGCGTTCTGCTGCGGCGTCGAGGCGGGGCTGGTCGCGGCCGGTGATGATGACGTACGCGCCCTCGTCGAGAAGCCTGCGCGCGGTCGCGAAGCCGATGCCGCTGGTGCCGCCAGTGATCAAAACTGTTTTGTTCGTGAATCGCTTCATGCCGACAATCCTCGAGCGGCCCGAGCCTACGCGGCAGTGTTGGCTGAACCTGGGTCTGACACCACCACCAAGCGCTCCAGCAGGGCCCCCGTTCCCGTCCCGGGCGCGGGGGTGTGCAGCAACAGGCGGTGGCCGGGCAGTTCGGGCAGCGGCAGCGTGGTGGCCTCGAAGGTCAGCGTCCCCAGGCCGGGAATCTCCAGGGCCTTGGTGCCGTGAGTGGGGCCGCCCACGGGGAGTTCCGCCCAGATCTCGGCGAAGGCGGGGCTAGCGGCGCACATGTCCGCGGCCAGGCGGCCGAATTCGGGATCGTCCGGGTAGCGGGCGGCGTCCGCCCGGAACAGGCCGATCATCGCTCGCGCCGCGTCGTGCCAGTCCACGACTGCCGCACGGTAGCGGGCGTTGGTGAAAAAGCTGACCAGGCAGTTGTGGTCGTACTCGTTGCACTGGAACACGATCTCCGTCGCGCGGTTGACCGCGAGGACGTTCCAGTGCCGGTCGATGACGTACGCGGGCCGCGGCAGCCAGCCCTCCAGCAGTCGCCGCACGGCATCGGGGACCCGTCCATCGGACGGCGCCGCCTGTGGCGGATTGAGGCCGGCGAGGAGGTACAGGTGCTCGCGCTCTGCGGGCTCCAGGCGCAGCACCTTGGCGATGGCGTCCAGGACGTCGGCGGAGACGTTGATGTCGCGTCCCTGCTCGAGCCAGGTGTACCAGGACACTCCTACGCCGGCGAGCACCGCCACCTCCTCCCGCCGCAGCCCGGGCGTACGGCGGCCCTCGCCTGCCTGCATGCCCACGTCAGCGGGCATCACCCGGGCCCGCCGCGACCGGAGGAACGCGCGCATCTCGGAACTGCGCCGCTGCCGCGCATCTGTGGAGAGCCGGGAAATGCCCATCAGGTCATGCTATGTCGTGATCAACAGACCTCGTCTGTACGGCACCCATGCGTGTTGCTGTCCAAGGGTGCTGCCGACCGGGCCGCCTCGTGTGCGAGCACACGGTGCCGCAGCGTTTTCTGGATAGAGGTTTCTGGACGGTGTCGCGCCTGGTCGCTAAGGTGTCCGGAAAAGTACACGTTTCTGGACACCGCCGGGATGATGGCGGATGACCATCTGGGCGTACGCACGAGTCTCGACGCGTGATCAGAACCCGCAGCTCCAGCTCGACGCTCTGGCGGCCAGCGGCTACGACGAACTGGTCATGGAAAGGGAGTCGGGCAAGCGTGGTGTCGCGCGACCGGAGTGGGAGGCGCTTCTGGCGCTGCCGCAGGCGGGGGACACGCTGAAGTTCTGGAAGTCCGACCGGTGGGGCCGTTCGGCGGGGCACGTGCTGACCACGGTCAACGAGCTGCGCGACCGCGGCATCACGGTGGTGTCGCTGACGGAGAACTTCGATCTGGGCATCAAGGAGGGTCGGTTCATGTTCGCGGTCCTGGCCGCAGCCGCCGAGTACGAGCTGGAGCTGCGAGCCGAGCGTCAGACCGAGGGGATCGCCGCCGCCAAGCGCCGCGAGGCCACCGGTGCCATGCTGCCTGGCAGGAAGAAGACCGGTCGGCCGCGCGTCATCGGCCCCGCCGAGCTGGCCACGCTACGCCGCCTGGTCGACGACGGCGTCTCGGTCACAGAAGCGGCCCGCACTCTCAAAATCGGCCGCTCCACCGCCTACGAAGCACTCGCGCGACGCTGACCAGTAGTTTCTCCCACCCTGCATCCCGTTCTGCCAGTTGGTCCCTAGCAAGATCGTTCTCAGCGCCGGTAGCTGTCCACCAATAGAGATCCACTCAAGATCATCTCAATGTGGGTTTGCCGCCCCTCCCAGCTCTCCCGGTGTACTTCTTGACCTGCGACGGGCTTGCCGACACCCCAAGAGGCGCGCCGGGCCGGCGGATCGGACGGTAGGCCAGAGCGCATGGACACCGCCTGGCCTGGCAGACGACGGCCGCGTGCGCTTCGCTGAATTCCGCCTGAAGCTGACGTTGCCGCAGCTCTGCCTGCGCGCCGTCACCGCCGCGGTCACCCCGAACGCGCCGCCGGACGCCTTCCTCGACGCCACCCCCGCCGACATGCTGCAACACCTGGCCGACTTCGAGCACACCTCGGCAACGATCGTCCAGCTGCGTCGATGGTTATCTTGGGTTCTTGGCCCTTTCTCGCAGGTCAGAGCGAGATAATCTTGTCGGGCATGTTAGGCAAGTGGGGCTGATCAGACGGAGCTCCTCGCCAGCCTGGTCGGCCCTCCGCTCCCGAACGTGTCCTGGGCCGTCAGGTAGCGGAACGTGATCGGGGCGGGGCGGCCGACCGAGTCAGCGATGCCAGCCAGATAATGAGCGGCATGCCACAGATCACCGTCGAGTACTCCGCTGCGCTCACCGACGCGTTCGACCGCCACGGGTTCGCACTGGCGTTGCATCCCACCGCGGCCGAGCTGATCGGTAGCGCTCTTCCAGATTTCAAAACCCGCTTCCATTCGATCACCGAGGCGGTCATCGGCAACGGCGAGGTCACCGAGGCGATGATCCATGTGGACCTGGCGATCCTGCCTGGCCGTGACGCGGAACTCAAGACCCATCTGGGCGATCTGACCCTGGCGATGCTGTGCGAGCACATAAAGCCGGGAACGGGGCTGAACATCCAGGTCACCGTAGAGGTTCGGGACATCGCCAGTTACCACAAAAGATGGCTGCCTTGACGCGAGGGCGGTCCTGGTCAGCCTGGGGCTGGTTCGGTGAGCCGGGCTTCGAGGTCGGCGATCATCTGGGTGAGCAGGCTGGGTACAAGCACCAGCATGAGGGTGAGGAGGCTCGCTCGTTGTCGGGCCGGAGCGGGCGCGGCTGCGGGAGCTGGAGCGGGAGAACAAGGAGCTGCGCGAGAAGGTGCAGTTCTTGAAAGAAGCGGCCGCCTTCTTCGCGGGCGAGACTCGGTGAGAGCTCGCTTCGAGCTCATCGACGCGGAGAAGGCCGACCACACCGTCGCGGCGATGTGCGCATGGCTGGGGGTGTCCCGGTCGGGCTACTACGAATGGCGCGGCCGGCCCGCCTCGGCGACCGCTCGCCGGCGTGAGCACCTCAAGCAGCTCATCACTGCCGTCTTCGAGGCCTCGCGTGAGACCTACGGTTACCGGCGGGTGCGCCGCGCGCTGGCCCGGTGCGGCGAGGAATGCTCGGCCGAGCTGGTTCGGCTGCTCATGCGTGAGCTCGGCCTGGTCCCGGTGCAGGCACGAGCCTTCACGCCGACCACGACCGAGCAGGGCGACTTCCTCGGGGGCGACCAGAGCGAGCAGGATCGGGTGGCGGCGTTCTCCTCGCCGCTCCAGGCCCTGAACCGTCGAGCGGCGTGCCACCGTGGCCAGGAACCGGCGCCGCTCCCTCGGCAGCATCGACATATCAAGCTGGTGGGCGTCCATCGCCCGCAGGTACAGCAGCTTGTCGACCGACACTCCGATCGCCGGAACGCTCGCCTCGACCGCCGGCGTGGTCAACCACCGAAGCCGGGACATCCCGATCTCCGCGTCCTCCACCAGCAGCGGATCCAGATCCGCCCGCATCAGCCGCGTCAGCAGATGCGCGACCTTCTGGCTGGTCAGCTTCCCCGCCGCAGTCCGCGCAGCGGTCACCAGTTCCATGAGCGTGACCGCGCCCGGCCGCACTACTTGCGCAGCCTGCAGATGCTCCACCGCCTGCTGGAACAACAGCGATGGGGTGTCGTGCTCCATCGCCCGGTCCGGGAGGAACTGCTCCAGCTCCTTCCACTGGATGCTGCCCGGCGTGGCGTTCTTCCACGTCAGATACTTCATAACCAGCTTCAAATGATCGCTGCGCGTCTGCGGCCGCTTCCGCGTCGACCGGTCGTACTGCTCGAGCATCCCGGGAAACACCGCCATCTGGGTCGCCAACCGCTGCACCGCCGCCTGCGGAACCTGCAGCAGTTCATCAGGGACGAAGCCGAGCCACGGCAACGTGCACAGCTGAACGGCCAACCCCAGCCGGGCGTCGGGACCGCGGCCAGGCACTGCCTGTCCAGTCCCGGTGAGGATCTCAACGCCGGTCGCCGGTACAGCTTCACCGCCTCCCAGCCCGCCGACGGGCTGCGGCCCCTGCGCGATCCAGCCCGAGCCGAGCCCGACGACATCGACGAGTAGGTCCCCGAGGGGACACGTGAGTCCATTAGCTGTCTGTTCTGCTCGAAGAAGGCCTCCCGGCCGAGGCTCTGACCCGGGGTCGTTGAGCCGGATCAGTGTCGCGGCGACCAGCGGCGGCTCTCGCGACGATTGATCAATCCGGCGGCCTCCAACCCGCCGCTGAGCCCTCGATCACACCAGCGCCGTCATGGACGGCGACACGGTCTTCTCCACCTGTGCTCCGGCCAGACGGCCCGCATCCAGCCGGTCAGTGGTGCCGAACTGGCCGGACTCCGCCGTGGTGATGGTGCCGAGCAGGGCCGCCGATCGCGACGTCGCGGATGAACCTGCCGTCCATCGCGGTGACGTCGTCATGGAGCTCGGCCCGCAGGATTGGGATGTCGTCCTCGTGCCCGACCTTGTTACTCCTTGGCATCCCAACCTCCTGACGTCACAACGCCACGCACGGTGAGTGCGTACGAGCAACCTCCCAGCCAGGGCCGACAGATCCCGTTGAAGACCCGAAGTCAGTCAGGGCTGAGTCAGACCCGGTGGGAGGTGCTCACCGACATCATCTCTGTCAGGGTTCGAGGTCGGTCACTCCCTGGCCGCTCGTGATGTCGAACGGAACGGAGACCTGGTCGTGCGTGATCAGCCAGGTGCCGGCGATTTCTCGGAAGCAGTATGTGCCTCGGACCCACATCCCGTCCGTCGAGGTCCCGTCTTTCAAGGTGCCGGTGAGTCGGGCGAAGCAGTGCCCGAACGCCACACCCTCGCCCACGGTGAGCTTCAGGTCGCGAACCTCAAAGGTCACTTCCTCGAAGACCGCGAACACGTTCGCCCAGTTCTTCAGCTTTGCGTCTATCCCTACATGCTGGAGTGGCGGCTCGACGTCGAAGGAGACGATGTCCGTGGCGTAGAGCTGCTTCAAGCCTGCGATGTCTTTGTTTCGGAGGCCTTCGGCCAGCTTGTCGATGTGATTTCTGAGTTCGGTTTCGCTCACTTCTCCTGGTTCCCTTCATTCGTTGTGGGTCAGATGACCTCAGGATTGGCCATCATTCCCATGTCCTCGTGTTCGGCGTTGTGGCAGTGAAAGAGGTCGCGGCCGCGGTAGCCGTCGAAGCGAGTGATGATCTCGGCTGCTTCGCCTGGCCGTAGCGAGATGGTGTCCTTGAGACCCGCATCGTGGGGCGGCGGGGCCTTGCCGCCGCGTGAGAGCACCCGGAAGCCGACCAGGTGCAGGTGGACGGGGTGGTGGATGTCGGCGATCAGCCGCCAGACCTCGATGTCGCCGAGGCGGGTGGTGACGTCGGTGCCGGCGGGGTCGAACGCCTTCCCGCCGATGAGCCAGCCGTGACGTCCGTTCTGGCCGGCGCGGAAGGAGAGGTCGCGCGTCCGGACGGCGCCCGAGCGGCGCCAGCTCGGCAGATCGGACGAGAGCTTTCTGGGGGTACGGCTGTCGTCGGTGGCCTTGCGCGCGACGCGGAAGGCCACCACGTCGCGAGTGCGGCTTGTGCCCAGCCGGTTGATGATGCGGACACGGCCGCCGACCGGGATCTTCTGCGGCTACCCATCGTGCGCACCGTGAAGACCAGCTGGGCCGAGCCACGTCGTGAGGGCGGTCCGGAGAGCGTCAAGGTCTGGCTGCTCGCCGGCGCGGGTGACCCAGGCGACGTGTCCGTCGGGACGGATGAGTACGGCGTCCGCGCCGAGGTCGGAGCCCTTCGCAGGATGGGCGCGGACGAGATCGACTCGGTCCGCCCAGCCGATCACGACGGCGTCGAGCGGCGGGAGACCGCCGAGATCCAGCAGAACCGCGCGAGCGCGGTGCAGCAGTTCGTAGACGCGACCGTGTTCGAGGTCGAGATCCGGCATCCGCATGCCGAGGAGGTCGTCCGTCCCCGCCATCGGATACCTGATGTCGGTCGCCGTGATCATCCCGGCCAGGCGCAGCCGTACCTCGTCGATGCCGATGAGATCACCCAGCACCTCGCGCAGAGCGGAGGTGTGATCGTCCACCCGCCAGAGGGCGGTCTGGGCGCGGGTGTTCTGCAGGACGCGGGCGGCGACCGGGTGGCGTTCTGCCTGGTAGGTGTCGAGCAACAGGGCCGGGGCCTGGCCGCGGACGACGGCGGCGAGCTTCCAGCCGAGGTTGACCGCGTCCTGCACGCCGGTGTTCAGGCCCTGCCCGCCTGCCGGGAAGTGGATGTGCGCGGCGTCGCCGGCCAGGAGGACGCGGCCTTCGCGGTAGCGGTCGGCCTGGCGTGCCGCGTCGCCGTGCCGGGAGAGCCAGCGCGGCGAGTGCATCCCGTAATCCGTCCCGGCGATCTTGAGCAGGGTCTTGCGGAGGGTCTCCAGGGTCACCGGTTCGTCCCGGCCAGCCACGTGATCGAACTCGTTGGTCAGCACCCGGTACCAGTCCGGACCGTAGGACAGCACCGAGAATCTGCCGTGCTCGCGTCCCTCCTGGAAGATGTCGGCGGCGGGCGGCTCGGCGAGCTCGACGTCGCCGAGCATCGCGGTCATCGTGGCCGGCGTGCCGGGGAAGGCGATGCCGGCGAGCGCGCGCACCGTGCTGCGGCCCCCGTCGCAGCCGACAAGGTAGTCCGCCCGGACGCGCGACCCGTCCGCGAGCTCCACCGTGGCGCCCGTCTCGTCCTGGCTGAACCCCGTCACCTCGGCGTCGCGGCTCAGCCGTACCCCCAACTGCGCCGCGCGCTCCTCCAGCAGCCGTTCCACCTCGGCCTGCAAGATGAGCAGAGCGTACGGATATCGCGTCGCCATATCGGATAGGTCGAGACCGAGTCCGGAGAAATGCACCTCCTGTCGCGGCCGTCCGCGCTCGAGGAACCCGTCGAGCAGACCCCGCTGGTCGAGCACCTCCATCGTGCGGATGTGCAGGGCTCCGGCCCGCGATTCCACCGTTCGAGGCTCCGCGGCCCGCTCGAGGACGAGCACATCGATCCCGGCGAGCCCCAGCTCGCACGCGAGCATCAGCCCGGTCGGCCCTGCTCCGGCGATCACTACCTGGGTATCGGTCATGGTCAACTCCTTGGTCATCTTTCAGTCGAATGGGTCAACACGCGCAGAGGAGACGGAGAGGCGTTCGTCGATCGCCTGCCGCCCCGCTTCTGCGGCGGCACCTTCGCTCGCGCCAGACATGCGCGATCGCGACTTACTGCGCTGCGGCTGCCGACTCCTACCGGCTGATCTGACGCGGAACCGTCAGTGCGAGGAGTTTGTCCGGGTTGCGGATGGAGTAGAGGTGGGTGATCTTCCCGTCGACGACATCGGCCAGGACGACACCCTCCAGGTGGTCGCCGCTGTAGGCGGCCATCGCGGGCGCGTTGTTGCAGTTGACGATCTCGATACGCAATTCAGGCAACCGCCCCGGGCGGACCAGTTCCATGACGAGCGCGGCCACTTTCTCCGCGCCCACCACCGGCTGGCGCGTCGCGGTGACCTTGCCGCCGCTGTCGGCGGTATACGTGGCGTCCGGCGCGAGCAGCGAGAGTAGCTCTCCCATGTCACCGGTCGCCGCCGCGGACATGAACTGCTCGGTGATCCGCGTGCACGTCCCGGCGTCGACGGGGTCGAAACGCCTGCGCCGCGCCTGTACGTGCCCGCGGGCGCGGTGCGCCATCTGGCGCACCGTCACCACGGATCTGTCCACCACTGCGGCGATAGCGTCGTAGTCGAACTCGAACACCTCGCGCAGCACGAACACCGCGCGCTCGTCGGGGGTGAGCGTTTCGAGCAGCACCAGCATCGCCATCGACACCGACTCGGCGAGCACCACATCGGCCGACGCGTCGTCCTCGCTGAGCAGCAGCGGCTCGGGCAGCCAGGAGCCGACGTACTCCTCGCGGCGGCGCTTACTCGCCCGCAGGGCGTTGAGCGCCTGACGGGTCACCAGCCGCGCCAGATACGACTTGGTGTCGCGCACCGCCGCGAGATCCACCTTGGCCCACCGCAGATAGCTGTCCTGCAGCACGTCGTCGGATTCTGTCGCCGAACCGAGGATCTCGTAGACGATCGTGAACAGCAGTGGCCGCAGTACGGTGAACCGCTCGGCATGCTCGTCGGTGGTCAGCGGGCGGCCGCCACCTGCGCGAGCCGCGGTCCCGGCTTGGACCACACGATGGTGCCCGGGTTGCGGCCTTCCATGCCGATGCCCATCATCGTCTGGCGGCACTGCTCCTCCTTCATCTGCGCGCCCTCCTGCCCGTCGAAGTAGGTGTCCAAGGAAGTGTCGTCCGCGCGGACGAGCTGCTTTATACCGGCATGCCTGCCCAGGCTGATGCACACCCCCTTGAAACCCTGATCGATCACCGCCGGCGCGGTTCCCGCGATGCGGCTCAGCACGGCGTCGGCGGCCTGCACTCCGAGCGGTATCGCGGCCTGGCAGCTCATCCGCAGCGGCTGCCCCGACGGTGAACCGGCGTCACCCGCCGCGACAATACGGTCGTCATCGACGCTGACCAGCGTTTCGTCCGTGAGCAGCCGACCCAGCTCGTCCACGCGCAACCCGCTGGCCGCCGCCAAGCCCGGCACGCCGAAGCCCGCCGTCCAGATGGTGAGGGCGCTCTGCCGTACCGCTCCATCGGTGAGGACGACCGCGTCCCGCCGGACCTCGGCCACCGCGCTGCCCTCCAGCACCGTGACACCGTTCTCGGACAGCCACGTCGCGACGGATCGGCGGCCAGGAGCGCTGAGGGTGGGGGCCAGGGTTCTCCCTTCGACCAGAGTGACCTTGCGCCCTTGTTCGGCGAGCTCCGCGGCGGTCTCGATGCCGGTCAGCCCGCCGCCGACCACGGTGATCGCGGCCTCGGCCGGCAGCTCCGCCAGCCTGGCGCGCAGCCGCTGGGCACATTCGAGCTCGGCGATGGAGTAGGCGAATTCGGCCGCGCCCGGCACGGAGGAGGGGACTGCGCCGGTGCTGCCGACCGCGTAGATGACGTAGTCGTAGTCCAGCGCAGCGCCCGACGCCAGCCCCACCGTGCGGGAGGCGGTGTCGATACGGGTGGCGTTGTCGACCACCAGCTTGATGCCGTCGCCAAGCAGGGTGCCGTAGTCGACCGAGGGGTCGTAATCGCCGGCGACGAACTGGTGCAGCCGGATCCGTTCGACGAACGTCGGGCGGGAGTTGACCAGGGTGATGTCGACGTCGTCGCGCAACTGGAGGTGGTTGGCCGCGACCGTTCCCGCGTATCCGCCGCCGATGACCACGATCTTGTGTGAAGTGTTGTGTACAGTCACGCCCTCAAGACACCGGGGACCGCAGCGACGTGACCGGAGGCGACGTGACGTGCGTCACTCCACACATAGGCGCGGAACACGTGCTCGCGGCAGAGCCTTCGGCCCATCCCAGACTGTGACACAGACTATCTATTATCTGTCACACTGACCCTCGCGGCCGGGACCACGCCCAGCTCGCGGCGAGCCGGCCGGGACGCGACTCGGCCACATGACGTGTCACATCGACGTGCAGGAGCTGCAGTGACGGTCGTCTCCTTCCTCGCGCCGAGCGCCGATGCTCCGGCAGGCGGGCAGAGTGTCGCGGCCGCGGTCGGCCGCTTCCTCGACCAGGTGCAGGCCGCCACTACCCGCGCCGGCTACGCCGCCACCCTCACCCGTCTGACCGCGCTGGCCGGCACCCGGCCCACCGCGAGCCTGAGGCCCGAGGACTACGCCACGGTGATGGAGTACTGGAACACCGCGGCGGCCGCTACCTGGAACCGGCACCTGTCCGCGCTGGTCTCCTTCACCGCCTGGGCCCAGCGCCAGGAACTGCTGGCCGCCAACCACGCCCGCCGTCTGCAGCGCCGCAAGAGCGCCCGCCGCGGCGACCGCGCCATCCCGCGCACGCGACTGGAGGCCCTGTTCACCGACCCCGAGAGCGCCCTGCGCGGGCGCCTGCTGTGGCGGATGCTGTATGAGACGGCCGCCCGCGCCGAGGAGATCCTCACCTTGAACATCGAGGATCTGGACCTGGAGTTCCGCCGCGCCCGCGTGGTCTCCGTGGGCGGCGCGATCGAGTACGTGCACTGGGGCACCGGCACCGCCCGGCTCCTGCCCCGCCTGCTCAAAGGCCGCACCGCCGGCCCGCTCTTCCTGGCCGACCGACGCGCCCCCGCCTCCGGCTCCCGGGCGCCCGCGGCCGCCGACATCTGCCCGGCCACCGGACGCGGCCGACTGTCCTACCCGCGCGCCGAGTACCTGTTCAAGCAGGCCAGCGCCAAGCTCGACCCGCACCAGAAAGGCTGGACGCTCCACCAACTGCGCCACAGCGCCCTGCAGCACCTGGCCGAGGCCGGCCGCAGCGCGCCCGAACTCCAGGCCAAGTCGCGCCACCAGCACCTGGCCAGCCTCGGCCGCTACGTCCGCCTCGGCGAGGAGACCTCCGCCCGCCTCACTCGTCACCGACTTCCAGGAGCGGCAGGCCCGCCGCGTACCGCCGGAAGAAGCCGGCGGTCGGGGTGTCCGCCGTCGCGACGGCGTCCGGGGTACCCGCCGCGACCACCGCGCCCCCGTCCGGTCCGGATCCCGGCCCCAGGTCGATCACCCAGTCCGCGGACGCGGCGACGGGGATGTCATGTTCGGCCACGACGACCGTGTTGCCCGAGTCGAGCAACACGTCGAGCGCGTCCACCACCTGCTGGACGTCGGACGGGTGCAGGCCCGAGACGGGTTCGTCGAGAACGACGAGGCCGGCCTTGCGGGACGCGGCGCCGCGCTGGATCGCGGACGCCAGCTTCAACCGCTGCGCCTCGCCGCCGGACAACTCCGTGGCGCTCTGGCCGAGCTGGAGATAACCAAGCCCGACCTGGTTCAGGGCTGCCAGGGTTTCCGCGAGCTGCCGGGGTTCGGAGAACCGCTCCACCGCCTCGGCGACGGTCAGGTCCAGCACCTGATCGATGGCCAGCCCCAGATATCTGATCTCCAAGGCCTCCGGCTTGTAGCGCCGGCCCTCGCACGCGTCGCAGACCACCCACACATCGGGCAGGAAGTGCATGTCGACCAGCTTGCGGCCATAACCGGTGCAGGTTTCGCAGCGGCCGCCGCCCGCGGTGTTGAAGCTGAACCAGGAGGCGTTGACCCCGCGTCCGCGCGCCAGGCCGGTCTCGGCGAACAGCTTGCGGACGATGTCGAAGGCCTTGCTGTAGGTGGCCGGATTGGACCGTGGCGTGCGCCCGAGTGGTTCCTGGTCGACGACGGCGACCCAGTCGAACCCCTCCAGACCGGTGACCTGTCGCACCGTGTCTGTCGTCGGCCCGTTCAGGGCGGCCGCCACGCTCGCCGCGAGCGCGCCGAGCAGGCTGCTCTTGCCGCTGCCGCTTACCCCGGTCAGGCAGGTGAGCCGACCGGCGGGGAAACGTACCAGATCCGCGGTCACGTTGTGCGCGCGCAGGCCGTGCAGCTCCACCCATCCGGTGTCACCCCCGATCGGACGGCGGGTCCGGCGCAGCCGCGGCCCCTCACCGGCCAGATAGCGTCCGGTCAGCGACATCGGGTGGGCGGCCGCGTCGGAGGGAAGGCCCGACACCAGGATCTCACCGCCGAGGCGGCCCGCGCCGGGGCCCATGTCGATCACCCAGTCGGCCCGGGCGATCAGTTCGGGGTCGTGCTCGACCAGGAGCACCGTGTTGCCGGCCCCACGTAGCTCCAGGGCGATGTCGAGCAGGTGCGCCTTGTCCGCCGGATGCAGCCCCGTCCCGGGCTCGTCCAGGACGAAGACTATGCCGCTCAGCTCGGTGCTGAGCTGCGCGGCGAGCCGGGTCCGCTGCAACTCGCCCCCGGACAACGTCGCCGCCCTCCGGGACAACTGGAGATGGGCCAGGCCGAGCCGGTTGATGATCCCGAGCCGGCGGCCCAGGTCCTGGAGCAGCGGCTCACCCACCTCGCGCTGCCGGGCGTCCAGGCCGCCGGCCACACGTTCCGCCCAGCTGCGCACATCCCGTACGTCCACCTCGAGCAGGTCGGGATAGGTCAGCCCGCCGAGCCGCACGGACCGGGCCACCTGGTCGTACCCGCTGCCGCCGCAGGTGCCGCACGGCAGCTTACGCATGTACGGCAGGTAGCGCTGCTTGGCGCTGGAGGTCTGGGCGTTCACGAACACCCGCTCCACCTCGGCGAGTGCGCCCCGAAGCGGCTGGCTGGAGGTGTAGGTCACCGAGACCGTCTCGTTCTTGTTCGACATGTCGACGGTCGCCTCGACCTTCTCCTCACCCGTGCCGTACAGCACGCAGTGGCGGAACTCCTCCGGCAGCGACCGCCACGGCCGGCCGAGGTCCACGCCGCGCTTCTCGGCGAGCGCCGGTACGAACGCGTGCTCCCCCGACCGCCACTTGGCGTACCAGGGCGAGGCCCCCTCGAAGAGCGGAAGCTCCGGATGGGTGATGACCAGGTCCTCCTGCGCCTGCCAGTGCCCTCCCACCCCGTGACAGTCCGCACAGCTCCCTTCCGGCGTGTTGCGGTCGAAATGAGCGGTCGTCAGATGCCCGTCCCCGCTTTCCGCCGCCGGGTCCGCGCCGATCCCCGGCAGGCGCGAGTACAGCAGCCCCAGATGCCCGTCGATGCCGGTGATCGTCGCGACCGTGGACCGAGGATTGCGGTTCAGGCGGCGCTGATCGACCGCGAGCGTCGCGCCGAGTCCCAAGATGCGGTCGACCTTCGGCCGATTGCGCTGGGTGATGTACTGCCGCACGAACGGCGAAAGCCCCTCCAAGTAGCGCAGCTGGGCCTCGTTGTGCAGGGTGTCGATGGCCAGCGAGGTCTTGCCGCTGCCGCTCACCCCGGTGAAGGCGGTGAGCCGCCCCTTGGGGATGCTCACCGACACGTTTCGTAGATTGTTGGTACCTGCCCCCACCACCTCGATGGCCTCACAGCCCATGCTCACGACATCCCGTACAAACGCGGTCAACCTTCCTCCACCCCTCTCGCGACACAGCAGAACATGGGCGGGCGGACGGCCCGCCCATGCCGAATGAATCGATCACGCCACTACGCGGCGGGCGTGGTGAGCTTGTCGATGTCGGGGGCGTAGACGGTCATCCAGTGCGGATGCAGCCGGTAGTAGACCACGTCGTTGTCCCAGTCGAAGGAGTCGTCACCGTAGAAGTCCTTGAGGTGGGCGAGGACGTCCGGCCAGTCTGCGGCCGGCTCGCCGTGCCGCGGGTTGAGGATCTCCACCGTGCCGTGCGTGAAGACGCCCAGGTCCTCGCCGCGCATGTGCGCGGCGCTGACGGCGGGGCGGGCGGCGAGGTGGCGTGCCTTGGCGGCGCCGCGCGCCGTGCCGAAGCACCACTTCCCGTGCAGGAAGTGCCCGTCCACACCGCTGATCCGCGGCTCTCCCTTCGCCGTCACGGTGGACAGGGCGAGGGTGCACATGCCGGTCAAGATCCGGGTGACCTGCTCCGCGGTCAGCGTGTTCTCGGTGACGATCGAGCGGAGGTGCGAGGTGGAGCGGGAAAGGGAGGCTTCGAGGAGGGCCTGGAGCTCCTTGAGCTCCTCGGGCGTTTCGCGCATGGAGATCCTTGTCTATCCGTGATGCGTCGGTCCACACCCACGTCGGTGCCGACCGGTGAACCCATGCTCGATCTGAAACCCGACGTCTTGTGTCATGTTTTTTCATCCGTCCTGAGGACGCCGCCGAGCCGCCGGGCCAG
The DNA here is from genome assembly GCF_039871615.1 of Nonomuraea sp. B10E15. Taxonomy (NCBI): domain Bacteria; kingdom Bacillati; phylum Actinomycetota; class Actinomycetes; order Streptosporangiales; family Streptosporangiaceae; genus Nonomuraea; species Nonomuraea sp. B10E15. The sequence continues at coordinate 39,948 of NZ_JBDPMB010000019.1, forward strand.
CGTCCTTCGCCTGGGCTTGTCCCCAGCCGCCCAGATTGGCGAGCGCTCGGTCAAGTGGTCTCGATAACGGCCCCTAGTCTTGTGGCTGGGGTGCGGCCGCTCGTGGGTGTTCCGTTTGGGGGGATCGCTCACCGGAACATCGGCCGTCCGGATGACCACGCCAGGTCGGGGTGTTCCGTATAGGTCTTCCGCGATCTGTTCCGGTGAAGCCCCCTATTCGGAACACTTGTGTCGGCTACGCCCGCTGCTCCACCGACGAGCAAGACGTGATCATCCAGACCGAGCAGTTGCTCGCTCTCGGCGTCCCCAAAGACCGGATCTACTGCCGCATCACCTTGGGTTTGCCCCGTTTCGTGGGGACATGCCGATCAAGGTCCCATCGCGGTCGGCGTGATCGCTTCAGACTCTGTTCGTGGCTGAGCGGGCTCGTGCACGCGAGATCGATGACAATGAGGGAAACCGGGCTGGTGCGCATCGTACGGCGCGGCACTGGCTCGGAGGTGACCTGGCGGCGAGCGCAGATGGTGCTGCTGTCGGCTCAGGGCATGACCACCAGGCAGATCGCCAAAGTGGCCTGCACCAGCGAAGACCGGGTCCGTGATGTGATTTACAACTTCAACGCCGATGGATTCGACTCGCTCTCCCCAAGTACAAGGGCGGCCGGAAGCCGGTTCACGCTCCCGGGAGCGTGTGGATATCAAGAAGATCGCCAAGTCTCGTCCTGCCGAGCGCGGGTTGCCGTTCTCCCGGTGGAGCCGGGCCAAGCTGGCCGATTTCCTGGTCGCCGAGGGGGTGGTCGAGGACATCAGCCATGAGGGCCTGCGCGAGCTTCTACGTGCGAAAAATGTCTCCTTTCAAGCCATGAAGACCTGGAAGCGGTGCGCACGGCACCTGCACACACTGCGCAAGACCCATCGCGAGAGCCTGTCCAGTGACGACAACCGGACAATCAAGGCCCTGCTCAGGCGAGCCAGTACCAGCTAACCAACCCGCCTTCCGCGCCGGTGATGACGCGCGCTCGCATGAATGTGACCAGGGCGGGACACCATGGCCCGCGCAACTGCGAGTTGTATGGGCTATGACAACGCCAACGTCGCCGTAGCCTCCACTGCCTCACCCTGTGAAACACGGCCTGCCCGAACACGGGCCAGCCGAGCTGAGCACAGACCCCGGCCTACGGAGCAGTCCTTAAGGAGGACGTGCGCTGCCTCGGCGACATCATGACCCGCGTGCGCGACCACATGCGCGCGCAGCCGCCCCGCTCGGCGGCCCCGCGCAAGCGCCGTACCCGGTCAGAGGCCTAGCACGGCCTCGAGGTCGTCGATGGCCGCCAGGGGCTGGGCGAGCTGCTCGCGTTCTGCCTCGGTCAGGGTGAGGGCGCGCGCCCGGGCCAGGGCGTGCCCGGCGGCGGCGTGGTCCTTGGCGCGGACGGCGAGCTCGGCCCGGTAGGCCAGCGCCTCCAGCAGCTCGGCCGCCGACGCGGTGTCCTTGTCCCGCTCCAGGGCGCCGTCCAGGATCTCGGCCGCCCGCTCGTGCTTGCCGTGGGAGTCGCCCATCACGACCGCCCGGTTCAGCGAGGCGGTGAGCCTGCTCGTGGTCTCCTCCTTCTCCGGCAGGGGGCGGGCGGCCATGAAGCGGATCCAGTTGCCGCCGGGGTCGATGACAGCGAAGCCGGAGTGGTTGCCGTCGTTCTTCCGCCTGCGCGGCCGAGTCATCCGGGGGATGCCGGAGATCAGGAGCTTCCCGTGCGCCGCGCGCATGCCCGCGGCGAACGCCTCGAACAGCTCTCCGGTGTCCGGCACGACGATTACGCAGGTCCCGTAGGAGTCTTCGGGTTTGAACGCCTCCGGCATGCCGAAGAAGCCCAGCTGGAGATCCTCGCGCTTGAGCAACACGTACGGGTTCGGCCGGGCCTGGTAGTAGATCCGGCGGAAACCGAGCATCGTGTAGAAGTCGACCATCTCGTCGATGGAGCGGCAGGGAAGCAGCGGTATGGCGATCTCGTCGGCCATCGGGAAAACTCCTATTCGCCGGCCATGGTGAACGCGCCCTCTTCCAGGCGGCGGATCAGTCGGTCGGTCCACTGGGCGCCGGCGTCGGCGGTGCCCAGCCACAGGGACAGCACCTCGCCCACCGGGCCCCAGGTCGCCAGATCCGTGCCCTCGGGCAGGTACGCGGTGATGCTCGCGCGCCACTCGCGCATAGCGCGGGCCCGCTCGCGCAGCAACTCCAGGGCCCGCTCCCGGGGAAGGTCCTCGATGAGGCCGACAGCGGCGCCCAGCACGTCCAGGCTCGGCTCGCGGTCGGCCAGCGCCTGACCCAGCAGGTCGAGGTATTCCCGCTCGCCCTCCTGGGTCAGCTCGTACTCGATCCGCGGCGGCCCCCCGGCCTCAGAGGTGACCGTCTCGTGCGTCACCAGCAGGCCCTGACCGGCCATGCTCTTGAGCGCGTGATAGACCGAGCCCGAGGTGGCGGTCGACCACTCGTGCGCGCCCCACGACTCGAGATCCGCGCGGATCTGGTAGCCGTGGGCGCGCCCGCGCCTGCGCAGCGCGCCCAGGACCAGCAGCCGTACCGGCTTCATCGAACCCTCCCGAGCTTCGCTAGCCAAATTTGGCTAGCTGCTACCGGGAGCTTACCGCACCAACGCGGAGGAATTCGGCATAGCGGCCGCCGCGGCGTACCAGCTCCTCGTGATCACCCTCCTCGACGACCCGGCCACCGTCCCAAAAGGCGATGCGATCGGCGCGCTGGACCGTCCGCATCCGGTGGGCCACCATCACCACCGTCCGGCCGGCCATCAGGCGCTCGATCCGCCCTACCTGGGTGGTTAGTGCTGATCCCGCGCCGTCATGTCGGTTCCATCGCTGATCTAACAGATGCTGAGATGCGTGACCTTGGCTCGTGGCAGGTACTGCTCTCGCGCAGCAAGAGCTGTATAGGGCGGTGAACCGGTCCCTAGGATCAGGTTCGGTCATGCGTCCCTCCTTCCTCTAGATGCGCCATCACCAGGGAGGTGAGCGAACCGCGCCCGTTCTTACAGCCCGAGGGGAATGGGTGTTTCCTGCCCCGTGTCTCCCGCATCTTGTACTCACTCCCACCCCGGAGGTGTGGCTCTTGTGGCTGGTGTTGTTCTGATGCCAGTTGGAGCGAGGAGATCGATGCGGGCATTTGCTCCGCGGCTCCCAAACCGAGACGAACCTCATTCGGAAACCCCTGAAACGACAAGATCCCGCCTGATCTCGATGATCAGACGGTCCAGCCGTCTCATGAACGGCCCAGCAGGGGCCTGGGTGGATTCCAGAGGCGCTCGTGGGAGTCGTAGGAGATCAGCTTGGAATCGCCGACCATCAGCACCTGGTGGCCCAGGTGCTGATTGCGGGACCGGGCGGCGGCCAGGCTTTCGTGGGTGCCTTCCACAAGCTCGCGGATGAACTCGGCGAGCGCGGCGAAGACGTGGAAGACAGGTTGGCCGCTGGTGGTGGTGTCCAGCGCCAGCAGGCTGCCCGTCGCGCACGTCGGCGAACAACTTCCGTCGACCGGCGGGACGGGTTAACGCTCGGGCGTCCATCGGCTCCTTCTTCACAGCCGAGGAATTCGGGACTGTCGAGAAAGGGGACAGCCATGAGCCTGATGGTCGCGGGGATGTTGGCGAGCGTGGCGGGCAGCCTGCTGGCGCTGGTCACGACCTGGGTACGCGAACGGTACAGGCAGCGAAGGCTAGCTGAGGTCATCGCGCGCCTGCCGAGGGGCAGCGTGTACGTCGACCGGGCGGACGGCGTACGCGTCCACGTTGGTTCCGCCGAATCGGCGGCCCTGGCGGAGGCCGGTGATGGATGATGTGGACGACACCTCGCAAGGCAGGAGCAGACCACCGTGACGCCGCCTCCCCGGCCTCCAGCCGAAGACGACGGCACCGAGTTCGCGCAGTGGTACCGCCGGGAGTTCCCCGACCTGCTGCTGTTCGCGCACCGGCTGGGCGCGCGCTGGCACGAGGCGTTCGACTTGGCGCAGGAGGCGTGCGCCAAGGCCTTTCCGCGCTGGCCGGAGATCGGCAAGCCCCGGGCCTACGTGCGGGTCGCGATCAGGAATGCCTACTTCAAGAAGGGACAGGGTGTCAGGGAAAGCGAGCTCGGCGAGGCGGGGACGGACACCGTCTCGCCCGGGGACCAGGAGTTGCTGCGGGTCGAGTTCCAGGATCAGGAGCGCGCGATCTTCGCGGCGATCCGGCACCTTCCGCCCGTCCAGCGGGAGATCATGGCGTGGACGATCGACGGGTACACTCCGGCCGAGATCGCCGAGCTGCTCGACAAGAGTCCGCCGGCCGTACGCGTCAATCTCTTCAAGGCCCGCGCGACGCTCCGGATCGCACTGGCTGGCATGGGAGGCGAGGATGGCTGAGGTGAACCCCCGGCGCTCACTCGACGGGCGCCGACTTGACCGGCTGCTCGCCGAGTCGCAGCGGCGGGCCAGGTCGGCGGTCGAGCAGGCGGTGGACACCGAGGCAGGCCTACAGGAGATCGCCAGGCCGCGGCCGACCGTGCTCGTGGTCGAGGACGACCCCTCCATGTCGGAGGCCCTCGCCCTCATCCTGGCCAGGTCCGGGTTCGAGGTCGTGGGCGTCGCGATCGAGGGCGGGGAGGCGGTGGCCGCGGTGCGGCGGACGCGTCCTGACCTGGTGACGATGGATCTCATGTTGCCCGGGATGGACGGATGGGTCGCTACCGAGATCATCGCCAGGGAGCACCCCTCGACGCGAGTGGTTTGCGTCACCGCGAAGGACGAGCGGGCGGACCTGCTGCGCGGGCTGGCCGCCGGCGCGGTGGGGTTCCTGACCAAGCCGTTCAGCGTGGACGAGCTGGTGGCGACGCTGCGCGAGGTGCTGCGCGGCGGCTATCCCATCGCCGCGGCGATCATGGCGTCGCTGCCGCCGCCGGGCACGGCGCGGACCGCGCCGGTTCCCGCGATCAGCCTGTTCACCGAGCTGGAGGCCACAGTGCTCCGGCACCTGGCCGACAACTTGTCCACCCCGCAGATCGCGGCGGCCACCGGCTTCACCGTCCAGGAGGTCACTGAGCTCCAGGCGCTCATCGCGGAGAAGATCAAGCTGCGCACCGCCCTGCAGGACAGGAGACACCGGCTCGGCTCCTGACAGACGCGGCCGGGCCCTGGCCGCCGCCGTCGAGGCCGGGCGCACCAGCGCGGAGGTCCGTCGCTGGCGGTCCGACATGAAGGAGATATGGATCACCAGGACCACGTTGGCCATTGAGGCCGAGCGTGCCCGCGGCACCGCGCCGCCCGGACCGCGAGCCCGCGATCTCGCCATCGCGCTGAACGCCATGAACGACTCGGTGTTCTATGCGACCTTGACCGGCGACGAGCCCGCGGTGCCGGCATCCGACGCCGTGGAGACACTGCTCCACATCTGGCTCACCACCATCTACCAGACCGCGCGCCCCACCTCGACCGCCTGATCACGGCTGGTGAGCAGATCATCGCGGTCCTGATCCGCCGATGGCTCCTTCGCCGCGCCGGCTGGACGCGCTCCCGCGGGATGCGGGCGCCGGAGGAGGTCGCGGTGGCGGGCTTCGACGATGTCGCGAGGGCACGCTTCGCGACGCCCCCGCTGACCTCGGTCTCCGCTGACGGGGAGGCGCCGGCTTCCGATGCCGTCGCGACGGCTCCACGAGCAGATCGCTGGCAAGCCCGGTGGACGCGGGCCGCGCATCACGGTGGATTTCGAGCTGAACGTGCGCGGGCCGAGTCAGTGAGGCTGGACCTCGAAGAGAGCCCGACGTGTCTGATCACCACGGGTCAGCCCGGAGCGCTGCGTGCTCACGTCCAGCCGTCCATGTGCCGACCGGGCGCGCGTCCCGGCGTATCCCGTCACGTGTCGAGCAGTTCCGCGTCGTCCGGGTGCAGGGCGGCGCCCAGCTCGAACTCGGCTTCGAAGCCCGCTTCTCCGAGTGCCGCGCGTAGCGCGGCGGCGATCCGGTCCACGTCACCGCGTTCGGCAGCGGGCAGCGGCGCGTCCACCGAGGCGCGGGCCGCGGAGGCCACACCGAGCAGGCGGGTGGCCCGCAGGGGGTGACCGGCGAGTGCCCACGCCCCGGCGAGCCCCTCAAAGGCCAGGGCGATCGCCCTCGGATCGCCGGTGTCCCGGGCCGCGGCCAGCCCTTCCCGATGCAGCTCCAGTGCCGTCTTCGCCTCCCCGCGCAGCTCCGCGACGAAGCCGAGCTCGGCCAGGATCAGCGCCGCCCCGTACTCCGCGTCGAACTGCCGGTTCCACTCCAGCCACCGGCGCAGATACGACTCCGCGCGGTCGAGCCTGCCCTGCCGGCGCGCCCCCAGGGCGAGCCCGAGCTCGGCGTACTCCTCGGCCGGTTGGTCTGCCTGCTCAATGGCGAGGAGCCTGGCCCGCTCGTGGAATTCCTCGGCCCCGGCGTGGTCGCCGGTCAGCAGGGTGATCCTGCCGAGCTCGGACCAGCGCATCGAGGCGTCGGTCCACAGCCCGAGCTCCTCCGCCATCCGCGCCCCCTCCCGGTGTAGCCGGGCGGCCCGCGGGTAGTCGCCCTCGATCTCCGCCAGCCGTCCCAGCACGGCCGTGGCCTGCAGTTGCCCCCATCGGTCACCGGCCTCGTGGAAGAGCTCGAGACTCTCCTCGCCGTCGCGCCGGGAAGCACGCAGATCGCCGCAGACGTACGTCTGCATGCCTCGGGTGCTGAGCCCCGCGGCGAGGGCCCAGCGATCGTCGAGCGCACGGGACTCGGTGAGCATCCGGTTCAGCAGTTCCGTGCCCACCGCGGAGTCGCCGAACCTGGTGACCGCGTAAGCGAGCAGCCAGCCCGCCCTGACCCGTTCATGGGGGTCGCGGATGCCGTCGTACACGTCGAGGACGGCCTGACTGTGGCGTGCCGGTCCGTCCGGGGCGCCGGACAGCAGGCTCATCCCGGTGTGCCAGGCCACGGTGCCCGACCGGTCCGGTACCCGGCCGGCCGCAGGGTCCGCCTCTCCCTCACCGCCGCCGGAGGCATCGCCGGGCAGGGCGAGGGCCATGGCGAGGTAGCGCCTGGCCTCGCTGAGACGGCCGCGCAGGAACCAGTACCAGGCCATCGCGTGGACGAGCCGGCGCATCAGGTGGCCGTCGCCGTCCGCGGCGGCGCTGTCGAGCGCGCTGCGGATGTTGGCGGTCTCGGCGTCCAGAAGCCGCAGCCGGCGCTGCTGGTCGGCGCCGCGCAGGAAGGGATCCGTCCGTTCGGCGAACGCCACGTAATAGGACGCGTGAGCGCGCCGCACCCGCTCATGCTCGGATTCCCGCAGCCGCTCCAGGAGGTACGCCGACACCGACTCGAGCAGCCGGTACCGGGTGCCGTCCGCATCGTGGGAGACCAGCACAAGAGAACGGTCGACCAGACGGGTCAGCAGGTCCAGGACCTCGGCGGGCTTCACACCGGCACCGGCGCAGACGGCCTCGGCGGCCTCCAGCGTGCAGCCGTCGGAGTGGACGGCGAGCCGGCGCAGCACCGCCTGCTCGGCCGCGGTGAGCAGTTCCCAGCTCCAATCGATCATCGCGCGCAAGGTCCGCTGCCGTGCGGGGGCGCCCCGACGGCCGCCGGTGAGCAGGCGGAACCGGTCGTCCAGACGCTTGGCCAGCTCACGCACCCCGAGGACGCGGACCCGGGTCGACGCCAGCTCCAGGGCCAGCGGAATGCCGTCGAGCCGGCGGCAGATGGAGGCGATCGCGCGGGCGTTGCCGTCGGTGAGGGCGAAACCGGGCGAGGCCGCCGCGGCGCGGTCGACGAACAACCGCACCGCGCTCGACGCGCGCAGTACCGCCTGATCACCCGAGTCCGGGGGCGGATCGAGCGGGGGCACCGGCCAGACCTGCTCGCCCGAGATGCTCAGCGGTTCCTGGCTCGTGGCGAGGATTCGTACGTCCGGGGCGTCCCGCAGCAGCGCCTGGGCCAGGCCGGCGGCGGCCTCGATGACGTGCTCGCAGTTGTCGAGGACCAGCAGCAGGCGCTGGGTGCGGAGCGCGTCGGACAATCGGTCGAGCAGCGTGCGCGGCACCGGGCCGGAGCGGCCGGCGTCGTCCCGGACCCCCAGCGTCGCGGCCACGACCTCGGCCAGTTCGTCACCCGTGGTGGCGCCGGACTCGGTGGAGAAGGTAGGGGCGGCCAACTCCACCAGCCAGACACCGTCCGGGTGCGAACCGGTCAGGGCGGACGCCACCTCTACCGCCAGCCGCGTCTTGCCGACTCCGCCGGGCCCGGTCAACGTCACCAGGCGGCCCGCCGCGACCAGGGCGCGAATCTCTGGCACACAGTCCTCCCGCCCGACCAGGGCGGTGGCCGGGACAGGCAGGTTGGTGTGGCGGCGCGGCCCGGACATGGGTGCCGGGACGGCCCGCAGGGTCGGGTCCTGCCGCAGGATCTCCTGGTGCAGGGCGGCCAGTTCGGTACCCGGATCGAGGCCCAGTTCGTCCTTCAGGCGGCGGCGTAGGTCCTGGTAGCTGTCAAGGGCCTCGCTCGCCCGGCCCGCGCCGTACAGGGCTCGCATATGGGCCGCGCGCAGCCGCTCCCGGAGCGGGTGGCGGCGGGTCAGGTCGCCGAGCTCCCCGGCGAGAAGACCGTGCTCGCCCAGTTCGAGGCGGGCCTCGGCCTGTTCCTCCAGGGCCAGCAGGCGCTGCTCCTCCAAGCGCGTGACGGCCGGGCGCGCGAACTCCTCGTCGGCGAAGTCGGCGAAGGCGGGGCCGCGCCACAACGCCAGAGCCGCGGTGAGCAGTTCGGCGCGTTCGCGGGGGTCCGTGGCGGTACGGGCCCGTGTGGTGAGTGCGGTGAACCGGCCCGCGTCCACGGCGTCGTCCGCCACGTCGAGGACGTAGCCGAGAGCCCGGTGCACCAGCAGGCCCTGACCCCCGGCACGGCCGAGCACCCGCCGCAACCGCGACACCAGGGTCTGCAGAGCACCCGTTGGGTTCGCCGGCGGCGCCTCGCCCCACAGTTCGTCCACGAGCCGATCGGCGGAGACCACCTGCCCCGGGGCCGTCAGCAGAGCAGCGAGCAGTGAGCGCACCTTCGTCTCCGGCACCACCACGGCATCACCGTCCGCCGACCAGACGGCCAGCGGACCCAACACCCCGAAACGCATGCATTCACCGTACGGCCACGCGGTCGTCCGCCGGCGTGTCAGCGCACCGCAAGCAGACCGACAGAAAACCGCGAGCCCAGGCCCGCACTGTCTGTGGTGCACCGGCCGGGAGCCGGCGCACCACATCTTGTAGGAGTCAACGATGAGCAAGTTCGCAGGTAAGAAGGCTGTCGTCACGGGCGGTACCCACGGAATGGGCCTGGCCATCGTCGAAGCGCTTCTGGACGGCGGGGCCGAGGTCGTCCTCACGGGCCGCAATGAGACGAAGATCGAGGAGGCACGTACCGGGCTGAAGCCGCACCCCGCGCACGTCGTACGCTCCGACGCGGCGAGCATGGCCGACATCCGAGCCCTCACCGGCACCGTGCGGGACAGGCTCGGCCGGATCGACTACCTGTTCGTCAACCACGGCATCGCCGAGGTCCAGACGCTCGAGGAGGTCACCGAGGGCTCCTGGGACCGGCACTTCGCCGTGAACGCCAAGGGCGCCTTCTTCACGGTGCAGAGCCTGTCGCCGCTGATCAACGAGGGCGGGGCGATCGTCTTCACCACCGTCGCCAACGATCTGATCTTCCCCGGCCTGAGCGCCTACTCCGGCTCCAAAGAGGCGGTACGGGCGATCTCCCACGTCCTCGCGGCCGAGTTCCTGCCTCGCAGGATCCGCGTCAACGCCGTGGCCCCCGGCTACATCACGACCCCGACCATGGGTGTCGCCGGGCTGACCGAGGAGGAACGCCGCGAGTTCGAGCGGCAGGGCAGCGAGACCACTCCGCTCAAGCGCAACGGCACCGTCGAGGAGGTCGCGGCGGCCGCGCTCTTCCTGGCCGCCGACGCGACCTTCACCACCAACGCCGAGTTCCCCGTCGACGGAGGGTTCGCCCAGGGCCTCAGCAGCGCGCACTGAGGCAGGCCCCGCTTCCACCGCTGCCCCGCCCATGTGCGGGACAGCGGCCCATGAACGAGTACCGAAAGGTCAGATCCATGACGTCGAGGAGTGCCGTCGGCAGCACGGCATCAGGGCGTGAGCTCGCGGCCGATACGGGGTTCGCCCAGGGTATTACGGCGGGAGACCGGTGATGTGGGACGACGCCGCCGACAGCCCCGACCGCTCGGTCGCCGAACATGTCCGCCGCTACCTGGCCACGGACGGCCGTGACGGTTACCTGGAAGGAGGGATGACCAACCTCGTCCTCACCGTCAAGGGCAGGAAGTCGGGCCGGTGGCTGCGCACGGGGCTGTTCTTCGGGGAGGACGACGGCCGCTACATCCTGGTCGCGTCCGGCTCGGCCGTCACGCAGACGCATCCCGCGTGGTATCTCAACATCATGGCCAACCCGGAGGTCGGCGTGCAGATCCTCGGCGAGCGTTTCACCGCCCGCGCGCGTACCGCTGAGGGGCCGGAACGGGAGCGGCTCTGGCGCATGATGACCGCGCTCGCGCCGGTCTACCACACCTACGAGGCCAGGAGCCGCAGGCAGATCCCCGTGGTCGTCCTGGAGCACATCCGACCGAGGCAGTGAGCACGATCTTTCCGGCGGTGCGGTTGGTCTCGCCGAGCTCATGTGCCTGGGCCGCCTGCTCGAACGGCAGGACAGTGCCGACCTCGACGCCCAGCTTTCCCGCCTCCACCAGCTCGGCGATCGTCGCTGCCGCCGGATCGCACGGGCCACGGCGTCAGGCGCGGGAACCGAACATCTGAACGTACGTCAGAGCCGGGGAAGCGCGGATCCAGCGGCCGGATCCGCGCTTCCCCAGGCGGCCCCGGTGTACAGCACCCTGAAGGCGGGGCTGAGGACGTGGTCGCGGTGGATCTTGCTGTCCATCCACGCTGAGACGGCCGCGCGAGGAGTGACATAGCCGCGTCCCCACCCGACGTAGGTGTTCTCGGCAACGGAGAAGGAGGTGCAGCGGCGGCCGTAACCCACCGCTCGGGCACGGCTGGGGCGGGGTCGAGCGGGTCTGTGGATTGATGTGCGAGCTGGGGCAGACGTGGTTCGACACGGCCGAACCGGCCGGCGATCCGGGCAGCTCGTTGAAGATGACCGTCCAGCCGTCAGGGTCTACGCTGTGGCTCGCGGCCACCGCATGGTCTTTTGTTGTCTTCGCAAACTCCGAATGATCGCGCGGTGGCTCCGCGGGCACGGCCCCGTCCGCCGGGGAGCTCACATCCATCAACATCCGTTGCGGATTTTTCCACACACCGAATCCTTATTCATGCACAGAACAATCAGCGACGCGCTGACAGCATGTCGAGCCAGCAAGCGAATCACCCACAGCGGGGGACGGGCCGGGTGAGGCCGTCAAATACAGGCCCGCCGCTGGAACATGGCAACAAACTCCACTGCCTGGACCAGGAAAATCGTTATGGCAGGAGCCGGGGCAGCACTCGCGGGCGGCCTCATGGTCACGGCGCAAGGCCCGGCCGCCGCCCAGGAAACATCGGCGGTCGCGCTCAGCACGGCCGCGCAGGCCGGTGCCGCGACCGCGACCGCGACCACCGCACGCTACCCGGTCCGCTGCTCCGTCTTCGGAAACTGCACGATCTACTTCCCGAAGAGCGTCACCCGCACACTCAACCGCTTGATGCAGTCCTATGGGCGTGACGCGCAAGGGTTGATCGAGGCCGCGTGCGGTGACCTGCAGAGCGGCCAGAGCATCTGCAAGTGGGGCGCGAAGCACCTGCCTCGGTCCACCTTCACGCACCTCCAGCTCGCGGTGAAGGAGGGCGGGTGCTACGTCGGCCGCATCTACCCCGCCGCAGCGACATTGGGCGCTGGCTTCCGATCCGACCGGGTCGGCCCCCGGCACACGCTCTGCCGCTGACCGCCGTACGACCCGAGGCGGGTGCTCCGGTCTCCACCCAGACCGGAGCACCCGCCTGCGCCCGCACCCCGTTCCATGCCTCAACTCATGGAGCCAGGTGAGATCGAGGTTGTCACTTCAGGTGTGTAAAGATCGTTTCTGATGGCTTGAGGCCGGTCTTTACCTGATGCGGCCTGGGTAGGCGATGTCGAGTTCGATGAGTGCCTCGCGCCAGCCGATGGTGCGCTGTCCTTCGATCAGGCGGGCGGTGCTGGGCGAGTTTTTGATCTTGCCGGTTTTCTCCTTGGTCACGGCGCGTTCGCGGGCGCGTTTGTCCTCGATGTTGATGATGGCCAGCCACAGCAGCTTGACCACGGCGTCGTCGCCGGGGAAGTGGCCGCGGGCCTTGGTGACCTTGCGCAGCTGGTAGTTCAGGGACTCGATGCTGTTGGTGGTGTAGAGCAGCTTGCGGACCGCCGGGGAGAAGGCGAAGAACGGGGTGAAGCGGTCCCAGGCGGCCTCGAACACGCGAGCCGCCTGCGGATACTTCTCGCCCCAGGTGGAGGCGGTGAAGTCGGCCAGGGCGTCGAAGGCCGTCTCCGCGGTGGGCGCGGTGTAGATCTTCTTGAGCTCGGCGGCCACCGCGACGCGGTCGCGGCGGGCGACCGGTCGCAGCGCGTTGCGGATCAGGTGCACGACGCAGGCCTGCACGGTGGTGTGCGGGAACGCCGCGTGGATGGCGTCTTCGAAGCCGTTCAGGCCGTCGGTGCAGGCGATGAGGATGTCGCGCACGCCGCGGTTCTTCAGGTCGTTCATCACCGAGGTCCAGAAGCGGGCCGACTCGCCGGCGGTGGCCGTATCGAGCGGGGTCTTGGCCAGCCAGATCCCCAGCACGTGTTTCTCGCCGTCGGCGTCGATGCCGACCGCTAGGTAGGCGGGTTTGGCCTGGACGCTGTGGTTGTCGCGGACTTTGACCACGATGGCGTCCAGGAACACCACCGGGTAGACGGCCTCCAACGGCCGGGCTTGCCAGGCGCGGACCTCTTCCAGCACGGCGTCGGTGATGTTGGAGATGGCCTCGTGCGACAGCTCGGTGTCGTAGATCTGGCGCAGGTGGTGCTGGATGTCGCGCACGCTCATGCCGTGCGCGTACAAGCTGATGATCATGTCGTCCAGGCCGCCGGAGACGCGGCCGGCCCGCTTGGGCACCAGCATCGGCTCGAAGGTGCCGGCCCGGTCCCGGGGCACGGCCAGCCGGACCGGCCCCACCCCGGTCTGCACCGTTTTGCCGATCCTGCCGTTGCGGGAGTTGCCGCTCCCGTGACCGGCCGGATCATGCTTGCCGTAGCCCAGATGCGACGACAGCTCGGCCTCCAGCGCGCGTTCCAGCACCGCCTTGACCAGCTCGCCGAGCATCGAACCCTCGCCGGTCAGCCGCAGCCCGCCGGCCCCGTCGCGCGAACGCTCCAGCAGCAGGTCCAGCACCTGATCGCCGAGCAGGTCCCGCAACGGCACCTCGCCGTCACGGTGGGGGGATTTTTCCCCGCCATGATGAGCAGCCGCCCCCAGCAGCGCCGATGCGTCATCGTGCTGGTCTTGCCCCACCGCGGCCAGCGCGGTTCTTCCCCGTGTCGTGGACATGATCGTGTTCTCCCCCGAGATGGTGAATGATCGTTGCAGACTTCCGTCTACGTTTGGTGATCATTTCCACACCTAGAGTGATACTCCCGTGAGATCAGCGGTGATGCGAATTCCGGTTGTTGGCCTCGCCGGCAAGAGCTCGGCCCGACGTCATGCCGTTGAGCTGCGGTATCGCTTATTGACAGCAAGCGGCTCTCAGCGTGCGCATGCTGAGAGCCGGGGCGCTGTTCAGGTGTCCTGGGGGCGGAACCCGTCGATGCCGGCCGCGACCGGGTCGGGGGCGGGCGCGAGGTACTCGGCGACGGCCCGGCGGCACCAGGCGGTCACGTTGGGGGGCCCGCTCCGCTTCGATCTCGGTGTCAAGCTGGGCGGCGGCTGGGCGCGCCGGTAGCCATCGGTGAGCGCGATGCCGAGATAGCCCAGGCCGATCCCGTCGGGCAGTGTGGGGTCGATGACGTGGTCGCTCGCGGCGGTGCTGCACCAGGCGTGATCGAAGGCGAAGGGCAGGTCTTCGGTAATCACCATGCCTTCCACGGACAGCAGACCGGCATGTTCGTCGGTCAGGCGGCACGCCGTTGCGAAGCAGATTCCCGACGGGCCGGGAACGAATGCTGCTGGCCCCGATGCCGGTGTGAACAGGCGGCCGTGGGCCGGCAGCATCTCTGCCAGGCTGGCGTATCTCCAGCCGTCGCGTCGGTCGGTGTGAGCGGCGCGCCATAGTCCGGCGATGGCCTCGACCTGCTCCAGCAGGAGTCGCGTCGCCGGGCGGACATCGCTCCTCATGAGGGCCGCCACGGCGGCGGTCTCGGTCTGGGCTTGGGCCCGCAGCGCCTGGTCGGCCTGCTTGCGGAGCCGGTCGCGGTCGTCGGCGAAGCGTTGTCCTGGACGGGCCTTCACCGCGAAGTCGGAGACGTACCGTACCGGCACGCAGCACAGATGCGAGACGGCCGACCTGTCATAACGAAGCTGGCAGTTCGACCCGCTGCGCGACGAGACATCGAGTACGCACACCGGCGTCCCCGTCGAGCCGCACCTCTACCCAGCACGTTCCACAGCCGACCGTGATGGCCGGAGCCGCGGTCTCCCAGCGGGTTGATCCAGGACTGATCGCCGTGTTCCGCCGCGCGCTGATGGCCAGGCGGCCCTGCACAGCCGAACGGGTGCGCCGGCCCGGATGTCCTTGAGCCGCTGAAGGCCGACGTTCGGCGCGTATCTTCGATGGTGGTGCCCACCTTGGCCGCGCTGCACAATCGAGCCGGTCAAGGAGCCGCCAGCAGCTGAGGGGGACGATCGATGGGCGCGGGCTATCCGAAGGGGCGACGGCGACGTGCCGAGATCGTCGAGGTCGCGTTCGCCAAGTTCGCCTCGGTCGGGTACCGCAACGCGAGCATGGTGCGGATCGCCGCGGACTGCGGGGTGTCGCGGATGGGCCTGGCGCATCACTTCCCGACGAAGGAATCGCTCCTGGCCGCGGTTCTCGAAGAACGGGATCGGGTGAACGGCGAGTTGTTCTTCGCCGGATTCGACGCGACGGCGGATGGCGTGGACTACTTCTCCCGGCTCGCGCGGCTGGTGGAGTACAACGCGACGGTGCCGGAGCTTGTGCGCTTGTACGCCGTGCTGTCGGTCGAGGCGGCCGATCCGGCGCATCCGGCGCACGCGTACTTCGTCGACCGGTATACGAACATCCGCCGCGACATTCGCGATGCGTTCGAGGAACTCCATGCCCGAGGGCTCGTGCGGCCGGGGATGAGCATCGCGGGTGCGGATGCGGATCTCATGGCGTTGATCGACGGTCTGCAGGTGCAGTGGCTCCTGCTGCTGCTGGTCGGCGGTCACGAGACCACCGCCAACATGATCTCGCTGAGCGTGGCCTCGCTTCTGGACGATCCGAAACTGCTGGCCGGGTTGCGGGAGCGGCCCGAGCGGACCCCGCAACTGGTCGAAGAGCTGCTGCGGTTCCACTCCATCGTCGACAACGCCACCTCCCGGGTGGTCGTCGAGGATTTCGAACTCGGCGGCATCGCCTTCCGCGCCGGCGACGGCGTCATCGTGGCGGCCGCGGCCGCCAGCCACGACCCGGACGTGTTCGCACGGCCGGATCAGATCGACGTCGACCGCGGTGCACGGCACCACCTGGCCTTCGGCTTCGGGATCCACCAGTGCCTCGGACAGAACCTCGCCCGGCTGGAGCTGGAGATCGTGCTGAACACGTTGTTCGCACGGATCCCGGACCTGGCGCTGGCGGACCCGGTAGAGCGCCTGCCGTTCAAGAGCGACGCGCTCGTCTACGGCATCCACCGGCTGCCGGTGACCTGGTAGACGAAGGAGACGCCGTAATGAAGATCACATGGAACGAGGAAAGATGCTGCGGTTCGGGCCAATGCGTGCTCGCCGCCCCAGACCTCTTCGATCAGCGAGAGGAGGACGGGCTCGCGGTACTGTTGCATCCGTACCCTGAAGCGGAGCAACACGCATCCGCCCGGGAGGCAGCCCTGCTGTGTCCAGGACGGGCGATCTCGATCGAGGGATCACCCTAGGCCCTCATCGAGCACCGCTGGCATGGGTGTGGCGGCAGGCGTGCGGCGTCACACCTCGCTGCCGAGGATGGCCGCCGCTCGCAGGTCCACGCCAGGACGGCTCCGGCCAGGCAGCGATGGCCTCCCTGTGCGGGAAAGTGCCGACAACTCCGTTCAGGAGCCGTTGCCCGACCCGCAGGTGCTGAGGCTCCGCGTCAGCGCGGGGTGAGGACGCAGAACTCGTTGCCCTCCGGGTCGGCGAGGACCGTCCACGGCACGTCGCCCTGGCCAATGTTGATGTCGATGGCGCCCAGAGCTCTCAACCTGGCCACCTCCGCCTCTTGGTCGTCACCGGGGTATGGCCGGAGGTCCAGGTGGACTCTGTTCCTCATGGTCTTCACGTCGGACGTGCGGTGGAACTCCAGATACGGGCCGACACCCTTGGCGGACCGGAGCATCGCGTGATCGTCGGTCACCTCGTGCAGGGTCCAGTCCATCGCCTCGTCCCAGAACCGGGCCATGGCCCGCGGATCCACGCAGTCGACCACTACCGCGGCGATCGGCCCGGTGTCCTGGTTGAGCGGATGAGGCTCCAGCACGCAGAACTCGTTGCCTTCCGGGTCGGCGAGGACCGTCCACGGCACGTCGCCCTGGCCCACGTCGGCGGGCGTCGCGCCGAGCTCCTGGAGGCGCGCGACCAGCTGTGCGTGATGGGCCGCAGAGGTGGTGGCGAGATCAATGTGCACGCGGTTCTTCACCGTTTTGGGTGCCGGGTCGCCAACGATGTCGATGACGACGGCGGAGGGATCGGGATAGACGAAGCCCATGGGCTCGAGGCAAGTTATGCCGGTGATGCCGGGTTCCTCGCTGTCAATACCCCAGCCGAGCACCTCCGCCCACCACCGGCCGAGCATCGAGTGATCCAGAGCCTTCATATGGATCTGAATGAGCCGCGTCGCCATGCCGTCGATCATATGACCAGGTGGATGATGCTTTGTTCGCGTGATCACTTAAGGCGACTTCGCTGATCGGCCGGGTTGCACCGCGTGTTGAGGCTTTTCTCTACCGCGTCCAGGCAGGAGGTACGGCGGGAGGCGAAAGTCTCCGGGACTCGTTCAGCGACAGTCTTGACGTCATGAGTGTTTGTGACAACGAGCAGTGCGACGCGGAGCCCGGCATCGGGCTCCGCTGCTTACGGCTGCGCCACCGGCCGGACGGCTCTCTCGCCGTGACGGACGAGTCTGGTCCAGCGAGACGTACCAGGCCCGATGCGTGGACGGGGGCGACCGCGTGACGGACCCCTCTGCCCCCGCCGCTGTCTCGTGGCGGGAACTGTTGAGCCCGGAGCACGCCGGCGTGGCGATCGTCCTGGCCGTCGGGGTGCTCGTCGGTGCGATCAACATCTATCTGGCCTCGAGCCTGCTGCCGACCGCGGTGGCCGAGATCGGCGGCGCGGGCTTCTACGCGTGGAACATGACGGTCTACCTCGTCGCGATGGTGATCGCGACGATGCTGGTCAGCCGCTTCCTGGCTCGCTGGGGCGACGTCGGCGCCTATCTGCTCGGCTTCGGAGTGTTCCTGGTGGGTTCGCTGGCCTGCGCGCTCAGCCCGGTGATGCCGGTGCTGCTGGCTGGCCGTGGCATCCAAGGGCTGGGGGCGGGGCTGCTGTCCGGGCTGGCCTTCGCCGCCGTCCGATCCGCCCTGCCGCGCCGGTTGTGGACGCGCGCCAATGCGCTGATGTCGGCGATGTACGGCGTGGGCAATTTCGTCGGACCCGCGCTCGGCGGGCTGTTCGCCCAGTTCGGGGGTTGGCGGTTGGCGTTCGTCTCGATGGCAGTGATCGCGGCGCTGTGCGGCTTGCTGGTGCCCCGAGTACTGCCACGCGGCGACCGCGGCGACGTCCGGGCGCCGGTCCCGGTGGTTTCGCTGCTGCTGGTCACGGCGGCCGCCGCCGCGGTCAGCGTGGCCGGGGTGTTGTCCGGGGCCGCGGCCATCGCGGCCGGCATCGCGGTGGCGTTGCTGCTGGTGGCCGTCTTCGTCGCTCATGAGCGGCGCAGTGAGCTGCGGGTCTTCCCCCGCCCCACCTACCGGCCGGGTTCGCCGCTGAAGTGGCTGTACCTGACGCTGGCGCTGCTGGCTTTCGGCGTCGCGGTGGAGTCATTCCTGCCGTTGTTCGGACAGCGGTTGGGCGGGCTGGCCCCGGCCGTGGCCGGGTTCTTCGGCGCGGCCATCTCGCTGGGCTGGTCGGCGACCCAGCTCGTCAGCTCCTCAGCGGTCAAGGAGCGCACGATCGGCCGGTTGCGCATGCTCGGCCCGCTGCTCCTGGCGCTCGGCTTCCTCGTCCAGGGCCTGCTGCAGCGGCAGGACGCCCCGCTCTGGCTGGTGCTCGTGTGGGTGCCGGTGCTGTTCATCGCCGGTGCCGGTGTCGGGCTGGCCTATCCGCACCTGTCGGTGGCGGTGATGTCCAGCACGCAGGACCCCGGCGAAGGAGAGCGGGCGGCCGCTGCGATCGCCACGGTGACGAGCCTGTCGATCGCGTTCGGGACGGCGGTGGCCGGCGCCCTGGTCAACCTGGGCGGTTCCTCGATGCTCGACGCGGCCCGTTACATGCTGTTCGGGTTCGCGATCATCTGTGCGTTCGGTGCCGTCACCGCCCGCGCGGCATCTAGTACCGGCTCTCCGGCGTCAGCCGGCCGGCCTGGCTCGTGAGCGTCACATTCCGCCCTCGGGCCGTGAAGCCCAACCGCAGACTCTCGACCGTGACCGTGTTCGATTCGAAGGAGATGTCATGACCGATGCCCCGCAAGAGACACCGATGTTCCCGATGGCCCGTGCGGCGGGATGTCCGTTCGATCCGCCGCCGCAGCTGAGCCGCCGCGGCGAGCAAACGCCGGTCTCGCGCGTGCGGCTCTGGGATGGCAGTACGCCGTGGATGGTCACCCGCTACGCCGACGTACGCGCGCTGCTCGCTGATCCGCGCGTCAGCGTCGACGTCGCCGAACCGGGCTTCCCGCACACCAACGCGGTGAGCAAGGCGCGCGACGCGCAGATGAAGACGCTGATGCAGATGGACGCGCCGGAGCACACGGTGCACCGGCGCCGGCTGACCGCGGACTTCATGGTCAAGAAGATGGAGGTGCTGCGGCCCACGATTCAGCGGATCGTCGATGGTCTCATCGATGACCTGCTCGCCGGGCCGAACCCGGCCGATCTGGTGGAGGCGTTCGCGCTGCCGGTTCCCTCGCTGGTGATCTGTGAGCTGCTGGGGGTGCCGTACGCCGACCGCGCCTTCTTCCAGCGGGTGGCCGGTGAACTGGTCATGGACGAGGGCGATCCGGCCGAGGCCATGGCCGCCAGCGAGGAGCTGAACAGCTACCTGGAGAATCTGGTGGAGGAGAAGAACGCCGAGCCAGGCGATGATGTGTTCAGCAGGCTGACCGTCGAGCAATACCGCACCGGCGCGATGACCCGGGCCGAGATCGCCACGATGGGACAGCTCCTGCTGGTGGCCGGGCACGACACCACCGCGAACATGATCGCGCTGGGCACGGCCGCGCTGCTGACCAACCCCAAGCAGTTGAGCGCACTGCGCGACGGCGCCGACCCTGCCCTGGTCGCAGGCGCGGTCGAGGAACTCCTGCGCTACCTGTCCATCACCCACACCGAAGCCCGCCGCGTCGCAGCCGCCGATCTTGAGATCGGCGGGCAGCTGATTCGCCGGGGCGAGGGCATCATCGCGGTCAAGAGCACCGCCAACCGCGACCTCGCCGCCTTCCCCGACCCCGACGTGCTCGACGTCCACCGCAACGCCCGGCACCATGTCGCCTTCGGCTACGGCGCCCACCAGTGCCTGGGCCAGCCGCTGGCCCGCGTGGAGCTCCAAGTCGTCTTCGGCACCCTGTTCCGGCGCATTCCCACGCTGGCTCTGGCCGTACCACCGCAAGATCTGACGTTCAACCCCAACGCGGTCTTCTACGGGGTCCGCGACCTGCCCGTCACCTGGTGAAGCAAGCAGAAGAGGAGAAGGTAGATGAAGGTCACCGTCGACCAGGACGCCTGCACCGGCTCGGGGCAGTGCGTGCTCAGCGCACCTGAGGTGTTCGACCAGCGCGACGCCGACGGCATCGCCGTGCTGCTCGACGACAGCCCGGAGCCCCGGCTGCACGAAGACGTCCGCGAGGCCGCGCGGATCTGCCCGGCCCTGGCGATCACGCTCACGGGCCCGTGAAGCAATTGTCCCGCATCGTTGTCGTAGGCGCTTCCGTGGCGGGGCTGACCGCCGCGGAGGCCCTGCGCCACCACGGATTCACCGGCGACCTGACGATCGTCGGCGCCGAATCCCGGCCGCCCTACGATCGGCCGCCGCTGTCCAAGCAGATCCTGCGCGGCACATGGCAATCCGACCGCGTGACGCTGCGGCGCCCTGACGCGCTCGACGCCCTGGGCGCGGACTGGCGGCTCGGCGTAGCCGCCACCCGCCTCGACACCGACGCGCGCGAACTCACCCTCACCGACGGCGGTGTGCTGCCCTACGACGGGCTTGTGATCGCCACCGGAGTCACCCCCCGGCAACTGCCCGCAGGACACGAACTCGGCGGCGTTCACCTGCTGCGCACCCTCGACGACGCGCTCGCCCTGCGGGCCGGGCTGCTGGCCGCCACCTCCGTGGCCGTCGTCGGTGCCGGTTTCCTCGGCTCGGAGGTCGCCGCGATCGCCCGCGAACTCGGCCGCAACGTCACCTTGATCGACCCGCTGCCCGCCCCGCTGATCCGTCAGTTCGGAGGTCACGTTGCCCAGTTGTGCGCCGAGTTGCATGCCCAGCGCGGCGTAACGGTCCGCTCCGGCACCATCGTGACCGCACTGTGCGGCCACGATGGTCGGGTCACCGGTCTGAACCTGGACGACGGCGATCACGTTTCAGCCGACCTGGTGCTGGTGGCCATCGGCTCGACCCCGGCCGTCGACTGGCTGACCGGCAGCGGGCTGAACCTGGACGACGGCATCCGGTGCGACCAGACGTGCCGGGCCGCCCCCGGCGTCGTCGCCGCCGGCGACCTCGCCTCATGGTCCCACCCGCAGTTCGGGCGCATGCGCGTCGAACACCGTATGAACGCCACCGAGCAGGGCACCGCCGCCGCGCGAACCCTTCTCGGCGCGGCAATCCCGTTCGCGCCCGTTCCCTACTTCTGGAGCGACCAGTACGACGTGAAGATCCAGGCCTACGGCCGCCCCAGCGGCGAGGCGAAACTCCACATCATCGCCGACGACCCGGCCACGCACCAGTTCGCCGCCCTGTACAGCACGGATGGTCGCGTCACAGGAGCCGTGACCTGGAACCTTCCCCGGCAGGCACGCGACCTTCGCCGCCATGTCGCCGAGCGAACCCCTTGGCGGCAAGCGCTCGGAGTCCGCCGCGGCTGATGGCGATGTGCGCCGGCTACCGGATTCTCGATCGCCGGGGTCGGTGACATCCAGGCCCAGGGCGCGGCCGCCGCCACGTTCGACGATGTCGCGGATCTGCGGGGACCTGGCCACCAGGCCGCCCGCGAGCACTGCGCCGGTCTCCACCGACGACGACCTCGCCCTCCTCAAGGAGGCCGGTTTCACGCGTTACGGAACGATCCTGAAGTACCTCGCCTTCGAATGAGACTGGCCGCACCCGTCTCGGCGAGCAGGTTACGGACGCGATCGCCGTCCTGACCGCCGACGCGGTCAGGGACGATACCGAAGGACATCTTCAGGGCCCCTCAGGTCGGGCGAATCCGCGGCTACTGGGAACCAGGGCCGCAGCGGCCGGGGCGAGGAAGCACACCAGCGCGCAACCGGCCAGGACCGGCTGCCAGCCGAAGGCGTCGATGGCGGGGGCGAGGAAGGCCAAGCCGACGGGAGCCAGGCCGTAGGAAACCAGAAAGTCGAGCGAGGAGACCCGGGCGAGCAGGCGCGGCTCCACCTCGCGCTGCGTGGCGGTGAACCAGGGCACGTTGAACAGCTCGATGCCCAGCCCGGCCAGCACGTAGGCGGCGAACACCACTGCCGGGTGCACCGGTAGCAGCAGGCTGAGCGGCGCGAAGCCGTACAGGGCCAGGCCAGCCAGGGCGGTCCAGCCCTGAGCTCGCGGCGTCCAGCGGGCCACGAGGAGCGCGCCGGCCAGCGCGCCGAGGGTGTAGGCGGTGAGCGCCACCGCGAGCATCGCCTCGGTGCCGTAGCGGTCGCGGCTGACCAGCGGGAGTGCCACGCCGGTGGCCGAATAGCCGGTGAAGACGACGGCGGCCAGCGCGCCCAGCCCGGCGAGGAACCACGGGTGCCGGCGCGCCTCGCGCACCCCCTCGCCGAACTCCGCGAAGAACCGCGCGCCGTCCGCCGGACGTGCCGGGGCCGACAGTCCCCGGGGCGGCAGTACGGCGGCGGCCAGCCATAGCAGCCCGGTGCCGATCAGCAGCCACCAGGTGTTCAGAACGGCGGCCAGCAACGCCGTGCCCGCCGGCGCGACCAGGGTGGTGACGCGCACGGCCAGCGTCATGGCGGCGTTGGCCTGCCTGCGCCGCCCGGCGTCCACGACTTCGGCCGTGAGCGCCTGGAACGCGGGCCGGCACGCCCCCTGGCCCGCGCCGACGACCGCCGCCGCCGCGGCCATCAGCGGAATCGACCGTCCGAGCCCTAGCGCGATGAAGGGGGTGGCGAGCGCGGCGGCCAGCCCCGCCCACAACACGACGGCCCGTCGCGAGTACCGATCGGCCAGGACTCCGCTGATCGGCACCGCAAGGAGGAAACCCACCGTTCGGGTGGCCAGCACGATCCCGAGAGCGGCGGCGGTAAGCCCACGGTCCAGCACGGCGAGCCCCAGCACGAACGGCAGCGCCCAGGTCGCCAGCCCTGAGGCGGTGGTGCCGCACCACAGCAGGAGGAACCGCCCCTCGCGCATGATGGACCGCGCCGCGGACGGCGACGTGTCCGAGTCGGTGGGCGTCGGTGCGATCACAGGCGGACTCCTCCATGGGACCAGGACCATCGAGATTTCTGATCCACAACACGGCAGTGAAAACCACTATCATTCCACTTCTCTGAGGGCCTTTCCCCCGTTCCGTGAGATCAGCGTCTTCACCGGGCTTGTGCTGCTCTTGTACTCGGCCGCCTGCGGCGGTACCCGATCCGTCTCCCCTTCGTCCGCTCCTGCCCCGGGTGCGGTGCGGGTGAGCAGCTGTGGCCAGGGCCTGTCGTTCTCCAGCCCGCCGGAGCGCGTCATCACGCTGGACCATTCCTCGACCGAGACGCTGCTCGCGCTCGGCCCACAGGACCGCATGGCCGGAACCTCGAATCTGAAGACCACGGTGGCGCCGCAGTACAAGGCCGCCTACGACAGCGTCCCCGTAGCCCGTGGAAGGCGCTCGGCCGGACCGACCAGCTCGTCATCGACGCCGCGCTGGAACGCCTCGACCTGACCGAGCTGAGGGCCAGGGACTGGAAGACACCCTCCGGTGGCGAACGCCGGCGCGCCCACATCGCCGCGCGCCCTCCCCCAGCAACCCTGGTGCATCCTGCTGGATGAACCCACCAACCACCTGGACATCAGACACCAGCTTGCCCTGATGGACCTGCTGGCGACCAGCGACCGTACGATTCTGGTGGCCCTGCACGATTTGGCCCTGGCCGCCCGCCACTGCGACCGCCTCGTCCTGATGAGCGGCGGCACGCTGATCGCCGACGGGCCGCCGAACGAGGTCATCACCCCGGAACGGCTGCGGAACGTCTTCGGCGTCGAGGCCCACATCGCCACGGACGTGCTGGGCAGCCTGACGGTCGCCTTCGCCCGCGCCGGTGAGGCAGGAAACCCGCACGCGACCTGGTGAGCCGCCCCGGGCGGCGCTGCTCATCCGGTCATGTCTCGAGTTCGCGCAGGTATTTCGCGAATCCTTCAAGCCCGTCGATGTTGCGCGGGCCGCTGATGCCCTCGTTGTAGTCCAGGACATAGAAGCGGTCGTTCACCACGGCGGGCAGCTTGCTGGTGGTGGGGAACTCCTTCAAAAACTTGATCTTCTCCGCGGCGGGCTTGTCCCCGTAGTCCAGGATGACGATGACCTCCGGCTTGGCCTCGACCACGGCCTCCCAGGTGACCTCCCCCCAGCGGGCGTCCAGGTCACCGAACACGTTTCGGCCGCCGGCGAAGCGGATGATGTCGGTAGGCGGCACCTGGCTGCCCGCGGTGAACGGCTTGTCCGTGCCCGAATCGTAGAGGAAGACCGGGGTCGGGTCGCCCTTGGGCGCCTGCGCCCGAACCGCCTCGACGCGCTTGCGGTAGTCGGCGATCAGTTCCTGGGCCTTGGCCTCGACGCCGAAGATCTGGCCGAGGCGTTCGAGGTCGGTGTAAAGGGCCTCGAACGGCGCCACCCGCTCAGGGTAGCCGGGGTAGTTGAAACATGACTCTGAGTGCATGAAGCTCTGAATCTTCAGCCCGTCGAGGATCTCGGGGGTGATGCCGCGCTGGTCGCTGAAGCCCGAGCGCCAGCCGGCGACCACGAAGTCGGCCTTGGCGTCCACGACGAGCTCGCGGTTGAGCAGGTCGTCGCTGAGGAACGTGACCTTGGCGTACTCGGCCGCCCAGGGCGACTCCTCGACGGACGGGTTGGCGGGCGGCATCACGTAGCCGTGCACATGCTGGGTCAGGCCGAGAGCGAACATCTTGTCGGCGCTGCCGCCCTCGTAGACGACGGCGCGGCGGGGCGTGGTGTACTGGACGTCCTCGCCGCACCTCTTGACCGTCACCGTGCTCGCGGCGGCGCCGTCACCCTCCACCTGCGCGCCGCATCCGGCGAGCAGGAGCGTGCCCGCCAGGAGCACGGCGATGGTAGGTCTCTTCACTCGGGGTTTCCTTTCATGATCGTGGCCGCACCCAGGTCGTAGAGCACCTGGGGGACCCCGGTGAGGGGATGAGGGACGACGCTCGCCTCGACGCCGAACGCCTCGCGGAGCAGTTCTCCAGTGAGAACCTCGGCGGGCGGGCCGCAGGCGACGAGAGCGCCGTGCGACAGCACCGCCAGCCGGTCGCACGCGGAGGCGGCCAGGTTGAGGTCGTGCAGGGTGACCAGCACGCTCACCCCGGCGCCCTTGAGCATCGACAGCAGCCGGATCTGGTGGTGCAGGTCTAGATGGTTGGTGGGCTCGTCCAGCACCAGCACCCGCGGCTCCTGCACGAGCGCCCGGGCCACCAGGACCCGCTGGCACTCACCGCCGGACAGCGACAGCACACCGCGGTCGGCCAGGTGCAGCACCTCCATCTGCGCCATCGCCTCGCGGCACAGCTCGCGCTCGCGGGCGCTGAGCGCCTGGTTGCCGCGCAGGTGGGGAGCGCGGCCGAGGGCGACGACCTCCGCGACGGTGAAGTCGAGATCCGCCCGCCCCTCCTGCGTGAGGGCGGCGATCACGCGGGCGCTGTCGCGCAGCGGCATCCGCGACAGGTCCTGCCCGTCGATCCGCACCGCGCCGCCCGTCGGCCGCAACGCCCGATACACGCACCGCAGGGCTGTCGTCTTTCCCGAACCGTTGGGCCCGACCAGCCCCACCACTTCCCCGTCCTCGACGGTGAGCGCCAGATCCCTGACAATGGCGGCGCCGTCGATGGACACCGAGAGATCGTCCAGCAGCAGGCGGGTCATCAGCGACCTCCGAACAGGTAGCCGCGGCGGCGCAGCAGCACGACGAACACCGGCACGCCCACCAGCGCGGTGATCACGCCCAGTGGCAGCTCGCGCGGAGCGACCAGGGTCGCCGATCGCGCCGCTGACCGCGACCATGGCCCCGGTCGCCAGCGACGTCAGCACGAACAGGCCCCGGCGAAACCTGACGGTGTCGACACCGAGGCTCACCGACGTCTCGTCACCCAGCGCGAGCACGTCCAGGCTCCGCCCGGAACGGCGCAGCACCACGACGGTGACCACGGTGACGACCGCCACGACCGGCAGCGCTCCCCAGGTGGCCGCGCCGAAGCCGCCCATCGACCAGAACAGCACCGTGCTCGTCGACTCGCCGTCCGGGACGAAGTAGACGATGAGGCTCATCACCGCCTGGAAACCGAACGCCATCGCCACTCCCGTGAGCACCAGCCGCAGCGGCGCCAGCCCGGCGGCGCCACGGGAGGCCAGATAGACCAGGCCGGAGACGAGCAGCGCCCCGAGAAACGCGCCGGCCGAGACCGCGTAGATCCCCAGCGCGGTGAGCGCGCCGGTGGCGCTGACGAGCACCGCCCCCGCCGACGCGCCCGACGACACGCCGAGGACGAACGGGTCGGCCAGCGCGTTGCGCACCATCGCCTGGATCGCCACCCCGACCACGCTGAGCCCGGCCCCCACCAGGACCGCCAGCAGCACGCGCGGCGTCCTGACCTGCCAGATGATCTGGTACGCGGTGACCTCGTCGGCCCCGATCGTGCCTCCGGTCACGGCCGCCCAGAGGAAGCGCAGCGTCTCCCCCGGTGGCACGGTGGCCGCGCCCAGGCCGATCGCCAGCAGCACGGACACCACGAGAACGCCGGCCAGCAGAACGACGATCAGCGGCATGGCCGGCCCCGTCACCTTACCGGTGGGCGGGTCGCCAGTTCCCGGGACCGCCGGTGAGGATGCCGCGCCGGAGCCCGATGAACCTGACTCACGCAACGTTCTCAAAGACACTCCAGAAAATGAGAATCATTTCCAACAGACCGTATCACCACGAATGACTCGCGCACTATCGGAGCGAAGGCGTGGAGACAGCCGGGTCAGTCTGCTGCCGCGTACCTGCGTGGGGCTGGGGAGGGCGATGTCGCAGCCGAGTACGGCGGATCGGCCGGTTCCGGTGGCCGGCCGCCGAGTCCGGGTCACCACAGGGCTGGGCCGGGTTCCGGCCGCCCTGGGCGTTCATCGTCCTCGTGGCCCCGCTGGTGACGGGGCGGTTCCTGCTCGCGCCCCACCTGACGCATCCGGCGCTGCGGGACCTGGGCGACCGTGTTCGCGGCCGTATGCGTGCAGGCCCTGCCGTTCCTGGTGCTGGGGGTGGCGTTGTCGGCGGCCATCACCGCGTTCGTGCCCGCCTCGTTCGGGACGCGGGCGCTGCCCCGGCGCACCTACGCGGCGGTGCCCGTCGCGGGCATGGCCGGGGCGGTGCTGCGACCTGCTGCATGCCGGCGGGCTCCTGGTGGTCGGCGCGCTGGCGGCGGCGACCCTGAACGTGGTGATCCCCCGCGGCTGGCTGACCACTGTGGCCGGGGTGCCAGCCCGGCAGGTTCGCCCTCGCGGGTGAGGGTTTGTGCGTGGGACGCGACTCCGCCGATCCGGTCAGCAGCGACTACAGCGCACCGTTCCCCGGCGGAACCATCAGGAGGGTGACCGTCAACGTCAGCGGCGAGCACTACGTCGACCACGACCTCGAAGGAATGGCGATGCTCGCCCGCGACTAGGACCCGTTGGAGTTCGGATCATGTGGTTGAGGTGAGGAGTCGTAAGCACAGGATCGATCCCCGGGGATAGCGTCTGGCCTCGTAGCTTTCCGGGGTTTTGTCGTAGCGGGTCGCCAGGCTTTGATCTTCTGGAAGCAGCGTTCGACGGTGTTGCGCCGTCGGTAGCGCTCGGGGCCGGCCTTGGCTCACCAGGCGAAGATTGCGCGATGGTGCGCCTGGAGGGCACGACGTTCAGGTCAGGACCCAGGGGTCGTGGTCGTAGAGCCAGGCGGTGGCCTTCTCGTAGAAGGGCGGGACGAACACTCGCATCACGGCGGCTTGCAGGCTGCGTTTGACGGGGCCGGCCTTCTTGGCGTCGCGGTTGTCGTCAGCGGCGCCCAGAAGTTTGGTGATGCGGGGACGGCGCCGGGCGTCGTAGGCGGCCAAGGCGTCGGGGATCGCTGGGGTGGTGCGCAGAGTTGCGGCAAGAGTGAGGGCGTCTTCGATGACCATGGACGCGCCCTGCCCGGCGCCGACGGGGTGGGCGGCGTCACCGATGAGAACGATCCGGTCGTTATGCCAGGTGGGGACCGGGTCAACGGCGTGCATGATCACCGTAGGGTGCAGGCGGGTGGTGGCCGCGATGACCGCCGACGGAACGCTCTCGTGCCGGTAGAGGTCGGCGGTGCGGCGCAGCCATTCGGCGTCGGTGACGCCGGTCCTGTCCGGTTCGGCCGGGTCGGCGATCTGCGCGGACCACCAGACCTCGCCGTCCCCGGCAGCGAGGTGGATAAAAGCTCCGTTGCGGGCGAACGTCATATTGAACACGCCCGGGTCGACGCTCGGCACCCGCGAGACGCCAGAGACGGCGTACAGGCCAGCGTACTCCGGGCGGGGCGCGGCCGGGTCGAGCGCCGCGCGGACCGTCGACCAGATGCCGTCGCCGGCCACCACCAGGTCGGCGGTGACCTGGTCACCGTTGTCGAAGTACGCGGTGACGCCGTCGCCGGTCTCGGACAGGCCGGTCACCCGGCGCCCGGTGACGATGGCCGCTCCGGCGTCCGTCGCGGCGGTGCACAGGGCGTCCACCAGGCGTCCCCGCATGAGAGTGACGCTGTGCAGCGGGTCGCTGCCACGACGGCCCCGTGGGACGTCGCCCAGCAGCCTCCCGGACGACGACCACATCCGCTGGCGCGGAATGGCTGTACCCCGCGCCTGGACCTCGGCCAGACAGCCGAGCACGTCCAAGCCACGCAGCCCGTTGGAGGCGAGGCTGACGAACGAGCCGACGTCCCCGCCAGGGTCCGCGTGCGCCTCGTACACGGTGGCTTCGATGTCATCCGGCCCCAGACGGCGCAGGGCCAGCGCCGCAGCGGCTCCGCCGACGCCTCCGCCGATCACGATAACGCGCATGACAACTCCCTGAATGCATATTCACCGAATAGAGATTCGGTGAAATTGTGTTCAGTATGATGGTCGCTGTCAACCCGCTTATCCAGAAGGGGGCAAAGATCGTGGGGAACAGCAGGACTCCCGGGCGCGCCACGGCGTCAGGCCTGCGCAAAGCGAAAGCAGCCGAGACAAGGGCGGCACTGCTGGAAGCCGCCCGCCGGCTGTTCGCCGAACGCGGCTACCTCAACACCAAGATCACGGACATCGCCGCAGCTGCTGGACGGGCCACCGGCTCGTTCTACGAGCACTTCACCGGCAAGGACGAACTGCTCCAAGCTCTCCTGGACGACCTGGAGGCGCACGCCGACGAAGAACTCGCGACTACCGAGCATCCACCTGACCACGACCTGACCGACCGCCGCCAGCTACGCGAGCACCTGCGGATCGTCTGGACCGTGCTGCGCGAGCACCGGCCCACGATGGTGGCCCTGTTCCAGTCCAGGATCGCCGCCGATCCCGGCTCCGGGCAGGCCTGGCACAGCCTCGTCACCGAGACCGCCGTCTTCCGCCAGCACCTCGAATACCTGCGCGACCGCGGCCACCACCTGCCCGGCGACCCCCAGCTGATCGCGGCCGCGATCGGCGCCATGATGACCACACTGGGTTACGCCATCCTCACCGACGACAGTCCCATCAACGACGACCAGGCCATCGACACCCTCACCGACCTCCTGCTGTACGGGCTAACCGGGCCGCGCGCATGATCCTCCGGCCTTGGCCGATATCGTGACCGGCACGGCGACCGGGAACCAGGCCCTGGTGCGGCGCTCTCAACGGCCCAAGCCACACCAGGGCGACGCGAGAGCGTCGGGTGTTGGCCAGCGACGGCGGACTCCTCCGGGGCCATGGACGGATGCCCCCAGCAGCCCCAACCGTTGACATCACTGGAGCACTCGCAGGGGAGTTCAGGGCGTCAGCCCCGGTCGGACACTGACGCAGCCTGGAGGGGTTCGAGTCATACCGAACCGCCTCTGAGAAGGTCATGTCTACCCTGCCCACGCCCACGCCCACCCGCAGCCGCGACATCGCGACCGACTACGGCACCGTTCCTTTGCCTCCTTCGACGACCAAGCCGCCTGGGTGGAGCAGATGCTTGGCGGTCTTCGACCTGAGCGAGCCCATGTCGTGGGGCACTCGTTCGGCGGGGCGATTCAGGCAGCCGGTCGACCGAACTGGTGCCTGAGGGCTCGTCTGGAGAAGCTCGGCGCGGCCGAGGAGCCGCCGCTGATGAAGGAGCTGCGCTCGCTGGTTGATGACATGCTGCCCCGGCTGGACTTTCCCGAGCTGCTGCTGGAGGTCTTCGACCGCACCGGGCTGCCGTCCGACTTCACCCATATCTCCGGCGCCGACGCCTCCATGGAGGACTTTGGGGTCAGCCTGGCCGCGCTGATCGTGGCCGAGGCGTGCAACGTCGGCCTGGTGCCGATCGAAAAGCCGAACGTGCCAGCGCTGACCCGGGCCCGGCTGCTGCAGGTGGATCAGCGCTACCTGCGTGGCGAGACGATCGTGGCGGCCAACGCCCGCCTGATTGCCGCCCAGGGCGAGCTGGACATCGTCGCTTGCTGGGCGGCGGGCACATCGCTTCAGCCGACGGGCTGCGCTTCGTGGTTCCGGTGCAGAACCTGCACACCGGCCACAACCCCGCCTACTGGGGCAGACAGCGCGGCGCGACCTGGCTGAACGTGGTCAATGACCAGGTGATGGGCATCGGCGGGTTGGTGGTGCCCGGCACGCTGCGCGACTCGCTGTTCATCTTGGACGCCATCCACAACCTCGACGGGGGCCCGAAGCCGGAGACGGTGGTCACCGACACCGCCGGCTATTCCGACATCGTCTCGGGCCTGTTCGTGATCTGCGGTTACCAGTTCTCCCCGCGTATCGCCGATCTGGCCGACACCCGGCTGTGGCGCACCAACACCAGAGCGGTGTACGGACCGCTGGAGCACATGTCCCGCCACACCGTGCGGCTGGATAAGATCCGCGCGCACTGGGGCGACATGCTGCGCGTGGCCGGCTCGCTGACGATGGGCACGGTGCGCGCCTACGACCTGATCCGGATGCTGTCGGCCGACGGGCGCACCACCGGCCTGGGTGAGGCGTTCGCCCACTACGGTCGGATCTTCAAGACGCTGCACCTGCTGCAGTTCATCGCCGACGAAGGCTACCGGCGGATGATCGGCACCCAGCTTAACGTGCAGGAGGCCCGCCACCGGCTGGCCCGGAAGATCGCCTTCGGCAACCGGGGCCAGCTGCGCCAGCGCTACCGCGAGGGCCTTGAGGATCAGCTGGGCAGTCTGGGGCTGGCGTTGAACGCGGTCATCTGGTGGAACAGCATGTATCTGGACACATGTCGTCGTCGAACACCTTCGGTCGGCCGCCGTGGCGGCCGCGCTCACGGGCCGAGGCCTGGCCCTCCAGCGACTTCTCCCGGATGTACTCGCGTTCGGACTCGGCCATCCCGGCGAAGAACGCGAACAACGCGGCCCCGTGCCCGCTCGGGTCATACACGCCCTGCAACGGGCCGGTGAGCAGCTCCAGCTGGATATCGGCCCGCCGCAGCTGTTCGGCGATGGTCAGCAGCTCGGCCGCGCCCCGCCCGAGGCGC
This sequence comes from Nonomuraea sp. B10E15, assembly GCF_039871615.1. Classification (NCBI taxonomy): domain Bacteria; kingdom Bacillati; phylum Actinomycetota; class Actinomycetes; order Streptosporangiales; family Streptosporangiaceae; genus Nonomuraea; species Nonomuraea sp. B10E15. Next base: position 71,521 of record NZ_JBDPMB010000019.1, read on the forward strand.
TTCATCTCATGCACCGTGAAGATCACCCGCTGATGCGACCGCCTGCTTGATGGTGCGGGCGAAGTCCATCGCCTTGGTGAGCTCCGGCCGCACCTTCACGCGGGTGCTGATCTTCTCATTTCTGAGAACAGCACAGAGCCACCGTGGCTACGCAGAGCCAAATTGCATTCGCAGCGACTCGACCAGCGGCTCCGATGTCCAGTCGCCGGGCCGACGGGTTCGTGATGGCCAAGGGCTGTGGCGCTTCACCAGGTGATCGGTTGGCTGGTGAGCATGGGCCGGACCTTGGTGAGCATCAGGTCGAGGAACCGATCGGGGTGGCGGAAGGAGGCGAAGTGGCTCGCGTCCTGGATGAGGGCGAAGTTCTTGACGGGCGCGGTGACGTCGTCGAAGAACCGCCGGACCGGCTCAGGCGGGGTGATCACGTCGCGCTCGCCCTGGAAGATGAAGAACGGGATGGCGAACGTGGTGCCTTCGGCCCATTCGTCGATGGTCGCGGACTCGGGCGCGACGCGCTCGGAGAAGCTCATGGCCTTGGTGTAGGCAGGCAGTTCGCGCAGGGAGTGCAGGGGCGAGGACAGCAGGGAGCCGACCACGACGGTCTTGATGGTGTCGAAGGTGAGCGGGTCGGAGCCGACGGTGTGCTTGTTGTACTGCGACCAGTCCTCGACGCCCCAGGACGGCCCCTCACTCGGGTCCATGCGACCGGCCCCAAAGTAGCTCTCTGTAATGTTTCAGGATCGCCACGTAGCGGTCACGGATGAGCGGTACCGGACCGTAGCGACATCTGTGCGGAGCAGGGTGCCATCGTTATCTTCAGTGCGATCGGGGGAGAAAGGGTCCCTGTTCGATGCGCAGAGAGTGGGAGATGGAAGACCTCATCGAGTGCTGGACATTGGATGAGGCCGAGGTCGAGTTACTGGCGAATAAGAGCGGTGCCACCCGTCTCGGGTTCGCGCTGATACTGAAGTTCTTCGAGCTGGAAGGCCGTTTTCCGCGCCGGGAGGACGTGCCGAAGGCCGCGGTCGACTACATGGCCGGCCAGGTGAAGGTCGATGCCGCCCTGTTCGCCGAGTACCGCTGGTCGGGTAGCACGATCGAGTATCACCGGGCGCAGGTCCGCCGGTTCCACGGCTTTCGAGAGCCGACGGTGGCCGATGAGGACAAGCTGACGTTCTGGCTGGCCGACAAGATGTGCCCGGTGGAGACGTCGCGGGAGCGGCTGCGTGCCGCGCTGCTGGCCCGCTGCCGCGAGGAGCGAACCGAGCCGCCCACGCCCAAGCAGATCGAGCGGCTGGCCGGTGCGGCCGAGGCGTTGTTCGAGCGGGAATTCACCGCCACCACGACGCGGCGGTTGCCGGTCTCGGCGGTGGCCGCGCTGGAGGATCTGGTCGCGGTTCCCGACCCGGACCCGGAGGGCGAGGGCGAGGCCGGGGCCGCCGGAGCGCGCAGCTTCCTGCAGGAGCTGAAAGAGGACCCCGGGCCTCTGCAGTTGGAAACGTTGCTGGCCGAGATTGTCAAGCTGGAGCGGGTCAAGGCCATCGGGTTACCGGAGGGCCTGTTCGAGGGTGTGTCGGAGAAGGTGGTGGAGGCGTGGCGGGCACGGGCGATGCGCATGTACCCGTCCGACTTCGCCGCCGCACCGGAGCCGATCCGGCTGACCCTGCTGGCGGCGCTGTGCTGGGTGCGCAAGGCGGAGATGATCGACGGGCTGGTGGAACTGCTGATCCAGCTCGTGCACAAGATCAGCGTGCGGGCGGAGAAGAAGGTCGAGAACGAGCTGAGCAGTGAGTTCCGGCGGGTTCAGGGCAAGTACGGCATCTTGGCCCGGCTGGCCCAGGCGGCGCTGGACCTGCCCGAGGAACTCGTCCGCACGGCGATCTACCCGGTGGTGGGCACGGCCACGCTGGCCGACATCATCGCCGAGGCCAAGGCGAATGAGAAAGAGCTCCGTACGCGGGTGCGGGTCAAGCTGCGTGGCTCCTACTCGCGCCACTATCGGCGTGGGCTGCCCAAACTGCTGCGCGCGCTGAACTTTCACTGCAACAACACCACCTTCCAGCCGGTGATGGACGCACTGAAGCTGCTGGACCGCTACGCCGACTCCGAGGCCGTCTTCCACGACCGCGCCGAGACGGTCCCGATCGAGCATGTAGTACCGGAGGACTGGCGGGAGGCGGTGGTCGACGAACGCGGCCGTATCGAGCGCATCCCGTACGAGCTGTGCGTTCTTGTGGCGCTGCGCAAGGCGATCCGCCGGCGGGAGATCTGGGTTGAGGGCGGCAAGATCTGGCGCAACCCCGAGGCGGACTTGCCGGCCGACTTTGACGACAACCGGGACGTGCACTACGAGGCCCTGAAGAAGCCCCGTGACCCGGCGGCGTTCATCGCCGACCTGCAGCGCCGCCACACCGCCGCCCTCGACCGGCTGGACAAGGCGATGCGCAAGGGCACCACCGGCGGGGTGAAGATCACCCGGAAGAAGGGTGAGCCGTGGATCAGCGTCCCGCCGCTGGGCAAGCAGGAGGAGCCGGTGGGCTTGAAGGCGCTGAAGGCGGAGATCTCCCGCCGGTGGGGCGTGATCGACCTGCTGGACGTGCTCAAGGACGTGGCTAACGTCACCGACTACACCGACGCTTTCACCTCGGTGGCCTCGCGAATCGTCATCGACCCTGCTGTGCTGCAGAGACGGCTGTTGTTGTGCCTGTACGGGCTGGGGACGAATGTCGGGATCAAGCGAGTGGCCGACGGCGTGGCCGCGGCTGCGCTGCCGCCCGGGCAGATCGACAACGAGGCGGCGCTGCGACGAACCCGCCGGTTGTTCATCAACCGGGACAACCTCCGCGAGGCGATCCGCCTCATCGTCAACGCCACTCTGAAGGCGCGCGACACTGTGCTGTGGGGCGAGGGCACCTCGTGCGCGTCCGACTCGCGAAAGTTCGGATCGTGGTCGGCGAATTTCATGACCGAGTGGCATCAGCGCTACCACGGGCCGGGGATCATGGTGTATTGGCACGTCGAACGGCGGTCGGTGTGCATCTACAGCCAGGTGACCTCCACGACCGCCTCCGAGGTGGCCTCGATGATCGAGGGTCTGCTGCGGCACCTGACGGATGCGGAGATCGATCGCCAGTACACCGATACCCACGGCGCCTCGATCGTCGGGTTTGCCTTCTCGGAGTTGCTGGGCTTCAAGCTGCTGCCGCGGCTGAAGAACATCGGCTCGGCCCGGCTGTATCGGCCCGGGACCGGCGAGGATGAGGCGTGGCCGCGCCTGGAGGCGGTGCTGTCGAACAAGACCATCGACTGGGATGTGGTCGCCCGCCACTACGACCAGATGATCAAGTACGCGACCGCGCTGCGGCTGCGCACCGCCGAGTCCCACCAGATGCTGCGCCGCTTCACCCGCGGCGGCCCCAAGCATCCCACCTACCAGGCGATCGAGGAACTCGGCCGCGTCATCAGAACGATCTTCATCTGTGATTACCTTGCGGATGAGGGGCTCAGGAGGGAGATCGGCGAGGGCCTGAACGTGGTGGAGAACTTCAACTCGGCCAGCAAGGACCTGTTCTACGGCAAGGCCGGCGATCTGACCGGCGACGACCGCGAGAACGTTGAAGTTTCCGCGCTGGCGCTGCACCTGATCGCCGCCGCCATCACCTACCTCAACACGCACCTGATCCAGATCGTGCTGCGCGACCCGGTCTGGCGAAAACGGCTGAGCCCGGCCGACCGGCGCGGGCTGACGGCTCTGTTCTGGTCCCATCTGAACCTGTACGGGCGCTTCGAACTCGACATGAGTCGCCACCTGGAGTTGGAGGGCGTCCCGCTCACCCGGCCCAGCTGATCAGCGGACAGCGGGCGTTGGAGCGCCCGCCGCAACATGATCGAGAACATGATCGAGTAATTCGAGCGCAAGCCCTTGCACGGTCAAGCACACCTGAAGGCAGGTGCCGCCAGCTCAGGATGTTGTCTCCTCCGGTCATGCTCGCTGGCCACGCCCTCCAGCATGGCCAGCCGCGTCACGAGTCGGGACAGGTCAGTCCCCGCACGCCAGGGTTGCAAATGATGTTTCTTATTACGATGTCCGGATGGTTTCCGCTCCCCTCACTGCCGTCGACTCGGCTCCGCCGCATTCCCGCCGTCTGGCCTGGTTAGACGCGCTGCGAGGACTGGCTGCGATGGTGGTGGTTTTCGAGCATGCGCTCACGCCGCTGTGGCCGGAGGCGCGGCTGCCGATCAAGGCTGTCTTCGATCCCGGCTGGTACGGCGTATTGGTGTTCTTCTTGGTCAGCGGCTACATCGTGCCGGCGTCGCTGGAGCGCCGGGGCAGCGTGCGGGCCTTTTGGATCTCACGGTTCTTCCGGCTGTGGCCGCTGTTCACCGTGTGCGTGGCCGGCATGCTGCTGCTGGCGGCGGTCGGCTGGGACAGCTTGCACACCTGGTGGGGCAGCCGGCCGGTGGCGCTGGCCCTGGCGCACGCCAGCATGCTGCAGAACCTGATGTACGTACCGAACCTGGCCAATGTGCTGTGGACACTGTCCTACGAGATGGCCTTCTACCTGCTGCTGACGGCGATGTTCGCCCTGGGTGTGCACCGGCGCAGTACCATGGCCGCGCTCACGTTCGCGGCGGCCGCTGTGCTGGGCGCCGGGCTGCTGCCGGTGACGCTCCTGTCAGCTGGCGGGGCGGGGCGCATGCTCACGGTCGTGGTCGTAGTGATCGCCGTGCTGGCTGCCGGGCTGGCCGCGGTGCTGCGTGGCGGCAGGCGGGTACAGCAGGTGGGCGCCGCGGCTATCGCGGGCACGATCCTCCTGCTACTGGCGGTCAACCAGAGTTACCCCGGGCCGTGGCAGGGGCTGTTCATCTTGGCGACCATGTTCGCCGGCACCGCGCTGTATCGTGTCGAGACCGGTCAGTTCGGTCACTGGCACATCGCCTGGGTGGCGCTGGTACCGCTGGCGGGGTTGTGGCTCGCGCGCGCCGAGTTGGGAGTGCAGCTGGCGATCGCAGCGGCCTGGCTGACGTTCGCCGCCGGGATGACGCTGCGCCACCGCGCGATGCCGTCGTGGCTGACCTGGCTGGGCCTGGTGTCCTACTCGATCTACCTGTTGCACCCGCTGCTGCTGGAGAGCGTGGAGTACCTTCTGCCGAACCCGCCGGCCGTACCAGTGGCAGCACGCCTGACGCTGCTGGCGGCGGTGTACGCGGTGCTCCTCGGCCTATGCACGCTGACCTGGCGATGGGTGGAGATGCCGGTGCAGCGGCTGGGCAGGCGCTTGATCAGCCAGGCCGGATCCCGGGCAGAGTCCAGCCTGGAGAGGGCAGCCAGCGGGTGAAGCCGCGCGGTGGATCCCAGACGCAGACGACCTTCCGTAGCCGTTGTGTTCCACGCAACTCAACTTGAGGATGAAGCCTGGGTTGATGGTCAGCGGGCGTGAGGATCGGGATCCCTGCGCGGGCTTAACCGGTGTCCGTTTTCGTGGAGATCACGAAACAGCGAGGGGTCCCGGTAGCAACGGAGCAGAATCCAACGAACCTGCCTCTGACCTGCAGTGGCGTGGTGTTCCGCGCCAAGTTAGAAGGACTTCGTCGTGGTTCTTGGTGCTGACGGCTGATCCGCGGGTGAGCGAGGTTAGAGCCCTTTGTGGAAGGCGGCGTACTCGGCGCGGGCCTGTTCGACAGCGTCGGGGTGGCGCTGGGCCTTCTCGTGTTCTGCAAGGGCGCGGTAGATGCTGGCGAGGGAGGGGTTGTGACCTTTGCGTTTGCCGGTGGGGATGATCAGGTCCTTGCGGATCTTGTCGATGGGTTCGCCGGCCGCGCGGCGCCGTAGGACGGTGTGGATCATGTCGTCGGTGATGACGGTGGGACGGCCGCCGTGGTTGCCCTTGCGGGCTGCGGCGTCCAGTCCTTCCAGCGTCGCCTCGCGGATCGCTTCTCGTTCGGTCTCGGCCATGGCGGCGAAGAATGCGAATAGCATGCGGCCGGGTCCGGCAGGGTCGTAGATTCCGGCGAGGGGGCCGACGAGCATTTCCAGGACCAGGCCGTGCGCGGTGAGGTGGTCGGCCAGGGCGGTGAGCTCGCTGGCGTCGCGGCCGAGCCGCTTCATCTCGTACACGGTGAGGATGACGCGGCAGTGCGGGGCATGGGCCTTGATCTGCCGGGCGGTGGCCAGGGCCTTCTCGAACGCGGGCCGGACCTTGAGGCGGGTGGAGATCTTCTCGCTGAAGATCTTGTCGCGGCCGATGCCGTGCGCGGTCAGGGCGTCCAGTTGGGACTGGAGTTCCTGGGTGAGGGAGGAGCAGCGGGCGTAGCCGATGCGGATGTCGGCTGCGGGCCGGTCGGGGTCGACGGGGGCGGGCGGCGGGGTGCCGGGCCGCCAGGGCTGGCCGGGCCTGCGGTCGGAGGAAGTTTGGATGCGCAGTCGCTTGGCCAGCCGGGGCACCTTGGTGAAGCGGCCGGTGTGGTATGTGCCGGCGACGGCGCCGGACCGTGACCGGCAGGGCGATCCGGGTTCGACGTCGCATCGCGGACAGGGGTGACGCTCGACCTCATCGCCGTCACGGGAGACGTCGTCGGCGGTGTCGGAATCAGTGACGGATCCGGCTCTTTCGCAGGGCTGGAGGACATCGACCATGCCCCGAATCCTCTCACAAACATTTCTCAAAACAACCTTGGTTGAGGACTTGAGTGAGAACGAGTTATGAGAGGGATTCGAGGCTGTCTGCCGTCCCGCGAGGCGTGTTGGTGATCTTCTCTCGGAATCGCTCGTTTATGAGAGCCCCGCCGTAGGCGACAGTTAATTAATAACCAGCATTAGTCTGCTTGAAGCAGCGGTCCAGTTCGCGGGGTAGTCCGCTCCGGTGGTCGGACTCTTGGCAGATCAGGTCGCTGGTCGCCGCGGTAGGTCTGGCATTTACTGCGGCGACGTCGTCAGTGGTGATGAAAGCGGTCTGTTTCGCTACGCTGGATGCCCGGTCTTCGTGCTCACCGCTTCTTTGCCACCATGAACGGTGTGCTGTCGACAACGCCGGACAGGGCAGGGTGCTCGTGCGGGGTAAAGGGTAGCCACGCCAGTCTGATCCGATGCGGCTGCCCATCGCCGGTGGAAACCTCTAGCGTGGCCGCTGCTTGCCTGTTGGAGGCAACTGCGATCTGTCCGCTGACCTCTAGGCCGCTCACGAGACTTGTCCGTTCCAGCGTGATCGTGGTGTCGCTGAAATCGACCCGGCCGCCTCGTAGTCCCGGCTGGGTGTCGAGCCGACTGTGGGTGGGCGAATAGGGGTTGCGGCGGGCGACGGCGTCGGTTGCGGTGGCGAAGGTGACCGCGAGCAGGCGTCGCTGCTTGTGGGAAAGTCCGGCTGCGGGTATCGGCGGCACGTCGCTGATCGTGCGAGGGAAGCTGCCGATGGCCCGGTAGTTCTCCGCAGCACACCGCATATCCGGAACTCTGTGGCTGGTAAGGAACGATCGCATTGCCGTACGAATGCACTCGCCCACCTCGCCCGGCACCATCGCGAGGCTGTGCGCCGCGAAAGGGACCCGGACGAACGTGGCGTTGGGGAAGGCGCGCATCGCGCGGGCGACTTCAGCTGGACTATGTGTGTCGAAGTCACCGCCGACTACCATGATCGGCACGTTGGGCAGGTCCGCCCGTGGAGGCAGGGGAGGGCTGTGCCGGAGGGTGGGCCACTGGACGCAGAAGTCGAGATCTTTGGTGATGTCCAGGCCCAGATCGGCCGGTGTGTACGGCGCCAGCGGCCGTTCCTGAAGGTAGTAGCGTTGCAGCTGGGCTTGTCGTTCGGCGGGTGAGGCGTCCCGGTCGAAGGGGAAAGACCCGTCGCCGCATCGGTAGGCCAGGTACCCGGCCCACTCCGGGCCCTCCACCGGTTGCTGTGGCAGACCGGGCACCACTTGGGTCAGCCGTCGCAGTGGTGCGGGGTCGCCGTGGAGGTAGGCCGTGGCTGCGGCGTTGGCTTCTCTGCCGAATACCGCGTCATAGACTTTGTCCACCATGCCGAGTGCGGCGATTGGCACCTTCGGGTCAGGATGTGCGCGCAGCCGGGTTACCAGGTCCGTCCAGGTGTTACTTGCTCGGCCTGGCAGGGCGCGGCAGGCCCGCGACTGTCTGCACACCAAATCGAGGTGGTCCAGGCGTGAGCGAACCGGCCACAGCGCGTATCCGTCGGCCGAGGTGATCATAGTGCTGTCCAGGAACGCGGCGGCCAGGCTGCCGGGGTGCCTGGCGGCGTACGCCTGGGCGAAGAGGGTGCCGTACGAGTTGCCGTAGAAGGTAATCTTCGAGACGCCCAGCGCCCGGCGCACCGCGTCCATGTCGTGCACAGCCTGGTCGGCAGTGAAGAACTGAACGCGCGGGCCGAGGCGTTTGGCGCAGGGCGCGATCGTCTCCGGGACACGGAGGTTCAGCCCTGGGCACAGTAGGGGGGACGACGTGCCCAGCCCGCGGGGCTCGACCACTAGGAGGTTCTGGTCCTCCAGCACCGGGCCGAGCACCTGCTGGATGCGTGGGAGATCGGGCAAGGCGGCCATCGGCCCGCCGGGGTTGGCGAGGATAGTGCCGGTTGCTCGGCCTGGGCGTTTTGTTGCCGGGAGCCAGGTGAAGGCGACGGTGATGCGCTCAGACGATGGGTCGCCCCAGTCCAGCGGCACCGCCAGTGTGCCGTCGCAGCGTTCGGTCGCCGCTGCGCACTCGTGGGATGGGGCGACCGCCTGAGACGCGGCAGCCGGAACGGCGGGCAGGAGTACCGCGGCAAGTACTCCTCCAGCAGCAAGGACTCTGGAGATCATTTCCCTGGCCCTGCATCGGGATGCTTGGTTGTCATCATGGTGATCACTGTGGCGAGGACGGACGAGTGTTCACCACGGGGACATCCTCCGTGCTGGCTTCGGGATATCCCCCATGGGCTCTCCGGCTGTTCTTGTGGGTGAGTGTCCGCCAGGCTGTACGGCGTGTGGCCGTGATCACCCGCAAGATGGCGTCAGGTGAGGAGGAGCGTGGGCAAGCAAGCAGAGAGCGGCTCCGGCCTGTGGCCGGTGCTGATCACGGCTCCATTGAAAAGGCGGGCATGGTGTGAGCTCGCTTACGCGCTGATGTTGCCGTTCATGGTGGGAGCCGGCCTGGTCCATCTCGTTCTCGTGCTGCTGAGCGTCATGCTGGCGGCGAATTTCGTCGGAGTGCCGATGCTGGCCCTGAGCGTGAGAGTGGCCAGAGGGCTCGGCACGGCCAATCGACGGCTGGCACGAGCGTGGGCCGGGGTGCGGGTGCCCGATCCCGCGCCGTTCCGTACCAGGCCGGGGCTGCTGAATCGGCTCGGCTCGGCACTCGGTGACGCGACGGGATGGCGCGCCATCATCCATGGCCTGCTCCGGCTGCCGGCGGCCGTGGTCGCCTGCGCGGCCGCCGCCGGGTTGTGGGGAGGCGGCCTGCTTCTGCTCGGCTGCCCCCTGTGGGGGCAGTCCTCTGTCTTGGTGCACCTGTCTCCCCCCAGTTGGCCGGTTGCGGCGCTGGTGAGCGCCGCCGGACTGGCGCTGCTGCTCCTCGCCCCGTGGGGTGTCCACCTCGCCCTGGCCCCCGAGCGCATGCTCGCCCGTACGCTGCTCGGGCCCGCGCCAGGTGACACCCGGATCCGCCGACTGGAGCAGGCACGAGCGCTGGCCGCAGAGGACGCGATCGCCAGGCTCCGCCGGATCGAGCGGGACCTGCACGACGGGACGGCGGCACGGCTGGTGACGCTGGCCATGAGCCTGGGCATGGCCCAGGACGAGCTCGAGCAGGCCGCCCAGCCCGAACGGCTCCAGCGCGCCCGCGTCCTCGTCGACAGCGCGCACCGCAGCGCCAAGGAGACCGTGGCCGAGCTGCGTGACCTGATCCGCGGCATCCACCCGCCGGCACTCGACCAAGGGCTGGAGGTCGCCCTGGCCACGCTCACCGCACGGAGCCCGATCCCCGCCCGGTTCGAAGCCGACCTGCCCGAGCGACCGGCTCCCGTCATCGAGGCCATCGCCTACTTCTGCACGACGGAACTGCTCGCCAACGTGGTCAAGCACAGCGGCGCCAGGCACGCCGCCATCGAGGTACGGGTACGTGATGGACTGCTGACCCTGCGGGTGCGCGACGACGGCACCGGCGGCGCGGCGATCGGCACCGGATCCGGATTACGCGGACTGGCCGCCCGGGTTCAGACGCTGGACGGCATGATCGACATTCACAGCCCGGCCGGAGGACCTACGGTGATCACAGTCGAACTCCCCCTGCACATCTGAACGGAGCAGTGCATGCGCATCGTGATCGCCGAGGACGCCGCGATGCTCCGGGAGGGCCTGTGCATGCTGCTCACCTCCCGCGACCACGAGGTGGTGGCCGCCGTGGGCGATGGCGACGCGCTCCTGGCCGCCGTGGCGGAACACGGTCCCGACATCGCCGTGGTCGACGTACGCATGCCGCCTTCCCACACCGACGAGGGCCTGCGAGCCGCGATCCAGATCCGCCGTGATCACCCCGAGGTGGGCGTGCTGGTGTTCTCCCAGTACATCGAGACGCGTTACGCGACCCAGTTGCTCGCCGACGGCGCCCATGGCGTGGGCTACCTGCTGAAGGAGCGCGTCGCCGACATCAAGGACTTCCTGGCCGCGCTCGACCAGATCGCGGCCGGGCAGACCGTCCTCGACCCCGAGGTCGTCACCCAGATCATGGGAGCCAGCCGGCGCACGGAAGCCCTGGGCACGCTCTCCCCGAGGGAACGTGAGGTGCTGGCCATGATGGCGGAAGGGCGTTCCAACAACGCCATCGCCGCCGCGCTGTTCCTGTCGTACGGCTCGGTGGAGAAACACGTCACGCAGATCTTCACCAAGCTCGGCCTTTCTCCGTCGGACAACGACCACCGCCGGGTACTCGCCGTCCTGCACTACCTGCAGGCCTGACCATGCCCACCCGCGCGGGAGCGCGGATAGGGATTTCAGCGTCAAAGGCGTCCCACGGCGCCGAGGTCGCGTGAGAACTGGCCACTGTGGCCATGGCCTCAGCACGCCATCGAGGTCGGCCAGCAGGGGTGTGGTTCGGGCGGGGTGACATTCTGATCGGACCGTTCGCTGAGCAGCGGGGTCACGGGTTGAGCAGAAAGGGCAGGCCCGCGTCGTGGACTCTGGTCGGGCGCAGGGGCCGCCACCCCTCGATGAGCTTGGCGAGCTCGGCTTCGATATCGACGGTGATGAACCCGAAGAAGTTGATGTTCTCACGGTGGCCGGGGGCGATGAACGACAGCAGTTCGTCGGGAACTTCGCGGCCCTGGCCACGCAGTTCCTTGATCGCCATGCCGTAATACTCGGTCGTCCACGTGATGACCGCGTTCGTCAAGATTGTGAGGCACCATGCTTGCTCGGTCTGGTCCTGCAGCTGGGTGCGGACGATCGTGCCCTGCTGGGCGTAGTGCAGATCGCGGCGCAGGGCATGCAGGGACTCGCCTTTGTTGAGTTGCCGGGAGATCTTGCGCCGGTAGACGGGGTCGGACAGGTAGCGGGCGGCGTGGACGGTGCGCTGCATCCGCCCCCATTCCTTCAACGCCGCTGCCAGGGTGTTCTGCCGGGAGGCGGCCGACCACTTCCCGACGATGAGCGAGGCGGTCGCCTCTCCGAACTTCAATGATCCGCCCATTCGCAGCAGGTCGGAGTAACACTCGTGTATCAGGTTCTCGTTCCACCGGTCGGCCAGCAGCGGCCCGGCGTGCGGGTAGAGCGCGTTCGTCGCTGCCGGAGTGTCGACCCGCAGCATGGTGATCCTGCCGAGATCGCGCATCCGGGGGGTGAGGACCTTACCGACCAGGTCGAACAACCCGAAGTTGACCAGCGTGGCGCCATGGGTATCGGTCGCGTGCTCGTGGATCGGCAGATCGGTCTCATTGCCCAGCAGCTCGTCCAGGGTGTAGTGGCCTTCGCGGGTGGTCGGCACGATCTGCTTCGTCCCGTACGTCGACCATTGGTCGGAGACGTGGGTGTAGGTCGACAGGACCTTCCCGCCGTGGATGGTCATGTCCCGGGCCGTCAAGCTCTTGCCTCGGACAGGGAAGCGCTGCCTTATGTGGAATCTGGTGTGGCTACTTTGCTGCGCCATGGACGTCAAGTGGGAGAAGTACCCGCGGGTCGCTGAGCATGGCGAAGCCCGCCGATGGCTGGAGTTCACCGCGAACATCGGGCGTGCCCCGAACACGATCGACGCCTACGGCAGGGCGCTTGAGGACCACCTTCGGTTCTGTTCCTTGATCGGCACCGACCCGCTCACCATCAAAGCCGATGGGGTGGCGGCCTGGATCGGCGACATGCGACAACGCCCGAGCGCGAGGGGCGCCAACGTCGTTCCTGGACACCGCGGCCGGGCTGTCGAATGCGACGATCCAGCAACGCGTCGTCGCGGTCCGATCCTTCTACGAGTTCCTCGTCGAGGACGGGCTGCGCGAGCGCAACCCGGTCCGGCGCGGGCACTCCTCCCGGCACGGCGGTCGGGCCCGGCAGGGCCTGGTGCGCCGCGTCGAGCAGGCACCGTGGATTCCCAGCGAGGCCGCCTGGCAATCCATCCTGGTCGCCACCACAGCCCAGCCGCTCCGCAACCGACTGATGGTCGCGCTGGCCTACGACGGCGCGCTGCGCCGTGAAGAACTGATACAGCTGGAACTCGGTGACTTCGAGCCGGCCTACGGTCTGATCCGGCTTCGCGCGCAGACGACCAAGTCTCACCGATCACGACAGGTGGCCTTCGGCACGGCCACCGCCCGCTTGTTCGTCGCCTATCTGGCCGAGCGGCGCGGCCTGTTCGGCAAGCGGGACGGCCGCCTGCTGCTGAGCGCCTCACGCCGCAACTTCGGGATGCCATTAGGGCCGTCGAGCTGGTCAAAGATCGTAACGGCGATCGGCGAGCAGGCCGGACTCCGCCAGCTGACCACGCACACCTTCCGGCACCTGCGTCTGACCGACCTCGCCCGGGCCGAGTGGACCATCGACCAGATCGCCCAGTACGCCGGCCACCGGGACCTGGCCACGACCATGACTTACATCCATCTCAGCGGCCGGGAACTGGCCAGCAAGCTCCGCCGCGCAACCGCATCGATCCAAGCAGAGCGAGAGCGCCTGCTGGCCGGGCTGGTGGTGCCGTCATGACGCCCATCAGCTCAGCCCAAGCACGACGGCCCGAGCCTGCCACGACCCTGACGACCGGCGAACGCGTCGCGCTGGCCAGCTGCATGTCGCGCCCGCAGCCCGGCAGGCACTTCGCTGAGGCGAGCGACCTGAGCCGTCTCATCGAACCCATCACAGCCGTCTCCACCGGCTGGCCGGACAAGACGGCCAGGCGCGCCCGCAACATGATCCTGGAACACACCCATCACCTTCAGAGCCCCTACTGGAGCTGGGAAGAAGACATCTGGGCGGAGTTGATCAGCCAGGAGCGCTCCGGCAACTACCGCTTCCCTCTGACCGCGCTGGGCTACCTGCTGGGTGGACACCGACGGCTGCATCAGCGGATCGGTCTCACCCGGCTGGGCACACTGGCCGACCTCGTCTTCGGCCCTGGCACCGTCGAAACGGCGGTGCGGGAGGTCACCACGACTTTGACCCAATGGGGAATCTCTCCGGCATACCAACGTGATGTCCTGCGCAACGCGCTGCTGGACGTGCTGCTCAGCAGCGGCAGCCCGCACCTGAAGGACGTCACCGTCGAGCTGCTGGAGCGGCTGGTCCAAGACAACTCCGCCCATGTCTCCCGGCGCCGAACCATGTTCCCCATCTCCCGGGTCCTGGCCCACCACGGACTGATCTCGCGGCCACTGACGGCGAACTCGCACCTGAAAGGGCCGCGACAGGAGACCTTGGCCTCCGTCCCTGCCGAGTGGCGAGACTGGGTGCTGCGCTGGCGCAAGCTGGCCACCCATGAGCCGAAAACCGTCGAATCGCGCTTCGTCCACGTTCTCACCGCCGGCCGCTGGGCCGCCGACAAGCACCCCGAAGCCGTCAGCCCGCAGGACTGGACACGCGACATCGCCGCCGAGTACGTCGCCGACACCCTGCACGCCCGAGTCGGCCAATGGGCGGGGCACAACCGCAACCGGGTCCGCCACGGCGAAGAGCTGACCGCGACCGGCAAGGCCCAGCGCATCGACAACATCCGCAGCTACTTCTGCGAGCTCATCGACTGGGAGTGGATCACACCCAGGTTCGATCCACGTCAGGTCTTCAGCCTGCCGCTGTCCATCCGCGCCGGCCTCAACCCCAACCCGCGGATCATCGACGACGCCGCCTGGGCCAAGCTGATGGCCGCCGGATTGACCCTCACCACCGAAGACCTCCGTCCCCCCGGCGACCCCGCACGGCGTTCCTCCGCCTACCACGCCGGCTACTACCCCCTCGAGATGGTGCGCGCTCTGATCGGCGTCTGGCTGTTCGCCGGCTGCCGGATCAACGAAATCCAGCGCCTGGAACTCGACTGCATCACCTGGGACCAAGGCAGCGACGACCGCACCGGCGAGCCCTTCCGCATCTGCCTGCTGAAAGTCCCGCAGAACAAGACCTCCGGACCGTTCTCCAAACCCGTCGACCCGATCGTCGGCGAGCTCATCGAGGCATGGAAGGCCGTGCGCTTGCCGCAACCCGACATCACCGACCGCAAGACCGGACGCAAGCGTCAACACCTGTTCTGCGTCCGCGGCCTGCTCATCGGCAGGAGCTACCTCAACGACCGGCTCATCCCTCTGCTCTGCGCCAAGGCGGGCATCCCCGAAACGGACTCCCGCGGGGCCCTGACCAGTCACCGGGCACGAGCCACCATCGCCACTCAGCTTCTGAACGCCCGTGAGCCACTCTCGCTAGCCGATCTCCAACAGTGGCTCGGGCACAAGCATCCGGCCAGCACCCGCCACTACGCAGCGATCCTGCAACGCACCCTGACTGCCGCCTACCAGCGCGCCGACTACTTCGCCCGCAACGTCCGGACCATCCAGGTCCTCATCGACCGCGACGCGATCCTCACCGGTGCCGCCGCGAACGACGGCCAGCCCTGGAAGTACTACGACCTGGGCGATGGCTACTGCAGTTACGACTTCTTCGCCAAGTGCCCGCATCGCCTGGCCTGCGCTCGCTGCCCGTTCTACCTGCCCAAAGACAGCCACCGCGGCCAACTGCTGGCGGTCAAGGACGGCATCGACCAGATGCTCGAACAGATGGAGCTCACCGAGGAGGAGCGTCAGGCGCTGGAAGGAGATCGGGACGCCGTTGCCGCGCTGGCTGAACGCCTAGCCGATGTCCCGACGCCAGCCGGTCCGACTCCCAAGGATCTCGGTGCCCAACCGGCGTTCATCCCTCTGACCGTTCTGCACGACAGCCTGCGGAGGGACCCGCAATGACCTGGAAGGGAGCAGCCGCTCCGCCACCGAACGCTTCTCGCCGACACCTGGGCGACGTGGTGGACACATGCCAGTCAACACCGGAGGTGGATGCTGATCTGCGAGCCGAACTCTCGGAAACCGAGTGCTCGGGCGACCCGTCGCGACGGCTCCGGCCGCGCCCTCCACTGCGGCAACAACCCGCTCGCCAATGCGTCGGCTACCGCCGCCGAGGCCACCCGGCGAGCCAGGCCACGACCACGATGCTCCCGAGCGGTCAAGACGGACACATGCGCCGCCATACTCAGCCACTGTTGATATCCGGCGGCGGCGACCACCTTCCGCCCTTCGCGGATCACAAAGGCCTCGGAAGTGATCTCCTCCAGAGTGCACTCGTCTGCGTCCTGTTTGTCCACCGAGGCCACCAGCTCGCGAACATCGTGATGACCCACCGGCAGGCTTTCGACTTTGTCCACCGAGGCCACCAGCTCGCGAACATCGTGATGACCCACCGGCAGGCTTTCGACCTCGGCATCGGTGTGAGCGGCAACAAAATCCTCAGCCTCGAGGTATGCCAGCGTCGCCGGGCCCAAGAGGTCGAGGACGGGCAGCTGAGGCGGGAGCAGAGCAAGATCAATACTGGCTCGGGCGAGGTGGCGGATCAGCGCGCCTTGCACCGGCTCGACCAGGTCAGCGCTGGGCACCGTTGCCAAGATCGCTCCGTTCAACGCGACGACGCCCGTCCACCCCGGTGGGCACATCCACGATTTCGGCGAGACCACCACACTCACGCCTCCACGCTCGGGAAACGTGGCAGGGACACGAGCCAAGTCCGCCCACAACTGGCGCGCTCGATCCAAGGAACTCCGCGACATTCGCCGATGATCCCTGCTGGCAAGGCACAAGACCAACCCATTTATGCCCGGGGATCTGCTCCGAACCGCTCGACAAGCCCTAGAAACGCGCAGGTCCCCAAGAATCGTTACCGCTTATTCGCCATAACTTGCCCGTCGGAGGAGGACATGGTGCCGCCACCGAACTTCTTGGCCAGCTCCAGCTTGTAGTGGTGGTTGACCAGGATGGTGTTCGCCTCGCGCAGCGTCTCCTCCCGCACGTACCACTCCTGGGTCCAGGCGAGGGTGTCGTAGGAGACGCCACACGCCTCGGACATGCGGGTGAGCCCGAGGTTGGTGGCGCCAGCGATCAAGACCGCGAGGATGTTGCGCTTCTGCTCGATCGACAGCTTGGTCTTGCGGCCGCCGGCATGGGTGAAGCAGTCCAGGAAGTGGGTGCGGGCGTCCAACTCGATCAGCAGCGAGGCGATCGGCACGAACGGCAGCATGCCCGACAATTCCTCCCGCAGCGCCTTGGCCTCGGCCGGGATGTCCTCTGCCGACAGCGGCGGAATGACGAGCTGCCCAGCCTCGTCCAGCCGGACCGCGCCGACGTCGTTGGGGGCGGCGCTCGCCAGGGTCTCTTCGAGGTCCTCCAGGGCCTGGTGGAGTTCGTCCTTGACCTGCTCGATCGCCTCGGACGCGTCGGCGGGTTTGCGGACCAGGTGGCAGAACTCCGCCCGTTTGGCCTGCCACTGCTCGGGGGTGAACAGGTAGGTGCCGGGGTCGGCGTAGCGGCGCGAGCCTGGCACGAACACATCCCCCGACCGCAGGCCGTCGCGCAACGCGAGGATGGTGCAGATCTCCCAGTAGTGCCGGAACGCGGTGTCGTCTCTGCTCTTGCGGGCCTTGGCCAGGTAGTCGGCGTACCGAGCCGGGACGAACGACGTCGGCGCCTCGGCGGGAACCTTCCGGCCTCCGGTCCGGTTCAAGTCCTTGAGGATGGCGACCGCGTCTATCAAGTCAGCGGTGCCGGGCCCGCCCTGGAAGTCGATCGCCTCCAGCACCCTGGGAGTGAACTTCCGCAGGTAGGTGTGGGACGCCTCCAGCGCCGCCAGACGGCCGTGGTCCCTGGGCAGCGGCCTCCAGCTCACCGCTGCGACCTCCCGGAGCTTGTTCATCCCGATCCGCTCCCGCAGCATCCCGCCGACCTGCTCGTCGGCGATGGCGGGATCGATGAGTACCGGCAGGATCACATCCATCAGCAACTGCCGGGCCTCGCCCTTCTTAGCCCCTTCCGCCAGGGCGGCGTCAGTCTTGGCCTTGGCGTGGGACTCGCGCGCCGACACCGCCTGGTCGAACAACGCGATGACCTCGTCCAGCTGGTCGACCGCGGACTGGGCGACCAGCGCCAGCGGGATCGGATGGCGGCGCTCCCCGCGCCGCTCCAGCCCCTGCACCGTCGAGCGCCGGCCCAACGTGGCCAGGAACCGGCGCCGCTCCCGCGGCAGCATCGACAGATCCAGCAGATGCGCGTCCATCGCGCGCAGGTACATCAGCTTGCCGATCGCTAACTTGATCGACGTCGGCGTCGCCTCCACCGCGGGCGTCGTCAGCCACGCCAGCCGGGTCGTTCCGATCTCCGGATCGTGCACCAGCAGCCGGTCTAAATCCGCCCGCATCGGCCCGGTCAACAGATGATCGACTTTCTCCGACGTCAACGCCCCCGCCGCGTTACGCGCCGACCCGACCATCTTCATCAACACGACCACACCGGGCCGGACCACCTTCGAGCTGATCAGATGCTCGGCCGCCTGGTGGAACAGCAGCGACGGCGTGTCATGCTCCATCGCCCGGTCCAGCAGGAACTGCTCCAGCTCCTTGAGCGTCTCGCCCCTGGTCGGAACCGGTTTCCAGCCCAGGTACTTCAGGCCCAGCTTCAAATGATCGCTACGGGTCTGCGCCCGCCGCCCGTACTGCTCCAGGGCTCCCGGAAACACCGCCAGCTGGTTCGCCAGCCGCTGGACCGCCGCCTGCGGCACCGACCGGATGTCGTCCGGTACGAACCCCAGCCACGGCAAGGTGCACAGCTGCACCGCCAAACCCAAGCGCGCCGCCGAACCCCTGCCCCCGCCCCGGCTTAAGTTGTCGATGAACCCCAGATCCTTCCGTGTCAACGTGAAGAACCTAATCAACTCCTCCCTGCCGATGTCCGGATACGAGCGAAGCCGCTCCATCTGCTCGTCGGAGAAGAACTGAACCGCCAACGCCCACCAACCTCCACAACCGCACCGAAACCAGTACGAACCGTAGTAGCAAAGATCGACAGGCGTTTCCTCAACTCAAATAACACCAGGTCAGAGGCGGGTTCGTTGGATTCTGCTCCGTTGCTACCGGGACCCCAGCGAGACCGCGTCGGCGAGCGCTGGCCCAACAGCCCGCTGCTGTTCCCTCGGCCCACCAGCAACATCGATGCCGAGAGAATCAGCGACTTCGCAGGCGACTCGTGTACGCCCTCGGGCAGGGTCGCGTCCCATCGCCCTCCGAAGATCAGCCTGATGAACCGACCGGGCAGCGCTCTTCAGTAACGATTGGGCCCTGCTGATCTTCGTGTCCACAACCCGCCATCGGTCGCGTCGGCGACGTGTCCTCGACGCGGCTGCGCACGTCAACACCATGATCAAGTTAAGAGCTCAAGATAACGCTCGACCAGCGCATCGCCGTGCGTTACCACATGAACGGCATGTCAGGGCAGGAGATCGCGGCCTACCTGGCCCATCACGTCGCCCTCACCGGCCGCTCCGACCCGCTGTTCACCGAGGACGCCGCCTCGCTGCTCCATAACACCAGCCGCGGCTATCCCCGCGCCATCAACAACCTCGCGCTCCAGGCGCTGCTGGCCACCTTCGCCGCCGACGAGGCTATCGTCGACGAGTCCGCCACCCGCACCGCCGTTAACGAAGTCATCGCTGCGGAGTGATCTACGGTGAGGTCATGTTCTTCGAACCACGCTCAAACTTGGACGAATCGGCTCCTCCACCGGAGCCGAAACTCCCCGATTGGATCGCTCCGCCCACCGACGAGACGGGCGTCGTGGTGACAACCAGTCTGATCCTGGCCCGCACCCCGAACATCGCCATCGCCTTGCCGATGATCCGGTCATATCGAACTGGCTGCCTCCTGGACTTGGAGATCATCTTACGGCAGGGCGACCTCTCCGCCAGCGCCTTCTCCGACCTCCGCTCATCCATCCACCCCACTGCCCTGCACCCCGAGCCGTCGCCGGCCACGATGATGCGCCTCGGCGTGCGCTATGCCGATGGCACCAAAGTCAGCACCCTCCTCAACAGGGGCAAGGTGGTGCGCTTCAGCGAGGATGGTCGGCCATCGAATCCCCTTCTCAGCTGGCAACCCACCGGTGACCAACTGCACGGTTCAGCCCCCCACCTGGGGCACAACACGATGAAACTATGGCTATGGCCTCTGCCGCCCGCCGAGCCCTTCGAACTCGGCGTGGAATGGCCCGGTGGCGGCATCGAACTGAGCGTCGCCGAACTCGACGGCGCCGCCATCGAGTTCGCCGCTCAGCAGTCGGTCCCATGCTGGCCGGATCACCCATAGAGCGAGATCTTCAACAGGCTCGAACGCGGGCTCGCCGACGAGATCTTGCCTCAACATAGGGCAGGCGCAGCGGCAAAGTGCGCACGAAGTCGCCAACCTGCACACCAAGACCCCGTCAGCCTCACGCTGCCGGGTCTTCGCATACCGCCACATCCTCACGCCGGATGACGCGTTCGTTCTCATCTTGAGTGTCCGGGAACACCGTGTCGGGCGCGTTCGTCAAACGAGCGTTTGACGAACGCAACCGAGGACACCCGGCCGAACGGGGACCTCGGTGCGCCGTGTCCGGTTCGGGTGTTCATTTTGCCGTTCATCTTCCGACGTCCCCTGCTACCGTTCAGATGCCTCGCACGTGACGTTTGATGAACGGAGGTGCTTCGCGATGGCGCTCATCGGACTGGTCCGCGTCAGCACCGACAAGCAGAAGACCCAGCGGCAGCACGACGCCCTCGATCCGATCTGCCTGAAGGTCATCGAGGAGAAGGCCAGCGGCAAGCTCGCCACCGAGGACCGGCCCGATCTGCTCACCGCGCTGTCCTACATCCGCGAGGGCGACCTGCTGACCGTCCAGGAGGTCGACCGGCTTGGCCGCAATCTCCTTGAAGGACTGATCGTCCTCAACGACTTGTTCCAGCGGGGCATCGGCGTCAAGGTGCTGGAGGGCATCGGCGCCGGCGAGCACACCGAACGCTCCTTCATCCTCGACCTAGCCCTCGCCCTGGCCGAGGACCGGCGCCGCGACATCGTCCGCAAGACCAAGAACGGCCTGGAGACCGCCCGCAAGCAAGGCAAGGTTGGAGGCCGCCGCCCTGCGGTCGACGACGACAAACGAGCCGCGATCCTCGACCGTCGCCGACGAGGGGAATCCATCCGGACCATCGCCGCCGGGGTGAAGGTCTCCGTCGGCGTCGTCCACAAAACCCTCGCAGCCGCTGCCGAGGGCAATTCCACCGACCGGCCCCCGACTCCCTGAGGCCGTAGCGGCGATTACAGAGAGCTACTTTGGGGCTGGTCGCTCGAACCCGAGTGGGGCCCCAGGACGACCTGTCCGCGCCCATCGTGGTGACGGCGGCCAATTCCTTGCGCTTGCCGGCCGCGCCGAGCCGGTCCAGCAGCGCGCGGTAGGCGGTGTGGTCGCGGCCGCCGGCGTTGATGTTCTGGTCGGTGCCGACGTAGGCGCAGTACAGCTCCGGGTGGTTGCGGGCCAGGCGCAGCCCGACGATGGAGCCGAAGGAGCAGCCGAGCAGCACGACTTTGTCGACGCCGAGCCGGGCGCGGATGTGCTGGGTGACCTCCAGGGCGTCGCGCTCAAGGCGCTGCAGGCTCATGTCGCCCTGCCCGTCGGGTCCGCCGTGAGCGAAGGTCTTGCCAGCGCCGCGCATGTCCCACCGCACGATCGTGAAGTGCCGCTCCCAGGAGCGGGTGCGCGAGGCGAAGATCAGGTTGGTGGCGCCGGGGCCGCCGTGGAGTTCCAGGACCACCGGGTTGCGGCGGTCTTCGCCGCGGATGGTCACCCACTGGTCGATGCCGCCGATGCGGACGAACCCGGATTCCTCGATGCCGTGCGGGCTGGTGATGCGTAGTCGTTTGGCGTGGGCGGTGCGCCTGAGCTGGCGGTAGCCGAGCAGGCCTGCGGCGGGGACGGTGATGACCGCGGTGGCGGTTGCGGCGATGGCGATGCCAAGCATCTGCTACTTCCTTAAACTGTTTATAGCAGTAACAAGCGCGTTTACGCTATATACAGTTGTGGGAGGGTGTCAACCGACGTCCGCGAAGACCTCACCAAGGGGAGCGACCATGGCCAGGGCAGCCAAGCCGCGCGAGAACAAAGACAAGAAGGCGCGCGACCTGCCGACGGGCATTGCACTGCTGTGGGGCGAACAGGACCAGCCCGCCCGCGGCCCCAAGCCCAGCCTCACCCCCCAGCGCATCGCCGAAGCCGCCGTGACCCTCGCCGACGCCGAAGGGCTGGAGACCGTCTCGATGAACAAGGTCGCCGCCGAATTCGGCGTCTCGGCCATGGCCCTGTACCGCTACGTGCCCGGCAAGACCGAACTCGTCGAATTGATGGTGGAAGCCGTCCTCGCCGAACCTCCCGACCTGTCGGCCGCCGGCTCCGGCTGGCGACCCCGGCTTTCCGCGTGGGCCCACCGCCAGTGGGCGGTCTACCAGGCCCACCCCTGGCTGCTGGCCGCCACCGCCATGCGCCGGCAGATCATGGGCCCCCACCAGCTCGCCTGGATGGACGCCGCACTTGCCGCCCTGGAACCCACCGGCCTGACCGCCGGCCAACGCCACCAGGTCTTCCTGCTGATCGCCGGGCAGGTACGCAACCTCGCCCAGCAACGGGCCGACTTCGACGAGGACCACAACCGCGAATGGGGCCGCCTGACCAGCGAACTACTCAACCGCCACAGCAATCGCTTCCCCGCCCTGACCAAGGCGATCGCCGACGGCGCATTCACCTCCACCGAGCTCGATCCACTCGACTTCGGCCTTGATCGCATCCTCGACGGCGTCCAAGTGCTCATCGACCGTGGCTAGCGAGCATCACCCCCCTACGATCGCTGACCTACTGACGCAGCTGTGGCGGGGTCAGGTAGCGCCGGCGGACGTACGACGGCCTCGTCGCCGGGTTCGGCCTCACCATCGAGGTGACCGGACCCAACTTCGGCTCCGACGCGCTCCTCGACACCATCGCCCACACTCCAGCCCTGGCCACCTTCATGGGCGAGCAGACCCGCCTCATCTGGCCCGCCGGCTACGGCCTGCGCCGCATCCCGGTGATCGGCCCCACGCCCGTCTACCCGCACTCGCTCCTGTGGCACCGCGACAACCCCCACCTCGCGCTGGCCACCCTCCGCGGCCACCTCGCCACAGCCGCCGACCATGGCGCCGCCGGGACCTGGACGCCGGACTGGACAATCCCGCGCTGAACGCCACCGCGGAGGGTCGGACCGATGAACCGGGATTCAGGAGGCAGGCGGGGCCATCGGCACCCTCCGGCCCTGCCCCTCCGTATGCCCCATATGAGGCACGAGCAGGCACGCTAAGGACCTCGACCAGGGCAAACGGCCGTCTTCACGAATCGTCGTCAAGAGCGACTCCGCAGCGCCAAAATCCGGTCCGATCCTCCCCGGAGGCCCCAGCGTCCGCCACCGGCTGACCAAGCCCGCCGCGGGCCCGTCGTACCCGTTTCAAATCTCTTCCCGGAGACACCACCGACCCGCCACCACAACGAATGGCCCGCGCATCGTGTCGGCCATCATCTCGTTGTCATAGCCAGCCGTTCGAGGTCAGGGACATGACTATCCCTTTCTCTCGTACTTGGTCTGCCCCCTCAACGGCGGTCGGCGGTTTGCCTGTCTTGGTTGATGAGTACGGGCGAAGCCCGTGCCTTCTTCGGTAGGTTTTGATCTTGTAACGACCGATCGCCTTTACATTGTAGATTTTTTGACCGGTGGCACTGTGTGCCGGAACGCCGGTGGGCCAGTCATGTGACACCGAGAACCGCGGCTCGGCTCGGTCCAGGGCGTGCTCGACCGCGGCGGCCGGCAGCGCGAGCAGGGCGGCGACGACGTGCGGCATGGCCGAGCTGCACGATGGAGGCGGCGATGCGCAGCTCGCCCGTGTCGTAGCGGGCCGCGCGGGCGGTGACGAGATACGCCAGTCCATCTGCGTAGGCGTCGGCGACGGGCCATCGCCTCTCGGCGGGCCCGATGGGCAGGGCTGAGAAGGGGCCGAAGCCGGCGATGCCTGCCAGGGCCTCGACGACGGATACGGACGGGACGGAGCGCAACGCGGTCATGGGAAGGTCCTCCGGCCAGGATCGGGGATGACGCTGATCTGCGGGATACCGGTGCTCGGGTGGCAGGTCACCGTGGCGTCCACGTGGTAGACCTCGGCCAGCATGGCGGGGGTGAGAACCTGGGCGGGCGGCCCCGCGGCGACCACCCGGCCGCCGGCCATGACGTGGACTCGGTCGCAGAACGCGGCGGCCAGGTTGAGGTCGTGCAGCGCGATCACGGCGGTCACGCCCAACTCCCGCACCAGCCGGAGGGCGTCCAACTGGTGACGCAGGTCGAGGTGGTTGGTCGGCTCGTCGAGCACGATCGTGCCGGTTCGCTGGGCGAGGGCACGGGCGATCAGGACGCGCTGCTTCTCCCCGCCCGACAGCCGGTCGAACGAGGCGTGCGCCAGCGCGGTCACGTCCAGCGCTTCCAAGGCGCCCATGATGATCTGCCGATCTTCGGCGTCGTCGCCCTGGTAGGCCCGCTTGTACGGGCTGCGCCCCATGGCCACCACGTCGTACACGGTCAGCTCGAACTCGCCGGGGGTTTCCTGCATGACGGCAGCGAGCCGCCTCGCGAGCCGCCTCGCGCCGATCCGCCAGACGTCCTCACCGTCCACCAGCACCCGTCCTGACGTGGGGCGGCTGACACGGTAGAGAGTGCGCAGGAGCGTAGACTTACCCGCCCCGTTCGGGCCGACCAGTGCCACCACCTGGCCGGGGGGCACGTGCAGGTTGACGTCGCACACCAGAGCGCGTCCCCCCACAACCACGCCGACGTTCTCGGCCCACAGCTCGCCGGGGGTCACCGGGCCCCCCTTCGCCGCATGAGCCACAGGAAGAACGGGCCACCGGCGAGCGCCGTCAGAATACCGATGGGAATCTCCTCGGGGGCGATCATGGTCCGCGCCGCCAGGTCGGCGGCGATCAGGAAGGCCGCGCCCAGCAGGGCAGCGGCCGGGAGGGCGCGGCGGTGGTCGGCGCCGACCAGCAGGCGCACCACGTGCGGCATCATCAATCCGACGAACCCGATCGACCCGCTGACCGCCACGATTGCGCCGATCACCAGTGCGACGAGCACGAACAGGCCGGCTCGGAAACGGTGCACGTTCACTCCCATGGAGGCGGCCGCCTCCTCCCCGGCCAGCAGGAGGTTCAGCGGGCGGGACACGCCGAGCAGCGCCACGGTGCCGAGCAGCACCGCCGCCACCGGAATGCCCACGAGGTCCCAGGACGTGCCGCCGAAGCCGCCCAGCATCCAGCGCATCGCCGACTCGGCCTTGCGCGGGTCGCTGGAGGTGATGATGAAATAGCTGGCGACGGCCGAGAGCACCTCGGCGGTCGCCACCCCGGCCAGGACCAGCCGCACGGTCGTCATGCGCCCGCCGGAGCGGGCCAGGAAGTACACCAGCGTCAACGCCGCGAGGGCGCCCCCGAAGGCGGCCAGCGGCAGCGAGAACGCGCCGAACAGCGCGATGTGCAGAACCAGGACCAGCACGGCGCCGACGCTCGCCCCCGACGAGACGCCGAGCAACATCGGGTCGGCCAGCGGGTTGCGTACCAGCGCCTGCAGTGCCATCCCGCACACCGACAGCCCGGCTCCGACGATGCCGCACAGCAGCACGCGGGGCACGCGTACGTCCATCACGATCGTCTCCCTGACGACCGGCCAGGTGGGCTCGATCAGCCCGGGCACGATCCGGTGCAGCAGGATGCCCCACACGTCACCGGCCGCCAGGGCGACCGACCCGGCCGCGATCCCGGCCGTGGCCGCCGCCAGGACCGCCGCGCCGAGCAGGATCAGGACCAGCGTGTACGGCAGGCGCGCGCGGAGCCGGGGAGGCGCGGCCTCCGCCGGCGCGGTCACGAGATGCGGTCCGGATGGAGCTGGCCCGCGAGCGACTCGACGCCCTCCGGCGCCCTGACTCCCAGCAGCGTGGACGACAGCGGGAGCACCGCGAAGCGTTGGTTCTTGATCGCGGGCGCGTCCTTGAGCGCCGGGTTGCTCAGCAGGAACTTCTTCTTGTCCGCCACCGGCTGATCGCCGTAGTCGTATATCACGATCACCTCCGGCGCGCGTTCGGCGACCTGCTCGAAGGAGACGTCACCGAACGTCTTGGGCAGGTCCGCGAACAGGTTGACGCCGCCGGCCCGGGTGATCATGTCATTGCCGATTCCGGCGCCGCCGGCGGTGAAGGCGGCCTTGTCGCCGCTGTCGTAGACGAACACCTTGACCGGCTCGACCTCGCCCACCTTCGTCTCGACGCCGTCCAGGACGCCGCGCATCTCGGCGACACGCTGCTCGGCACGGTCGCTGACGCCGAAGATCCGGCCGACTGTGCGGATCTCCTCCTCCAGGAGGTCCATGGTCACCGGACCGGACGGGCAGGCTTCCAGGTTGAGGTAGGCGTCGATACCGGCCTTGGCCAGGGTGGCGCGGCCTCGTCCTTCCTTGTCGTCGAAGGCGCTCTGAAATCCGCCGTAGACGAAGTCGGGTTCGACGGACAGCAGCGACTCGTACGAGGGGTACTCCTTGGCGAGGACCTTGACGCTGTTGTAGGCGGTCTCGTACTCCTGCGGGATCCGGTCATCGAGGAATGCCGTGCCGGCCATCGACGTCTCCAGCCCGAGGGCCAGCATGATCTCGGTGACGTGCTGGTTCATCGTGACCGCCCGCTGCGGAGCACGCTCGTACGTGGTGGTCGCCCCGCAGTTCGTCACGGTGACCGGGAAGCCGGCGGCGGACGTCTCGGCAGACGGTGGTGGCGCGGCCTGCTGGGCATCGGCGCATCCGGCGACCGGCCCGATGATCAGCACGGCGAGCGCCATGAGCGACAGGGGAAGCGAGCGTCGGCTCGTCATGGGCGGGACCTTTCCTGACCGGCATGACAGGGCTGGATCGCTGGAGAAGGGCCGCACGCCAGGCAGCGGGAAAAGTGTCATGCCGAGCTCGCGGCATGCCGACCACCGTCCTCTCTTGGGGAGATCCGCCCCAATCTCTTCGAGGAGGCGACCGCGTGAGTCTCCTGGCTCTCGGGTCGACGCTCGCCCCGGCCTTCCCACCCTGACGGGCAGTGGCCTGCGTGGGGTTCGCTCACCGATCACAGTGGCGGGACCGCGCCGGATTCACACCGGCTTCCTCGTTCCGCCGTCGCCTACGTCCGGCATCGTCTCATACGCACACCTTGCCCGGTGGCCGCTGGAGTGCATTGACGCGAACGGGAGGAAAGGATACGTTCCGGTAGATTTCACGGTTGTCCAAGGGAAATCCGGTGAGATGCCGGTGCGGACGCGCCACTGTATCCGGGACGTGGATCCCGGGAGCCAGGTCGCTTGGCCGCCGTGACCTCGCTATGGGACGCGTCACCCCGAGGAGGCTCGTATGAGTGGTTTGACCACTCCGTCCACTATTCCCTTCCCACGCCTGCGCCCCTGGCTGCTGGCGGTGCCGGTGCTGCTGCTCGTCGCTTACCTGGTCCTGATGGACAATGGCGCGGTCTCCCAGACGGGCGCCTTCCTGCACGAGCTGATGCACGACGGGCGGCATCTGCTCGGCGTGCCCTGTCACTAGGGGCCGGGATGGTACGCACTTTCCTGGTCAGAGGCCTGCTCGTGGGGCTGCTGGCCGGACTGATCGCGGGCGGATTCGCCTTCGCTTTCGGGGAGCCGCGCGTCGATGCGGCGATCGCCCTGGAGGAGGCCGCGGCCCAGGCCGAGGTACCGGAGCCGCCCGCCGCCGAGGAGGCCGGGCACAACCACGGCGAGGAGGCCGAGGTCAGCAGGCCGGCGCAGAAGGCCGGGCTCTTCCTCGCCACCGGCTTGTACGGGCTGGCCGTGGGCGGCGTGTTCGCGCTCGTGTTCGCCGGCCTGCGCGGACGGGTGGGACCGCGCTCCGACGGGCTGCTGGCACTCGCCGCGGCAGGAACGGCCTTCGTCGCGGTCATCCTCGTTCCCTTCGTGAAGTATCCGGCCAACCCGCCGGCGGTAGGTGACCCAGAGACGATCAACAGCCGTACGGTGCTCTACCTCGTGATGATCCTCGTCGGGCTGGCGGCGACGGCGATCGCGGTGGCCACCGCCCGCCGTGTCACCGCGGATCCGTGGGCCCGCTGGGTGGCGGCGGTCATCGGCTTTCTCATCCCCGTGGGTGCCGCCTGGGCGCTGTTGCCAACGGTCGACGAGGTGGCCGACGGCTTCCCCGGCACGCTGCTGTGGGAGTTCAGGCTCGCCTCGATCGGCACCCAGCTCATCTTCTGGGCGGCCTTCGGCCTGCTGTTCGGCTGGATGAGCGAGCGGGCGGTGCGGCGTACGAGCGACGTACCGTTGAGCGCCGCCGCGCCGAGCTGAGCGGGGTGCTGTTCGTCCGGCACGCCACGACGCCGGGCATGCGCGCCGTGCGCTTTCCGGCCGACGAGGACGCCGACGCGGCGGATCTGGCCAGAGCCGCCGTGCTCGGCCCGGCGGTCGCCGCAACGGTCGCGTGGGCCGCTCCCGCCCGTGCGGCACGGCAGACCGCCGCTGCCCTCGGGCTGGACGCGCGGGTCGTCCCGGCGCTCGCGGAGGCGGACTGCGGCAGGTGGCGCGGCCTGCCGTACGAGCAAGTCGTGCGGGAGGAGCCGGACGAGCTGGCGAGCTGGCTGTCCGACCCGCACGCGGCTCCGCACGGCGGCGAGAGCAGGGCGGCACTCGCGGTCAGGGTAGGAGCCTGGCTCGACTCCGTCCGGGAGGAGCCCGGCGGGGTCGTGGTGTGCGACGCGGGCGCCATCCGGGCCGCGCTCGGGCACGCCCTGGGGCTGGGCCCGCCGGGTGCCGGCCGTTTCGATCTGGCTCCTCTGTCCACCACCGGGCTGGCCGTCACGCGGGAGGGCTGGCGGGTGGCTCATGTCAACCGGAAGGTTCTGTTTTGATCGTCACTTACCCGTTCAGCGCCGTCGTCGGGCTCGATGACCTGAAGCTGGCACTGGTGCTCAACGCGGTCTCGCCCCGGGTGGGCGGGGTGCTCGTACGCGGTGAGAAGGGCACCGCGAAGTCCACGATCGTGCGCGCGCTGGCTGCCCAGTTGCCCGCCGTGGACGTGGTGCCCGCCTGCCGGTTCGCCTGCGATCCGGGCGCGCCCGACTTCGAATGCCCGGACGGCCCCCACGAGCCCGGCGCCGGGGGCGTGAGCCGCCCGGCTGCGCTGGTGGAGCTGCCGGTGGGGGCGTCGGAGGACCGCCTGGCCGGCTCGCTCGACGTGGAGCGGGCGCTGACGGAGGGGGTGAAGGCGTTCGAGCCGGGCCTGCTGGCGGCCGCGCATCGCGGTGTGCTGTACGTCGACGAGGTGAACCTGCTGCACGACCACCTCGTCGACCTCCTCCTCGACGCGGCCGCCCTGGGCAGGTGTTACGTGGAGCGCGAGTCGGTGTCGGTCCGGCACGCCGCTCGTTTCCTGCTGGTCGGCACCATGAACCCGGAGGAGGGCGAGCTGCGTCCGCAACTCCTGGACAGGTTCGGGCTGACGGTCGAGGTGAAGGCGTCCCGCGCCCCTGAGGAACGCGCGGAAGTCATCCGCCGGCGGCTGGCTTTCGACGCCGACGCGGACGCGTTCGCGGCGCGCTGGGCGGAGGAGGAGTCGGCACTGGCGGACCGGATCGCGGGCGCGCGGGCCCGGGTCCCGGGCGTGCGGCTGCCGGACGCCCGGTTGAGGCAGATCGCGACGGTCTGCGCGGCGTTCGAGGTCGACGGGTTGCGGGCGGACCTGGTCACGGCCAACGCCGCCGTCGCCCACGCCGCCTGGCAGGGGCGGGACACAGTGACCACCGAGGACGTGCGGGCGGCGGCCCGCCTGTCGCTGCCACACCGGCGGCGGCGCGACCCGTTCGACGCGCCGGGACTGGACGAGGCCCTGCTCGACGAGTTACTGGAGCGTACGTCTCAGGACGACGGCCCGGACGACCCCGGCGGCGGCGCAGGTCCCGCCGGGCCGCCACCGGGTGGAAGCGAGGGACCGCCGTCGGGTGGGAGCGAGCGGCCACCTCCACCGGGCGGGAGCGAGGGACCGCCGCCGGGCAGCCCCGGGGAGGCCGCGAAGGGGCCGGAGTCTCCCGCCGTGGACGGGCGGCCGGGCAGCGGCCTCCCGGACCCGGGAGATGAGGACGCGGGAGGGACAACGCCCGGCATCGGCGTGCGGGTGGCCGGCATAAGGGCTCCGCACCGGGTGCCGCTGCTGGAGGTGCCGGGGATCGGCGAGGGGGCGGCCGGCCGGCGGTCGCGCTCGCGGACCCGGCAGGGCCGGGGCACCGGCGCCCGCCGTCCCTCCGGCCAGGTGCGCGACCTGCACGTGACGGCGACGATGCTGGCCGCGGCGCCCCACCAGCGCGGGCGTGGGCGCACCGGCCCCGGGCTGCTGCTGCGTACGGACGATCTGCGCGAAGTGGTGCGCGAAGGCAGGGAGGGCAACCTTGTGCTGTTCGTGGTGGACGCGAGCGGCTCGATGGCGGCGCGCAAGCGGATGAGCGCGGTCAAGACGGCCGTGCTGAGCCTGCTGCTGGACGCCTACCAGCGTCGCGACAAGGTCGGCCTGATCACGTTCCGGGGTGCGGGCGCGGAGGTGGCGCTGCCCCCGACTTCGTCGGTGGAGGCGGGCGCGGCACGGTTGCGTTCGCTGCCGACCGGCGGGCGCACCCCGCTTGCGGCGGGGCTGATGCGCGCGGCGGACGTGCTGCGCGTGGAGCGGCTGCGTGACCCGGCCAGGCGTCCGCTGCTGGTGCTGGTGACCGACGGGCGCGTCACGGCGGGCGGGGACGTGGACCGGGCGGCCGTCCTGCTGGAGGGCACGGCCTGCGTGGTCGTGGACTGCGAGAGCGGGCCGGTCCGGCTCGGTCTGGCGGTGAGGCTGGCGTCCCGGTTGCGGGCACGGCTCGTCTCTCTCGATGCGCTGGCCGATTTCGGCGGCCTCGTCCGTGACTACAGGAAGGCGGTCTGAGATGCCGCAGGGAAAGCCCTCGATCGTCCCCGACGACGGTCTCACCACCCGGCAGCGGCGTACCAGGCCGCTGCTGATCGTCCACACCGGCCCCGGCAAGGGCAAGTCGACGGCCGCCTTCGGGATGGCGTTGCGGGCCTGGAACCAGGGCTGGCCGGTCGGGGTGTTCCAGTTCGTGAAGTCGGCCAAGTGGCGCATCGGCGAGGAGCGGGCCTTCAAGATGCTCGGCGACAGCGGCGAGGGCGGCTCGGTGACCTGGCACAAGATGGGTGAGGGCTGGTCGTGGATCCAGCGGCCGGGTTCCGAGGAGGACCACGCGGCCGACGCCCGAGAGGGATGGGAGCAGATCAAGCGCGATCTCGCGGCCGAGACGTACCGCTTCTACGTGCTGGACGAGTTCACGTACCCGCTGAAGTGGGGCTGGCTGGACCTGGACGACGTGCTGGAAACGCTCACCGGCAGGCCGGGAGGCCAGCATGTGGTGGTCACCGGCAGGGACGCCCCCGACCGGCTCATCGAGGCCGCCGATCTGGTGACGGAAATGGTCAAGGTACGCCATCCCATGGACGCCGGGCAGAAGGGCCAGAAGGGCATCGAGTGGTAGTACCGCGGCTGGTCATCGCGGCGCCGTCGTCGGGCAGCGGCAAGACCACGGTGGCCACCGGGCTGATGGCGGCGCTGCGGGCCCGCGGTCTCAAGGTCTCGCCGCACAAGGTGGGGCCCGACTACATCGATCCCGGCTATCACGCGCTGGCCACCGGGCGTCCTGGCCGCAACCTGGATCCGTGGCTGGCGGGCGAGGAACGCGTCGCGCCACTGTTCCTGTACGGGGCGGCCGGATGCGACGTGGCGGTGGTCGAGGGCGTGATGGGGCTGTTCGACGGCAGGGGCGACACGGACTTCGCCTCGACCGCGCACGTCGCCAGGCTGCTGGACGCCCCGGTGGTCCTGGTCGTGGACGCGGCCCGGCAGAGCCGGTCGGTGGCGGCCGTCGTGCATGGATTCGCCACGTTCGATCCTGGGGTGCGGGTCGCCGGCGTCGTTCTCAACCGGGTGGGCTCCGACCGGCATGAGGAGCTGTGCCGGGCCGCGCTCACGGCGGCGGGAGTGCCGGTGCTCGGCGCCATCCGCCGTGACGATGCCGTCTCGACTCCGTCCAGGCATCTGGGACTGGTGCCCGCTGCCGAGCGCGAGGCGGCGGCGGCGGCCGCGGTGGACCGGCTGGGCGCGCTGGTGGCCCGCTCGTGCGACCTCGACGCGCTGGTACGGTTGGCCCGATCGGCCCCGCCGCTGGACGCGACACCATGGGAGGCGGAGCTGGGTGCCGCCGAGGGCGGGCCGGTGGTGGCCGTGGCAGGCGGAGCCGCGTTCACCTTCGGCTACGCCGAGCATGTGGAGCTGCTGCGGGCGGCGGGCGCGGAAGTCGCGGTGTTCGACCCCTTGCGTGACGAGAAGCTGCCCGACGGGTCCGCGGCGCTGGTCGTCGGCGGTGGGTTCCCCGAGGTGTACGCCGCCGAGCTGGCCGCCAACGCGCCGTTGCGCGAGCAGGTGGCGGCCTTCGACGGGCCGATCGCGGCCGAGTGCGCCGGGCTGCTCTACCTGTGCGAGGAGCTCGACGGGCAACGTATGTGCGGGCGGGTGCCGGGGCGGGCTCGGATGACGCCCCGGCTGACGCTCGGTTACCGGGACGCGGTCGCGCTCAGGCGTTCGCCGCTGACCAGGGTGGACGAGCGCTTCCGCGGCCACGAGTTCCACCGCACCGTCATCGACTCCTCGGGAGAGCCGCTGTTCCGGTGGGAGGGCGGCGCCGACGGGTTCGGCGACGCCCTCGTGACCGCGTCCTACCTGCACCTGCACTGGGCCGGAGCATCCGGCCTGGCTCAGCGGCTGGTGTCGTCCTCCAGATCACCCTCGGTCTTGAGGTAAACCTCCTGCAGGCCGCGCAGGAGATCCGGGTCGGGGTGCTCCCACATGCCGCGCTCGGCGGCTTCGAGCAGGCGTTCGGCGATGCCGTGCAGCGCCCACGGGTTCGACTCGGCCATGAACGCCTGGTTCTCCGGGTCCAGCACGTACGTCTCGGTGAGCTTGTCGTACATCCAGTCGGCCATCACACCGGCGGTGGCGTCGTAGCCGAATAGGTAGTCGACGGTCGCGGCCAGTTCGAAAGCGCCCTTGTAGCCGTGCCGCCGCATCGCGGCCAGCCAGCGGGGGTTGACGACCCTGGCGCGGAAGATGCGCGAGGTCTCCTCCGACAGGGTGCGGGTGCGTACCGCGTCCGGGCGGGTGCTGTCGCCCACGTACGCGGCGGGGGCTCTGCCGGTGAGCGCGCGGACGGTGGCGATCATGCCGCCGTGGTACTGGAAGTAGTCGTCGGAGTCGGCGATGTCGTGCTCGCGGGTGTCGACGTTCTTGGCGGCCACGGCGATCCGGCGGTAGGCGTCCTCCATCTGCGGGCGGGCGGCGACGCCATCGAGGTCGCGGCCGTAGGCGAAGCCGCCCCACGCCGCGTACACCTCGGCCAGGTCGGCGTCGTCGCGCCAGTTGCGGCTGTCGATGAGCGGCAGCAGCCCGGCCCCGTACGCGCCGGGCGCCGAGCCGAAGATGCGCATCGTCGCCTGACGCTCGTCGCCGCCGCTCCGGCGGGCGTGGGCGCGCACGTAGTTGTCCTCGTCCGGCTCGTCCAGCCCGGCGGCCAGGCGTACGGCGTCGTCCAACAAGCTCACCACGTGCGGGAAGGCGTCGCGGAAGAAGCCGCTGATGCGGACCGTCACGTCGATCCTGGGGCGGCCGAGCTCCGCGAGCGGGATGGGCTCCAGGCTCGTGACGCGGCGCGACGCCTCGTCCCATTCGGGGCGGATGCCGAGAAGTGCCAGCACCTCGGCCACGTCGTCACCCGCCGTGCGCATGGCGCTGGTGCCCCAGACGGACAGGCCCACCGAGCGCGGCCACTCCCCCGTGTCGGCGTGATAGCGCTCCAGCAGCGAGTCCGCCATCGCCTGGCCGGTCTCCCAGGCCAGCCTGCTCGGTACCGCGCGGGGATCGACGGAGTAGAAGTTGCGGCCGGTCGGCAGCACATTGATCAGGCCGCGCATCGGCGAACCGCTCGGCCCGGCGGGCACGTAGCCGCCGTCCAGAGCGTGCAGGAGGTGGTCCAGCTCGTCGGTGGTACGGGCCAGGCGCGGCACCACCTCCGTGGCGGCGAACGTCAGGACGCGGGTGACGAGGGCCAGCCGATCGGCGGGTACCGAGCGGGCGGCCTCCGGCGCGGCGTCCGGTGCCCAGCCACGCTCCTCCATCCCCTCGACCAGGGCGCGGGCGACGGTCTCGGCGCGATCCACGTCGCCCAGCGCGGCCGTGCCGTCCTCGGCCAGCCCGAGCGCCTCGCGCAGGCCGGGCAGCGTCTCCCTGCCCGACCACATCTGCCGGGCCCGCAACATGGCCAGCACCAGATCCACCCGGACCTGGCCGGTCGGCGCCTGCCCGAGCACGTGCAGGCCGTCGCGGATCTGCGCGTCCTTCACCTCGCACAGCCAGCCGTCCACGTGCAGGAGGAAGTCGTCGAACTCGCTGTCGTGCGGCCGGTCGGCCAGCCCGAGGTCGTGGTCGAGCCGGGCGGCCTGGATCAGCGTCCAGATCTGCGCCCGGATGGCGGGCAGCTTGGCCGGGTCCATGGCGGCGATGGTGGCGTGCTCGTCGAGGAGCTGTTCCAGCCGGGCGATGTCGCCGTAGGTTTCGGCGCGGGCCATCGGCGGCACCATGTGGTCGACCAGCACGGCGTGCGCCCGCCGCTTGGCCTGGGTGCCCTCGCCCGGGTCGTTGACCAGGAACGGGTAGATGAGCGGCAGGTCGCCGATCGCGGCGTCGGTTCCGCACGCGGCCGACATGCCCGCCGACTTGCCCGGCAGCCATTCCAGGTTGCCGTGCTTGCCCACGTGCACCATCGCGTGGGCGCCGAACTCGGCCGACAGCCAGCGGTAGGCGGCCAGGTAGTGGTGGCTGGGCGGCAGGTCGGGGTTGTGGTAGATGGCGATCGGGTTCTCGCCGAAGCCGCGCGGCGGCTGCACCATCACCACCAGGTTCCCGGCGCGCAGCGCGGCCAGCACGATGTCGCCGTCGTGCACGAACAGCTCGCCCGGCGGCGGCCCCCAGTGCCGTTCCATCCCGGCCCGCAGTTCCTCGGGCAGCGTCTGGTACCAGCGCTCGTAGGAGGCGGCGGAGATACGTACCGGGTTGCCCGCCAGGTGCTCCTCGGTCAGCCAGTCCTGGTCCTGGCCGCCGGCGGCGATGAGCGCGTGGATGAGCGCGTCGCCGTCCTGCTCGGCCACGCCGGGAAAGCCGTCGCCCAGGTCGTAGCCCGCCTCGGCCAGCCGGGCCAGCAGGCGCACGGTGCTGGCCGGGGTGTCCAGGCCGACGGCGTTGCCCACCCGGGAGTGCTTGGTGGGGTAGGCCGACAACATCACGACCAGGCGGCGCTCGGCGGGCGGGGTGTGCCGCAGCAGGCCGTGCCGTACGGCGATGCCCGCCACCCGGGCGGCCCGCTCGGCGTCGGCGGCGTAGACGGTGAGCCCGTCCTGGTCGACCTCCTTGAACGAGAACGGCACCGTGATGATCCGCCCGTCGAACTCGGGGATCGCCACCTGGGAGGCGGCGTCGAGCGGCGAGAGCCCGTCGTCGTTCTCCTCCCATGCCTGCTTCGAGGTGGTCAGGCAGAGTCCCTGCAGGATCGGCACGTCCAGCGCGGCGAGCGCGCCGACGTCCCAGGCTTCGTCGTCTCCCCCGGCGCCCGCCGTGGCCGGGCGGGAGCCGCCCGCCGCGAGCACGGTCACCACCAGCGCGTCGGCCGCGCCCAGCGTGGCGAGCAGTTCGGGCTCCGCGGTGCGCAGCGAGGAGCAGTAGACCGGCAGCGCCTGCCCGCCCGCCGCTTCGATGGCCGTGCAGAGCGTCTCGACGAACGCGGTGTTACCGGCCATGTGATGCGCGCGGTAGTACAGCACGCCCACCACCGGTCCGCTTCGGGAGCCGGTGACGCGCTCCAGCCGTCCCCAGGAGGGCGCCGGCGCGGGCGGCGCGAACCCGTGCCCTGTCAGCAGGACGGTGTCCGACACGAACGCGTGCAGCTCGGCCAGGTTCGCCGGTCCGCCATGGGCCAGGTAGGCGTGTGCTTCGGCGCAGACGCCACCGGTGACCGTGGACAGCTCCATCAGCTCGGCGTCCGGGGCCTGCTCC
This sequence comes from Nonomuraea sp. B10E15, assembly GCF_039871615.1. Taxonomy (NCBI): domain Bacteria; kingdom Bacillati; phylum Actinomycetota; class Actinomycetes; order Streptosporangiales; family Streptosporangiaceae; genus Nonomuraea; species Nonomuraea sp. B10E15. The sequence goes on from NZ_JBDPMB010000019.1 coordinate 107,338, forward strand.
CCGCCGAGGACCACCACCGGGCGCGGCTGCGCCAGCAGCGCGTCCAACCCCGCTTCCCAGGCCCTGCGCCCGCCCAGCAGGCGAACCACGACCAGGTCGACGCCGTCGAGCAGCTCCGGCAGATCCTCGGCCGCCAGCCTGGCGGGGTTGCCCCATCGGTAGGCCGCGCCGCTGGCCCGGGCGCTCAGCAAGTCTGTGTCAGAGGTCGAGAGCAGCAGAACGGTATGGCTGTCGCCAGGCACGGCGCATCCTCCCTCGGGGTCCTCGCCCCGGTCGCGGGTGTCGCGACAGCAGGAGTCTCCTGGCTCCCGGATCAGCGCTCACCCCGGCCTTCCCACCCGTCGCCGGGTAGTGGCCTGTGGTGGGGTTCGCTCCCCGGTCACAGTGGCGGGACCGCGCCGGTTTCGCACCGGCTTCCTCCCTTTGCCATCGCCTACCCGGGAGCCTACGGCAGGAGCCACCCTTGCCAGAAGTGGCGTTACCATCCTCTTCGTGTCCATAGCCGACTTTTCCGGACGGGTGCGCCCTGACGCCTGTCCGGGAGCGCTACAGATGCACGACGCCGCCGACGGCCCCCTGGCCCGCGTCCGCCTGCCCGGCGGCGCCGTCACCGCCGCCCAGCTCCGCGAGATCGCGGCCTGCGCGGACGAGCTCGGTTCCGGCGTGATCGAACTGACCTCGCGGGCGAACGTGCAGGTGCGCGCGCTGCGCTCGGCATCCGCCTTCGCCGGGCGGATCGCGTCCGCGGGCCTGCTGCCGTCCGCCGCGCACGAACGAGTCCGCAACATCGTCGCCTCACCGTTGAGCGGGCGAGGCTCCGGAGGGTTGCTCGACACCCAGCCGATGGTAGATGCCCTCGATCAGGCGCTGTGCGCACGTGCGCGCCTCGCCGAGTTGCCGGGACGGTTCCTGTTCGCGCTGGACGACGGCACGGGAGACGTGACCGGGCTCGGCGCGGACGTCACCTTCACGGCTGCGGGCTCACACCACGGGCGGGTGCTGCTGGCGGGCTCGGACCTCGGGCTCGCCGCGCGCTCGTACGCCGCGATCCCCCTCATGATCGCCGTGGCCGAGGCGTTCCTCGACGAGCGGGCCTCGCACGCGGCATGGAGGATCCGCGAGCTGGAGGACGGCCCCCGGCGGATCGCCGCCCGTCTGACCGGCTCCGCACCCGAGCTGCCCGGCGTCCCGGCCGGATCGCGCGATTCGCCCGCCACCAGGCGCGCCGGACGCATTACCCAGCGGGACGGCCGCATCGCGCTCGAAGCTCTGGTGCCGCTCGGCCGGTTGACGCCTGCCCAGGCTTGGGCGCTCGCGAACGGCGGACCCGTTGTGCGGCTCACTCCCTGGCGAACCGCCGTACTGCTGGACCTGTCCCCCGAGGAAGCGGATCGCGCGGCGAAGACGCTCGAAGAGGCCGGGCTCGTCGTCGACCCGGCGTCGCCATGGGCGGGCGTCACCGCCTGCACCGGCCGCCCGGGCTGCGCCAAATCGCTGGCGGACGTCCAGGCCGACGCGCGGCGCTGGGTGAGCGGCCTGGACTCCGCTCCGCGTACGCCCGTGCACTGGGCCGGTTGTGAGCGCCGCTGCGGGCTTCCGCGCGGCCAGGTCGTCCAGATGATCGCCACCGAAGACGGTTACCAGGAAAGGCAGCAGTGAGCGACTACATCCGCGACGGCGCCGAGATCTACCGGCAGTCGTTCGCCACCATTCGCGCCGAGACCGACCTCAGCCGCATGCCTCCCGAGGTCGCGCAGGTGGCGGTGCGGATGATCCACGCCTGCGGGATGATCGACCTGGTCGCCGATCTGGACTGGTCGCCCGCCGTGGTCGTCCGGGCCAGGGAGGCGCTGCGCCGTGGCGCGCCCGTGCTGTGCGACGCCATGATGGTCGCCTCCGGCGTGACCAGGAGCAGGCTGCCCGCCGCCAACGAGGTGCTGTGCACGCTCGGCGACCCCGGCGTGCCCGAGCTGGCCGAACGGCTGGGCACCACCCGCAGCGCCGCCGCCCTCGAACTCTGGCGTGACCGCCTCGACGGCGCGGTGGTGGCGATCGGCAACGCGCCCACCGCCCTGTTCCGGCTGCTCGAACTGGTCGCCGAGGGCGCGGGCAGGCCCGCGGCGGTGCTCGGCATCCCCGTGGGGTTCATCGGCGCGGCCGAGTCCAAACGAGCGCTGGTGGAAAGCGATTTGGACTACCTGGTGGTGCACGGCCGTCGCGGCGGCAGTGCGATGACGGCGGCGGCGGTCAACGCCCTCGCGAGCGAGACGGAGTGAGTGCGATGACGGGACGGCTGTACGGGGTCGGTCTCGGCCCCGGCGACCCCGAACTGGTCACGGTCAGGACCGCCAGGCTGATCGGCGAGGCGGACGTGATCGCCTACCACGCGGCCCGGCACGGACGCAGCATCGCCCGCTCCATCGCGCTGCCGTACATGAAAGAAGGGCAGGTCGAAGAACTCCTGCTCTACCCGCTGACCACGGAGACGACCGACCATCCCGGCGGCTACCAGGGCGCTCTCGACGACTTCTACGCCGACTGCGCCGAGCGGCTGGCCGCGCACCTGGAGGCCGGCCGCACCGTGGTCGTGCTGGCGGAGGGCGACCCGCTGTTCTACGGCTCCTACATGCACATGCACAAGCGGCTCGCCCACCGCTACCCGACGGAGGTGGTGCCCGGGGTCACCTCCGTCAGCGCCGCCTCCGCCGTGCTCGGCCGACCCCTGGTGGAGCGGGACGAGGTGCTCACCGTGCTGCCCGGCACGCTGCCCGCCGGAGAACTGGCCGAGCGGCTGCGCGGTACGGACTCCGCCGCGGTGCTCAAACTGGGCAGGACCTTCACGAAGGTCCGCGACGCCCTGGCCGAGGCCGGGCGTCTCGACGACGCCTGGTACGTCGAGCGCGCCACCATGGGCGCCGAGCGGGTCGCGCCGCTCAAGGACGTCGACGCGGACGGAGTGCCGTACTTCTCGCTGGCCCTGCTGGCCAGCCCGGCCGAGCGCACCTTCGTTCCCGAACCGGCGGCGACCGAGGGACGGGGCGAGGTGACGGTGGTCGGCCTCGGCCCGGCAGGGCGGCCGTGGCTCACCCCGGAGGCGCAGGACGCTCTGGCGGCGGCGACGGACCTGGTCGGCTACGGCCCGTACGTGGACCGGGTGGCGCCGAACCCGCGCCAGCGCCGCCACCGTACCGACAACCGGGTCGAGGCGGAGCGGGCCAGGCACGCATTCGAGCTGGCCCGCGAGGGAGCGCGGGTGGCCGTGGTGTCCTCCGGCGATCCCGGCGTGTTCGCCATGGCGAGCGCGGTTCTCGAAGCGGCGGGCGACTTCCCCGACGTGCCGGTGCGGGTCGTCCCCGGACTGACTGCCGCGCAGGCTGTGGCCAGCAGGGCCGGCGCTCCCCTGGGCCATGACTACTGTGTGCTGTCGCTGTCGGACCTGCTCAAGCCGTGGGAGGTGGTGGCTGACCGGTTGTCGGCCGCCGCACGGGCGGATCTGGTGCTGGCGATCTACAACCCGGCCTCGCGCAGCCGTACCTGGCAGCTCGGCGCGGCCCGTGACCTGCTGCTGGAGCACCGCGACGCCGCCACCCCCGTGGTGATCGGCCGCAACGTCGGCGGCGAGCAGGAGAGCGTCACCGTCACCACGCTCGGCGAGTTGGATCCCTCCCAGGTCGACATGCGCTGTCTGCTGATCATCGGCTCCTCGACGACCCGTGTCACCGATCGCGGCGTCGTCTACACACCCCGCCGCTACCCCTGAGCCCAGGCTGCCGCCACGGCCACGGCGTCCACCACCCGGACGCCCGGTGGCGGTGACGGCCGGTCCACCATGATCACCGGCAGCCCCAGCTCGCGTGCCGCCGCCAGCTTGGCGACCGTCATCTCACCGCCGCTGTCCTTGGTGACCAGCACGTCCAGCCGGTGCTCCCGGATGAGGGACCGCTCCCCCTCGACCGTGTACGGGCCGCGATCGAGCAGCACGTGCACGTTGGCCGGGACGGGGGCGTCGGGCGGGTCGACCGACCTGGCCAGCAGCCATACCCCGGACAGCCCGGTGAAGACCGGCAGGCTCCGGCGGCCGGTGGTGAGGAACACCCGCTCCCCAGGCATGTCGGCCAGCCTGGCAGCCGCTTCTTCCAGGGAGGGGACCCGCTGCCAGGCGTCACCCGGGCCCTCCCGCCAGCCCCGCCTGCGCAGGACGAGCAGCGGCACGCCGGCCCGCACCGTAGCCTCGGCCGCGGAGGCCGACATCCGCGCCGCGAATGGGTGCGTCGCGTCCACCACGGCGTCGATCCGCTCGGCGGCCAGCCAGTCGGCAAGCCCGTCCGGCCCGCCGAACCCGCCTTCCCGCACCTCACCCACCGGCAGGCGGGGGTTGGTCACGCGCCCGGCCAGCGACGACACCACGTACGTCCCCCCGCCGGCGAGCTCCGCGGCCAGGGCACGAGCCTCGGCGGTGCCTCCCAGGATCAGGACCCGGCGCACGGCCGTGCCCGTTCCGCACTGTAGAGGTGGCTGTCGGGGAACTGCGTCGCCGACAGCACCCGCCCGACGACGATCACCGCCGTGCGCCGGATGCCGGCCTGGTGGACCTGACCGGCGATGTCCGCCAGTGTCCCGCGCAGGATCACCTCGTCGGGCCGGCTGGCCCGCGCGACCACCGCGACCGGGCAGTCGGGACCGTAGGAGGGCAGCAGTTCGGCCACCACCGCGTCGATCCGCTGCACGGCCAGGTGCAGCACCATCGTCGCGCCGCCGGCGCCGAGCGTCGTCAGGTCCTCGCCCTCGGGCATCGGCGTGGCCCGCGCCGAGGTACGGGTCAGGATGATCGTCTGGCCGACCCCTGGCACGGTCAGCTCCCTGCCGAGCGAGGCCGCCGCCGCCGCGAACGCCGGCACCCCGGGAACCACCTCGTACGGCACCCCGAGCGCGTCCAACCGGCGCATCTGCTCGGCCACCGCGCTGAACACCGACGGGTCGCCCGAGTGCAGCCGCGCCACGTCCAGGCCCTGACCGTGGGCATCGGCCAGCTCCGAGACGATCTCGTCCAGCGTCAGGTTCGCCGTGTCCACGAGTCGCGCGTCCGCGGGGCAGGAGGCGAGGAGCTCACGCGGCACCAGCGAGCCCGCGTACAGGCACACCGGCGAGGACTCCAGCCGCCGCAGCCCGCGCAACGTGATCAAATCGGCGGCGCCGGGGCCCGCTCCGATGAAGTAGACGGTCACGGCTGATCCTTCCTGGTGACCGACCAGACGGTCACCGGCATCGCGGCCCGCCACCCCGTGAACGAGCCGACGGGCGAGGCACGCTGCACGGCCAGACGCACCAGATCGCCGCCGAGCCGGGCGTACCATCCGGCCACGACGGCCTCGGACTCCAGGGTGACGGCGTTGACCACGAGCCTGCCGCCCGGCCGCAGCGCCGCCCAGCACCTGTCCAGCAGTCCGGGCGCGGTCGCGCCGCCGCCGACGAACACGGCGTCCGGTGCGGGCAGTCCGTCCAGGGCGGCGGGCGCCTTGCCCTCGACGACCCGCAGCGACGGCACTCCAAGGACATCGGCGTTGCGCCGGATCGCGGCGGCCCGATCGCCCCGGCTCTCGACCGCCACGGCTGCGCACGCCGGGTGGCTGCGCATCCACTCGATGGCGATGCTGCCCGCCCCCGCGCCGACGTCCCACAACAGTTCGCCGGGCACCGGTGCCAGCCGCGACAGGCTCACGGCGCGGACCTCGCGCTTGGTGAGCTGCCCGTCGTGCTCGAACGCCGTGTCAGGAAGGCCGGGGACGCGGGCCGGCGGCTCGGTGTCCGGTTCGGCGACGCACTCGATCGCGATCACGTTCAAGGACGAGGGCGGGGACTCCGGCCAGCCGTCCGCCGTGCCCCGCAGCTCCGACTCCGACTCCGCGCCCAGGTCCGACAGCACCGTCATCGGGCTGGGGCCGTACCCCTGTCCGGCCAGCAGCCCCGCCACCAGGGACGGCGAGCCGCGCCCCGCACCCAGTACGACGATCCGCCGCCCCGGCAGCAGGGCGGCGTTCAGAGCCGCCGGCGCTCGGCCCACGAGGCTCACCACCTCCACCTGCTCGACCGGCCAGCCCAGCCGGGCGCACGCCAGCGACAGCGACGACAGGTGCGGCAGCACCCTGACCCGCGAGGCGCCCAGCAGCCGCACCAGGGTGGAGCCGATGCCGTAGAACATCGGATCGCCGCTGGCCAGCACGCACACGTCATGATCGGCGTACTTCTCCAGCAGCGCAGGCAGCGCCGGGAGCAGGGGCGACGGCCAGACGACCCGCTCGGCGACGGAGTCCGGCACCAGGCCGAGCTGCCGGATACTGCCCATGAGGACCTCCGCCGCCTCCAGCGCGCGGCGCGACCGGGCGGGCAGCCCGTCCCAGCCGTCCGCTCCGATGCCGACGACGGTGATCACACGTTGCCCAGCACGTGCGTCACCCGGATCTCCACGACCACCCTGGACGGGTTCGGACGCGGCGGCTTGTAGCGGGCGGTGTAGCGGCGCTCGGCGTCGGCCACCTGCTCGGGCTCCGTCCGCAGCACGGCAAGGCCCTCCAGCGTCGACCACCGGCGGCCGTCCACCTGAGTCAGCGCCACCAGCGCGCCGGACGGGCCGGACCGGGCGATGAGCCTGGCCTTGTACGAGGATCCGGAGGTGATCACGCGAGCGGTCGCCGTCGCCAGGTCCAGCGTGGCCCCCACCGGCACCACGTGCGGCGGCCCGCCGGGGCGAGAGGTGGCGATCGTGCACAGATGCCGCTCCCGCCAGAACGCGGCGAAGTCGTCGCCCTGCTCGGCCAGATCCACGGTCCTCCTCGGGTGCTTTAGCGAGCGATATCGTATATCTCCCGCTCTGGCACACTCTTATGGGTGAAGCGGCTACTCGTCATCGGCATCGGCGCGGGCGATCCCGACCATCTCACCCTTCAGGCGGCCAAGGCCATCGCCCGCACGGACGTGTTCTTCCTCGTCGACAAGGGCGAGGTGAAAGACGAACTGGTGCGACTCCGGCAGGACCTGATCGCCGAACACGGCCGCCCGCCGTACCGGGTCGTCGAGGCCCGCGACCCCGAACGCGACCGGAACGCCTCCGCCTACACCGCAGCCGTCGAAGACTGGCGCTCGCGCAGGGCATTGGCCTGCGAAGCGCTCATCAGCGAGGAACTGGCCGACGGCGAGACAGGGGCGTTCCTGGTCTGGGGAGATCCGGGTGTGTATGACAGCACGCTGGCCATCGTCGAAGAGATCCTCCAGCGCGGGAACGTCACGTTCGAGTACGAGGTGATCCCCGGCATCAGCAGCGTGGCCGCCCTGACCGCCCGCCACCGCACCAGCCTCAACCAGGTCGGACGACCCGTCCATCTCACCACGGGCCGCCGCTTGGCAGAGGAGGGCGCCACCGCCGACGACATGGTCGTCATGCTGGACGCCCACTGCTCCTTCGCCGGTCTGGACGACTTCCACATCCACTGGGGCGCCTACCTGGGGACCCCTGACGAGATCCTGGTTTCCGGGAACGTCGCCGAGGTCGGCGACCGCATCCGCGAACTCCGCGCCGGAGCGCGCGCCCGCAAGGGGTGGATCATGGACACCTACCTGCTGCGCCGGACTCCTCCCGCCGATCGTTAAGTCGCGGCCGGCCACGGACCGATGCGCCGAAGGTGCAACACAGGCGCCCCATCTCGTGCGGACGGTGGTGCTGGCCGGTTGCGTGATGAACATCGTGACGCTGGCCTGGGAGTCGAGGCTGGTGCTGCTGGCCGTGGGGCCGATGCGGAGGTCGGAAGGGCGGGTACGGCGTCATGCCGGCGGCCGGAGCGAGGTGCTCGCCGGAGTGCTCACCGCCTGCACGCTCGTGTGCTTCGCACTCCTGCCGCGGCCGCCCTGATCCCACCGGCCGCTCCTTCTCCCGTCGTTCGCATTCACGCACGGTCGAAGCGACGGCCGTCTCCATTTCACGGTGCCACGCCTATGCCCGGGTCCAACTCGTACACCACTCCCGTGGACGCAACCGGTCTCAGGCGGTCGGTCGGTTCGGCACGGCAACCTACGCCCGTTCACTCTGCACGTCGTCTCGGGCGCGACCTCCGTCCAGGAAGATGGCGATGATCGTCGAGCTGGCGTCCTCCACTCCCATCTGCCCCTGAATCACCAGGTTGCCGATCCCTCTGAGCAGCCCGCCATAGGCGCCCATCAGGGTCGAGGCGGGCAGATCGGTGCGGAAGGTCCCCTCGGCGGCACCCCGGTCGAAGACGCCCTGGAGCGTCGACCCGATCCGTCCGTTGGCCTCTTCCAGCCCGTCCATCCTGCTGTCGAGCACGGCCAGTGCTCGATATTTGCCGATGACGCTCACGGCGGCCCTGGTCAGCCGGGCCAGCGCCTCCGTCGCGGGAACGGCGTCGAGGTCGGCGTCGTCGATCTTGTCGAACAGATCGCGGACGGCCGTCTGGTAGAGCGCCTGGACCAGCGCCTCCCGGCTCGGGAAATAGCGGTAGAGCGTGGCGCGCCCCATCCCGGCCGCCTTGGCGATGTCAGCCATGCTGGCCGCTTCGCCATGCTCCGCGAGGACCTTCGCGGCGATGTCGAGGATCCCGGCGGCGGCGTGCTCGCGCAAAGGCGACCTTCTGATCATTGTCGCCATCATACGTCGCCGCCGGTTTGCTTGACACAGGATCCCAAAATTGAGACAGTCTGTCTCGATAAAGAGACCCCTGTCTCAGTTGCGAGGGCAAACCGATGACACATCCAGACCCCGCCGACGGTCCGCACCGGAAAACCGGATCCGCCCTGGCGAACTCGTCACCGGCGTCCGCACCCTCGACCTGCCGATCAGCCCGGAGAAGCCTCTTGCAGCAAGCGAGGAATGAGATGGCCCACCCTCTGCCCACGACCCGCACCCGCCCCCTCGACCCGCCGGCACAGCTGGCGACGCTACGTCCCATCAGCCGCATGACCTACCCTGACGGCCACCTCGGCTGGCTGGTGACCGGTCACGCCGCGGCCCGGGCGGTCCTCGCCCATCCCGACGTCAGCGCCCGATCGGAGCTCCAGCACCGACCGGTCGGGCACGGCCCGCGAGAGCCCGCAGGACCGGGGATCTTCATCAACCTGGACGCGCCCGACCACACCAGGTACCGGCGCCTGATCACCGGCCAGTTCACCGTGCGCCGGATGAAGGAGCTGGAGCCCGAAGTCGAGAAGATCACCGCCGGGCGCCTCGACGCGATGGCACGGCTGGGCCCGCCCATCGACCTGATCGAGACCTTCGCTCTGCCCATCCCGTCACTGGTCATCTGCGAGCTGCTCGGCGTGCCCTACCACGACCGCGAGAGGTTCCAGCGGGACACGACCGTGATCGCGAGCCTCGACGCCACCGCCGAACACGCCCGCGCGGCCACCGCCGACATCACCCGTCACCTCCACGAGCTGGTCCAGCGCAAGCGCGCCGAGCCCGCGCACGACCTGATCAGCGGCCTGATCGAGGGCGGCGAGCTGAGCGACGAGGAGCTGACCGGCGTGGCCGTCATGCTGCTCGTCGCCGGTCACGAAACCACCGCGGGCATGCTCGGCCTCGGCACGCTCGCCCTGTTGTCCCATCCCGACCAACTGGACCGTCTGCGCGCCGACCCGTCGCTGATCGACGGCGCCGTCGAGGAGCTGCTGCGCTACCTGTCCATCGTCCACCTCGGCCCGACCCGCACCGCGCTCAAGGACATCGAGGTGCACGGCGTACGCATCGCCGCAGGCGAGACCGTGACGATCTCGCTTCCCGCCGCCAACCGCGACCCCGGCCGCTTCCCCGACCCGGACGAGCTCCGGCTGACCAGGACGACCTCGGGCCACGTCGCATTCGGCCACGGGATCCACCAGTGCATCGGCCAGCAGCTCGCCCGAGTCGAGCTGCGCGTCGCGCTGCACGCCCTGCTCCGCCGCTTCCCGACCCTGCGGCTCGCGGTCCCGCAGGAGGACATCGGCTTCCGCACCGACTCCATCACCTACGGCGTGCGCCGTCTCCCCGTCACCTGGGATCCCGAAGGAGAAGCATGACATCCAACGCGGTATTGATCACCGGATGCTCAACGGGCATCGGACGGGCCACCGCACTCGCCCTGGCCCGCGCCGGCTATCCCACCTGGGCCACGGCACGGCGGTTGGACACCCTGGACGAGCTGAAAGACGCGGGCTGCCGGGTGCGGCGGCTGGACGTGACCGACGAGGACGACATGGCGCGGGTCGTACGGGCTGTCGAGGAGGAGCACGGCGCCGTCGGAACCCTGATCAACAATGCCGGGCGCGGCGGGAGCGGACCTGTGGAGGAGGTTCCACTCGCACTGGTGCGCGAGACGTTCGAGACCAACGTGTTCGGCGTGATCCGGATGTGCCAGCTCGTCCTGCCCGGGATGCGGGGACAACGTTCCGGCACGATCGTCAACGTGGGTTCCGCAGCTGGACTCGTGACACCCCCGACCGGGTGCCCGTACGCGATGACCAAATACGCACTCGAATCGTTCAGTGACGCGCTCCGGCCGGAGGTCGCACCGTTCGGCATCAGCGTCGCGCTCATAGAACCGGGCGCGGTGCGGACGGAGTTCACGGCGAGCAGCGAGCGGAACATACCGCTCACCGGCGGCGAGGGCCCCTACAAGGAGTTCAAGCAGAGCGTGGCCAGAATGATCGAGCGGGCCCACCGGGACGGGGCCCGCAGCGTGCTGAGCGCCCAGGACGTGGCCAAGGTGATCGCCAAAGCGGTCGCAGCACGCCACCCGAAGCCCCGGTACAGGATCGGACCCCAGGCCCGGTTGGCGCCACTGGCCCGGCGCCTCGCGGGCGATCGCGGCTGGGACGCCTTCATGCGCCGGATGGTGCCGTTCTCCGTGGACTGACCCGTTCGAGCTCTGCCCTGCCCCGCTCGGGCTGGAGCACTCGACAACGCTCCCGGAGGAGGCGCTGCGCTTCCGGGTGGCGATGGGACACCAGGGCGAACCCGGACAGGACCCCGAGCCGGCACCCGGTCTGGGACGTGATGCCGCGCTCGGCTGGGCCGTACGGCAGGGTCATCGTCTCGGCCGGCGATGTCGCCCGGTTCGCCAAGATGCACCTGGACGGCGGCCTCGCCGCCGACGGCACCCGCGTCCTGTCCGCCGCCACCGTCGCCGCAATGCAGCGCCGCGAGGTTGACAGCCCGGACAAGTGGTCAATGTCGGCCGACGGCTGGGGCCTGGGGTGGACACTGCACGACTGGAACGGCATTCCTGGCTCCGCTCATGGGGTACGAGGTCGCCAGGCGTCCACCCGAATGGAACAGCGCCCGCGGCACTACGCTGCTGTGTCATGCAGGAGACGCGCCTCGACACTGCTCGGATCCGGGCGGCTCGCCGGATGATCGACCCTATCTTTCTCGATACTCCGCTGTACCGCTGCCAGGCGCTGGAGCCCGGTCTCGAGTGCACGGTGAGCATCAAGCTGGAAACGGCGAACCCGGTGCGCAGCTTCAAGGGGCGCGGCACCGAGTTGGTTGCGAGCCTGCTGGCCGACGAGGGCTCGAGGGCCGCGGTGTGCGCCAGCGCGGGCAATCTTGGGCAAGCCCTCGCGTGGTCCGGGCATGGCCGAGGGCTTGACGTCACCGTTGTGGCCTCCCGGTTCGCGCCCGTGGCCAAGCTTGATCGCATCCGCGCGTTGGGCGCTCGGCTGGAGCTGGTGGACGGCGACTTCGACATGGCGCGCGAGCGGGCGGCGGCCATCGCGCGGCACGACGGCATCCGGCTCGTCGAAGACAGCCTGGACATCGAGACCTGCGAGGGCGCGGCGACCATCGGCCTGGAACTGGTGGACGCCCTGGCGGACACCGCGGCGCCGTTCGACACCGTCCTGATCGCTCTCGGCGGCGGGGCGATGGCCACCGGGGTGGGTCATGTGCTCAAGGCATTGGCGCCCGCCGTCGAGGTGATCTGCGTCCAGCCGCTGGGCGCACCGGCGATGACGCACTCGTGGCACCAGCGGCGCGTCATCACCACCGACTCGACCGACACCATCGCCGACGGCGTCGCCGGCCGATGTCCCATCCCGGCCGTTCTGGACGACCTCCTCCTGGTCGCCGACGACGCCGTCCTGGTCCGGGAGGCGTCGATCATCGCCGGTATGCGGATGCTCCTCGACCACGCCGGCCTCGTCGTCGAACCGTCGGCCGCGCTCGGCGTCGCGGCGATCCTCGAAGACCGTGACCGCTTCGCCGGCCGGCACGTCGTCACCATCGTGTGCGGCAGCAACGTCGATGTGGACGCCTATCACCGCTGGATCGGTGTGGCTCCCATCCACGGGGTTTGACCCTTGCTCATCCAGGGGCGTGAAGTACTGCGCTCATCGGTTGTCGAGCCGGGTTGGGCCAGCCGTCCGGAAGGCGCGGGGCGGTAGGCCCGGTCGAGCGACGGACGTGCCCGCCGCATCGTAGAGTGGAGCCCTCATGGCAAGGCTGGAGGATCTGCTCGCCGCGTACCCGTGGATGAGGCGGCTTGGAGCTGATCTGCTCAGCAGGCTCGATCTGGACGAACTGGCCGATCCGCACCCTTACGCGCTGGCGCTGGGACCGGCCGTGGTCGCCTATCGGCGCGGTGCCCGTCCCAGCCCGGGACGGGTCTCACTGTGCACGCTGGTGGAGGCGGCGCGGATCGGAGAGGCACGGATAGCGGTGCTCGACGATGCCGAACGGGCCGATCCCGGGATCGTGCTGGTCGAGTACGCTCCTGTCGGCGAGGAAGGCCGTCTCCAAGCGGGGACCAGGGGCGAACCGTACATCACCGGCAGCCGCGAACCTCGCAGTGCTCCTTGAAGGGTTGAGTGGTCAGGAGAGGGTGGGGAAGGTTCTGGCCCGCAGGTTCTCGGTCGCCATGATGGTGGTGAGTTCCGCCCGTTGAGGTTCGGTGAGATGGCCAAGCAGGGCGGAGACGAGGTGGTCGGTGACGGCGGGCGGAGTGTCGGTCATCGCCTCGGCGTTGGGCGGCTTCGCCCGGCTCTCACGGCAGGTCATGAGCGGACTCCAGGGCGGCGAGCACAGCCAGAGCGTCGCTGAGCGCGGCGACATCATGGGTGCGGATGAAGTCCACGCCCTGCCGGGCCGCGTACAGCTCGGCCGCCAGCGTCGCCGAGCCGATCCGGTCCAGGTCGCGTCCGGTCAGCTCGCGCAGGAATGACTTGCGCGAGGGCGAGACCATGACGGGGACCCCGAACCGGTCCTTGAGCCGCCGCAGGCGCGACAGCACCAGGAGCGACGGCTCAGGCGTGCGCCCCAGGAAGTAGCCGAGCCCAGGATCGATGATCAACTGTTCCCGGGCGATTCCGGCCGCCGACAACGCGGCCAGCCGCTCGGCGAAGAAGCGCTCGATACCCGCCCATACCGTCTCCGGATCAGTCAGTATCTTGGTGGCCGGGCCGATGCGCCGAACCGAATGCATGACGATGAGCCGGCATGAGGTCGCGGCCAGCTCCTCGTACCGGCGCGGGTCCGGGAAACCCTGAATGTCATTGAGGTAGGCCGCCCCGCACGCGGCGGCGAAACGCTGCGTCGGGGACGCGTAGGAGTCCACCGAAACCGGTACGTTCTCCGCAATCAGTGACTGCAGCACACCGCCGAGCCGCCGTTGCTCCTCCTCCACCGGCACCTGTTCAGCGTCCGGGTTGCTGGCCACCGCGCCAAGCTCGATGACGTCGGCCCCGTCCAGGCGCAGCCGCCGCGCGTGCGCCAACGCGTCGTCGGCTGCCAGGAATCTGCCGCCGTCGGAAAACGAATCCGCGGTGATGTTGACGATCCCGACCAGCCGAGGCCGGACACGAGAAGCAGAAGGGACAACCGAACTCCGGGCCACGACGGAACCTCCGACTCCGATACTGAAGACCCAGGCGCCCGGCGCTGCATCACCGTGATGGGGCCGCTCCCCGATGGTTCATTCCATCTCGACACGCCAGTCACGACCCGAGATCACTGTAGCCCAGATTGCGCGTAGGCAGGTGCCTGGAGGTATTCATCCTTGCTTGAGCGAGCCGGGGCAGGGTCAGCCGCCGGCGATCGAGAGCACCGACGCGCAGTCCCCGCCCCCCTTTGCCGCCTCTGATCACGTAGCTCGTCGTGTGGATGGTCCGTCCGGAAGGGTGACGTTGGGCTCCTGAAGCCGTACCGGGCCGGGGCCCCGGCCGCCGAGGGCGTCGTCGGGGTTGAGGAGCAGGCAGGCCTTCATCGACAGGCAGCCACAGCCGATGCAGCCGGTGAGCTCTTGTTCGAGGAACTCGATGGCTCGGCGCCGTTCCTCAAGTTGCTTCTTCCAGATGCGGGAGACCCGCTGCCAGTCCTTGTGGGTGGGGGCCCGATCGGTGGGCAGGGTGGTGAAGACCTCGGCGACGTCCGACAGCGGGATATTGAGGCGCTTGGCCACGATGATCAAGGAGATCCGGCGAAGCATGTGCCGGGAGAAGATCCTCTGGTTGCCGCTGCCGCGTTCACTGAAGATCAGGCCCTTGCGTTCGTAGAAGTGCAGGGCGGAAGCGGGCACACCGGTCCGGCGGATGATCTCACCGATGGTGAGGTGGTCGTCCGGACTGGCGCGCACGGTATCTCTCCTTCGTCGTGATCGAGACAGCGGTGGGGTCAGGCAGTGCCTCGAGACGTCGCGGCGCGGCCGCGGATCAGGGTGACCACGACGATCGACAGTACGAGGCAGAGGAGCCCGACACCGAGCTGGGTCAGGTGCCAGGACCAGGTGAACGCGTCGAGTTCCTCCGTTTCGGCCCCGTTGGTGAGGCGTCCGGCACCGACTGCGGCGGCGCGGCTTGTGTCGCCGAGCTTCGCGGCGAGGAGCCCGGCGAGGGAGGCGCTGAATGCGGCGATCACGAGAGCTTCGGCCGCGCCCCGCAGGGTGTTGAGGAATCCGGCCGCCATGCCGACGGCGTCGGCCGGGACCAGAGCCATGGCCTGGCCGTCGGTGATGCCGAAGGAGGCTCCCATGCCGACGCCGATCATCACCAGCGGTGCCGCGACTGCCGTGACCGCGTGGTCGGCGTTCAGCGCCGTCAGCCACAGGTTCCCGGCCACGACCAGCGCCAGAGCGATCACGATCAGCAAGCGAGCCGACACGCCCTTGTTCACCAGAGTCACGGCGACCATGGGCACGACCAGTACGGGCGCGGTCAGCAGCAGCATCGCCACCCCTGCCGCCGAGGCGGACAGCCCGGCCGCCGCCTGCAGGTAGGTGGGCAGGAAGACCAGTACGCCGAGGAACCCGATCGAGGTGGTCAGGGTCGCGAGACTCCAGCCCATAAAGCCCCGGTTGGCAACCAAGGCAGGGGCCAGCACCGGAGCGGGGCTGCGCCGCTGCACGCGGCCGAACAGGGCCAGGGCGACCAGACCGGCGATCCCGCTGATCAGGATGCCCGGGTGGAGCCAGCCGAGCGCGGGCGCCTCCAGGAGCGCGAACATGAGCAGGGACAGCGCGGCGACGAACAAGGCGCTGCCCGCCCAGTCGACCGGGCCGCTGACGTTGGCTCGGGACTCGCGGGCCCGGGTCGCGCCCAGGGCGACTAGCAGGCTGACGACCGTGAAGGCCGCGAAACCGCCCCGCCATCCCATGGCATCGATCAGCAGCCCCGCCAAGGTGGGGCCGATGGCGATGCCGATTCCGGCCATGGTGCCCATCAGGGCGAAGGCCCGGTTGCGGGCCGCGCCGTCATAGCTGGAGGCGAGCATGGCACCGCCGGCGGCCATGATCCCGGCACCGCCCGCGCCGGAGATGATGCGGGCCATGTCGATGACGATCATCGCCGGGCTCAGCGCCGTTGCGAGAAATCCGGCCGCGAAGACCAGCGCCGCAGCGATGAACACCCGCCGGCGGCCGATCCGGTCGGCGGCCGATCCCGCGATGAGTGTCATGGCCGCGAAGGCCAGGTTGTATCCGGCGACAACCCAGTTCAGCGGGGCCCCCGAGGTATCGAGATCGCGTCCGATGCTTGGCAGCGCGACCGCGGTCCCGGAGATGGACATCGCCACGAGGACGACACCGACCAGGACCACCGGGAGTGTCAGCGGAGACGGCCGGTCGGCTGTGGGCGGCGGCTGGGATGTGTCTGTAGTGGTGTCCATGCTGCTCGCTTTCTCTGGTCCTCAAACTCTGGCGAGCAGCCCATCAGCTCAACTGTGGTTGAGGTCAAATGCGCTGGTCAGCACGGAGCCATCGGCTCTCGTGACGGCCCCTCCACGACGGCTTCGTCGATGCGGCGGCACCTGGACCCTCGCCCCGACCACCCCAGACAAGAGGGTGAGCCGGATCATGCCGAGCAAGATCTTCAAGACGTCCCTAGATGGTTCCTCCGGCACTCACGCCCTATCTGATTTCATCCCGATGTGGGCAAGCTTGTCCGGGTTGGCCACCGAGTGGATCGCGTTGACCACGCCGTCGGCGATGTCGAGCTCGATCACGCCGATCACGCGGCCTTCGGCGTCGAACTTGACAGCGCCCGGCCGGCCGTTGACCCAGGCCGGCCGGAGGGAGACCCCCAAGATCCCGGCCCGGCGGAAAACACCGAGGAGCAGCCGCACGACGGGCAGCCGCCCGGCCAGCCGCTTTCCGAAGGCCTGAACCTTGCCGCCACCGTCCCCGTGCAGCACCACGTCTGGCGCGAGCATGCCGAGCAGCGCGTCCATGTCGCCGCCCGCGGCGGCCTCGAAGAACCTGCGGGCGAGCTTCTCGCCTTCCGCCCGTCGCTCGCGGGGCGGCGTGCTGTCGGCCACCTGCCCTCCGGCGGCGATGCGCTGCCGGGCGCGGGCGAAGATCTGCCGGCAGTTCACCTCGCTCTTGCCGGTGATCCGCGCCACCTCCGTGTAGCCGTACCCGAACACTTCACGCAGCATGAACACCGCCCGCTCCACCGGCGAGAGCGCCTCCAGCAGCACGAGGAACGCCATCGACAGCGAGTCGGCCAGTTCGGCCTGCTCGGCCGGCCCCGGCCTGTCGGCGGGCACGACGACAGGCTCAGGCAGCCAGTCACCGACGTAGGTCTCCCGCCGCACCCGCGCCGAGCTCAGGTAGTTGATGCCCAGCCGCGTCACCGCCGTGGTCAGGTACGCCTTCGGATTGACGATCACAGTCCCCTCCTGGTGCGCCCGGCTCAGGCCGAGGAACGCGTCCTGCACGATGTCCTCGGCATCGCCCACGGATCCGGTCATCCCGTAGGCGATGGAAAACAGCAGCGGCCGGTAACCGACAGCCTCTTTCACATCCGTTGAACCCGACATACGACCCTTCCCCACTCGCGTATCGAGGCTCTTCGCGGAGCCCATCTGCCTGCCCGCCCACGGCCTCGACACCCTCGGCACCTCGCGGTTCGCACCTGTCTGCTCGAATGGCTGTCCATGGTGGCCGGGTCCCGGACTCCGAGCGGCTTGGTCGCTTTGTTCCGCCGGCCCCAAGGCCGTGCCACCGATCGATCGTGCCCTCAGGCGGGGACACGGACGGGCGCAGCCGGGGCGGGGTGGGCGAAGTCCGCGTCCTTCATCCGTGCCGCCTTGCCCCTGGTCCGCCACCACAGGAATAACGGGGAGGTCACCGGCATCTTGCTCACCCGCAGCATTATCCTGCGCCGTGCGAGTTCAAAACGGGTGGCCGGGACGAACAGGCTGCGCATCTGCATCCCGTTGCCCTGCAGGTAACCGATGGAGGGGCGCAACTGCTGCTCCCATCGCGTCAGGGCCTCGGTCACGCTGTCGCTGTGGCGGGCCAGCATGGTGCCCAGCAGGTCGGCCCCGGCCATCCCGGTCGAGGCGCCCATCCCCGCATACAGGGTCACGCACCAGGCCGCGTCACCGACGAGCACCACCCGGCCGCGATGCCAGCTGTCCATGTGCACCTGCTCCACCGAGTCGAACAGCACATCCTCGGCCGACTCCAGCGCGTCCAGCACCGCGCCCAAGGCCGGGCCTGCCGGCTCCGGGCCGAACACCTCGCGCACCCGCTCGGCCTTCGGCCGGGTGAACTCGGCATCCACATCGTCGGTGTGGTAACTCAGCAACACGGTCGGCGGACGATCCTTGAACGGGAAAATCCACATCGACCGCCGGGATTCGGCCAGGATGACCGAATCGGTCTGGTCGTGACCCGGGATCGCGCTGGGCAGCTGGAAGGCGACTGCCATGTAGTTCATCCGGTGCAGGTAGTTCTCGTGCGGCCCGAACACCAGCTGCCGCACCGTGGAGCGCAGCCCGTCCGCGCCGACGACCAGATCGAAGCGCTCGGTCATCGGGGTCCCGCCGGCGGTGTCGGCCAGCGTGACGCTCACCCCGTCGGCGTCCTGCTCGATCCTGGTCGGCACAGTGGTGTAACGGATCTCGACATCGGACGGCAGCGCGGCGAAACCGGCCGCTTCCACGTCTCCTCGTGTCATCATCCACGGCCGGCCGGGAAAGTCCTTGAAACCCAGCCCGGCGCGGCGCCTGCCGACCCGGTTGACGTCGTAGGCGGCCCCGTCCGCACCGCGATCGGTGAGCCTGTCCAGGATGCCCAGGCGCTGGGCAGCGGCCCGGCCGGCGCCGAACAGCGCGATGAAGTATCCACCGGAGCGCCGCCCGGCAGCCCGCTCGATGATGACCGGCTTCCAGCCGATCTGCCGTAGCCGCAGCGCTGCCGCGATCCCACTGATACCCAGCCCGACCACCAGAGCTCGGCGGCCACTGTCGTTCGTTACGTCCATGAACTTCCTCCTTGCGGGGGTGCCTGCCCGGAAGGGCAGTGCCTGGCCTGCGCTGATACGGGAATGTGTCGTTGCCGATCACTTCTGCCACGGTTGGTACAGTCCTGACCGGTGGTGGTGAATGAGGGCGACGTCGACCCGCGTTCTCCGAGGAGCAACGGGAGCACTGCGCTCGGACCCGGACATCGGCCGAGACACTCTGATCCGGTAGCGCCCACTGACACCCGCCGATACGCCGGCCGCCCGGCTCCGTCGGCCTTGCGGCTATCCCCGCCCCGCCCTCGGGCCCGTCCTCGGTCTTGTCCACGGTCGTGTCCACGATGTCGACGTGCGGCCCCTGGCTGCACCCCGATCAGCCGATGAAGGACGCGGGGCCGAAGCGACCCCACGCCACGAAGGCGGCCAAGGCGAGATAGACCAGGTTCCCCGCGGCCGACATGGCCTCACCACGGCGCAGGTGCGTGACCGTCGCACCGACCATCAGCACCACCACACCGACCGCCGCCACCGGCACCAGAACCGGCACGATACCGGTCACGGCGGGCAGCAGGAGCCCCACCGCCCCCAGGACCTCGATGGCCCCGAGGACCTTCAGGAACCCGGCGCTGAAGTCCGCGGTCCAACCCGCACCGCGCATGGCGGCCATCTTCTCCCGAGGGACGATCAGCTTGCCGACGCCACCGGTGAGGAGGACAACGGCCAGCAATCCGGCACAGATCCACAGGGCGAGGTTCATGAGAGCTCTTCCTTTACGGGTTGTAGGGGAATCCGGTTCTGGAACCGGGGCGGCGATCGGTGCACGGCCGGACGACTGACGCGAGACAGCGTCAGGCCGCGCCGTGCTCGTTATCCGTGCCGGCCGGGCTGGTGGTCACCAGCGGGCTGCTCTCCCCGGCGTGCAGGGCGTCCTTGGTGTGCATGTCGACGCAGACGGCACAGCCGTTGATCTGGCTGGCGCGGAGCATCACCAGCTCGCGCGTCGCGGCCGGCAGCGTCGAGTTCGCGAGCACCTTGCCCGCCGCGACGAGCTGCTTCAGGGACTTGCCTGCAACCTGGTTGCCGAAGAGGTTCAAACGAGCATCCATGGTGAGCTCCCAGCGTGTTTGCCTGTCGCCCCTCTCAGACAGAGCAGCCCGGCGACCTGTGACGGCAGCCAAGTGTGACGTGCGTCTCTCCGTCCTGGGCGACGACCATCTACCGAGGGCTGCACAGCCGAACGCCCCAGCGAAGATCCCGCCGGCATCGATGACCCGCAGCTGTGCATGCTCTTCAAAGGGCATACGGGGCAGCACGACTTCTACTGAATGCCAGGCACGGACGGGACCCCTCCGCCGTAGGTGTCGAAGGGGTCGCTCGAGCACGCGTTTGCGGCAGGGTGGACGACGGGACGCGGCAGGTGGTGATGCTGGGCATCTGCCAGCTGTGGGCGCCGAAATGGCCCTCGGGCAGCTGGCAGAGCCAGCGGTCGTCACGGTTGCGGGCATCGATCGCCGAGCCGGTCGCTTCGCAGTAGCCGCTCTCTTCGTGCACCGCGATCAGAGCACGCTCGGTGGCCGACCAGCGCACCCGCCAGGCAGTGTCCGCGCCACATTTCATGATCTTCCCCGAGATCGCCGACGGCGGGCGCCCGTTCGACGACGGCCCGCCGGCGACGAAGTGGGCGCTTCACCCCACCAGGAGGCCTACAAGCTGGGCGAGATCGCCACATTACGACCAGGTCCGCTGAGCGCGCCACGACGGGCCTGGCCGGTGTGCCGTCAGCGCTGCTGCCGCAGCACGCCGATCAGGCTGGTGAGACTGTCCCCGCCGTGGCCTGCGGCGACGCCCCGACGGAAGAGCTCCAGGACAGCGGCCGGGAGCGAGCCGTCCACGCCGGACGCCCGCGTCGTCTTCAGTACATGTTCCACGCTCGCCGCGCCCATGGAGATACGGTCCGTGTCCCCCTCGTGGTTGCCCGCAGTGATGCGCGGCGCGTAGAACTCAAGGAAATAGCGGAGGTCCAGGGTCTGCACCGCGCGCGGCAGGAAGTCGGCCGCCGAGATGCCGTTGGCCTCCGCGACCGCCTGGCCGTGCAGGTAGCCTGCCAGCGCCGTCCAGAACATGTCGATCCCGATCTGGTAGTAAAGCGCGGCCAGCCCCTGGTCCTCGCCAAGGTAGTCGATCCCGGTCAGCACCTCGAGGGCGGCCCGATGCGCTTCGATCGCGTCCTTCGGCCCGCTGTAGTAGGTCATCGCGCCCGGCGTGCCGATGCCCGGCGGGGGCACCAGCACGCCGCCGGTGATCTGCACGGCCCCGCGCTCGGCGAGCCACGCGGCCGCCCGGCGGGCCCGGTCCGGGGTGTCGGAGGTGAGGTTGGCCAGGGTACGGCCGGCCAGCGCGGCCTCGGGTGCCTGCGCCAGGATGGCGTCCATCGCGTCGTAGTCGGTCAGGCTCAGCACCGCCAGCTCGTTGGCGGCGAGCGCGGCACCGGCCGACTCCGCCCGTTTCGCGCCCCGCGCCACCAGGTCATCGGCCCTGGCGGCGGTGCGGTTCCACACGGTCACCTCGTAGCCGTTGTCGAGGTAGGCGGCGGCCATGGCATGTCCCATCGGGCCCAGCCCGATCACGGTCACGGACTCCATTTGAATACTCCTCATCACTAGGACGAACGCTCTATCTAGTCACGACGGTAGCAGACCATTAGAACGAACGCTCTATCCAGTACGATGGGAACCATGCGAACCAAGCACGAGCTCGGCACCCGGGAGCGGATCGTCCGGACCACCTCTCGCCTGATGCAGCGGCAGGGATACGAGGCGACCGGTCTCAAGCAGATCTCCCAGGAGGCCAAGGCCACCCTGGGCTCGGTCTACCACTTCTTCCCAGGCGGCAAGCGGGAGCTGGCGATCGAGGCGGTCCGGCACGGCGACCGTGAGTTCGCCGAGTTCCTGCGGGCCGCGTTCGATCGGGACGACGACCCCGCCGCCGCGATGGTTGCCTGCACCCGCGACCTGGCGAGCGGGCTGCGCGAGTCCGGGTGGCTGGACGGCTGCCCGGTCACCACCACGGCGCTGGAGAGCGCAGGCCGGGAGCCGGAGATCCAGCAGGCCGCGGAGGACGCCTACGAAAACTGGCGCAGGCTGGTCCGCGAGAAGCTGGAGCGCTCCGGCTTCGCCGCCGACGTGGCGCACGACCTCGCACACACTGTGATCAACCTGCTGGAGGGCGCGGAGCTGTCGGCACAGGTGGCGCAGAGCGAGGCGCCGCTGGAGATCGCCGGTCGGCACCTCGCCCGGCTCATCGACTCCTACCGCTGAGCCGGGCCGCCCTCACCCGGCATCTTGAACACCTCGGTGAGAGCCGTGATGCTGTGCTCGCCGTGACCGGCCGCGGCCGCCCGCCGTACGAGATCGTGCAGGGGGTGAGCCAAGACCGATGCCGTTCAGGCAGGAAAGGATCATGGTCTTGCCTGTGTGGTCGATGGCGTGGGCAAGAGTGCGACCGTCGGTGGCCCCGCGTATCGGATGCCTTTGCCGGAGGGGCGTCGCTCGCGGTAGCTGCTCGTGCGAGAGCGTTTGACGGCTCAAGGTCGCCGATACCGCCCTGGACCACCCCGACGATCCGTCCGCGCGGTCATCTTCCCGGCCGTGAGCGGTGGCGAGCAGACGCTGCGCGCTCTGGTGCACGAGTTCAAGACCAAGAGCCCGGCCTACCACACCACGGTGCAGACCACGCTGCGCGCCTCCTGCACCAATCACTACCGGCGTGGCCTGATCGCGCTGCTGGCCACCCTGGAGTTCAGGAGCAACAACATTGCCTACCAGCCGGCGATCGAGGCGCTGAAGCTGATTCGCCGCTACGCCGAGGCCGGCAGCACCACCTACTATCCGCGCGGCGAAGTGGTGCCCGAGCACCGCGGCACCGCCGGCGACTGGGAGAGCCGGTGCTGACCGAGGAGATGCCGCTCACCGCCGACCGCGGCTTTTACAGCTTTCCCGCCGGGAACGAGGCCCGTTCGCAGTGGCGCGCATTTGCTCTGGCGTGTCCAGGCCGGGCTTCGCCCGTGTTGGCTGCGTGACCTGGCCGACGGGTCCTGGCTCGCCGTCATCACCCAACCCACCGGCCTGCGCCGATCGCAGGAAGAGCTGGCCCGTTGCTACCATGATCGCTGGGAGGCCGAAACCGGCATCGATCAGCTCAGGACGCACTTGCGCGGGCCGGGCCGGATCCTGCGCTCCCGCACCCCCGAGCTGGCCTGTCAGGAGATCTGAGCCTTCCTGCTCACGCACTGGGCGTTATGCACGCTGATCCGCACCGCCGCCACCGTTCCTGCCCGCGAGCCGTCAAACGCTCTCGCACGAGCAGCTACCGCGAGCGACGCCCCTCCGGCAAAGGCATCCGATACGCGGGGCCACCGACGGTCGCACTCCTGCCCACGCCATCGACCACACAGGCGAGACCATGATCCTTTCCTATCCAAACGGCATTGGAGCCAAGACGTGTCGACGTCCGCCTCCTCGGCCAGGTCCGCGTCGTGGCCTTCGGCGGCCACGAAGAGGTTCACGAACGAGGCGGCGTCGGTGTGCCGTGCGCCCAGGTCGACGAGAGGGGCGGCCTTGGCTGCGGTTCTGTTCCAGTCGGCGCTGCGCGCCGCCGCGAGGATGCGGCCGGGCAGCCGCATCGTCCCGCGCGAGTCGGCTTCGCGGTCGAGGTCATCGATGGTCAGGTACGCCAGGAACGGCAGTGCCGGAAGGCTCCTTGTGGGCGCAGCCCGCGGTCGAACGGCCGGAGATGCCGGCGAGCACCCGGCGGAGTTCCGCCAGGGAGTCGTCCAGCGCGGCACGCTGGTCCGTGGCGCGCGCGATGTCGAGGGCGCTTTCGCAGATCCCGCCGTACAGCAGCGAGGTGGAGGGATCCAGCGGCCGTTCGGAGATGCACCCGGCCTCGACCGCGATGGCGAGCCCGCGCCGCATCTGGTCCTTGCATCCAGCCTGGATGTCGCGCATGGCGGACCAGCCGAGCGCGCCCGGCGCCTCCAGCAGGGTGATCCGGCGGACGGCGGGTTCCAAGGACGCTTCCAGCAGCGCGCGGCAGCCCGCGAACACTCCGTCCCATGGATCTGTCTGGGCTCGGAACGCCTGCCGGACGGTGGCGCCGAGCTCCTTCTGGTCGGCGGCGTAGACCTCGCGGAAGATGTGTTCCTTGTTGCTGAAGTGGTGATAGAAGGCGCCGCGCGTCACCTTGGCCCTGGCGCAGATCGCGTCCAGGGAGGTGGCGGTGAAACCTTCCTCGATGAAAAGCTCGCGAGCCGCCGCGACCAGGGCGCCCGTGGTCGCCCTGGTGCGTTCCTGCTGGCTCCGGCGCGCGCTTGTGTTCGTTGTCACCCTTATCCTCCCGATCTGAACCGAGGATAGAAGAACGTACGCGGCGTCGGCGTCCCGGACGAGCCGTGGCCGGTCGCCCTCACACGTCGAGCAGGGGCAGGACACGGGCGGCGAACCGTTCCACGGCCGCGTGGTGGTCGCCGGCCGCCAGGCGGATGACGAGGTGCCTGGCCCCTGCCCCGATGTAGTGGTTCAGCCAGGCGGCGGCGTCCGCCGGAGGGCCGGCGAACATGGCCTGGATTCTCTCCACCGTCTCCAACGGGGCGTTGTAGTAGCGCTCGATGCTCTTGCGCAGGAGCGTGCGCGCGTGCTGGGGATCGTCGTCAAGGCAGAGTGTCGCGTACAGGGCGGCGGTGACCGGACGGGGCGCCAGCCGGTGGACGGCCGCCCGCTCGCGAGCGTAGTCGGCGACGTCGGGCGGATAGGGCAACCAGCCGTCGCCCAGGCGGGCCACCCGCCGCAGGGAGGGTTCGCCGCTTCCCGCCAGCCAGATCGGCGGGCCGCCGGGACGGGCCGGAGCGGGCGCGAGAGTGACCCCGCTGAAGTCGAAGTGCCGGCCGGTGAACGACACGTCCTTACCGCTCCACAACCGCCGCATCACCTCGATCGACTCCTCGAGACGGCTGAAGCGGGTCCGGAAGGGGACGCCGATCGTGTCGAACTGCACCTGGGTGCCGGCGGTGGGGAATCCGGCTCCCATCCCGACGATCAGCCGTCCGCCGGCGAGCCGGTCCAGCGTGGCGAGCTGGTGCGCCACCAGGATCGGATGCCGGAGTGCGGGCAGCATCGTCGCGGTGCCGATCGTGAGCCGCGGTGCGGCGACGGCGACAGCGGACAGCAGGAGCAGGGGATCGGCGCGGGGCCGGGTGAGGGGGCTGTCTCCGGTCCAGACGGAATCGAACCCGAGTACGTCGGCGTGGCGGGCAAGCTCGATCAGCCGGGCCAGGTCGTCGTCACCGCCCGCGGCACGGTCGCGGGTCGGCAACAGGTAACCGATCTTCACCTCGGCCACGTCGCACCTTTCTGTACGGGATTTCGTTCCTGGCATCGGGTCAGGAGCCGCATGCGTCCTGCAGGAGGACGTCCGCCAGGGCGCGCGGTGCGATGACCATGGCGTCGTGGCCGGCGTCCAGGACCGTGGCCGCCCAGCCGTGCTCGTCGGCGATCCGAGCGAACGGCATGGGGCCACCGGGTGTGCAGAGCACGGCGCGGCACGGGATCGCGTCGACGGCCCCGGACAACCGGGCCGGCTCGGAGAATGTTCGCCGCGGATGGGACGTCAGCTTGGATTCCAGCCATGCGACCTGGTCCGGTTCCGTCACGCCGACGGTGGCCGCGGGGGCGGGCGGGATCAGGCCGTCGACGGTGACCGATTCGATCCAGTCGCGGAAGAAGGCGGGGGCCAGGTCGTCCAGTGACTCCCCGTCCCGGCCCGCCCAGGCGTCGACCATGGTGATGCGGGAGACGCGTTCCGGCATGCGGTCGGCGGCCTCGCGCACGACGAGACCGGCGTAGCTGTGCCCGACGAGCACGACGTCCCGGAGATCCTCGTACCTCAGCAGGCCCAGGACGTCGTCAGCGTGCGTCCGCAGGCCGATCTCGGGCCCCGCCAGGTGGGCGCGCTCACCGAGGCCGGTCAGCGTCGGGGTGTGGACCTCGTGCCCGGCCTCCCGCAACCGCGCGGCCACGCGGCGCCAGCACCAGCCGCCGTGCCAAGCACCATGAACCAGCACGTACGTCGTCATCGCGCCGCCTCTTCCGCACGCTCGCGCCAGGCGGTGAACTGTGCCGCCGCGGCCTCGGTGGACAGTCCGAGCTGCTCGCACATCTGATGGAAGTCGAAGAAGAACCGTTCGTGTGCGATCAGCCCGTCCCGCACGGTCCAGTGGCAGGCGAACGGCAGTGCGAAGGACCTGCCCGTGGGTTCGATCCCCACCAGGCTCTCCATCATGGTGGCCCGGACCGTCCCGGCGCCGACGGCCAGCTCACCGGCCTCGACGAGGTACTCCAACTCCACGCCGTAGTCGGGGAAGGCGCGCAGGAAGGCGGTGTTCTGCCGGGCGACCTCGTCCCAGCCGGTCGCGACGGCCCGGAAGGCGATCGTCTCGAAGACGACGTCCGGGTGACAGAACCGCATCGCCGCCGGGATGTCGGCACGGCTCTTCGCCCGTGCGTAGGCCCGTACGACCTCGGTCGGCGTGACGTGCTTCTCGGACATCTCCGTGTCTCCTCGTCTCACGCGGGCTCACCCACGGCGAGCACGATCTTGCCGGTGGTGTGGCCGTCGGCGATGCGGTCGTGGGCCGCGAGCGCCTGCGCCAGCGGGAACACCGCGTCGACATGCACCTTGAGCCGCCCGCCGGCGACGAGCTCGGCCAGCGCGCCGAGCCCCGCCCCGTCGGGGTCGACGAGGTAGTCCACGGCGCGCACGCCGAGCTCGCCGGCACGCTCGTGCAACCCCGGAGTCCAGGCTGCCTGGCCGCTGACCAGGACGCCGCCCGGCCGCAGGCATTCCAGCGTCGCGAGTGCCGCCCGGCCGCCGAACATCTGGATGACGACGTCCACGTCCCGCACCAAGGAGGACACCTCGGCCGTGGTGTAGTCGATCACCTCGTCCGCGCCCAGTCCGCGGACGAAGGCGTGTTTGGCGGCGCTCGCGGTGCCGGTCACGTGCGCGCCGCGGGCCTTGGCGATCTGGACCGCCAGGTGCCCCACGCCTCCGGCCGCGCCCGCGACCAGGACCCGCTGTCCGGGGGCGAGGGCGGCGACCTCGACGAGCATCTGCCACGCCGTCAGGCCGGCCAGCGGCAGCGCCGCCGCCTCGGTGAAGGCCAGGCCCTCCGGCATACGGGCGAAATGACGGGCGGGGGCGGTGACGTACTCGGCGTAGCCGCCTGCCGCGCGGGGGAACCACGGCATTCCGAAAACCCTGTCGCCCGGCTGGAACCGGGGCGTGCCGTAGCCGGTCTCCACCACCTCCCCGGCGACGTCCCAGCCGTTGATGAACGGCAGGTCGAGCACCCGGTTGTACGCCTGCCCGCGGCGTGTGTAGACATCCACCGGATTGACCCCGGCCGCCACGACCCTGACGAGCACCTCGCCGAAGACCGGCGCCGGTTTCGCCACCTCGACCAGCGCCATGGTCTCGGTGTCGCCCCACGCCGATTGTTGTATCGCCTGCATAAGCGTTCCTCCTGGAAATATCCCTCAGGAGATTACATACATACCGCATGTATGTAAATGTGCGGAACCTGACGGTCGATCGTCGTCGTGTTGGTGGTGGCCTTGGGGGTTACGGGTGAACTCGGCTGATCGGACTGCGCGCCCGGGACTTGCCAGGCTGGCGTCGGCGCGGGAGCCGGCGGAGGCGTTCACGCCGATAGCGGCCGAGATCGAGTGGGCGCGTGGCCGGACGCAGGATGAGAACCGTCTGTGGGCGTGAGCGGTGTGGCTGAAGTCATACCAGCGGCTCGGGTACTTCCCGAAAGGTCTGGGACGTTCCGGCGGTAGTGGTCGGGCACGTTCGCGGTGCGCTGGGGTTGGCCGACGAGGTGGAGTTGCGGCGAGCGGCGCCGATGTCGGCCAGCCGACATCGAGCGTTCGTCCGCAAGCGGCTGGGGGTGGTCCACGACGCGGCCCGGGTCCGGCAGGTCGCCGAGGAGGCGATCCGCACGGAGGTGAACACCGGGTTCTTCCAGACCGTGACCGGGCGGCTGGACGCGGCCGCGCGGACGGTGGCGCGGGAGGCGATCGAACTGGAAGCCGGCACCCCCGAGCGCAGCGTGCTCGAGGCGATGATCGTGCAGCGGCCCGGCCCTGCTGATGGGGCGGCCGAGGAGCCGGCAGGGCGTCGTCTGGGGCCGGCTATCGCGGCAAGAAGCTGACCGCAATTCTCTCTAGCCTCGCGGCATGGAGATGACTAAGCAAGATCCCGAACCCCGAGGTGAGAACACCGTTAACGGATTCGTTGTCGTTGACGGAGCCGCGTCTTTCATCGACTTCCTCGTCGCTGTCTTTGATGGGACTGAGCGGGAGGAAGCCCGTACCCCTGACTTCTACGCCGGAGACGGAACGCTGATCCACGCCGAAGTCAAACTCGGCAACTCGTTGCTCATGGTCGCTGACCGTAAGGCCGGCTGGCCGTTCACCCCGGCCCTGACCCAGGTGTACGTCGCCGACCCCGAGGAGACGATGCGCAGAGCGGTCGAACGCGGTGCGACCGTCGTCACTCCGGCGTCTCCCTTCTACGGCGGGTACGGTATCGCCCGGTTCCTCGACCCGTGGCACAACCTGTGGTGGCTGTTCTTTCCGGCGGCGGAAACCAGTCCGGCGGCCGGGGAGGAGTCGAGCTGGGAGGAATCCGCTGAACCCAGCACTGTCTACACGACGCTGCTCGATACGATGGTCAAGCTGGCCGACAGCCGATGATGTTCACGGCGCGGCGGGAGGTCGGCGGCCGCGGTGGCCATGGCGGTGGCCTGCCGCTCGATCTCGTCGTTGCTGTTGGTCAGGCTCGCGCGCGCCAGCCGCTGTCGATCAGTTCCACGGCCGGGACGAGCCCGGCGTTGACCGCCGGCTCCAGGTAGTTGCGGGCATCGGGCAGGGAGCCCTCGCGTTCCTTGTCGGTCGGCTCGTCCCACGTCGGCAGAAACGCGCAGTCGTGGGCGAGCTGCTGGCGGGCCTTGGCCGGGGCCAGCACACTCGGGTCGTCGAGCGGGATCCACGGCAGTGGCACGGCGCGCTCCTCGGGAAGTCGGGGCTGGTCAGTGGGGTTGCCCTCGGCAGCGGCCGCGAGGGTTTCGTGGACGACGCCGACGGATACCTTCACCCCGGCGGCGATGGTGCGGACGGATTCCCCGCGCCGCAGGAGGTCGTTGCGGCCGTAGCGGATGGGGTGGCGTGCCGGTGACGCCGCGCACGTGCATTGCCCGGCACCGTCCGGACGGCCGCAGGATGACCTCCGACACGCCTCGTGGTCCCGGTATGTCAGGAGACTCGCGGCCCGACCTCGGTAACCCGCACCGCCTCGGCATATCCCGTCGGCTGCTCGCCCTTGAAGACGACCTCGCAGGTGTACGTGGTCTTCGCGTTCAACGGCACGAGCACGGCATCGCGGCCTCGGCCATGTCAAGGGTCTTGCGGCGCAATTCGTACGCCAGATTCTCGCTCAACGTGGCGTCGTCGGCAGGAGACGGCTCCTCCTCCGGCATCGCGGGCGGTTCGGACAACTTCTGCGGAAGCACGGTGGCAGCCGATGCCGGCCGGGCAGCGGCGTCGTCGGAGCCGGGGCCCTCCCCCGCGCGCCCCGTGACCAGCAGCTCCACGACGCCGAGCATGGTTACCGGCCGCGGGTGCGCGTCAGCCCAGCGCTTTGCGCAGCAGCGCCGTCAACTGATCCTGTTCGTCGGGTGAGAGCCGTCCGACCGCCGTACGGGCGAAGGTGAAGGCCGTGGCGAACCGCTGGTTGGTCTCGTCTCCTCGGGGAGTTCGCGCGACGAGTCGTGCGCGGCGATCCCGGGGATTCGGCTCGCGGGTCACGAGGCCGAGCGCTTCGAGACGCGCGACGATCTGGGTGATGTTGGAGGCATCGCAGCCGAGCTCCTCGGCCAGGGCGCCCATGCCGCGTCGCTCGTCGAGTCGCCCGAGCACACATGCCTGCGCCGAGCTGAGCGACACCTCGGCCGCGGCCGCTTCGTAGGCGCGGTCATATATGTCCACCAGGTCGAACAAGACGGCTTCGGCCTTGGACGAGGTGGCTACGGGGCCGTTCGGCAGCGCCATGGCCGCCAGCTTAGCGGAGTTATTTGATTCACTCAAATAGCTGTGGTCCAATGATTCTTGATTCACTCAAATAACATGGAGGGCCGATGGACAGCAGAGCCGAGCGCAGAGCGGGCGGCGCGAACGTGGCGCCGCAGATGAACGCGGTCGTCCTTGACCGCTTCGGCGGAATCGACGAACTCTCAGCGCGCCGGATACCACTCCCGCAGGTCGGCGACGACGACGTCCTCATCCGGGTGGAGTTCGCAGGGGTCGGATCCTGGGACGCGGTCGAGCGCGAGGGGGACTACGACGGCGCCTTCGGCGTCGCGTCGGCCTTCCCCTATGTCCTCGGCTGGGACGCGGCGGGCACGGTGGCCGCGGTCGGGCGCAACGTCACCCGGTTCGACGTGGGCGAGCGTGTCTACGCTGCGACGATGCCGGTGCCGCGTGGCGGCTTCTACGCCGAGTACGGCGTCGTCGAGGCGGAGTACGTCGCGCGCGTGCCCGATCGGCTGCCGACGGAGCAGGCCGGCGCGATGGCCTGGGATGCCCTGACCGCACTGAGCGGCCTCGATCTGCTCGCCCTGCGGCCGGACCAGACGCTCATGGTCTTCGGGGCCAGCGGGGGCATCGGCCACCTGGCCGTGCAGTTGGCGCGGCACAACGGCATCCGAGTGCTGGCCGTGGCCTCGGGTGACGACGGTGTCGCCCTGGCCCGGCGGCTGGGCGCTGACCACGCCGTCGACGGCCGCAAAGACGATGTGTTGGCTGCGGCGTTCGATTTCGCACCGGGCGGGCTCGATGCGGCTCTGGTCACCGTGGGAGGCGAGATCGCTGAACGATCTCTTCGCGCGATCAACAACTCGGGACGGATCGCCTGGCCGAACGGTGTCCTGCCCGTGCTCGCGACGTCGCCGGGCGCGCCGGTGTCCTACTACGACGGGGATCGGAGCCGCACCACCACCGATCGGCTGAACGCGATCGTCCAGGCGAGTTCCTTCGAGGTCCACGTCGCCCGGACCTTCCCGATGGAGCGGGTCGAAGACGCGCATCGTGCCCTGAAGGATCACTATGTCGGGAAGCTGGCCCTCAAGGTCGGATAGGAAGCACGCCGTGAGGTTCCGTACCGGTCCCAACCTCTGACCGGCCCCTGTCATCTCGGCGGCCCTGAGCGACCACGCGCTGTTCGGCGGACGTGACCAGGTCGAACGCGAGGTCAGCCCGGGAAACTGGTGGGTCGGATGGCTGGCCTGCGGGCACGGGCGAGGGCCGGGGAGCCGGCCGACCCGGATGATCTGCCGCCGCCGTCGCCTGCGGTTCTCGCGCATCTGGCCGCCGGGCTGCCGCTGGGTGTGGAGTCCGACGTGGCCTTGTTCCGGGTCTTCAACGGGGCGGCTCGGCCGTTCGACGAGCCGGCCGCCCGGGCGATGCCGGAGTTGGCGCTGTCGCGGGCTACCGACCCGGCGGCCGCGGCCGACCGTGGCCGGGCCGCGTGGATGGACGCCCCTGACCTGCTGCCGCGATTCCGGGCGCGATACTGCACGTCGTGTCCGGGATGGGCCATGTCATGACTTCACCGGGCCTGCCCGAGGAGGTCGCCGACCTGATCCGGCTGTGATCCGCCTGCCGGGAGCGGGACCGCGCCGATGAGAGGCCGCGTGCTGAACCGCCGCCTGATGGCGGCGAGACCTGAGGCGGTTTCCTGGCGAGGCCCGGTGACGGGTTCGAGGTGGCCCCCAGGCCGCTCCCGTCCAACTCACTGACGCGACTCTTCGTCCGCATGCCCGTCACCCCTTTCTGTTCGTGGTGAGGTGGTTGTCAGTGGTCTGCTCGTTCCACTGGGCGAGCAGGTGCAGCGAGGTCTCGGACGAGCTGCCGGGCTCGACGTCGTAGATGAACAGCGTTTGGTCGGGGTCGTCGGCGGGGGTGAGGGCCTGGTAGGTGATGGTGAGGTCGCCGACGAGGGGATGGTGGTAGTCCTTGCTGCCGGTGGTGCGCTGGTGGACCTTGTTGTCGGACCAGTAGCGGCGGAATGATTCGCTGTGGATGGACAGGTTGCCGACGAGCGCATCCAGGGCGGGGTCGTCGGGGTGGCGGCCGGCGTCGCGGCGGAGCATGGCAGCCGTGTCGGCGGCGACGGCGGCCCAGTTCCCGTACAGCTCGCGCGCGTGTGGATCGAGGAAGACGAAGCGCGCCTGGTTGCGCTCGTCCGCGGGCATGGCCCGGAAATCGGCGATCAGGCGCCCGGCGAGCCGGTTGTGCGCCAGGACGTCCAGGCGGCGGCCCAGGACGAAGGCGGGCCGGCGCGCCTCCTCCAGAGTGTCCAGCAGCCGCCAGGTGGCGGGGTGGACGCGTTGCGGGCGCGGTCGCCGACGGCGCCGGGCGGGCTGCGGGCGGGCGAGGGTGTGCAGGTGCTCGCGTTCGGCGTCGTCGAGGTGGAGCGCGGTGGCCAGCGCGTCGAGCACCTCGGGTGAGGCGCTGCGGCTGCGGCCCTGTTCCAGACGGGTGTAGTAGTCCGCGCTCACTCCGGCCAGCCGGGCGAGCTCCTCGCGCCGCAGCCCGGACACGCGGCGCCGGCCCAGCGCCGGCTCGTCGATCCCGGCCTGGTGCGGGCTGAGCCGGGCGCGGGCCGAGCGCAGGAACCCCGCGAGCGGGGTGCTGGTGTGGTCACGCTCCATACCTCCAGTGTCGCCGCTTCCCGCAGGGCACCGCTCCGCAAGGGTGGCCCAGTTTGTCCCCCGATCGCTTGGGCTATATTCGAGCCTGTTATCGCTGCTCAGAGCTGGTTCAGTGGAAGCCAGGCCGGAAGCGGGGCGCACCGCGCCGCGACCAGTTCCGGCCCGTTCTCCCCATCAGCACGAAGGAGCTGTTCACATGTCCACGTGGTTCATCACCGGCGCTTCCCGGGGACTCGGTCTGCAGATCGCCCGCACCGCCGTGGCGCACGACGACACCGTGGTGGCGGCGGTCCGTGACCCGGCCGGCCTGCCCGACGATCTCAAGCGGTCCGACCGGGTGCTCGGCGTCCGGCTCGACGTTACCCGCAGCGAGGAGATCGTCCAGGCCGTCGAGTCGGCCACCCAGCGCTTCGGGAGCATCGACGTCCTGGTCAACAACGCGGGCCGGGGCCTGCTCGGCGCGCTGGAGGAGATCACCGACGCCGAGGCGCGCTCCCTGTTCGACCTCAACGTCTTCGCCCTGGCCAACCTCATCCGCGCCGTGCTGCCGGGCATGCGCGCCGCGGGTCGCGGGAAGATCGTCAACATCGGGTCCCGGTCCGGTTTCGAGGGCGAGCCTGGGGTGAGCATGTACGCTGCCTCGAAGTTCGCCGTCGCGGGCATCAGCGAAGCGCTGTCGGCGGAGCTGGCACCGTTCGGGATCCAGTGCATGGTCGTCGAGCCCGGCGTCATCCGCACCGACTTCCTCGATGCCAGCTCCCTGTCCACCGCCAAGCACCGCATCGGCGCCTACGACGGCACTCCCGCCCATGTCACCCTGGACTGGGCCGGTACGGCCAACCACACCCAGCTCGGCGACCCGGTCAAGAGCGCCGCTCTGATCTACGAGGTCACCTGCCAGGACAAGCTGCCGGGGCACCTGTACCTCGGGCCCGACACTCTCGAGCGGCTGCAGGTCAAACTGGACCGGATCGAGCAGGACGCGGCATCTTGGCGTGAGAAGTCTGCCGCCACCGCGCACGACGACGCCGCCGCGTGATCACAGACCGTAACCGTCGCAACGGAGGCGTTCGTCGCCGCCCCGCCCCGCCACGTCAACCCCACCGAGATCACCGTCCTGCCACCGCGCAGGTCGTCTGACGCGCCCTGAGCCGGATGATCGAGCGGACCTTCCACCACGCTTCGCAAGACTCTTGCGAGAAGCCGCACAAAGGTTTCCGCGACCTGCGAACACATCTGGCTGATCAGCGCCGGCCTGAGCTCCTGATGCATCCGGCATGGACGGCGAGCTGAAGAACCGAACCTCGCGATTGTGGCCAAAGCGTCCGTTGCATGGGCCTCCACAGCAGCTCCTCGAGTTCGGTCCGGGTAGGTGCCGGGGCGCGGGCGCGGGCCGAAAGTTCTGGTAGATCCCCGGCCCTGGACAGGGCCGTGCCGAAAATCCTTGCGCGTACACGCGGTGTAACCGTATATGTCACGTCAGGCCGACTACGTGACCGTCGATCTGCCGGACGCGATGCTCCCCGGCGCAGAGCCGCTGCAGCGGCCGGCCGCGACAGAGGCCGGCATCCCCGTCTTCCGCCGGGCCGGCGCGGCCTCGGTGCACGACGGGGTGCCCGAGTCTCTCCGGGAGCGCAAGGAGACTGTGTTCGTGCCGCCGGGATCCCCGTTCATGGAGGTCCTGCACTCGCGCCGGCCGCACTTCGAGCCCGTGCTGGACACCTCGCCCGGTACCTGGCTGGACCTGGTCCCCGACCGGGCGCGGACCATCCACGCGACCGGCATGCACTCGCTGATCGTCATTCCGCTGGAGGCGCGCGGCGACGTGCTCGGCGTCGCGGTGTTCGGGCGCACCTCCCACCCGGCGCCGTTCAGCAGGGACGACCTCCTCCTGGCTGAGGAGCTGGTCACGCGGGCCGCGCTCAGCCTGGCCAACGCGCGCCAGTACACGCGCGAGCGGCTGACCGCGCTCGCGCTCCAGCGCGACCTGCTGCCGCACGACCTGTGCGGCAGCAGCAACGTCGAGGTGGCCTCGCGCTACCTGCCCTCCGACACGCACGAGGGGGTGGGAGGCGACTGGTACGACGCCATCCACCTGCCCGGCGACCGCATCGCCCTAGTCGTCGTCGATGTGACCGGGCATGGCATCAACGCCGCAGCCGCCATGGGCCGGCTGCGCACCGCCGTGCGCACCCTGGCCTACCTGGACCTGCCGCCGGACGAGCTGCTCACCCACCTCGACCACCTGATGGCGAACGACGCCCGCGGCTTCGACGCCACGGGTGCCACCTGCCTGTACGCCGTCTACGATCCGCAGACCAGCCGCTGCACCATGGCCGCGGCCGGGCACCCGCCGCCCGCGATCGTGACCCCGTCCGGCGACGTGACCTTCCCGTCATTGCCCACCGGCACTCCGATCGGCGTGGGGCTGGGCACCCTCCAGTCGCACGACCTCCACCTGCCGGCCGGGACCCTGCCGGCCCTCTACACCGACGGCCTGATCGAGACGCGGCAGGCCGACCTCGACGCGGGCATGGCCAGGCTCGGCGACGCCCTCGTCCGAGCGACACTGCAGACGGCGACGCTCGAACGGGTGTGCGCGGCAGTGATCGGCTCCATCGTGGGCGACGCGCCGGCCGAGGACGACATCGCCGTGCTCATGGCCCGCATCCAGGCCTGACCCCCCACCCCGGATACCTCGCCGACCAGATGGCCCGAGGTAAGCGCGGAATGTAGCGCGGCCGAACACGCGTAGGGTGCCCACGGCATCGTCAACGACCCTGCACCCGGCCGTCCGCCGCTCCCCGCCGCCGTAGCTCACCCACGACAGCAAGGGGTGGCCGGGTGCGCGCGTCTGGATCACCTGCCGTGCCCCGGACATGACGCAGGCCCACCACCTGATTACGACGGGGACTGCGGCGGAGAATCAGGCCGACACGAGTTCCGCCAGCAGCTTCTCGATACGGCGGCGGATGTCGTCACGGATCGGCCGGACCGCTTCGATGTCCTGTCCGGCCGGGTCGTCGAGCTTCCAGTCCTCGTAGCGCTTGCCGGGGAAGATCGGGCAGGCATCGCCGCAGCCCATGGTGATGACCACGTCGCTGGCCTGTACGGCGTCGACGGTCAGAACCTTGGGCTGCTCAGCGGTGATGTCGATGCCGACCTCGCGCATCGCTTCGGCGGCGACCGGGTTGACCTGATCGGCCGGCGCCGATCCGGCGGAGCGGACCTCGACGCGGTCTCCTGCCAGGTGGGTGAGCCAGCCGGCGGCCATCTGGGAGCGTCCGGCGTTGTGCACGCAGACGAACAGCACGCTGGGCTTGTCGGGGGTGCGGTCAGGCACGGGTGGGCTCCTTGCGGGTGAACAGGCGGCGGCCGGCCAGGCTGACGTAGACCAGGGCGACCAGGACGGGAACCTCGATGAGCGGGCCGACCACTCCGGCCAGGGCCTGGCCGGAGGTGACGCCGAAGACGCCGACCGCGACCGCGATGGCCAGCTCGAAGTTGTTGCCGGCGGCGGTGAAGGCGAGCGTCGTGGTCTTGTCGTAGGACAGGCCGATCGCCTTGCCGGTCAGGAAGCCGCCGCCCCACATGAGGGCGAAGTAGGCCAGCAACGGCAGCGCGATGCGGGCCACATCGGCCGGTTGGGAGGTGATGGTGTGGCCTTGCAGGGCGAACAGGATGACGATGGTGAACAGCAGCCCGTACAGGGCGATCGGGCCGATGCGCGGCAGGAAGCGCTGCTCGTACCAGTCGCGGCCACGGGAGCGTTCGCCCAGCTTGCGCGAGGCGTAACCGGCGGCCAGCGGGATACCCAGAAAGACCAGCACGTAGAAGGCGATGTCGAAGGCCGACACCTCCAGCTCCGAGCCCGGCAGGCCGAGCCGGCCGGGCAGCACCTGCAGGTAGAACCAGCCCAGCGCGCCGAACGCGATCACCTGGAAGATGGAATTGAGCGCGACCAGAACGGCGGCGGCCTCCCGGTTCCCGCAGGCCAGGTCGTTCCAGATGAGCACCATGGCGATGCAGCGCGCGAGCCCGACGATGATCAGTCCAGTGCGGTACTCGGGCAGGTCGGGCAGGAAGATCCAGGCCAGCGCGAACATCAGCGCCGGGCCGAGCACCCAGTTGAGCACCAGCGAGGAGACCAGCAGACGGCGGTCGCCGGTGACGGTGTTCAGGCGGTCGTAACGGACCTTGGCCAGCACCGGGTACATCATCAACAGCAGGCCGAGCGCGATCGGCAGCGAGATCTCACCGATCTTGACGGCGTCCAGCGCGGTGTCCAGGCCGGGCAGCAGACGCCCGAGCAGCAGCCCGACGCCCATGGCCGCGATGATCCACACCGGCAGGAACCGATCCAGCATCGACAGAGCGCCGATCACGCCGGCCGGTGGCGCGGTGGCCTGTGCGGGTCGAGCCGACATCACCGTGACACCGCCGCTGCAGCGCCCGGCAGGCCGGCAGACCCGCTGGCAGACCCGCTGGCAGACCCGCTGGCGGGCCCACCAGCGGGCAACGTCAGCAGCGCCGACAGCTCGCCCAGCGTTTCGGGCACCAGCCGGTAGTGCACCCACGAGGCGCGCCGCTCGGAGGTCAGCAGGCCGACCTCCTTGAGTACCTTCAGGTGGTGGCTGATGGTGGGCTGGGACAGCTCGAAGGCGTCGGTGATGTCGCATACGCACACCTCGCCGCCGGCGCGGCTGGCCACGATCGACAGGATGCGCAGCCGTACCGGGTCGCCCAGCGCCTTGAACACCCGTGCCACCCCGGCCGCCTGCTCGGCGTCCAGCGGCTCGCGGGTCAGCGGCGGGCTGCACTCCAAGATCTCCAGCAGTTCCATCCACTACCCTCCCGTATAGATGTTCATCGAAATTGATGCATGTCTATATTGACATCTGTCTCTACCTGCTTGGAACAAGGGTGGCTGCTCTCAGCCGGCCGGGATAGGTCGCGCAGGTGAACGCCGGGCCAACGGCGGCCCTTGCGGTCTTTCAGGCTCCGATCACAACACTGCGGCGTTCGATCAGCAGCACGTCCCGCCAGACGCCGCGGTGGCGGCCGATGCGTTCGCGCGTGCCCACCATCCGAAAACCGAGCGCCTGATGCAGACTCAGGCTCGCGGCGTTCTCGCCGAACACGCCCGACTGGATGGTCCACACGCCGGCGTCATCGGCTGCGGCGATGAACGCCGACAGCAGCGCGCGGCCGATGCCGTGGGCCTGGCAGCCGGGGTGGACGTAGATGCTGTGCTCGACCACGCCCGCGTAGACCGGGCGGCCGGAGACCGCCGAGGCGGCCACCCAGCCGAGCACCTCGCCGGAGTCGCTATCGGCCGCCACATACCGCAGATGCGGCAACCGGCTCGCGGTGAACCCCTCCCAGCCGGGCGCGGTGGTCTCGAAACTGGCCTGGCCGGTGTCCAGCCCGGCCTGGTAGATCGCCAGCACCTCGGCGGCGTCGCCCTCACGCATCGGCCGGATCTCCAGGCCGGGCCCGATGGCGGGTTTGACGGCCTGGACGATGGCCGAGTGCACCCCGTCGCCGTGATCGGCGGTCAACGTGATGGCGATCTTGACGAAGCCGGCAGCGGCCAGCAGGTCCCGGTACTCCCGTACGGCGAGCGACCCGGCCGCGCAGCCGATGCGCTGCTCAGCCCGCTGCCGCGCCCGCTCGTCCCGGACGTGCGCGGTGACAACGTCGCTGACGCCGAACCGGCCGCCGGGCCGCAGTACCCGGAACGCCTCGGCCAGCACGGCCGCCTTGTCCCCGGACAGGTTGATCACGCAGTTGGAGATGACCACGTCGACCGCGTGACCGGGCAGCGGGATCGCCTCGATCGTGCCGTGCAGGAACTCCACGTTGGCCGCGCCGGCCTGCTCGGCGTTGCGCCGGGCCAGACTCAGCATGTCCGTGCTGGCGTCCACCCCGTACGCCGTCCCGGACGGGCCGACGCGGCGCGCCGACAGCAGCACGTCGATGCCGCCGCCCGAGCCGAGGTCGAGCACCGTCTCGCCGAGTCGCAGGTCGGCGACGGCCACCGGGTTGCCGCAGCCCAGGCTGGCTCGCACCGCCCCCTCGGGGAGCACGGTCAGGTCGTCGTAGCCGGCCGCGCCGAAGCCGCCCTGTACGAAGGCGTCCTGCCGGCAGTCGGCGACCGTCCGGCCGGCGTCCGCGGCGCGGGCCAGGGCCGAGTAGTGGTCGATGATCTCGTCGTGCGCCATGACCAGGCTCCTTCACTCGCAGGTGGGCGCTGCCGGGACGGGGTTGCCCATGACCACGTCGGCGGCGGTCGGGAAACAGTTCACGCAGTTCTCGTTGATCCGGTACAGGCTGGACGTGCCCTGCCGATCGATCAGGACGAACCGCACCTCGGCCAGGATCTTCAGATGGTGGGAGACGGTGGACTGGCCCACCCCGGAAGCGGCCACGATCTCCCCCACGCTCATCGGCGCGCGCCGCCGCGCCAGCAGCGAAACGATCTGGATGCGGGTGGCGTCAGCCAAAGCCTTGAACCAGCTCGCGTACTCCTCGGCCTCCGCACGCGGCAAGGGCCCCTTGTTCTCGTTCATCGTTCATCGACGATATTCGATTAATTAGGCGAGCGGAAGCCCGGTTCTTCCTTCTCGCCCAGGCCATCCATGTACGTGACAACGAACTGTTATCACGTACATGAGCGATCACGACGGCGCGGGACCAGGAGAAATCCTCCACTGGGCGGTGCGCCGAGGCTCTCGCCGCCCTCGCCGCGCGAGACGGCGCGCCGCCGACCGGCTAGCGCCCCACCACGCTGGCCGTCGTCCGTCATCATCCGGACTGTGAACTGGCCAGCTCTCCGGTCAGCCATCGAACCGGCGTTGGCCAGCCTGATGGCCCAGGTGACGAATGCTGTTTCCCGCTCTGGCGCTCCTCCTACGCGTTGAGCAGCATGACGGTCGCCACCAGCAGCCGGGCGGCGGCCATCAGTGTGTCCGGCTCAACGCGATCCGGAGTCTCTGCTGGAGTCTGGTAGCCGGGCATGCCCATGCCGATGCCGATCGAGGCCAGGCCGGCGGCGGCGTAGCGGCGGTTGTCGGAGGCCATCGCGCCCGCCTTCAATGGCACGCCGGTCAGGCGGGCGGCCTGGTCCAGGGCGGCCAGCAAAGCGTGGGCGGGTCCGCCCGCCTCGACAGCGGCGGCCTCGTGCAACTGCGCGGCACCGTCGAGGTTGATCACGAGCGTGTCCGGTGGCAGGGCGGCGGCGTGATGGGCCGAGCCCCACGCGCCCGCCTCCTCCGCGTCCAGGAAGGCCACCGTCAGCTCCAGCTCCCCGGGTGGCGCAGCGGCCGCCAGCACGCGAGCGGCCTCCAGGACCGCGGCCACCCCGGAGGCGTTGTCGGCGGCCGCGGGCAGGCGCCGGCCGGGATCGTCGCCGACGCCGTCGTAGTGCGCGCTCAGCAGTATGCGCAGCCCGGCCGGTGCGCCACCGTGATCGGTGCCGCCTCTGCCGCCGTCGGCCGGGCTGCCGGTCGGGGTGCTCGTTTCGGTACGAGGAGGGCGCGGGAAGCGGGCGTAGACGTTGCGGCCTCGGGTGGCGACCTGCCGCAACGGCATCGAGCCGGTCACCTGAACCGGGCCGCCATCCAGCGCTTCGGCCAGGCGCCTGTGGACCTCAGGGTGCACGGCGATGACGGCCACCGTGCGGGCAGCCGGACCGGCGATCATCTTGGGCATCCAGCCTTCGGCGTCGGTGCCGCGTACGGTCAGCACTCCGGCCGCGCCCTGCGCCTCGGCCAGCTCGCACGCTCGCCCCCAGGTGGTGGCGTCGGCCAGTACCCATCGGCCGCGCAGGCCGGCCGGCGAGCCGGTCTCGGAGCCGGTCTCGGGGGCCTTGGTCAGGAGGGCGGTGCGCGGGTGCGAGAGTTCGGTGGAGGCCAGGTGTTCGACGAAGTCACGGCGGTGTTCCAGGCGCCGCGTCTGCCCGGCGCTGCTCCATTCGAGCACGGGCGTCTCATACAGTTCGCGCAGCCCTGCAACGTCGAACTCCGACACCTGCACCTGCGCGCCCAGCTCGCCGAGTTGCTCGGCGAGCCAGACAGCGGCCGCGCGGCCTCCGGGCGAGCCCACACGCCGCCCGGCGTAGCGGTCGCCGGCCAGCTCGCGCACCGTGGCGTGCATGCGGGTGGCCGACACCGCCTCCACCAGAGCGGCCAGATCCGGCTCGCCCTGGCCGAGGTCGGATGTTGTGCAGGTCATCCGCAGCACCCGGCGGCACCCTGAAAACCGGCCTGAGAGTCGGCCCGGAGACCGGCCGGAGCCGGGTCCTGCCCGCAGCAACCTCTATGAGCCGCCTGCTCGGCGGCGGCCGGCTCCGCGCTCTGCCCTGCGAGGGCGGATGGCTCGCCGGTGGGGGCGGAGGGGCCGCCACAGCAACCTCCCGCAGCGGGCGGGGCGAATGCCTCATCCAGGTTCCCGAGGAAGCCGCCGCTGGCCTGGTTCGTCATCGTGTCTCCCTACTGAGCAGGGCGGAGTGCCCACCCCAGCCCAAAATTAGATGAATGTCGAAGCAGATGCCACGATCTCAGAACATTTTGATATCCGTCAAGATAGATGAGCATCTAATCATGATGGGTCTAGTTGCTAGGCGCGACGCGAAGCGTACTGCGGCTGGGTGAGTGATCTCGGCGGCGAGCTGCCGGGCGGTACAGCCGGCGCCGATCAGGGCGGCCGAGGCGGGCCCGGTCCAGTCGCCATAGCCGAGCAGGTGCAGGCGGGACGGACATGGGCTCTGGCCTTGAGCACGCCCCGCTCGCGGGCCTCGCGCACGGGCGGGACGGCCATGCTCCCGGCCTGCTCGCCCGCCTGGGCGGGCGGTGGCGGCGGGTGGCCAGGTCGAACAGGGCGCGGCCGTCGATCTCGATGATCACGCGCTCGCCGCGCGGTGTGCACATGTGTGCCGCGAGCTGTACTGGGCCGGCGAGAACAGGCGCAGGCTGTCCCAGAGGTGCCGTCAAGCGCCGCCGGCGCTGTCCTGAGCGTCGAGGATGACGAAGTCGGCTCTCGCGCGGCGCAGATAGTAGCTGGCGGCCAGGCCCGCCGGCCCGCCGCCGACACCTGGACGTCGACGGGCCGGGGCGACCGTCATGCGGGCAGCAGCTCCAGCTCAGTGCGTCCCGCCGCAGGCCGGGGGGCGGGTCCAGGAGTGGACTCGGTGAGCGGGGCGAACAGGGCGCCAAGCTTGTTCACCGCCTCGGGGATGATGCGGTAGTAGACCCAGGTGCCGCGGCGTTCGCCGTCGATCAGCCCGGCGGTGCGCAGGACCTTGAGGTGGTGGGAGATCGTGGGGGCGGTCAGGTCGAAGGCGTCGGTCAGGTCGCAGACGCATGCCTCGCCGCCGGCGTGCGAGCCGATCATCGACAGCAGGCGCAGCCGTACCGGGTCGGCGACCGCCTTGAGCATGACGGCGAGTTCGGCAGCAGTGTCCTCGGCCAGCGGTTCACGGGCGATCGGGGCGCAGCACTGGCCGGTGGGGACGGTCATGACAACCCCTTCTGATTCGAATTATGTCTAAATTATAGGCGGTGGGACGGGAGCGGCGCGAGCGCCGCCCATCGCGGACAGCGCTCCAGCGTTGCCCGGCCGCCCCGCTGCCGGAGGTAGCCGCAGGGATCAGCGCGGCCGTGCACGCCTTCCGCCTCAAGGCCCTGTCGGCCGGTTCAGTGGAGTAGTGGCGGGCGTGCGGCAGGCGCTGCGCAACAGCGCCGCGATGGTCTGCTCCCACGGTTCGCACCGACGCCGGTGTCGATCTCGGTCTCGTGGCCGCGGATCACGGTGGCATCGCACAGATGGGCGGCGCGATGCAGAGACCCCGCAGGCGCGAGCCGAGATGCAGGAGATCATCTCGCTGCGGTACCCACAATCTGTCCCGGGCCGCCGTCGGGCCGGCCGTGGCCGAGCGGGACTGCGGAAGTTGCCGTTGTGCGGCAACGTACTACCCGTCAGGGCTGCGGCCGGTAGTCCTAGTCGTATGTCGCGTTCTCCCGGCAGTCTTCGGTTGGGGACAACAGCCGGGGGTGAAACTGTGCTGGAGAAAACTGCTGTGACGGTTCGGACGTCACGGTGTGGCGAGGCGCATTGGGCCGCGCATGGCAAGAGGCGGATGGATCTCATCCAGTGGGGCCATGTCGGCGTCGTGAGGGCCCATGACAGCTTCGACATCAGCAGGGGCGGCACCTTCACTGTTGATGCGGTCCCGTTGATCCGGGGTGAGATTCGACGGCACCTCCGCGCGTGGCGTCGTTGTCGCGATGCATGGCCACCGACGCCGGCCGGGGCTCGCACCGCAATGTGGCGTCTGCCAGGTGCACGTGTCGCGAGTGCAGGCGAGGGTGTGGTCGCACCTGCGTGAACGTCTGCAGCCGCGTGAGCCGATGCGGCGCCGGCACCGAGCCGGGCCGCTTGCGGCGACGACCTTGAAGCGGTCGCAACGTTTCGGCTCGGTCGCAGGAGGACGAGGTCCCGCCTGCCGTACAACGTGGAGTATTCATGACTGGCCCCGCGCGTAGCGCACCCCGCCTGTTCGGACGGCGCTCCTGGGCTGAAGCCCGTCGCATCGCAGACATTCTCCGCAAGGAGACCATCGGCGGCGCCCTGCTGCTGGCGGGTGCGGCACTGGCCATGGCGTGCGCCAACTCCCCGTGGTCAGCCGCCTATGAGGAGGTCCGCAGCTTCACCATCGGCCCTGCCTGGCTGCACCTGAACCTCGACATGGCCACCTGGGCAGCTGACGGGCTGCTGGCGATCTTCTTCTTCGTGGCCGGCCTGGAACTCAAACGCGAGTTCGTCGCCGGGGATCTGCGCCAGCCACGGCGGGCCGCAGTGCCGGTCGCCGCCGCCCTCGGAGGCGTGATCGTCCCGGCCGCGCTCTATCTGTCGCTCACCCGGAACGTCGACGGCGCCGCCGCAGGTTGGGCGATCCCCACCGCGACCGACATCGCCTTCGCGCTGGCGGTGCTCGCGGTGATCGGCCGATTCCTGCCCGCGGCGCTGCGCACGTTCCTGCTGACCCTGGCCGTGGTCGATGACCTGCTGGCGATCGTCATCATCGCCGTCTTCTACACCAGCGACCTCGCGCCGATGCCGTTGCTGGTGGCGCTGATTCCACTGGCGATCTTCACTGTGCTGGTGCAGCACCGGCTGCGTTCCTGGTGGCTGCTGCTGCCGCTGGCGATAACGGCCTGGGCTCTGGTGCACGCCTCGGGCGTGCATGCCACCGTCGCCGGCGTGCTGCTGGGCTTCGCCGTGCCGGTCATGCGCAGCCGGCGCGCGGGCGGGCCGGAAACCGGGCCGGGATTGGCCGAGCACTTCGAGCACCGGTTCAGGCCGCTCTCAGCCGGGGTGGCGGTGCCCTTGTTCGCGTTCTTGTCGGCGGGCGTGCAGCTGGGTGGGCTGAACGGTGCCTTCACCGCCCTGAGCGACCCGGTCGCCCTTGGCATCGTGGTCGGTCTGGTCGTCGGCAAACCCATCGGGATCATGGTCGCGACCTGGCTGGTGGCTCGGTTCACCCGTGCTCACCTCGACGAGGGGTTGAGTTGGGTCGATGTGCTGGGGTTGTCGATTCTGGCCGGCATCGGCTTCACAGTGTCGTTGCTCATCGGCGAGCTGGCCTTCGGCGCCGGTGGCGCGCGCGGTGACTACGTCAAGATAGCCGTGCTCGGCGGCTCTGTCGCCGCAGCGCTGCTGGCGTCTGTCATCTTGCGCCTGCGTAACCGTGTCTACCGGCGCCTGCACGAGGCCGAGACCGCAGACCAGGACGGTGACAGCATTCCTGATGTCTATCAGAGCCACGTCGCTCCCCTGGACCACCATGTCGATCATGGCAACCGCGCCGGCCGTC
Source organism: Nonomuraea sp. B10E15 (assembly GCF_039871615.1). NCBI lineage: Bacteria > Bacillati > Actinomycetota > Actinomycetes > Streptosporangiales > Streptosporangiaceae > Nonomuraea > Nonomuraea sp. B10E15. The sequence goes on from NZ_JBDPMB010000019.1 coordinate 151,758, forward strand.
ACCATCCTGCCCACCACGGTCGCGTGAACCATGCGCGGCACGGGCAACGGAACAAGCCGGTGTGACCCTCAATCCGTGTGCAGCACGTGGCCGTGGTCGCCGGCATAGGCGTGAGACCCGCCGCAGGGACCAGCCATTCCAGACCGCTTCTTCTCCGGTTGATCGCTGCAACTCCCATTGCCGGACTTCGGTAAGCAGGAACCGACAAATCTGCCTATAGCCATCCTTATCTTGCCGAACAGTCCCATTTCGGGAGAATCTGGAACTATGACTGATTGCTGGGACAGGGAACATCAGCACGGCACCGGCGGACACGCGGATCGCTTGCCTTTCGCTGAGATCGCCGCTCGTGCCAGCGCTGACGCCGGGGGTGTTCCTGCCCAGTGGCTGAGGGACTATCTCCCGCTACTGGCCGACGTCAGTCGGACCGGGCGACGCCCAGGAGCGGCCGCGCTGGCCCGCATGCGGGAATGTGGTGGGACCGCGGCGCGGGACGGCGTGCCCCTGCGCGCCATCATCGATGTGCACCTGAGCGCGACATGGCTGGCGTGGCCCGCTCTGCCAGGCATCGTCCGAAGCAGGCGGGCGGAGGAGCTCCGGTCCGCCGGGGAAGCGGTCTTCAAGGCCGCGGACCGGTCGATCGTGGCTTTGGTGGAGGGTTACGAGGCGGCCCAGCGCCTGATGATCCGCCGCGAGGAGGCACTTCGCCGGGAGTTCATCGACGACCTGCTCCACGGACGCCGTGACGTGGGTGCCCTCGCCGAGCGAGCGGAGCGCTTCGGGCTGCGCCTCGCCGGCGCCCACGTGGTCGCCATCGCCGCGGCCGGACAACCCTTCTTCGACGGCGGGCCAGTCTCACGTCACGTGGAAGCGTCCCTGCTGTCCCGGTTCAGCCTGCGTGACATCCTGATCGCCACCAAGGAAGGCCTGCTGGTCTGCATATCCTCCGGCTACGTGAAAGGCGTGAGCGAAGCCTTCAGCGCGGCGGTGCAGGAGATGATGAACGGCGACCCCTCGCTACGGATCGGCGTGGGCCGCACCCACCACGGTTTTGGCGGCGTGGTGCGCTCCTTCGAGGAAGCCCGGAGCGTGGTGTCGTTCGCCCACCGCCTGGAACTCCCCGAGCGGATCCTGCATGCGTCCGACCTGCTCGTTCTGCAGGTGCTGCTGAGGGACAACGCGGCGATCAGCGAACTGGTCGAAGCCGTCCTCGGCCCGTTGCGGACCGCCAGAGGAGGCCCCGGTGCGCTGCTGGAAACGCTGTTCGCCTACTTCGCCGCCCAGGGCGTGGCAACGACGACGGCACGCCGCCTGCACATCGGCGTGCGTACGGTGACCTATCGCCTGCAGCGAATCCGCGAGCTCACCGGCTATGACCTGAACAACCCGATACAGCGACACGCGCTCGAGACGGCGACTCTCGGCGCGCGGCTGCTGGGCTGGCCTGGTGAGGGGGCCATCATGAGCGGCACCCGGACCCCTGCCCCACGGAGCCCTCGCTGAGGGCCTGCAAGAGCCGCGCGAGCAGACGGTTCGCACAGATCACGTTGGAGCCGGCACCGGCGTCCGACACCGTGGCCAGCGGGCTACGCTGTCGCGTCATCGCGGTGACTATCTCCAAGGTCGTGGCGTGGCCCGGTACGCGGCAAAGTTCCCGGCTGGGCAGCGCGGAAAGCAGGTCGCCGATCGGGCGCTGGAGCGCCTCGGTCAGGATGCGCTCGCCGGTCTCGTCCGGGAATACCTTCGCCAGGTTCGGGCTCTCACGAAACGGCCACGGAAGCAGCAGATCGAGCACCCTCGGCAGCGAGAGCGTCGCCTGGGAACGCCCGGAGAAGTCCAGGATCACGACTCCGGGAAGATTGCCGCGGACCATGACCGCCAGCACGTCCATCAATCTCGCGTCGGACCGCATGGCCGGAAAATCGTGCGCCAGGTCCCGGGCGATCATATGAATCATCCCCTCACCCGTATGAAGCTTTCAGTTTCGATGCTGACAAGCCTTGTGGCGGGAGGACAATGTACGTGCCGGACCAGTATGAACGTCAATTCTTGCCGTCAAGCGGCAAAGTCCAACCAGGAGTACAGCACGCGGGCCGTGTGCCAGGTGAGTCTCCCGTCGGCCGCAACGTAGCGAGGGCCGCCACGGTGGAGGACAGTGGACGGATGCTGACGATCGAACCCGCCGGGCTGACCAAGCGTTACCGGGATGTGGTCGCGGTCGACGAGCTCAGCCTGCAGGTCGCCCCCGGTGACATCTAATGCGCTGGTCGGCCCGAACGGTGCGGGCAAGACCACACGGTCGAGTCTCTCAAGGGGCTGGCCGAGAGGATCAGCGCCTGGCGCTGGAGACGAGCACCAGGACGGGCCGCTGCCCGCTGTCAGCAATCACATGAACACGCTAAGTGAGTTGCCCAGCCTCCGGCTGCTGCTACTTCTCACCGACATTCCGGGCCCGAGCAGCCCTCGAGTGCTGTCCAAACTGACCCGACAAACGCTGCTGCTGCTCACCTGCCAAATCAGCCGCCCTGGGTGGGTCACGCGGGCGCGGTCCTGCTGCACACGCTCGCCGATCGGGTGGGGCTGACCGCAGCGCTCGGCGGACTGTGGCCGGGCAGGCAAAGCACGACCTGATGTGACCGCGCTCACGTCACGGTCACCCTGGCCGCAGCGATCACGTGCGGCGCGTGGAGCCTGCTGGAGGCCGAACGGCTGCAAGCCCACCACGCTGTGTTGTTCGGCGCAGCACTGTCGGACTCCACCATTCACCGCACACTCGCCGACCTGGACGAGCCGCGATCTCCTGCCCAACCCGAGCGTCCCAGCCCTTCAATCATCCTGACAGAGAAACCCGGCCATCGATTCGTTCGGATTGATCCGAACTTTGGTCACTGATCGTGCTCAATGCCGACGGCCGCGATCAGCGCGGCCTTCCCTGAGCAGGCTCGGGGAGGCCGCCGCCACATCGAAGACGCAACGTTGTCGTCGGCTCCGTCCTGTTTCACCGCACGGTTCATCGGATACCTCCGAGGAGATCCCCGCCTTCAGGCGGGGGAGGATGTCAAACAACAGTCCCAGCCCGCAGACGGCCTTCCACCGCAGATCAAACCGCAGCGTAGCGACCGCAGGCGTCATAGGCGATGCCGACGCCCGCTCCGATGCCGGGTTCGGCGATGAGACCGAATCCGGCGCGCAGGGTCGGCGGCGAGCGCGGGCGGGATGCGGGAGGGTGAGCAGCGCGTGATGGTGGCGGCTTGGACCGGCGGGATGGAGCCGAGGCGGTCAGCTCGCGCCTGAGGTCTGGCTTAGACACGGTGTTGGATCATGACCACGGACAGTTCGCGGCTCGGTGCCGGCCAGGAGAGGCGGCCTCGGCCGCCGGGCCGGCCACCGAAGCGAAAGCGGCCGGCCCGGCGAACATCGGCAACTACCCTGGCAGGCCTCGGGATCGAGGCCACCGCCGGGTTCGGCGTCGACTACACCGGACTGCACGCCACCGACGAACCTCATCGCTGCTGGGGACCCCAGGAGGATGGACGGGCGCCCGCGTACGTGCTAATTTGCCTGCTAGTTAGCATCTAATGCGGAAAAGCAGATGAATACACGTAACCACGTTCAGCAGCTGCTCGCCGCGATGCAACGCGACCTGCTGCCCTCGCTGCTGCACGTCCATGAAGACGACGACCTGCGGCTGATCGACAACGTCATGCTGCAGGTGCTCGACCGCGGTGAGGAGCCCACGGTCAAGGAACTGGCCGCCCTGATCGGCCGTTCCGACTCGCGGACCAGCCGGATCGTCGACGGGCTGGTGCGGCGCGGGCTCGTGGAGCGGTATGAGGACGAGCGGGATCGCCGCGCCCGCAGGATCCGGGTGAGTGAGCAGGGCACCGCGTTGCTGCGACGGATCCGCCGGGTCAGAGTCGATGCGCAGATGCGGCTCTGGGAGCACTTCACCGAGCAGGAGCAGCAGATCGTGCTCCAGGCGCTGGAGCTTTTCGCTAAGGCTGCGAGGAGGGTACGGGATGAAGCTGATCCAACTGTCTCAGATCGACGCCTCGATGGTCGACCTGGTGGGCGGGAAGGCCGCCGGGCAGGGGGAGATGATCAAGGCAGGTGAGCGGGTCCCTGACGGCTTCTGCGTGACCGTCGAAGCCCATGCGACTGGAGAGGTCCCGGAGACAGAACTGGTCGAGGCCTACGAGCGACTCGGCGGCGGCAAGGTGGCGGTGCGCTCAAGCGCCACCGCCGAAGACCTCCCTCAGGCCAGTTTCGCCGGGCAGCAGGACACCTACCTCAACGTCGAGGGCGGCCAAGCGCTGATCGACGCCGTCCGCCGCTGCTGGGACTCCCTGCACACCGAGCGCGCCGTGTCCTACCGGGCCAACGCCGGCATCGAGGACGCGGCGATGGCCGTCGTGGTGCAGCGGATGGTCGACCCCGAGCGGGCCGGCGTGCTGTTCACGGCCAACCCGATCACCGGGCGTCGCACCCAGATGGTCGTCGACGCCGCGAAAGGACTCGGCACCGCGATCGTCGACGGGACCGTGGTGCCCGACCACTACGAATTCGACGACGATGCCGTCCAGGACGGCTGGCTGGAGGACCTGCGTACGGCAGGACTGCGGTTGCGGGAGCACTTCGGGTCGCCGCAGGACATCGAGTGGGCCATCGATCGAGACGGCACGCTGTGGTTACTGCAGTCCCGCCCGATCACGACCCTGTTCCCGGCGCCGCCCGCGACCGGCCAGCCCCGGCTCTACCTGGAGATCGGACACATCCAGGGCATGCTGCGGCCGATGACCCCGATGGGGGTGTCGATACTCAAGGCCGGCGCCGCCCCGTGGTTCGAAGCGGTCGGCGCGAAGCTCGATCAGCGTGATCCGCTGCCCCGGATGGTTCCCATCGGCGGCAGGCTCTACTTCGACCTGACCGACTTCCTGCGCAACAAGGCGATCCGCGAACGGCTGGGAGCTTCACTGGAGGTGTACGGTCCGCGCGTGCAGGGCGCGGTGCAGCGGATGCTGCACGATCCGCGCTTCGCCCCGCGGCCCGGCCTGCCGTTCAGGATGCGCACGGTCATCAGGGCGACGGCGCTCATCGCGCCCCGAGCCGTCGCCGGGCTCGTCTCCGCCCTGGCCCGGCCGGAGGCCGCGCGGGCCAAGGCCTACCGTGGAGTGGAGAAGATCAGGCGACTGACCGTCCCGCCCGGGAAGAACGCGACCGCCGCCGAGCGGCTGCGCTGGGCGGCGGAGGACGCGCACAAAGCGGTCATGACCCTGGACATGCAGGGGATCATGTGGCCGCTGGTCGCCGGCATCATGGCAGGCACCGCTCCGGCCGCTCTGCTCGAGGGCGTGGCCACCGAGGAGGAGCTGGACACCGTTCTCGGCGGCATGCCGTACAACGTGACCACGGAGATGGACCTGGCCCTGTGGAAGCTCGCGGTGAGGGCGCGCGAGCACCGCGACCTGTTCGCGACCACCCCCACGGCTGAGCTCGCCGCCCGCTACCGGGAAGGCGACCTGCCCGACATCGGCATGGCCGCGTTCCTCGACAAGTACGGCATGCGCGCCGCCGCCGAGATCGACGTCGGTACGCCACGGTGGTCGGAGGACCAGGCCCCGCTGTTCTCCACGATCGCCAACTACCTGCGCGTGGACGACCCCGGCCAGGCACCGGACCGGCGGTTCGAGCAGGCAGCGGCGAGAGCCGAGCGGATGCTCACCGCGCTGGCGCGGCGCGCGCGACGCAGACGGCCGATCCGTGGCAGGGTCGCGACCTTCCTCATGCGCAGGTCGCGCGGGCTCACCGGCCTGCGCGAGATCGGCAAGTTCGCCTGGCTGATCCCGCTGCAGGCCGCGCGGAAGCAACTGCTGCTCGTCGGCGAGGAGTTGTTCGAGCGACCGGACGACATCATGTTCCTCGACCTGGTCGAGGCACGCCGGGCCGTTCAGGGCGCGGATCTCCGAGACTTGATCGCGGCCCGTCGGGCCGAGTACGAGCGCGAACTGCGACGGCCCGCCGTACCTGGAGCGCTGCTGTCCGACGGCACCGACGTGGAGGCGCTCGCGCCGCAAGGCCCCGCGGAGGACGGAGTGCTCACCGGCATGGCCGGAGCGGCGGGTCGGGCGACCGGAAGGGCGCGCGTGATCCGCGACCCGGCCGACGCGCACATCGAGCCCGGCGAGATCCTCGTCGCACCCACCACCGACCCCGGCTGGACGCCGCTCTTCCTGACCACGGCGGGCCTGGTCACCGAGACCGGCTCCCCGGTCGCGCACGGCCCGACCGTCGCCAGGGAATACGGCATCCCCGCCGTCATCTGCGTGCGCAACGCCACCCACGAGATCAGAACCGGGCAGCTCATCACCATCGACGGCGCCGCGGGGACCGTGCGCATAGACGAGGGTTGACCAGGGGTTCGATCCGGTCGCCGACTGCTCGGCTTCCCAGGCGGGTCAAGTCTCGCTTGTGAGATGTCCCTTCCGGATGAAGGCGGCGCGCCCCTGCGGCTGTCGCCTTCTCCCGCGCCATGTCCCGGTGCGCCCCCAGCCAGAAGGCCACGCCGCGCGACCCGGCGGAGGCGGATGTCGAAGAGGACGCCCAGGACTGACCCGCCCATCCGCCCCTTGCACCGCGTTACAAGGGTCCGACCCTGCGGATCTTCACCGCCTGGCGATCACACCCCGATGAAGCTCACTGTCTCCATCATGTCCGCCCGCCCTGTACGCAGCCGTGGCACGCCTTCCTTCTCGAACCCCGCTGAGACACCGCAGAACAGTACGAGCCCGTCATCGGCTCCGACCAGCTGGCTGACAGTCTTGCGATACATCGTCCACATCACCTGGGGGCAACTGTGCAACCCTTCCGCTCTCAGCAACAGCATGACCGTCTGCAGGTACATCCCTGCGTCCCCCCACTGTCCGGGCCCCATCGTCCGATCGAGGTAGCAGAACAGTACGACTGGCGCCCCGAACGCCTCCGAGTTCAAGGCAGCGATCTTCTTGGGCCTGTCGGGGTCGTCACGCTCGATTCCCAGCGCTTCGTACCGCTGCGCGGCCGCGGCGGAAAAGCGGTCCAGATACGGCGAGGTCAGTTCGGCCGGGTATATCGGATACTCCCGCTCATCACCCGGGTCTCCCGCCCGGGCCCTGGCCGTCGCGCGCCTTTTGAGTTCGGCCAAGGGCTCGCCGGTCACGACGTACACATGCCACGGCTGGAGATTCCCACTCGACGGAGCTCGCGTCGCTGTCGTCAGCACTCGTTCGAGTATCTCCTTGGGCACCGGCTCATCGCTGAACGCCCGCACGGCCCGGCGACTGTCCACGGCCTCATACACATCCACGTCTTCGCGCCCCTCAATCAAGACGATCAGCTCCTCCACCGTAGTCAGCGGAAAGCGGCGCGTTCCTGGAGGAGGTCGCCGCTCTCCTCGACCGCGAGGCCCTGCTGCTTGATTCGGCACCAGCGGCTGAGGGTTGCAGCCGTGGCAGGCCGTCCGGCAGGACGATCCGGACTCTCTACCCGCCTGGGCTTCCCGCCGCTGAGAGATTCTCCATCCACATCCACCTCGCTGACTCGCGCTCCTGGCGCGTACGCGCGCACGGTCTGACGTCCTGGCCGCCCGAGTTCGCCGCCCAGGTGCAGGGGGCGATCGAGCGGCATGTGACCGGCCCGCACGACGACGCCACTGGCGGCGCCGAACGGGACGAGCTCCTGCGGCGCCATCCCGACACTGGGCGCCTGGTGCGCGCCTGGGCTGCGTTCACCTGCAACTACCCCGCTGATTCAGCCGCGTGATCGCGGCCAAGCAGCGCGGTGGTCGAGCCGAGCCTTGCCGGTGTCGTCGGAAGCGGCTCCGGCATCCCCTCCTGCTGGGCGGCCGGAGTCACACAGCCAGATCGCGGCGGCGGAGCCCGTACAGGCCCGCCACGGTGAAGCCGGCGGCCACGAGCGTGAGCCCGAGCAGCGTGCCCGTTCCCGGGCTGGCCAGCGTGGAGTAATGGACGTGCGCGAACGGGGAGACCATGAAGAACGAGTCGCTCACCAGCCCGACCTCCCAGCCGACCTCCACGGCGATGGCCAGCACCAAGGCGGTCCACCCCACGACCGCTCCGGCTCGCCGGAACAGCCCGAAGGCCGCCACGGCGATCCCGGCCATCACCCAGACGCCGGGCAGGAGGGTCGTGGTGATGGCCAGGCCACCGGCGAAGTCACCGCTGCCAAGGCCCAGCGCGAGGCCGGCGATCACCAGAACGGCGGCAGGCACCGCAACCGCGAACACGAAATGGCTGACCACCCAGCGCGTCCGGCTCACGGGAAAGGACAGGAAGAGTTCCGTGGCCTCCTCGCCGCGCAGGCGGAGCACCGTCATGATCGAGTACAGGGAGACGGAGTACATCGCCAGCTTGTACACGACGAGGCGGAAGAAGATCTCCGTGGGATCGTCGGTTCCCGTCCGCTCGGCCCAGAAATCCAGCGCGCCGCTCTGGGCGAACGTCTCGATGGCGGTCTGCCCGCCCAGCCCGACCGCCGCACCGATGAAGGCGGCACCCGCGACCCACCCCAGTGCCATGCCCCGGTGCATCCGCCACGCCAGCCCGAGCGGCCCGCGCAGGCCGTTCGGCGCATGGGCGGGACCGAGACGCGGCGGCACGACGCCGGCGCCGATGTCCCGGCGGGCCGACAGCGCGTAGGCCAACCCGGTCAAGGCCGCGACGAACACCGCGACCAGCAGGAACACCCACCACCGCTCGCCGCCGAAGGCGTGGGCGCGCAGGATCCACCCGCTCGGCATGAGCCACCCCAGCCATTCCATGCTCGGGCCGCCCACGTCACTGACGCCGCGGATCAGGTAAGCCCCGAAGAACACGGTGAAGGCCGCGGCTCCGGCCACCCGAGCGCTCTGAGTCACCTGCACGGCCACCGCGGCCAGCGCGGCCCCCACCCAGCCGCCCGACGCGGCCATGAGCCCCCAGGCGAGGGACCCGGCCAGGGGAAGCCCGGCGCTCACGCCGACCACGGCGATCAGCACGGCCAGCACCAGGTTCGCACACAGCACGACGGCGAGAGCAGCGGTCAGCGGCGCGTGCCGCCCCACGGCGGCCGAGCCGACGAGCTCGCGCCGCCCCTGCTCCTCGTCGGAGCGGGTGTGCTTGACCAGCAGGATGACACTGGCCAGGGCAGCGAAGATCATGGTGGCGGCGCCCCGCTGCTGAGCGGCGGCCGCGCCCAGGCTGTCGCCGTACGCCGGCCCCTGCATCAGAAGGATCACGGGGTTGGCCGCGATCTCGTTCGCGTAGTGCAGGCGCGCTTCGGGAGTCGGGAGCAACTGGCGGATGGTGGCCACCGTGGTGGTGACGAAGAGGGCGACCAGCAGGAGCCACAGCGGCTGCCAGACGCGGTCGCGGCGCAGGATCAGCCTGATCAGTTCCGGCGTGTTCATCGGTAGTGCCTCATGAACAACTCTTCGAGGGTGGGGGGCTGGGCGGAGATGTCGCGCACGCCGTACTGCGCCAGCCGGGCCAGCACCTCGCCGATGTGGTCGGTGTCGGCCTGGAAGCGTACGCGGCCGCCGTCCATGCGGAGGTCGTGGACATGGGGCAGGCCGTCATCCGGCGCCGTGTCCAGCTCCGCCGTGACCGAGATGCGCGTGAGATGGCGCAGCTGCGCGAGCGTGCCGGTCTCCACGATCCGGCCGTCCCGGATGATGCTCACCCGGTCGCAGAGCGCCTCGACCTCGGCGAGGATGTGGCTGGAGAGCAGGACCGTACGGCCGGCGCGCCGCTCCTCGGTGATGACCTCGCGGAAGACCGCTTCCATCAGCGGGTCGAGACCGGAGGTCGGCTCGTCCAGCAGCAGTAACTCGACCTCGGAGGCGAGTGCGGCGATCAGCGCGACCTTCTGCCGGTTGCCCTTGGAATAGGTCCGGGCCTTCTTGCGCGGATCCAGGGCGAAGCGCTCGATCAGCTCGTCGCGCCGCTTGGCGTCGGTGGCGCCGCGCAGGCGGGCGAGCAGGTCGATCACCTCGCCACCGGACAGGCTCGGCCACAGGGTGACGTCGCCGGGGACGTACGCGAGCCGCCGGTGCAGCTCGACGGCCTCGGACCAGGGATCGCCGCCCAGCAGCCGGACCTCGCCGGCGCCCTTGCGCAGCAGGCCGAGGAGGATGCGCAGGGTCGTGGACTTGCCGGCGCCGTTGGGGCCGAGGAAGCCGTGCACCTCTCCTTCCCGCACGGTCATGTCCAGGCCGTCCAGCGCACGGACCCGGCCGAAGTCCTTGATCAGGCGGCGGATCTCGATCACATCAGGCATCGGGGTGCTCCTTCGTGTGAAAGTCGGTGACGGCCTGACGGAGCCGGCTTCCCTGCTCCATGGCGAACCACTCACCCATGTGCGCGTAGACATCGGCCAGGGCGATGCCGATCAGGCTGGAGTGCGCGCGCTGCAACACGTCGACGCCTAGCCGCCGGGACAGATGCTCGTGCAGCACGATCGTGCCCAGATGCATCGCCGCCATCACGACGGCCCGTTCGCGAACCTTCGCTTGGCCGGGAGGGAAGTCATCGGGCCAGGTGGCCGTGAAGAACCGCTCGGCGACCTCGGCGCCTTCGTCGAACACCGCAGCCGCCACCGGGGAGCCCTCGACCAGGGCCCGCGCGAGGTAGCGGACGCTGAGCTCGCTCGCCTCGTACATCCCCCGCAGAAATTCGGGGTCGACGTCGGTCTCTTCCTGGATCTGGCTGGCGGCACCCAGGATGGCGTCGCGGACATGCTGGTCGCAGGCCTCCCGCAGCCCGTCCTTGGAGCCGAAATGGTGCTGCACCAGGCCGACGGAGACGCCCGCAGCGTCGGCGATGTTCTTCAGTGTGGCGGCCTTGACGCCCCGAGCGGCGAACTGGGCCAGCGCGGCGTCTCGGATGCGAGCGCGCGCGGTCAGGTCTTCCTTCGGACGGTCTCCGGCACTTGACGGTATTGACATACTGCGGACCATATCTTCATATTGTCGACCATATCAAGATATTGACCGATGCCTGCTGGTGACTGCCCCGCTGCCTCCATCGGCTCCGGCTCGATCGGTCGCGCCTCCTGCGTGCAGCTTCAAACGCACGACAACGGCACCATCACCACGTCTCTGCCGTGGGCGTTCCCCAGCAGCAACGGGACCTGCCGCTGCACTGACCGGCCGCGCGAGGCAGGCCTAGACACCTACACCGTCGATCGGCTTGGCGGGGTCTCTTCCCGCCCGCGAAGGCGAACCACGACGTGCGAGTGTGAGCGTCACCCGATAGCCGCCACACGGGTGATTGCGCGAGCGCCGCTCGGCTTCGTCAGCGAGCGGCGCCAAGGTCCGCGCGACAGGCGCGATGAACCGGCGAGCAGATGCGGCCGTGGCCCGACGCCTGAACCGGCTGCACCACATCCCGGCTCGCGTCGTGGAAGCCGCCGTGCTCGCCGTATGGGGCCTGCCGCTGAAGGGCCGGAGAATCGTCGAACTCCTCGACGACGTCGACGCGCCGCGGCTGCAAGGCCCAGCCCATGCGCCGCTTTGAGTTCGCCGCGGAGGGATCGGAGTTTCGAAACCACTGATAATATGTCTGACATACGATGTAACCATTAGTCAAGAAGAGGCGTTGTGCTGGTCCAATCCCATTCACCATTATGCCTCCAGGGCAGAACGTCCTTATGGTCGCTCCGCGTCCGAGTGGTATTGGCCCTCGCTCCACTCGTTCTCGCCATGCTGGGTAGTGCGCTCGGGGCCCGCGAGCGCACGAACGCCCGCGGGCCCCGAGAAGGTGGTTCCATTCGGGCTGGATGCAGTGAATCGAGTCGCGATAATGCCCCGGGCGGCTGGTCAGCGGTCTCAGATGAAGATCTGCCACCGCCCTGAGATACGCCAATCGAAACGCCGTCACGGGCTGACAACTAAGGGACCGCTTGGGAGCGCGTATGGCAACCACCAAGCACCCCGCCCAGGAAACCAGTCGCACCACGGCCAAGGCGAACAGCTAAGGCGCCGTCCACGGCGCTGGGCTCCTGCAAATCGGCACACCGGGAAGCCAACTGAGCTCAACTCGGTTTGGCGCTCCCATAACACTGTCAAACTCCGCAGTCGGCCATGACCTTGGCCAGCGCATGTACCTGACCCTGACGATTGAAGAGGAGATCAGTCAAATTACCATCACTTCTCCGGCCACGGGCAGCCGCCGGCGGTGGACCTTGTGGGGGTTGATGGCCGTCTCCGCGATCGCCATCGCCGCCTTCGCCGTACCGCCGTACCTGAGCGGTGACCCGGCCAACAGCAATCTCCCGATCAACCCGGACGCGGCGCACCACTTCCTGTCGCTCGTCGTGCACGCCGTTCCGTCCGGCCTGGCACTGGTCATCGGCCCCTTGCAGTTCCTGGCTCCCCTGCGCAACCGTCACCTCAAGGCGCACCGGGTCGCGGGCCGCGTCTACATGATCTCGGTGCTGATCGCCTCGATCGCCGCCTTCTTCGCCGCCACGTTCTCGGTCAGCGGTTTCCCCGCCAAAGTCGCGTTCTACGTGCTCACGGCAGCCTGGTTGTACACGCTGGCCCAGGCCTACCGGTGCGTCCGCCGCGGTGAGGTGCGGCTCCACCAGATCTGGATGATCCGCAACTACGCCCTGACGTTCGCCGCGGTGACCCTGCGCATCTACCTGGTCATCGGCATGGTGGCGCGGAAGCAGTTCACCTGGCTGACATTCGAGGACATCTACACCGCCAGCGTGTGGGCATCCATCCTGATCAACGTCGTCGTGGCCGAATACTTCATCGTCCACGGCATCCTGGCGCTGTCAGGCCGTCGCCGGCGGCGGCACGAGTCCCCATCCTCCACACCTGTCCTCACCGGAGCCGAGGAGAAGGGCGCGCGGAGTCCCGCTGGTCCAGATGGCGGGCCATCCAGTGACCATCGGTGATCTGCCTGATCAGGGGGTACGCGCTTCCCCGTGCGCCGCCCTGCCGGCTCGATCAGCCGTTCTTCCCACGGCCTCGCGGAACTCCAGCGTGCCCGCACCCTCACCTCGCCGGGAGGTCTCGAGGAAGAGCATGGGGCTCGCCCGTGCACACGTACTCGATCGCAGAGCCGAATTCAGACCGGAGCAACTCGGCGAGCTTGCTCAACGCGAACGGAGGCCGATTCCGGTCGGCGAAGGGCATATTGACAAAGGGCCATTCTCAACATAGGCAGCCCGCGGAGAGCGATCAGCAGCCATGTCCCAAGAAAGGATCGGCGGCTTCCCGGCCCCGGCTCGCACCACACGACGGCGGACGCCGGCTTCTCGGCCGCATGGGCGGTGCCGGACAAGGTCAAGAGCAGAATGGACGCCGTCAGGGCGGCCACGGCCAGTGCGATGGCCGTCGAATCATCGATTGCCTCCTGTCTCCCTGTGCGCGGGGGCTGTCTCAGCTCGCCGGAGTGCGCGAGCGGCTCGCGAGCGAGTCGCGGTCCCGCGCGAGATCGCAGGCGATCGCGGCGTGGGCCGGGGCTACTTGGCTGTCCTCGAGAATCTCGATACAGAAGGCATGGACGAGTGAGTTACAGGCGTCGGTCCTGGCCGGCGTCGTCGCATAACCCTGGCTGTTGAGATACACCAGACATTCCTCTGCCGACTGCGGCGCCGATCCCACGGTTTTCACGGTGGCCGCGGCCGGTAGAGCCGACATGCCCAAGGTGAGCACCGCAAAGCTCCCGGCGACGGCGATAGTCTTCAGAACGCTCATGACAATCGAGCCCCTTTCTACATCGTGGACTGGGAACAGCATGCAGGTCAGGACACGGAGTTGGGCGATTCGACCGATTGATTTCCGTTGTCGCCGAACGTCTTTCACTCCGGGACTTTAGGTCAATACAAGCTGCCACAACCAGGACATCGACCGGACATTTGGCGGACTCAGGACTCCCGGGCTCCGGCAAGGCGCGACCGGTATCCACTCCAAGGACCCCAAGCGGTGCTGGAAGCCGTCTTCCGCCGAACTCGCTGAGCTTCCGCTACAGCAACCCGCGGCCCCTTTCCGGCGTACTCCGGCGGCCCCCGTAGTGCGCACGCGACCGGCTCGACCACCGTGATCTCCTCGCCGCCGCCTTCGGCGGGATGACCGTCGAGCTCGCCCTGCTCGGTCTCGACCGTCCCGACGCCGTGATGCCGCCGCTGCGGGGGTGACAGGGCCGCCGGCTGGGACGCTCTCGCGCCACGTACGAGATCGCTTCCCCGTCGAGCGAGCCCCGCTCCACCCCCGAGCCGGACCAGGTCGGCGGCGGTGAGACTGCCGGAGTCGGTGGTGTGGAGGCAGGCCAGGTCGGCGGCGGGCATGCGCGACATACCAGTCGTGACGGGGACTGCGGTCAGCCGCTCGACCGCTTGGGCGTCGGCGGTGCCGCGCGGACGACGCGCACCGATCTGGGGATGATCCTGCTACGCGTTCGCCATGGGCGACCACGAAGCGCACCGTCCTCACCCACACGAACGGTGGCTGGGCACCGGCCCGCTGGCCCAGCGGGATCACGACTCACGAGCACGCGCGCTCCCACGACGGGGAAGCCCCGTCAGGCGGGTCGACGGCCGGTGGCTCGCCGGGACTTGAGCCACAGTCCGGTCGTGACCGTCCAGGGCATGGCCAGCACGGCCGCCCAGGCGATCGCCTGCCAGACCAGCGGAACCAGCGCCCGGCCCTTCGCGTGCCGTCTCCCGCCTTGCCGACCTGGGCCCCGCCTACGTCAGCGCGGCGTCCGGCCGGCACCATGGCGGAGCGCCTGAGTGACAGGTCCGTCGGCCGACCGCCACACGAAGAGCGTTTGAGCCGCCGTCGAGACCGTGCAGCGCTCGAATACTGACGCTCGTTCGCTGTCGCTCCCGCGACGAAGCAGCCTGGTACGCCGGGACCGCGGCGCCGGGGATCTGCCTCTCCTCGCCGCGCAGGCGGTTCCTGACCCACCGGCTCGAACAACGCCGGGTTTCCCGGCTCCGCGGTGTCCCCGGGGAGGCCACCCGTTCGTCGCCTGGATGTGACGTCCGGTGCTTGGAGCACATCTCAACGCCCACCTGATCGGTCCGGACGCCGCGCGGATCCTGCCCTCGATGCTGGACGGCCATCGCCACGATGCCGGCCCAGGCGGACACCTTCATGAACCCGAGGAGAGACCACCTGTCGATCATCACCGCGGCGGAACGCAACAAGGAGGCGATCCGCCGCTTCCACGACGCCGTCAGCACCGGCGACGAAGAGGCCATCTCCAGAACGATCGACGAGGACGAGGTCGTCCGGCCGGACGTGCGGATTCGCACGCCGCTGCCGATCGAGACGACGGGGACGTCGGCGATGAAGGAGGTGTTCGCGGTGCTGCGCCGTCCCCGACCTCCACGTCGAGATCGAGGACGTGATCGCGGAAGGGGAACCGTGTCGTCGCCAGGAACACGGTCACCGGGACGCACCGGGGTGAGTACATGGGCGTGCCGCCGACCGGCAGGTCCATCGTCGGGGTTGAGGAACCCAGGAACAGCCATTGGCGGTGAGAATGCGCGCTCAAGATGCCGGTTGACAAGCGGCATGCTTCTCTACTCGGCGTGCTCGGCCGCGGCCTTCGGGAGTGCGAGCATCACGAGTGCCGTGATCAGGTAGAGCGCGGCTGAGACGATCAGGACGATGCCGAGCGCATGACTGTAGTCGGGCAGCGCCGGCGCCCCGGCGGCTGGACCGGTGACGGAGGTGAAGAAGACCGTGCCGAGCACGGCGATGCCGGCGGCGCCGCCGATCTGGTTGACGGTGGACAGCACCCCGCCGGCGGCGCCCGCGTTGCGCCCGGGGACGCCCGCCAGGACGACGTTGACGAGGATCGGCGCGGCGAGACCGAGTCCGAGGCCACCGATGAACAGCGCCAGGGCGAGCAGCCAGTATCCGGGATCGTCGCCGCCCTTGACGACGGACCACAGGACGAGGTGCGATGCCGCGATCGTGAGCGAGCCGGCGACCAGCAGTGTTCTGCCTGCCTTGGCGGCCAGGGCGACGCCGAGGCCGGAGGTGACGATCGAGCCGAGCGCGTACGGGAGGATCACCAGGCCGGTCTCCCACGCGGTCCGGCCGGTCCCGTTCTGCAGGTAGATCGAGAGGGTGAGGAAGTACGACCCGAGGCCGCCGAAGAACAGCACCGAAGCGGCCAGACCGACGGTGAAGGCCCGGATTCTCAGCAGAGCGGGATCGAAGACGGGCTCGTTCCCGCGTCCGGTGAGGCGGCGCTCGTAGGCGAGGAAGATCGCGAGCACGACGAGCCCGGCCGCCAGGAGGGCGTAGCTGCCCCAGGTCCATCCCCAGGTTTCGGCCTGGATGATCGGCAGCAGCAGGAGCAGGATGCCCGTGGCCGCCAGGAGCGCGCCCGCCAGGTCCAGCCGCGCGGTCGAGGTGGAGCGGGACTCCGGCAGCGCCTTCGCGCCGATGACGAGGGCCAGGACCGAGACGGGCACATTGATCCAGAAGATCGTACGCCAGCCCAGGCCGAACAGGTCGGCCTCGACGAGCAGCCCGCCCAGCAGCGGACCCGCGACCGAGGCGAGACCCTGAACCGCTCCGTACGCGCCGAACGCCTTGGCCCGCTCACCCGGCGCGAAGGACGCCCGGATGATCCCGAACACCTGCGGCACCATGATGCCGCCGGTCAGCCCCTGCGCGGCCCGCATGCCGATGAGCATCGCCGGATCGGCGGCCAGCGCGCACAGCGCCGAGGTGAGCATGAACCCGGCCAGCCCGATCAGGAACAGCCGCTTGCGGCCGTACTGATCACCGAGCCGTCCACCGGTGATCAGGCCCGCGCCCAGGGCGAGGGTGTAGGCGGCGATCGTCCACTGGATCTGAGCGTCGCCGGCACCCAGGTCCCGGGCTATCGCCGGGGCCG
Source organism: Nonomuraea sp. B10E15 (assembly GCF_039871615.1). Classification (NCBI taxonomy): domain Bacteria; kingdom Bacillati; phylum Actinomycetota; class Actinomycetes; order Streptosporangiales; family Streptosporangiaceae; genus Nonomuraea; species Nonomuraea sp. B10E15. The sequence goes on from NZ_JBDPMB010000019.1 coordinate 168,665, forward strand.
CGACGGTCACGATTGTCGCATCGAGAAGGTCCATGAAGGACCCGAAGAGCACCACCAGCAGCGCCGCGGTCGCGCCGGCGCCGGCGATGGGTACGGGAGGAAGCTCAGGGTTGAGGGTGCCCTTTGGCGGGCTTGGTGAAGCGGTCATGCCGGTCACCCTGTCGGGCATAGTTGCCATCGAGTGACCGCTATCGGCGAGAGAATCGGAGAATCATGGCTGCCACCTCCGCGCGGACGCTCAAACTGCTGTCCATCTTCGGGATCGGCGCGACCCTGACCGCCGAGAAACTCGCCACCCGGCTCGGCACGTCGGTGCGAACCGTGCGCCGCGACATCGACACGCTCCGAGACCTCGGGTACGAGATCGAGGCCATCCGCGGCGCGGGTGGCGGTTATCGGCTCGGTCACGCCGCCCGCCTGCCGCCGGTCGTGTTCGACGAGGACCAGGCCGTCGCCACGGCCGTCGCGCTGCAGACCGTCCCGGCGGTCCTGTCCGGCATCCGCGAGAACGCGGCACGCGCTCTCGCCACGCTGCACCAGGCGATGCCCGCGCGCAGCCGCCTGCACGCCGAAGCGTTCACCGTCTCCTCTGCCCGCAACTATTGGGAGTTCCCCGCCCCGCCGATCGACGCCGAGACCGTCCGCGCCGTCGGCAGCGCGATCAACCGGCAGCACCTCGTACGCGTCGGCTACACCGGTGACGGAGAACCCGTCACGCTCACGCTGGAACCGCACGACCTCGTGGTGTGGGCCGCACGCTGGTACCTGGTCGCCTTCGACCGGGATGCGGGCCGATGGCGCGCCATGCGCATGGATCGCATCCAGGCGCACCTGCCCACGCACACCCCCTTCGACCGGCGCGACATCCCGCACGGCGATCCCGTCACCTTCGTCATGACCGCACCCGACCGCGGAGACGCCGCTGCCGACTGGCCATGCTGCGGCTCGGCCACCCTCGCCCTGCCCGCCTCCACCGTCGCCCGGTTCGCTCCCGGCGGATCAACAGTCAAGTACGACACCGAAACCACTTGCCGCCTCACCCTTGGCGCCTGGTCATGGCCAGGACTCGCCGGCCTGCTCCTCACCTTCGACGCCGACCTCACCGACATCGAACCAGCCGAACTCCGGCAAGCCCTGCGCTCCCTGCGCACCCGGATCAGCAGGGGACTCGGACCCGACGACCTCACCGGTGACCTGCGCACCTCATGTGGAGTGCGGAGGGGTGGATGAACTGGTGTTCCGTAAGGGGACCCCCACCGGGAACACCAGCCACCCGGCCAACCGCCCCAGGTCAGGGTGTTCCGTATAGGTGTTCCGCGAACTGTTCCAGTGAAGGCCCCCTATCCGGAACGCTTGGGAGCCGTGAACGGAACCCGCGTCGGCTACGCCCGCTGCTCCACCGACGAGCAAGACGTCGTGATCCAGACCGAGCAACTCCTGACCCTCGGCGTCCCCGAAGACCGCATCTACATCGACCGCGGTTTCTCCGGCACCACCCGCCGCAACCGCGCCGGCCTCGACCAGGCCCTCGCCGCCGTCTGGAATGGGTCGGTGTTCACGGTCACCAAGTTCGACCGGTTCGCTCGCAACATGGCCGAGGCCAACGAGATCCTCACCGACCTGTCCGGACGGGGCGTCCTGTTCGGACTCGGCGGCTCCGTCTACGACTGGACCGACCCGTTCGGGCGGCTGTTCCTGCAGACCCTCGCCATGGTCGCCGAGTTCGAGGCCAACCTCGGACACATGCGCACCCGCGAGGGTATGGCCCTGGCCAAGAAGAACGGCAAGCTCAAGGGCAAGCAACCCAAATTGCCCGAACCCGCCCGGCGCTCCATCCGCCGCCGATACGCCGAGGGCGAGGTGTCCCTGGCCGACCTGGCCACCGAATACAGCGTCGGACGCTCCACCATCCACCGCATCATCCATGGCCCGGAAACCTCCAGGTGGAGCGATCACACGCCGAAGCTGGACGTCATATTCCGCCCAAGATCATTCTCAGCGCCAACCGCTGTTCCTGGGTTCCCCGACCCCGATCACGTACAGGGAGATCCTCATCGCCCGCTTCGCCGACGGGCGGGTCGCCGAGACCTGGGCGGTCGTCGATGTCATGTCGCAGATGCGGCAGCTCGGCATGTTCGACAGGCCGAACGACTAGCGAACCGTTCACACCCCGCAGGAGACCGCGCGGCGGGACACCGTGGACGGCCGGGCTCGCGACGGCGAGGGTGTGGTGCGGGTGGGGACGGCCTGGGGCCTGCCGGGGTACCTGGTCTGCCGGCATGAGGACGTCCGAGGGGTGCTGGCGGATCCGGCGGTTCAGCAGTGCCCTGACGCCGCTTCGCGGAGCGGGTGCGCTGGATCCCGATGAGGTGGCCAGGATGCGTGCCGGGCAGCTGATCGGGTTGGATCCGCCGGAGCACACCCGGCTGCGCCGGCCGCCGTCGAAGAGCTGCTGCGGTGGCTGTCCATTTCGCAGGCGCCTCCGCCCCGCTCCACCACGGCCGAGGTGGAGATCGCCGGGCAGGTCATCCCCGCGGGGGCGATGGTGATCTGCTCGCTTCCCGCCGCCAACCGCGATCACGCGTTCGTCGGCGACCCGGACCGGCTCGACGTCACCCGGCAGGCCGCCGGTCATGTCGCGTTCGGCCACGGCGTGCATCACTGTCTCGGGGCGCCGCTGGCCCGGATGGAGATGCGCATCGCCTTCTCCCTCCTGTTCCAGCGGTTCCCCCGTCTCGCCCTGGCCGACCCGTACGAGCAGGTCGACTTCCGGGTCTTCAGCGTCGTGTACGGCGTGAACTCGCTCCGGGTGACCTGGTGAGCTCGCGGGTCTGGGGGGTGACGCCGCCCGCGACGACGATCGGATCACGGCGCGCGCACGGCGTGTTGAGACGGTGATTCCTCATCGCCTCGCCGCGGGCGGCACCGGTCAGGGAGCGATGATCAGTTCGGCGATGAGGTCGCCGTCCAGCGTGAAGCGGTAGGCCAGCTCGGCGACGCCGCCCGGGAAGTCGCCCTCCAGACGGTTGCTGGACACCCAGCGCGCGTCGTCGACGCGCTGGGCGCCGATGAGTTCGGTCGTGTAGCTGAACTCGGCTCCGGCTTCGCGCAGGAAGACGAGGATCTCGTCGGTCCCGCGGAAGGTCTGGCCCTGGTCGGCGACCATGGCGGTGGGGGCGAAAGCGCGGAGGGCGGTCTCCGTGTCGCGGGCCGCGTGCGCGGCGAGGAAGCCGCGGATCGTGGCGGGGAGCTGGCCAGGCGAGATGCTAATTGGTGTAGTCATGTCTCCACGGTGCGGCCTCTCCCGACGGGAGGGGCAAGCGCTGGACTCTCCCGCAGGGGGAGGGTGCACACTACAAGCATGCTGGCCATCGGCGAGTTCTCGCGGCTGACCCACCTGAGCGTGCGCACGCTGCGCCGCTACCACGAAGCAGGCCTGCTCGAACCCGCGACGGTGGACCACGCGACCGGCTACCGCTACTACAGCGCGGACCAGATCCCGGCCGCCCAGGTCATCCACCGCCTGCGCGAGCTCGACGTCCCGCTGCCGGACGTCCAACGCATCCTGCGCTCCCCTGACCCCGGCGCGCGCGCCGCCCTTGTCGCCGACCACCTGCGACGGCTCGAATCGGAGCTGGACCGGACACGCGCCGCAGTGGCGTCGCTGCGCCGGCTGCTGCGGCCGGAGCCGGCACCGCTCGACGTCGAGCTGCGCGCCGTCCCGGCCACCACGGTTGCCGCGATCGAGGACGACGTCGAGCACGAACACGTCATCGCCTGGTACGCCGGTGCCGCCGCCGAGCTGGACGCCCTCGTCGCCGAGCCGACCGGCGTCCTCGGCGGGTTGTACGACAACTCGCTTTTCGAAAGCGGCCACGGGCACGTGCTCGTCTACCGGCCGACGCCGGAACCCCCGCGCCGCGGCCGAGTGCACCCGGTGACCCTGCCGGGCGTCGAACTGGCCACCACTACCCATGTCGGCGACCACGACGACATCGACGTCACCTACGGGGAACTCGGCGCCTGGGTCGTGGCCAACGCGCTCGCGGTCGCCGGGCCGGTCCGTGAGCGCTACCTGGTCGGCCCCCGCGACACGGACGACCCGGCGACATGGCGCACCGAGATCGGCTGGCCCGTCTTCCGGGTGGCCCGACCCTGAGCCGGGACGGCTCGCGCCGTCCTCGCTGGGTAACCGGACCGTCTGCAGGGACTCCATGGACAGGGGTCGAGAGATCATGCTCTCTACGCCGCCGGCTCGTCCACGCCCTTCGAGAGACTCCGCACGGAGGAGAACGTGGGGGCGACGCCATGGGACGCCTTGCGCGCTGCCCGGCGCAGCGTGGCCAGGACCGCCGGGCGAGGACGGTGATCGCGACGGTGTTGGTGGTGGCGCGGCCGGTCCCCCAGCCGGGCGGTCAACGTCAGCAGAGTGAATATGGCAAACCGGTGCAGGTTCTCTCATAAGGGATCGCCAGGCCGCGTCTATGCCGTACGTGACCAGCATGGCGATCTCGGCTTTTCCTGTGACACGGTGCGGCAGCAGCCCCGCGCCCATGCCGATCCACGCACAACATCTGGAACGGCGGCCACGGGCCCACGCCGGCCGTTGGATCGCGGACGCGAGCAGGGAGGAGTTCTTCGACGAGGTACGCGTGCCCGTCGACGGCGACGCGGTCGGCTGGCCGAACATCGCGAAGACCGCCACCATCCTGGCCCGCGGGCTCGGCAGACTCTGAGGGCACGACCTGGAGCTGCTCGGCGTTCGCGGCTACGACGCCACGACCCGCGTGGCGTGGGGTCAGGACCTGGGTGCCGGCGCCTCGGTCACCAAGCTGCTGTGGTCACGGACCAGGGTTGTAGGACACGATCCAGGCCCTCACCCGAACGCGGCGATCAAGCCGGCCGTCGCCAGGCCGGTTCCAGCCCCGGCTCTATGGTTCCCGGTGGTTCAGAAGCCGAGGGCCTGCCGGAGCAGCAGGACGGTGCCGCGCCCTGGGAAGGGTTCCGCGTTGAGGACGAGGAGGCGGTTGACGGCGCTGGGCCACCCGTGGACCGCCTGGGTGCGAGCGGTTTCCAGCGGGAGGCAGTGCTCTTCGACGCGGCGTAGCGCGGTGCTCAGGTCGGGCACCACCTTCTGCGCCCCGACGATCCAGATCGCGCGGGCGGCGCCGCCGGAGTAGCTGGGCAACTGGCTTCCGCTGCCAGAGGCGGCCACGAGGGAGCCGGTTTCGGTGACCGCGGCGACGCTCCCCACGACGACGTCGGGGCTGGCGGTCAGCCGCCGGATCTCGTCCCTCTGGGTGGCGCGGTCCATGGCCAGGATGCGTGGCTTGATGGCCTGGTATCGCCCGCTGGCGTTGATGTCCTCATCGATGCCGGACAGGCGCAGGGTCTCGCTGGCCCCGGTGAAAACGCTGGAGCCCTCGGGTATCAGCTCCTTGACGCGGGTACGCGCGGCGGCGACGTCATCGAGGATCTCCACGGTGAAACCGTGTCCGGTCAGCGCGGTGGCCGCCCGCTCCAGGGGCCCCGCGGGCGCCGGGTCGGCGAACGATGTTGCCGGCAATGGGGTGGTCATGATGTCGCTACTTTCTGTTCGCTGGATGATGTGTTCGTTTCAGCCAGTTCGACGACACGGTCCCGTGAAATGTGAGGTGATGCGCCGGCCGCACATTCCGGTGTGCCGTGGCGTCGAGCCGGTACTGAGGGAGCGCTCTACGGGCGATCGGCTCGCCGACGGGAGTGGGAGCGATCGTGGCGGTAGGTCAGCCCCACTGGCCGGGCTCGAAGTCTCCGGTGGCGGGTTGCCGGGTGATGATGTTCATGCGGTTCCAGGCGTTCATGACGGCGATGAGGGCGGTCAGGGCGGCGAGCTGGTCATCGTCGTGGTGCTTGGCGGCGTCGGCCCAGGCCTCGTCGGTGACGCCGCCGGCGTCGGCCGTACGGGTGCCCTGCTCGGCCAGCTCCAGGGCGGCGCGCTCGGCGTCGGTGAAGACGGTCGCCTCCCGCCAGGCCGAGACCAGGTTGATGCGCACCGAGGTCTCCCCCGCGTGGGCGGCTTCCTTGGTGTGCTGGTCGATGCACACGGCGCAGCCGTTGATCTGGCTGACGCGGAGCATCACGAGCTCCCGCGTCGTGGCCGGCAGCGCAGAGTCCGACACGACCTTGCTCGCCGAGACGAACGCCTTCGCGGCCTTCGCTCCGACCGGGTTGCCGGCGTAGTCGAAACGGGCGTCCATGGGATCTCCTTGCCGTGGTGGTCGCTACACCCCTACGACGAACGGTCCGGGCAACGCCGGGACGACCGTTGATGTGACGCACGCCACATCTGCGCGGCATCAGAAGAGGCCATTGCTGTCGAGCGGCGTCAGGCGGGCCGCCGCGTCGTGGTCCGCGGCGGTACGGCACCCTCGCCATGATTCGGGCATTCGCTCCTGTTCCAGCCCGCAACGGCGGAGGGGCCATCCTTAACGTCCTGTCGGCCGCGGCCTGGACCACCGTCGACGGCAAGACCTCCTACGCGGCCGCCGAGTCCGCGCAGTGGGGCCTGGCCAACGGTGTCCGGGTGGAACTGGCCGGCAAGGGAACGCACTTGCCCCAAGCTCATAGCCACAGAAACAGAGCGCGCTGCGCGCCTCGCGAGCGACGCGTGATCAACTCGCCTCATGGCCGTCAAGGTGGGGGGCAGGACCCAATAGGGGACGCATCGTTCGGGGAGTGGCGACGTGGACGCGTTCGATGACGAGCGGGCGCAGTTCGAGCCGAGTGCCGGGCGGTACGACGGTGACCGCGTCTCGCAGTGCCGCCACGGCCGGCTCGAAGCGTTCCGGCGTGTCGGTGTGCAGGGTAAGCAGCGGCTGCCCTGTGCGCACCGATGCGCCCGGTTTGGCGTGCAGTTCTATCCCGGCCGCGGCCTGCACGGGATCCTCCTTGCGGGCGCGGCCGGCGCCCAAGTGCCAGGCGGCCATGCCCACCGCGTAGGCGTCCAGCTTGGCCAGCACGCCGGTGGCGGGCGCCACGACGGCGTGGCTCTCTCTGGCGCGCGGCAGGGTCGCGTCGGGGTCGCCGCCCTGCGCGCTGATCATGCGCCGCCACACGTCCATGGCGGATCCGTCGCGCAGCCGGTCGGCCGGGTCGATCCTGTCGAGCCCGGCAGCGGCGAGCATCTCGCGGGCCAGGGCGTGCGTCAGCTCGACCACGTCGCACGGACCGCCGCCCGCCAGCACCTCCACCGATTCGCGCACTTCCAGGGCGTTGCCCGCGGTCAGGCCGAGTGGGGTGTCCATGTCCGTCAGCACGGCTGTGGTGGTCACCCCATGGTCGCCGCCCAGTGCGACCATGGTCCTGGCGAGCTCGCGGGCCTGCCCGACGTCCTTCATGAACGCGCCGGTGCCGACCTTGACGTCCAGGACGAGGGAGCCGGCGCCTTCGGCGATCTTCTTGCTCATGATGGAGCCGGCGATCAACGGGATGGACTCGACAGTGCCGGTGACGTCGCGCAGCGCGTACAGCTTCCGGTCGGCCGGGGCGAGTTCGTCGCTCGCGGCGCAGACAGCGGCGCCGACCTCGCGGAGCTGGGCGAGCAGCCGCCCCGCCGACAAGCCGGCGCGCCAGCCGGGAATGGTCTCCAGTTTGTCCAGCGTGCCGCCGGTGTGGCCGAGCCCGCGCCCGGACAGTTGTGGCACGACGGCGCCGCAGGCCGCGACCAGGGGCGCCAACGGCAAGGTGATCTTGTCGCCGACGCCCCCCGTCGAATGCTTGTCGACGGTGGGGCGGCCGCCGAGCTCCTGGGCCGGCAGGCGCATGCGCTGCCCGGAGGCGATCAGCGCGGCGGTCCAGCGGGCGATCTCCCTGCGGCTCATGCCGTTGAGCAGGATGGCCATGGCCAGGGCCGCCATCTGCTCCTCCGCCACCCGGCCGCGGGTGTAGCCATGGATGATCCAGTCGATCTGCTCGTCGCTGAGCGTGGCACCGTCGCGTTTGGCGCGGATGACGTCGATGGCCGTCACGTGGCCCATGGGGTCGGTCTCCTCATCGATCGTGGGGGTGGGGGCGCTCGCGCCCGGCGAGCCTTCTGGCCGGGCGCAGCAGGCGGCGCAGCCTCGTGCGCAGCCGCGTTCCGGGCACGAGGTGGCCAGGACGGTAGTCAATGCGCAGGACGTCGTCGCGCCGGGAGAGCGTGTCGATCGCGGCGAGCAGGCGGTTGCCGCGGTGGTCGTCCATTTCCAGGACGACGGTCCGCGACGGTGCGGGCTCGTGGACGTCCTCGCAGATCGTCAAGCTCTCGACCTTCGGCCCGGCGGCCTCGACCGTGCGCAGGATCGTATCCAGCGTGCCGTGCTCGGGCCGGTGAGTGACCCGCAGCGACGGGCTGCGGCGGGCGATGCCGCGCGCCGCGGGTTTGACCATGCGCAGAGCCACCAGGACGAGCATCACCAGGACGAGTCCGGCGGCCAGCGGGAGGTAGGCCCCGGTGCCGCCCGCCATGCCCAGCGCGGCGCTGAGCCACAGGGTCGCCGCCGTGGTCAGGCCGCGGACGACGACGCCGTCCTTGACGATGGCTCCGGCGCCGATGAAGCCGATGCCGGAGGCGATCTGTGCCGCGACGCGGGCCGGGTCGGCCACCGGGGCCCGGGGGATGTCAGCGAATCCGTAGGCTCCGCTGATGGCGAAGACCGCGGCGCCCACGGCTACCAGCGTGTGCGTGCGGATGCCGGCGACGTGGTCGCCGACCTCCCGCTCAAATCCGATCGCGATGCCCGCTCCGGCCGCAGCGGCCAGGCGGATGACGAGTTCAGCCATATCGAGGGTGGGGTGCACGACCCTCCTTTCACGGCAGGCTCAGGAGGGGACGTCGGACAAGTAGGGCCGCAGCGTCGCCAGGTTCCAGATGACGATGTCGGCTCCTGCTTCGGCCAGCGCGGACGCGGGCCGGTATCCGCCGCCGAAACCGACGGGATAGGCGCCGGCCTCGACCGCGCAGCACATGTCGTACTCGACGTCGCCCACGTAGATCACCCGGCCGCTCTCGGCGACGAGCCGGGTCAGCTCGGCCGCCTTGTCCCGCACCGAGCCGATGACCTGCCCCAGCAGATGGTCGACGCGCAACGCGCGGGCGTCCTTCATGATCGCGTCCGGCGCCGCCGCGCTCACCACCACCACGCGCACTCGCTGGTCGGCCGCCGCCCGCAGAATGTCGACGGCCCCGGCGCTCAGGGGCGCGTCGTGTGCCGCCATCTCCTCGTTCCACTGTTTCTCCGCCGCGCCCAGCTGTTCCTCGGGCACACCCGCGGCAAGGAAGAACCGACGCATGGGCAGCGTGAAGGTGTGCTTGAACTCGGCCGGGGTGAGCGTGGCGGCGTCATGCGCGCCGAGGACGCGGTTGACCGCCCGCCTGGCCCGCTCGGCGTCGTCGACCAGCGTGCCGTTCCAGTCGAAGGCGAGCAAGCCGGCTGCTCGCCGGTCGTGGGTGTATGTCATGAGAGCGGATCTCCTTCAGCTAGCGCGATGCGCAACGAGTCCCGGACGCCGGTGGGTGCCGGCTCGAAGGCCAGGGGTCTGTTCAGGTGGGCTGCGATCTCGGTGACGGCATAGCGGGTCAGGGCCAGCCGGCCGCCGGCGGCGGGGCTGCGGATCACCAGGTCGTCGCGTTGCCGCAGGCGGGCCAGGTCCTGCCCGGTCAGGTCGGCCAGGACGACGGAGTCGTCCTGGTAGGGCACCAGCCGCAGGATGTCGGCCTCGGTGACCTCGCCCGCGCCGAGCCAGGCCAGCGTTCCGTCCAGCGGCGGCTGTCCCGTCGCGATCTCCCAGCAGCCGTAGAGCGCGCCGTCACCGCCGTTGGCGCGCGCGAACGCGTCGCCCACGTAGCGCGGCAGGGAGTCATCGACGCCGGGCTGGTTGCGCAAGGGGCGGGTCAGCGTGCCTGCCCGCTGCGCCCGAGCCTGGGCGATCAGGTGGGCGCCGGAGCGGTCCCACGGGGCGGCCGGCTCGGGGACTTCGGTGTAGGTGCGCACGGGCGCGAGAGCGTGGTCGAAGTCGACCACGCCGATCTCCTGGCCGAACGCCCATGGCTGGAGCACGGGCGTCTCGTGCAGCGTGCCGATCCAGCGGCCCAGGGTGTGCCCGGCCACGATCACCTCCACCAGATGCGCCCACGCCCCGATGACGGAGGCGAACCGCGAAGGCAGCGGCCGGCACCCGCCGGTGGCGACGGGCTCCCAGTCCACGCCGTCGTGGACGACGGCCACGATCACGTCGCACCCATCACCTCGCAGTTCTCCGACGGCCTGCCGGATCGCCTCGCCGAGGTCCTCCAGCGGGGCCGCCGGCGGTTCGCGGATCAGGTCGTACAGCGCGGGGGTGGTGCAGCCGACGACGCCCACGGCCAGGCCGTCCACGGCGAACGTCGCGGTGGCGGGCAGCCCGCTGGCGGGGTGGTTGGCGCACAGCGCCGGCGCCCGCATCCGCCGCGCGCCCTCGCGTGCCGTGGGGGTGCCCCAGTCGAACTCGTGATTGCCGGCCACCACCACGTCGGGCCCGAGCTCGTCCATGGCGGTGAACCCGCCGAGACCGCCGGTGAGAGTACTGATCACCCCACCCTGGGCGAAGTCGCCGGCGTCGGCCCACAGGGTGGGCGCGCCGGACCGCAGCCGCCGCACCGTCTCGCGCACGGCGACGCCGCCGGGCAGCCGGCCGTAGCTGGTCGGCCAGGGATGGAAGGAACCGAGCAGGTCGTTGGTGGCCAGAACGCGCAGGCGTGGGACGTCAGGCACGTGTGCTCCGTGGCAGGCGGTACACGCTCCACAGCCGGGCCAGGAGCAGGATGGCGAGCGCTGCGGCATACGGCAGGACGTAGCTGAGCTCGGACCACAGCCCCTCGGACTGCAACGACAGGCCCACGACATCGAAGACGGCGAAGCCGATCGACAGCGGCAGCAGCGTCCACGCCCGCCGGGCCGCGATGAGCACCATGGCCAGCGCCACGAATCCGCGGCCCGAGGTCATGTTCTCGGAGAACTGCGCGACGTCGCCGAGGGCGAGCTGGGCTCCGCCCACGCCCACCAGCGCCCCGCCGGCGAGCAGGGCCGTGGCCCGGGTGCGCCGGACCGGCACGCCGGTGACGGCGGCGATCTCCTCGCGCAGCCCGACGGCGCGCAGTGCCATGCCGGAGCGGGTGTGGCGGAGCCAGACCGCCACGGCGGCCGCCAGCAGCCACCCCAGATAGGTCAGCACGCTGCGTCCGCTGACCACGTCACCGAGCCACGGGACGGCGTCGATGCCCGGCAGGCCGACGTGCGGGATGGGGCGCACCTCGGGGGAGGTGAAGCCGCCGCGGATGCCGAAGGCCCACTGCAGCAGCAGCGGGGTCGCGCCCAGCCCGAGCAGGTTCAACGCGAGCCCGACGAGCAGCACGTCAGCGTGCAGGTACACGCACACCAGGGCGAGCACGCCGGTCACCGCGACGCCCACTGCGGCTGCGCCGAGCACGCCCAGGCCCCAGTTGCTCGCCCAGAAGCTGCACGCCACGGCGGCGAAGCAGCTGAAGATCATGGAGCCTTCGAGTGCGATGTTGAACACGCCGGAGCGCACGCACAGATACCCGCCGAGGGCGACCAGGAGCAGCGAGGTCGCGGCGTCCAGGGTCCGGCCCCAGATCACGACGCTGGTCAGCAGATCGATCATGACGTGACCCTTTCGGCCCTGGGTTGCGGCCCGCGCGCGGTTCCATCCGCCGGGGCGTCCCGGCTCGCCCGCAGGGCCCGGCCCCGGCCATAGGCGACCGCGATCATCACGACGGCCTGGACGACGAGGCTCAGCCTGCTGGACACGCCGATCTCCCGTTCGACGCCGAGCAGCCCGGTCTGCAGACAGGCAAGGAAGAGCGCCCCGGGGACGAGCAGCAGGCTGCCGAGCGGAGCGAGGATGGCAAGGATCATGCCGGTCCAGGCGGCGGAGGAGGCGCCGCCGACAGAGCCGTCGATGTAGCGCAGGAAGACCCCGAGGACCTGGATGCCGCCGGCCAGCCCGGAAACCGCGCCGGCGACCACGGTGACACGCAGCTCGTAGCGCCGGGGCGAGGTGCCGGACGCCGCGGCGAAGCGCGGGTTCTGCCCGTAGAGCCGCAACCGGTGCCCGGCGCGCGTCTGGTTCAGCACCCACCAGTAGAGCACGCACACGGCGACCGCCAGCAGCGCGCCTGCGTGGAAGCTGCTCTGCTCGACGAGCAGCGGCAGCCGGGCGGGCACCAGCCGGGTCTCGATCACGCCGAACGCGGTGGGGTCGCGGAAGACGCGGGTGGTCAGCAGCGTCGCCAGGCCATCGGCGAGGTAGTTCATGATCAGCGACAGGACGAGCACGTCCACTGCGGTCAACCGGCTGAATATGGTGATCAGGGCCGCCCACAGAGCACCGGCCGCCATCGAGACGAGCAGCGTGATCAGGACGTTCAGCAGCGGGGGTCCGCCCAGCGCGGGCGCGGCGGCCCCGGCGGCCACCGCCCCCGCGACGAACATGCCGGGCTGGCCCAGGTTGAAGATGCCGGCGCGGAAGGCGATGCTGGCGCCGATCGCGGTCAGCAGGATGGGCACGGCGGCCGCGACGGTCGCGCCCCAGGCGGTGCCGGAGCCGTACGCGCCGGAGGCGAAGGCGGCCGCCGCGGCGGGCAGGCTGGCTCCTCCCCCGACGGCCGTGATGATCGCCCCGGCGATGGCCAGGCCGGCCAGCAGCGCGACCGCCATGATCCGGACGGCGCGACGATCCACGCTCATGACGCCGCCTCCGCCTCTGACCCCGCTGTCTCGGCGGCGGCCGCTTCCGGGTCGAGGCCGCCCATGAGCTCGCCCAGCCGGGCCCGGGAGAACTCCGCTCTATGCACCTCTCCCGCGACCTCGCCCCGGTACATCACCACGATGCGATCGCTGATCTCGAACAGTTCGTCGAGGTCAGAGGAGATCAGGAGCGTTCCACCACCTTGATCGGCGAAGTCTCTGAGCCGGTCCCTGATGGCCCGCGCCGCCCTGAAGTCGACGCCACGGGTCGGCTCGTGCGCCACCACGACCGTCCCGTCAGAGTTCAGCTCCCTGGCGGCCACGAGCCGCTGCAGGTTGCCCCCGGACAGTTCGCCCGCCTTCTGGCGGATCCCCGCCGTGACGACCTGCCCCGCCTCGACGATCTCGGCCGCGTGCCGCGCCATCGCGCTCTTGCGCAGCCTGCCGAAGCGCCCGGTGAAGGCGGGGCTCACCTCGGACGTGGCGACGTTGTCGACGAGGTCGGCCTCCACCGCGCTCGCCCACTGCCGGGCGTCGGCGGGGATCAACCGCAGCCCCGCGGCGCGACGGCGGTTGGTGGGCCAGCCGTCGGCTCGGACGCCGCCGATCGCGACCTGCCCGAACCCCGGGTGCTCGGCCAGCCCGCACACGTGCTCGACCAGGGTGTCCTGGCCGTTGCCCGCGACCCCGGCGACGCCGGTCACCTCGCCCGCCCGTACCTCGATCCGGTGTCCGGCCACGTCGAGCGAGAGCCTGATGTCCGCGCTCGTGAGGTCGCGCCCGGCGCGCTCGGACGCCACCACACCCGCGCCGCTCTCTCCCACCATCGCCGCGGCCATGCCGGTGACGGTGAACGTGCGATCGGGCCATTGGTGGGTGGTGGCACCGTGGCGGATCACGGTGACCGCGTCGCACAGCGCCTCGACCTCACGCAGCTTGTGGGTGATGAACACAACGGTGTGGCCCTGCTCGACCAGCCGTCGCAGCAGCTCTGACATGGCATCGACCTCGCTGGGCGTGAGCAGTGCGGTGGGCTCGTCCATGAGGATCAGCTCGGCGCGGTGGTACAGGATGCGCAGGATCTCCATGCGCTGCTGCAGGGCCAGCGGCAGCAGCGCGGCCTCCTCCTGGAGGGGCAGCGGCAGCCGGATCTCCTCCATGAGCTCGCCGATCCGCTTGGCGGCGGCGCGCCGGGAGACGAGCCCGTGCCGCAGCGGCTCCGAGCCGAAGATGATGTTCTCCAGGACGGAGAACTCGGGGACGGTGGACAACTGCTGCCGGATCAGGCCCGGGACGGCGCCGACCTCCAGGTGCCCGGAGTCGGGCGTCAGCTCGCCCATGACGACCTTCATCAGCGTGGACTTGCCGGCGCCGTTCTCGCCGACCAGCCCGTGGATCGTGCCGCGCCGCACGCGCAGGTCGGTGCCGTTGAGGGCGCGTACCGGGCCGAAGCTCTTGCGGATGTCGCCGCACACCAGGACGTCGGTCACGGTCACTGCCCCGCCACCGGGTTGGCGACGGTGATGGCGCCCGCCACGATGTCGTCGTAGGCGGCCTTGGCGGCCTTGACGACGTCGGCGGGCACCCGGTCGTCGTACGTGCCGGAGGAGGTGGTCATCGGGTCGAAGACGAACACGTCGTCCTTGAGCGTGAGGTTTCTGGTGCCGCCTCTCGGCTCTCCCGTCCACTTCTCGCCGAACAGCAGGCGGACCGAGTCAGCGACCTTCATCGACATGGTGAACGCCACGCCCTTCTCGCCGGCCTTGCCGGCCTCCTCGGGATCGACCGCCGCGACGGAGAAGCCGTTCTTGGCGGCCTCGGAGATGACGCCCAGGTTCGAGCCCGAGGCGGGCAGGATGACGTCCGCGCCCTGCTGCTTCTGCGCGATGGCCAAGGTGAGCGACTTCGCCGGGTCGGAGAACGAGCCGACGTAGTTGATGAGGACCTTGGTGCCGGGGACGGCGGCCTTGGCACCCGCTTCGTAGCCCGCCTGCCAGCGCTTGAGCGACGGGACCTCCATGCCGAAGACCGCGCCGATCGTCTTCGTCTTCGACAGCAGCGCGGCGCTCACGCCGGCCACGTAGGTGGCCTGTTCGACGGCCCAGGCGTAGGAGCGCACGTTGGGCAGGTCCACCTCGGCGTCGAGGATGGCGAACTGCTGGCCGGGGAACTCCTTGGCGACCTGCGTGAGGGGCTCGGCCGCCGAGAAGCCCGCGGTGGCGATCACCTGCTTGCAACCGCGCTGGGCGAAAGCGCGGAAGTTGTCGGCGATGGCCGTCGGAGTGGCCGACTCGACCGAGTCGATGGTCACGTCCAGCTCCTTCTTGGCCTGCTGGACACCGTCCTCGGCCCATTTCTCGAACAGGCTGCTGCCGATGGTCGCGGCGTGGACGAAGGCGTACCCGCAGTCGCCGTTCCTGGCGGCCCGGGGCGCGGGGTTGGTGGTGGTTGCGGTGCTGCATGCGCTGGTCAGGACGAGTGCGGTTGCGAGGACGAGGAGTCGTTTCATGGCTGAGGCCTTCTCGCGGAGGGGGTGGGGTCGAGGGTCCAGCGCCCGTCCTGGAACATCCAGTGTTCGAGCGCGGGAGTGGGGCGCGAGGCGGCGCGCAGCGGCACGGTCTCGCGGTCGACGTTGAGCCCATCGGGCTCGGTACGCAGGGTCAGCAGGGTCACGGCGTGCGGACTTTCGATGAGCGGGGCCATCGACAGCTGCAGGAGCCGCCCGCTGCGCGCCGCGTGGTGGCGGTGCACGTGGCCGTGCAGGACGACGCCCGGGCCCCGGTGGCGGTGCAGTTGCCGGCGCAGCGGCCCGACGCCGCCCAGATGGTCAGGGTGTCTGAGGTGCTGCCTGGTGAGATCGGCTTCGATGTCGAGGATGGGATAGTGGCTGATCATGACGAGCGGACGGTCGCCGGGCAGGTCGTGCAGCTCGTCCCCGTCCAGGACGTGGCCGCCCTGGCGGCTCGCCCTGATGGGAACGCCGGCGACATGGAGGCCGCCGAACGCCGGTGACGGCGACGGAGTCAGCCCCGGCACCGTCAAAGCCGGAATCGCCTGCTTCGCGGCGGCCAGGGCGTCGCGTACCGGTTCGACGTCGTGGTTGCCCGCGACGGCGATGACGGGCCGGCCCGCGCGGGCCAGCTCGCGCAGGCCGCGCACGAGCAGGTCGGGCTCGGCGAAGTTCGTCACGTCGCCGAGGAGCATGACGGCCTCGGCGGCGCTGGCCGCCACGAAGTCGACAGCCTCCCGCCACAGCGTCCACGACTCCGGGAGCAGGAGCCGGTCGTTCCAGTGGCCGTACGGTGTGCCGGGCGAGCAGAGATGGCTGTCGGCGATGACGGCGAGGCGGGCGGCGGCCATCAGAACCGGTGCTCCGCCAGCACACCGCCGGTCAGTTCCAGGGCCGCGGAGGCCGCCGCCGGGCGGCGCTGCGCCAGCGCGACGAACATGGCGTCCAGCAGCGAAAGGTGGGCGATGCGGCTGGCCATCGCCTCGATGCGGAACGACGTCTCGCGGCTTCCGGCGACCAGCACGGCGTCGACGACGTCCGTCAGTGGAGAGCGGGCGAAGCTGGTGACAGCGATGGTGGTGGCGCGCACGTCGCGAGCCGCCTCGACCGCCGCGACGGTCTCCCTGGTGGACCCGGTGTGGCTGACGGCCAGGCACACGTCGGAGGGGCCGAGCAACCGGGCCGTGACATGCTGCACGTGCGTGTCGGCGGGGGCGTCGGCGTGCAGACCTATGGTGATCAGGCGGTAGGCGAAGTCCTGGGCCAGGGGGGCCGAGGTGCCCACCCCGACGACGAGGATGCGGCCGGCGTCGTGCAGGGCGTTGACGGCCGTCTCCAGCTGCGCGGGGTCGATGGTCGAGGTGACGTCGCGCAGCGCCTCCGCGTCCAAGGTGATGATCTTGTTGAGCACGGAGAGCGGGCTGTCGTCTGCCGTGATCCTTGGAGTGGCCAGAGCGTTGCCGGTGCCGAGCTCGCTGGCGATGGCCAGTTTCAGGGCGTGATAGCCGCGCAGCCCGAGCCGCTGGCAGAACCGGACGACGGTGGACGAGGCGGTCCCGGCCTCGGCCGCCAGATCGCTGATCGTGGAGTGGACAACGGCCGACGGGTCCCGCAGGACGGCGTCCGAGACGCGCAGGTCTCCTCGCGCGAAGGACGGGCGCATGGCCCGGATGCGGGCGAGGATGCCGGAGCCGTCGTCCGGGTGCATCTCGGCCGCGCGGCTCTCGTTGGGGGGTTCCATGGCTGCCCTTTCGGATGTGGATTCCAGGACAGTAGCGACATATGGAAAATAATTCCAGAGTGTTTGGTGAACTTTCTGCAGCTTCGCGGCATGCAAGCGGCTAACCCGCCAGGCGAGCGACGATGATCGCCATGGATGTGGAACTCAGTTCCAAGCCCGCCGAGCGGCCCACGGACCGGACTTCCCCACCTTCGATGTGTCGCCCGTGGAACAGCACCGGGAGCGCCTCTCAGGCCGGCCGCGCGACGCCGCGCCTGCCCGACCCGGAAACCTGGATGCCCTGCCGTCCAGAACGCCCTCTCCAGAAGATCGCTGCGGCGGAGCTCCTGGGGACGATGAGGATGTGCGCAAGATCGAACGGGAAACCTGGCGGTCACCCGCCGATCATGTAAAAAAGCTTTGACATGGAGTCTGGCGTGTTTTACATTGCATGATGTCAGCTTTGTTTTACATGAGGAGCGGGCATGGCCTTCGAGGAGAAACGCGCCTGGGTGATGATCGTGGTCACCATCGGCGCGTACACGATCTACGTGGTGACCGTCCTGGGCCGGGCCGGCGGCGGCCCGCTTCCCGACGTCGCCTACGCCGGACCTCTGCTGTGGACCATCGGCGGCGCCATCGTCGCCGCGATCGTGGCCAACATCGCGATGGCCGTCGCGGGCGGCCACGGCACCGACCGCACCGACGAGCGCGATCGCGAGATCAACCACGTCAGCGAGCGCATCGGGCAGTCGATCGTCGTCATCGGCGCGCTCGCCGCACTGGTCATGGCCATCGCCGAACTGCGCCACTTCTGGATCGCCAACGCCGTCTACCTGGCGTTCGTGCTGTCCGCGGGGCTCAGCTCGGTTGCCAAGATCATGGCGTACCGCAAGGGCGGCTTCCAGACGTGGTGAAGCCGACGCAGGTCACCAACACGATCCGGGCCCTGCGGTTCGCGCACGGCGAGATGACCCAGGCCGAGCTGGCCGACCGGGTCGGCGTCACCCGCCAGACCATCATCGCGATCGAACAGGGTCGCTACTCCCCCTCGCTGGAGATGGCCTTCCGCATCGCCCGGGTGTTCCGGGTCGGGCTCGACGACGTCTTCCAGTACCCCGACACCGAAGGAGACCCCTCATGAGGGCGATCGTCCAGGACGAGTACGGCCCGCCACACACGCTGAGCCTCGGCGAGGTCCCGGCCCCGACGCCCGGCGCCGACGACGTGCTGATCCGGGTGCACGCGGCCGGCGTCGACTACGGCGTGTGGCACGTCATGACCGGGCTGCCGCTCATCGGCCGCCTCGGTTTCGGCCTGCGCCGGCCCCGCAACCGCGTGCCGGGCATGGACGTGGCCGGCGTCGTGGAGTCCGTCGGCGCCAACGTGACCGCGTTACGCCCCGGCGACGAGGTGTACGGCGCGGCGACCGGCACGTACGCGCAGTTCGCGCTCGCCCGCCCGGGCAAGCTCGCCCGCAAGCCCGCCAACCTGAGCTTCACCGAAGCGGCGGCCGTACCCGTGTCGGGGGTGACCGCGTTGCGGGCCGTCGGCCAGGTCACCGCCGGCGCGAAGGTGCTGGTCATCGGCGCCGGCGGCGGAGTGGGCAGCTTCGCGACGCAACTCGCGGTCGCCGGCGGCGCCCACGTCACCGGCGTGTGCAGCACGGCCAAGGCCGACCTCGTCCGGTCGCTGGGCGCCCAGGCCGTCATCGACTACACGCGCGAGCCCCTCACCGGGACGTACGATCTGATCATCGACATCGCGGGCCTGCGGCCGCTGGCCCTGCTGCGCGGGCTGCTCGCCGAGCGCGGCCGGCTGGTCATCATCGGCGGCGAGGGCGGCGGTCGGTGGTTCGGCGGACTCGGCCGGCTGCTCGCCGCCCGGCTGATCACCCCGTTCACGCGCCAGAGCCTGGACGCGCTGATCGCGCTGACCCGCACCGCCGACCTGGACGCGCTGCGCGACCTCATCGAGGCCGGGTCCGTGCGACCGGCCGTCGGACGCACGTACTCCCTGGCGGAGGCCCCCACCGCGGTAGGGGACCTGGCTGCGGGCAACGCGCCGGGAAAGCTCGTCATCACGGTCGATTGACCCCGGGACGTCGGGATCAACAGCCTGCTACTGCGGGGCGACAAACCGATCAGGAATCGAGAAGCGCCAGTCCCTGAGCCGCACCTAGCGTGATCTGTCATGGAGCGCACCACGTTGGTGGCGGCCACCCGCCGGCCACCGTCATGATCGCCGATGGCGATGTGCTCGGCTGCGCAACGACCGACGAGTGCCGGGCCATGCCCTCGCACTCAGCTCGTCGCGACAACACCGAGCATCGGCTCACCCAGCACGAAGACGTCCGGGTGAGCCGAGCCATGGGCGATCGGTGCGCTGCATCCAGTGCCGCTGTCCACGGACTGAACAGGAGCGTTGCAGTCAGCGACGTCCGCAGGCGGCTGAACGTCCCTCCCGGCAGGTCGCTCTGGCCGGGGTTGCTCGTCTTCCAGAGGAGGTCTCATTGACCGGGAACACGTGGGTTCGGCAGACTCACCGCTGGTTGTCCATCGTCTTCACGGCGACCGTCTTGGTCAGTATCGTCGCCGTGCTCCAGGAGGAGCCTGCCGAGTGGGTGTTCTACTTGCCGCTGCTCCCGCTCGTCTTGCAGCTGTTCACGGGTCTGTACTTGTTCGTGTTGCCGTATGCCGCCAGACGGCGCAGTGGGCAGCGCCCCGCTCGGGAGACATGACCCGGACGCTCAGCCCGGGAAGACGCAGCCGGGCCGGCGACAACCCGGCGCTCACCGCGCCGGCCGACCGCTTCGATCCGAGTCGAGTCGAGGAGTGAGGCGAACGTCATCTCCGTCGTGAGGTCCTAGGCGGTTACGCGACCCACCTGCTCGGCGGACGTGTCCGGTGCGGTGGTCAGGCGGCGCCTGCGCCTGGGCAGGCCGTAGGTGGGGTGTGAGGTGGCCCACAGTGCCGTCGTGAGGATTCCCGCCTTGACCCGCGCGGCTTTGCGGCCGCCCTGGTACGTCGGTTTTGCCTGCCCTTCGTGGTCGATCATCTGCAGGATTCCGTCTCGCCGCCCGAGGCTGATGTGGTTGTAGGTGTAGACCAGTTTCGTGTTCGTGATCGTGCGCCCGGTCAGGCGTGCCACGATCGCCTCGATCGCCTGCCGGCTGGTGTAGCCGGCCGACGCGCACGACATCGGCATCGGCCGGCCGTTGTCGCCGATGGCGTGGGCGCTGTCGCCGATGGCGTACACGTCGGGGTGCGAGATCGACCGCATGGTGCGATCGACGACGATCTGACCGTTCTCGGTGACCTCCAGCCCGCTGTCGGCGGCGATGGGGTTGACCGCGAACCCGGCTGTCCACACGGTCGCGTCGGACGCCAGGGTGGTGCCGCCGGCGCACCGCAGCAGCGTCGCGTCGACGGCTTCGACGCTGGTGTGCTCCAGGACGGTGATGCCCAGCCGGTCGCAGGCCCGGCGCAGGTGGCCGCGGGCTCCGGCGGAGAGCCGGGCGCCCAGCTGCCTGCGGGCGATGAGCGTCACCGACAGGCCGGGCCGGGATTCGGCGATCTCGGTGGCGGTCTCGATGCCGGTCAGCCCGTCGCCGACGACCACCACGCTCCCGCCTTCGCCCCGCTTGTCCAGGCTGTCCAGGCGTTCGCACAGGCGCAGCGCCGAAGGCCGGCCGGTGACGTCGAAGGCGTGCTCGGCCACACCGGGGACGCCGTGGTCGGCGACGTGGCTGCCGAGCGCGTAGACCAGCGTGTCGTAGCCGAGCTCGCCGGCGTCGGTGCCGGCCATGGCGACGAGCCGGCGCTCGAGGTCGACGGTGGTGACGCGGGCCAGGCGCAGCCGTATCCCCGTGTCCGCGAAGACGTCGGCGAGCTTGGGAACCTCGACCTCCTGGCCGGCCGCCACCTGGGGCAGCCGCATGCGCTGCACGAAGTGCGGCACGGCGTTGACCACGGTGATCACGGTGTCCTTCGGGGACAGCCGGCGGGCCAGGTTGCCGGCCGCGTAGGCTCCGGCATAGCCGGCGCCGAGGACGACGATGCGGTGCTTCATGTGGTGCTCCTGTCGGGTCGTTTGCTTTGTGGTGAGTGGGCCCGGTCCCGGGTCACCGATCTTCGTGTTGGGGCTTGCCGTGCGCCTGTGCCGAGAGGTCCTGCCAGTCGGCCCAGGTCTTGAGCCGGTCGGCGTAGGCCTGCTGGAGCATCGGGTAGAAGCCCTGCCCGAACAGCACCCGCAGCGGCGGCTGGTCGGAGTCGACGAGCGTGAGGAGGGCTTGGGCGGCGGCGGCCGGGTCGCCGGCGGGCTGCTTGCCCGCGAACGCGGCGATCCGCTGGCGAAGCCCGTCGTAGATCGGGTCCTGCTCGGCCAGGTGGCCGTTGGCGAGGGGGTCGGGGTTCTTGCCGTCCCTGGTGGCGAAGCCGCCGGGCTCGATGACGGTCACCTTGATGCCGAACTCGGCGACCTCCTGGGCGAGGGATTCGTTCAGTGCTTCCAGGGCCCACTTGGAGGCGCTGTAGGCGCCGCTGAGCGGCATCGCCACGAGCCCGGCCGCGGAGGACAGCTGGATGATGTGCCCGGAGCGCTGCTCGCGTAGACAGGGCAGCGCGGCCTGGATCACCCATAGGGCGCCGAACAGGTTGGTCTCCAGCTGGTCGCGCAGGTGCTGCTCGGTCAGCTCCTCGACCGCGCCGACCTGGGCGTAGCCGGCGTTGTTCACGATGACGTCGAGCCGGCCGAAGTGCTCGGCCGCCCGCTTCACGGACTCGAAGACGGTGGCCTTGTCGGTCACGTCCAGCTCCAGCGGGAGCACCGCCTCGCCGTGGGCGGCGGCCAGGTCGTCCAGGCTGGCGATGTTGCGGGCGGCCGCGGCCACCTTGTCGCCGCGCGACAGGGCGGCCTCGACAAACTGACGGCCGAGGCCGCGGGAGGAACCGGTGACGAACCAGACCTTGCTCATTATGGCTTTCCGTTCCTTGTGGTTGCGCGATCACCACGCGACGGGCGCCATGGTGATCGCTCGGGAAGTTGCGTGCCGCGCGCATCGTTCGCGCGGCGTCCTGACCATGCGGCGTTCGTGTCCCGGACTTTGTGACAGGGCGCTCACGTGAGGTGTGTCACCGATGGCGGGTGTCACACAGCGGTGGGCGCCGGCGCCTTGTGCATAGAGCAACGATTACGGGTGGACAGGCGGGAGCCAGGTATGGACGA